>CAZMIM010000008.1:0-7077 GCA_964566505.1 uncultured Candidatus Saccharibacteria bacterium | reverse complement strand
ATCCTAGCTCAGGATGAACGCTGGCGACGTGGATAAGGCATGCAAGTCGAACGAGGCCTAGAGCCGAGTGGCAGACGAGGCAGGAACACGTAGGTATCAACCCTTAAGTCAGGAATAACTGCGAGAAATCGTAGCTAATACTTGATAGTCCCTCCGGGGTAAAGCTTTTGCGCTTAAGGATGAGCCTGCGGGGTATCAGCTTGTTGGTAGTGTAACGGACTACCAAGGCTATGACGCCTAGGGGAGGTGAGAGCCTGACCCCCGCCGATGGAACTGAGACACGGTCCATACACCTACGGGTGGCCGCAGTCGAGAATCTTCCGCAATGGACGAAAGTCTGACGGAGCGACGTCGCGTGGTGGATGAAGCGCTTAGGCGTGTAAACACCTTTTATAGATGAACAAGTTTATTGAGATTAATCTATGAATAAGGGGCTCCTAAACTCGTGCCAGCAGGAGCGGTAATACGAGTGCCCCGAGCGTTATCCGGAATCATTGGGCGTAAAGCGTATGTAGGCGGCATTGTTAGTCTCTTGTCAAATCCCCGGGCTTAACCCGACGGTAGCAAGAGAAACGGCAAAGCTAGAGGATGTGAGAGGTGTGCGGAACCCATAGTGTAGGGGTGAAATCCGTTGATATTATGGGGAACACCAAATGCGAAGGCAGCACACTGGCACATTCCTGACGCTGAGATACGAAAGCGTGGGTAGCGAAAGGGATTAGATACCCCTGTAGTCCACGCCGTAAACGTTGTCCACTAGCTTTTTGGAGTATCGACCCTCTGAGAGGCGAAGCTAACGCGTTAAGTGGACCGCCTGGGCAGTACGGCCGCAAGGCTAAAACTCAAAGGAATAGACGGGGGCTCGCACAAGCGGTGGATCATGTGGTTTAATTCGATGCTAAGCGAAGAACCTCACCAGGACTTGAAACCTAGACGACGAGCGTAAGAAATTATGCTTTTCTTCGGACGGCTAGGCAGGTGATGCATGGTTGTCGTCAGTTCGTGGCTTGAGCTGTTCCCTTAAGTGGGGAAACGAACGCAACCCTCATCGTGTGTTATACGTGTCACACGAGACTGCCTCCGCTAGAGCGCATTTCGCTCAATTCTCAATTTACAATTCTAAATTTTCAGTAAATTATCAATGAATCAATTTTCAAAAATTGTGACATTGGAACATTTAAAATTGTTTGAAAATTAGAAATTAAAAATTGGAAATTGAATGAACGAAGTGAATTCTAGCGGGGGAGGAAGGAGGGGATGACGCCAAATCAGCATGTCCCTTTGATGTCCTGGGCTACACACGTGATACAATGGCGAGTACAGCGGGTCGCGACGGAGTAATCCTGAGCCAATCCTAAAAACTCGCCCTAGTTCGGATAGAGGTCTGCAACTCGACCTCTTGAAGTCGGAATCGCTAGTAATCGTGGGTCAGCACACCACGGTGAATACGTTCTCGAGCCTTGTACTCACCGCCCGTCAAGTCAAGGGAGCCGGGAGTACCCGACGTCTCACCTCGCGTGGGCCTAAGGTAAATTCGGTAACAGGGACTAAGTCGTAACAAGGTACGGCTAGCGGAAGCTGGTCGTGGATTATTTCAATTTGAAGATAGTCACCTTTTGGTGATTTATAGTCGGTATTGTGTGTCTCGTACGAGCACATAATGGACAATGGTTGTGTATCCTTATCTCAACCTGACAGCAAGAAAGAATGCCTCTCTTTTAGAGAGTACAGAATTGAACAAAACAAAAGGGATATTATTTGTGCCGGTCATATGACCGGTTTTTTGTATCAAAATGGCTCTACAGAGCCGTTTTATATCATAAAAATTGACAAAGAGTATAGAAAGATGGTATAATATATACAGATGTTTAACCAACCGGGAATGGTTATGAAAAGCCAACGTATCTATCGGAAACCAGGAGTACCTCTTGAGATGTTCAAGAGCCTATTTGAATCCATCGTAGACCACAAGTGGGTAAAAGGCATCGTCTGGATACTCGGAATCACCGTTTTGGTGTTTTCAGGAATCTGGCTTGTGTTGTACCCAATGGCAGTCCTCTAGGGGCATCTCTTTCACAGGGGAACCGGTCACATTAGCTGATGTGACCGGTTTTTCGTTTGTATAAAATACTATATAATATACAGTATATACACATATATGGTTCTATGAAATTAGATTTACACAAAGAAGCAATAAGGTTAAGAACAGAAGAACAGCTCCCTTATTCAGAAATAAAAAAGAAACTAAAAGTTTCAAAAAGCACCCTAAGTGCTTGGCTGCGAGACTATCCTCTTTCAGAAAAAAGAATGAAGGAGCTTTTGTGCGAGCGGAAACATAAAGCAGAAGTGGGCTATGAAAGATACCGTCAAACAATGAAGCAAAAGAAAGAACAAAAAGAAAAAGATATATACCTGAAATACAAAAAGCGTTTTAAAGATTTAGACAGGGAGGTTTATTTCTCAGCAGGATTGATGTTGTATTTAGCCGAAGGTCAAAAAAGAAGAAGCTCTTTAAAGCTTTCTAACTCAGATCCTGAAATTATTAAGTTTTTTATGGATTGGTGTAAGGTTTTTTTGAATGTAGAGCAAGGCAAGTTTAGGATACAATTGCATCTCTATGAGGGAATGGAACTTGAGAAAGAGACAAAATTCTGGCAAAATACACTGAACTTGGACAAAAGTCAGATCTGGAAGACCCAAGTTCGTCCATTAAGAGAATCAAGTTTTACCTATTCTTCATCTCATAGACATGGAACATGTTCGTTGTATGTTGGAGGGGCAAAAATATGGAGAGAAGTAATGTTCGGAGCAAAGGCACTAATGAGTTCTTTTGATGGAATAAAATAATATGCGCGTATAGCTCAGATGGTTAGAGCGCTCGCCTGATACGCGAGAGGTCCTAAGTTCGACTCTTAGTACGCGCACCAAAAATACAAAAGACACCCGTACAGGTGTCTTTTGTGTTATATGAAAAAGCGCCTCGTGATACGTTTGTACCACGAGGCGCTAATGTTGAGGCTAGCATACCCTGCTGGGCATCACCAGAACGCCGTTGCGCTCCATTTCTCCGCGACGTGCAGACCACCATTTCTCAGTGTTTGAGAATGTTTCAAAGTCACGACACTCAATGCGTGATAGAGGGATACGAACCATATCACATGATTGTCTGATGACTTCAAATAGATCGATACACACATCATCTGGATTACCCACAAGGCAATCACTACCAAACTGAGACTTAATGAAATCACGCAAGACTGCGTTTTTCGCGCCATGTGTTTTGTGAGAAATCGGATGACTGAAGTGTTTTGCTTCAATACCCAGGTATACACGAACGAAGATGTCGTGAGGGCTTTCATCCAATCGTTCATTCATTGTCTGACACAGTGAGAAGACGATGTTACTAAGAGGGTAATCAGGCTTGAGTAGTGAGTCACGACCAGCGTGACCTACTGCCCATCCATTTTTTCCCATCATGACTACTGTTGGACAGTCGGCAGGGGAAAGATATACACCAACTTTCGTATTGCGAGGCACCACTACTCCATCAGCTTTTGGGCCATGGAATAGTTTAGTTGTGTTCTCGAATGGGAGTTCGATAGGTGTATCAAACTCTTCATATGGAAAAGCTGCCGCATTGAATTCAATCACACTCGGCGCGATTACCGTGCGCACAGAGCGTACGCTAGCAACTTTGTCGATTGTAGAAAGAATTCGCTTTGTCTGCTCTGGGTGTTCTTGTGCAAGTTCTGCATCACGAAGCACTCTCGCAGACCAATCGAGTGTACGCTCCTCGTTGCCAAAGAGCATAACATCAAGAGATAGGCCATCTGGATGACCCGCTCTATATGTAATTGTAGGCATTACGATACCTCCGTTTGTGAATGTTCAAAATCGAAAACACTATACCACTTTGTGCTATATATGTCGATTTGTGTCTGTTTTCCCGAGTTCTTTTAGGGTTTGCTTGTCAGAGTGCCATTCGTTACCGTCCCAATACTCAAGAGGCTGGAAGTTCTGTTTATATTTGGATTTTTCTCCATATCCTGTGCCAAGATATGCAAACTTTTTGCCTGATTTATGTGCTTCTATTATTTCTTGGAGCATCATCCACATTCCAAGTGATCGCTTTTGAAACAACACATCATAAAAAGAAAACCAATAGTGCATCATTTTCTCATCTTGTGCCAAAAAGACATACCCAATTACTTTATTGTCTGTATCGGTGTATATAACTATGTCCGTAATAAAGCCAGCAGAGAGAACTGTGTTTATCTTATCTGTAGCATCAATCTCATGAACCTCTTTAAAATATCGTGTACAGAAATCTATAAACTTACTGTCAAAAATATCAAATTGATCAATAGGCTTTACCGCTCGTGTAAAAGGTGTATCAAACTTTTTTAGAATTCTCCTATTTTCGCTTGTTGGCTCAAAAAGTGTAAGGTCTACTCGAACACTTCGTGCCATGTACATCTTATTTTGTACTCCAGATTCTCCTGAGTAGGGTAGGAATCCTTTTTCATATAGAGAATATAGCGGGTCGTTCTCTTCTTTTATAGCCCATGTTGTGTATCCAAATTTGTATGTTTCGTAATCATATACGAACTCTTCTTTAAAAAATTTCATTTTTCAAACTCTAATTCCTAATATCTAAATCCTAAACTGTTTTATTTTGTTTTTTCTAAAATCGCTCCAAATATTTTTCTTAACTCTATTGATTCAGCCACCAGCCTTTTTCTTTCAACATCATAAATATCTTTTTGTATATATAACATTTCTAACCACATCTGACTTTCTTTTGCTTCTTTACGACATATTTTTATTCTATGAGAAAAATCTTTTTTACTCAGTGATTCGTTTGCTTCAATATAGTTAGCTGCAACAGATCCCGAGGAACGAACAAGCTGTTTTCCATCCTCAATATTTGCTAAGTCTTTTTTAATATTTCTAACCAGCAGACGACAATTTTTTGCAAAAGCTTGAGTTCTATCTTCCAGATCGTATTTCTTTTCTTTTTGAGCTTTGCGCATTTTTTAGGATTTGGTGCTTATATTTTAGGATTTTCAATTCCAAATTTGTTGTCTAACAAATTTGGAATTGATTGCACCATACCATCTAGATTTCCAGATGTTAGTAGTAGTACCACATCTCCATTTGCTACATTTTCATCAACAAGTTCAAGTCCTGTTTTTTCATCGGGTATGTATGTTGTGTCCACGCCACTGTTTTTTACTCTAGATACAATATCGTCTGCGGTGAGCTGTTTGTGAGTAGTGCTTCCTTGGGTTGCTGGTTTGTATATAAAGGCTTTTTCAATACCAGAAAAGATAGTGTCGTAGTGGTGTATATAGTCTTTGTTTCTCCATGAAAATGTGTGTGGCTCAAATACAACCACCATTCTTTTATCTGGAAAGTGTGTTCGTATCGCTTTTATTGCAGCATCTGCTTTGGTGTATGAAGACCCAAAACCTTCGTACACTGGCACTGCGCTTGTCTTCGTTTTCTTATCAAGTCGGCGTGTAATACCTTCAAATCTCTCTATTGCAGAGATAAGCTCTTCTGTTGTAACAAGACCCTTTTCCAAAAGCATTGCTGATACTCCCACGATATTTTCAACATTATGGAACCCAAGCGCTGATGTGGTAAGGCGAACCACGGTTTCTTGTTCGTGGGTTAGGTTAAATGAGGTTGCCTCTCCATATTCAATATCAGACGCACCCCAGTCTGTATCATTTGTTCCGCTGTATGTTACATATACGCCTTTGTATTTATCTAAAAGTTTTTGTGCATACACATCATGGCCATGAACTACGAGCACTCCATCAGATGGAATAAGTTTCAAAAGTTCAGCAAATGGTTTTGCGAATTCTTCTTGGGTAGGGAATATATTTACATGGTCGTGCTCCACAGAAGTTAGAAGCACGTCATGAGGTTTGTAGTATAGAAACTTGGAAGTCATGTCTTTGTTTGATGAAGGATATTCATCACCCTCTAGTACAAATATATTTCCTTTTCCTAGCTGTGAAGACACATCGAAGTTTTTTGGAATAGCTCCTATGAAGTAGCTCGGGTCTTTCCCAGAGTGCACAAGACACCAGCTCATAAGAGCACTACATGTGGACTTGCCGTGACTACCTGCACAAATGATATTTTCTGTATCTTGTGCTATGCGTGCAATCACTTCAGGGAAGGAGAGTACCTCAATACCACTTGAAAGAGCCTCACGAACTTCTTCGTTTGTCTCTGGTACTAGCTTTGCATTCTTTCCAATCACAATCAGTTGGGTGTTTTCAGGAATGTTGTCTTTGCTATATCCAGTAGCACAAGACAGGTTGTGCTCTTTTAGGTATTCACTTATGGGCGGGTATACCGCCTCATCAGATCCACTAATAGTCCATCCTTGGTCAGACAGGAGTTTAGCAACGGCGCTCATTCCTACGCCACATAGCCCAATAAAATGCGCATGTTTTTTCTTTTTGTTCATCCCGTTAGTAATCATTGATTATTAGATTTCTTCTGACAAAAGAAGCAATTGATAGATATACGTTTTTTATTACATCCCGTTTTATATAAAATTACTAACGGGACGAGTAGAAGCTCATTATACTACATACTAGATACCAAGCACTAAATGCTATATACTGGCTCTCATATGGCTACACTATATATAGTAGGTACACCAATAGGAAATCTCGAAGATATTACGCTTCGGGCTCTTCGTGTGCTTAAAGAGGTTGATATTGTGCTTGCAGAAGATACTCGAGTAACACAAAAGCTTCTAAATCACTATGATATAAAGGCTAATATTGTGCGATATGACGAGCACAAACACTCTGCAGTGGAAGAAATGGTCCTAGAAGCGCTTAGAGAGGGTAGTAACATAGCTTTGGTTAGCGACGCCGGTATGCCTACTATTTCAGACCCAGGACACCGTTTAGTTGCTCGTATACATGAAATAAAGAGGGAAATACCAGAAATAAGGATAGAGTCTGTTCCCGGCCCTAGCTCACTTACCGAAGCATTGTCATTAAGCGGTATCTCGTCTAGCCAATTTACCTTTTTTGGCTTTTTACC
>CAZMIM010000007.1:0-11803 GCA_964566505.1 uncultured Candidatus Saccharibacteria bacterium | reverse complement strand
CTGCGGTTCTGTCTTTATTGTCTATTATACCTTCTACTATTTTCATACGCTTTTTGTAAGATGCTGATAGGAACTCTGCAGCCAAACCACTGTTAGCAGTCCTGGTTTCCATATTTATAGAAATTACTCTCGAAGAGAGTGTGGGTAACATTGACCCGTTACTTGGAGTAAGAACAAAAAAATGTGTATCTGCGGTCGGTTCCTCAAAGAGCTTAAGCATTGCATTTTGTGCCTCCACGGTAATAATCCGACATTCGAGTACGAACACTTTTTTACCACCTGATATCGATGACATCGCACTAGACTCGATCACATTTCGGATACTATTAATACCAATTACATCCTCTGAAACGTAGTGAAAGTCTGGATTTGCCTGTCGAGATATTCCAATATCATTTAAAAAATCCCACAGGGATTCACGGACAGCGCTCGGATCGCAATACAATATATATGCATGATGCAGATTTTCTGTCTGTATATGATCAGATATTTTCATACAAAAATTATCGCTTTGAAATAACTCCACGCTTATACGTATCAAGGTGCTCGAGAGCAATACCTGTACCACGCGCAACACAGTACAAAGCATCTTTAGCAAGAGAGCATTTTACACCTGTTCGACGAAATACTAATTCTGGCAGGTTTCTGAGCTGTGACGACCCACCTGTCATAATAATCCCCTTGTCGATAATATCTGACGACAACTCCGGAGGGGTTTCTTGTAACACATCTTTTATCGCCTTAACCATTTCACGCAACTCCTTTGTGATTGCTTTTACAATTTCATTTGTTTTTATCTCGACTGACCGTGGAAGTCCCGAGATGAGGTCTCGTCCTTTTATGGTCATAGACAACTCTTCTTCAATAGGAATTGCAGATCCAATAGCAACCTTTATATCCTCTGCCATCTTGTCTCCAATAGCAAGATTAAATGTCTTCTTTATGTAGTCAGCAATAGCATGGTCAATTTTGTTCCCTGCCACTTTTACCGAAGTCGAGCTCACAATTCCACCGAGAGAAATCACAGCAACATCCGTTGTACCTCCACCAATATCAACAATCATATGACCTATAGCTTCTTGAATTGGAATACCAGCACCAATTGCAGCCAAAATAGGCTCTTTTACTACATATGCATTTTTTGCCCCGGCCCGCATTGTGGCTTCGATCACTGCACGGCGTTCAGTCGACGTCACACCTGCTGGCACAGACACAAGCACATCAGGCTTAAAGAGATTAAAACGCCCAAGCGCCTTGTCCATATAATAGCGAAGCATTGCCTCTGTCACCCTATAGTCAGCTATCACCCCGTCACGCATAGGTCTGTATGCAATAATACTATCTGGAGTTCGGCCAATCATCTCTTTTGCCTCGTTTCCAATAGCCAAAATTCTATTATCCTCTTCGGACACAGCCACAACAGACGGTTCGTTTAACACAATACCCTTTCCGTGCACACTGACTAATGTATTTGCCGTACCGAGATCTATTCCTATTTTTTTCCCAAAAATTCCCATATCAATATATCCCTCTATCATAAAGGTTTTTAGACTTTAGCACAATTTTACTGACTATCCACTCTTTTGGTTGAGGATTATATCATATATGCTATAATTATGATTCAATTAATTTTTATAATATGGAAGCATCAAAAGACACTTCAAAGCAGCTACTGAAGACTATCGGCAAGCTTATTTCAGACTTGCGAGATGAACGCGGAATTACACAAACAGAATTTGCGAAACAGCTCGGCACAACCCAAAGCGCCGTTGCTCGCATGGAAAGAGGTGAACAAAACCTCAGCACTGGAATGTTATCAAAAATAAGCAACGCCCTTGACCGCGATATCCTCCAAGTTGCAAACGGGTCACTCAATATAAAAATAAATGGTGGGAAAAAACTATCTGGAACAATCACCACCAAGACATCAAAAAACGGTGCGATGGGGCTTCTTGCTGCTTCTCTTCTTAATCGTAATACCACAACCCTAAAGAATGTGCCTCGAATCGAAGAGGTAAACAGAATGCTGGAGATTTTCGAAAGTCTCGATATTGGCGTTAAGTGGATAGGTAATGATCTTGAAATCAAGCCACCCAAAAAACTATCGATGGCAAAACTCGATAAAAAGGCAGCCGAAAAAACCCGAAGCATTATCATGCTCATTGGACCACTCATTCATCACTTTGATAACTTTGAATTACCACAACCAGGTGGCTGCAAACTAGGTTCTCGAACTGTAAGACCTCATTTTTACGCTCTTGAAAATCTTGGTGTAAAAATCAAGGCAACCACCAGCTCATACGTAGTTACGCACAAAAAACTAAAAGCCTCAGAAATTGTTCTCTATGAATCAGGAGATACAGTAACAGAGAATGCAATCATGGCAGCTGCACTTGTACCCGGAACAACCACTATCAAATATGCATCGGCAAACTACATGGGTCAGGAGGTTTGTCATTTCCTAGAAGAGCTTGGAGTAAAAATTGAAGGAATAGGAACAACCACCATCACAGTTCATGGTGTCGAGGAAATAAACAAACCAGTCACCTACCACCTCATGGAGGACCCTATCGAGGTTATGTTCTTCCTTGCAACCTCTATTGTGACGGAATCACACATCACAATCAAACGCTGTCCTATCGATTTTCTCGAGATAGAACTTTTGAAGCTTGAGAAAATGGGATTCAAATACAAAAAAACAGCCCGGTACAAAGCTCTTAATGGAAAAACAGACCTGGTAGATATCGAGACCTTCCCAAGTAAGCTGACTGCACCAGAAGAAAAAATCCACCCATCAGTCTACCCTGGCCTCAATATGGATAACCTTCCGTTCTTTACTATTATTGCAGCAATGGCAAAAGGCACAACCCTGATCCATGACTGGGCATACGAAAAACGTCTCGTACACTTTAAGGACCTAGAAAAACTAGGGGTAGATGTTGTGATGGCCGACCAACACAGACTCTTTATTACTGGACCAACAAAACTCGAAGCAACAGAGGTTATTTGCCCACCTGCACTTCGTCCTGGAGCAGTGATTCTCATTGGGATGCTTGGAGCACACGGAACCTCTATACTCAGAAACATTTATAGTATTAACCGGGGGTACGAAGATATTGTAAACCGACTAAACAAACTTGGTGCAAAAATTACCATAATGCGAGATAACTCAGGCCAATAAAACCCGGTTATGAAGTTTGTGTCTACTTAGAAAACCATACAATATCTACCAAAATGTGACAGATTGCCTTTCTCTCACATTTTTGTACTATATAAACATCATGAAAAGAAATACCATTATCGCAGCAGTACTCATAATCGCCTTTGTACTCATTATCGGATTTGCAGCTGGTTATAGAATAGACAATCTAAAAATCGTAAAAGCTGGTAGATTAGAAGTAATTGTGCCTTATGCTAATTCTACTATCACCATTGACGGAAAACATTCTGGATATGCACACGAAGACAACGAAATAATCGTCTACCGAAACCTCAAAAAAGGTATGCATACTGTCATCGTCTCAAATGACGAACGATATCCATGGATCAAAGAGGTCTCAGTCCCCTATCACTCTTTCACACAGCTTTTCCCTTTTAACATCAAGATTAGCAGCAACAGTAGTATTATAGAGAATGACTCTCAGGAATTTAAAGATATTACTGCAAAAATAAAGCAATCAAAGACGCCGACATCAGAAAGTCCTGTTTTTTCTGGTGACCAAAAAATCTCTGTATTTGTAGAAGACTCTGTTATAAAAGCCAAGTGGCAAGGTTCAGCAGACACGGCTCCAGAAACATTCTGTAAAGAAACCATATGCACAAAAACAATCGATATCATTCCAACAGTAAAGCCTATTAACTCAATAGAATTCTACCCAGAACGAAATGACACGATCATCCTAGCTACAACTGGTGGTGTATACGCTCTTGAAATCACCAACAGTCACACACCAAATTTTCAACCGATTCTAGTTAGCGACAATCCTTTTATTCACATTATAGACAATACCTTATACGCACTTGACGGCGAGACTCTTGGAAAAGTAACTCTCGACTAGCTCATGGTAGACAAAGGGAAAAAGAAAACTCCTAGCATTATCGATGTTTTTCCCATTGGGCGAGGGTCTCGTATACAGTCCCTCTCCTTTTTTACCTCAGATAATGTTGAGCGGGGTGATCTAGTTACTGTACCAATTAGAAACAAGCCCACAATAGCCATTGTTTCAAAGGTCCGCAAAGTCTCTGACGCTAAAGCCGCAATAAAGAGTGCTGGGTATGCACTAAAGAAAGCAAGTGATATTTCCCCCAAAAATATCCTTTTACCACAATTTGTAAACGCAATAGAAACAATAGCAAAGGACACTATATCAACTCCTGGGAGCGTGCTATACTCACTCACACCAACAACTCTTCTCAAGGAGCTCTACACACAAAAGGATTTTAAAATAGAGCGCACAGACAAAGTATCTGGAGGGCATTTTGATACCTATGTAATTCAATCAGAAGACGCAGAGAGGTTTGCAGAATACAAAAGTATTATCCGTGAAGAGTTTGCAAGGAAATCTTCAGTTTTCTTTTGCGTACCAACAAAAGAAGATGGTGTCAGAGCAAAGGCGCAGCTCGTAAAAGGAATCGAGCAGTATACCTATGTCCTTCATGCAGGACTCAATAAGAAAGAACTGCTCAAGACATGGATGGAGATAATTAATCAACCACACGCAGTCGTCATTATTGGAACACCAAGCTTTCTCTCTATCCCACGAAATGATATCGGATCCATTATAATAGAACGCGAGAGCAGTGGAGCTTACAAACTAATCGAACGACCATTTATTGACATTAGAACAGCAGCAAGAGAAATTGCGCAGAATCTCAATGCGCGAATTATATACGGGGATTCCCTTCTGCGAATTGAAACAATTTGGAAACAAAAGGAAGGTCAGTACATAGAACTGCAACCCTTAAAGTTTAGACATCTAAGTAGCGCGAATGAAGGGGTGGTTACTCCAGAGAAATCAACTGATGGTGAAAAAGTCGTGTTCTCCGCACTTTCAACAAAAGCATTAAATTTGATCAAAAGGAATAAAGAAGAGAACGATCACATGTGTATTATCACAACCAGAAAAGGACTGGCGCCCACAACAGTCTGTAGTGATTGCGGCACAACAGTTACCTGTAAAAATTGTAGCGCATCGGTAACACTGCATAGTAGCAGTAAAGGCAACTTTTACCTCTGCCACCGATGCGGAGATCGTCGCGAAGCTGATACACATTGCACTGTATGTGACAGCTGGAGACTTACCATGCTTGGAATTGGAACCGAGACTATTGTAAAAGAAATTGACCTTAAAATGCCCGATGTGCATGTGCTACGTCTAGACAGAGAGATTACCAAAACACCAAAACAGATAGCACGAGTAATGGAGGAGTTCTATAATTCTCCAGGATCAGTTCTCGTTGGAACTGAAATGGCTTTACGACACCTTCATGAAAAAATCGACAATATTGTCATTGCTTCTGTTGATTCATTATTTGCTCTCCCTGACTTTAGAATTCATGAAAAAATACTTCATGTAATCATGGAGGCACGCAGCAAGGCGCAAAAAAACTTCATGATTCAAACTCGAAATGGCGACAAGCAAGTGTTTGAATACGGCATGGGTGGAAACCTTAATGATTTTTACAAAGAGAATATTGCTGACAGAAAGGCTCTCTTTTATCCACCTTTTTCAAAACTTATTAAAATAACCCTCGAGGGTAATAAGTCAAAAATAGTAGCTGAAATGGAAGAGATCCAAAAAAAGATTGGCCGCCAGCATATCGATGTCTTCCCAGCCTTTGTTGCACGCAAAAATCGTAAAACTTCTATGCATGCCCTCATTCGTATCGACTACAGAGACTGGCCCGACGAATCGTTGATGGAGAAACTCAAAGAACTACCCGCATCAGTCAGTATAAATGTTGAACCAGAGAGTATCCTCTAAGGCTTTCATTTTTACAGAAAAAGACTAATATAAAGTATATGAGTACAAAAATAGTACAAATCGGCGACGAGGTATTGCGCAAAACCGCAAAAGAGGTTCCTGTAGCTGATATAACTACGCAAAAAATAAAGAACATCATAGCTAATATGAAAGAAGCACTCGCATCCCAAGATGATGGAGTTGCTATTGCAGCCCCTCAAATAGGAGAATCGCTACGTATTTTTGTTGTATCAGGAAAAGTATTCACAAAAGAAGGAGAAGATCGTAAACCTGACGAAACCTATATTAACCCAAGTATAACCAAACTATCTCGAAGAAAGGAGTCTATGGAAGAGGGGTGCTTGTCAGTGAGAGGAATTTTTGGAAATATTGTAAGACACGAAAAAGCAGAAGTAAGTGCATATAACGAAAAAGGCGAGAAATTTACTCGAGGAGGGTCTGGGTTGCTAGCTCAAATTTTCCAACATGAAACAGACCACCTTAATGGAGAGTTATTTGTTGATCACGCTCACGAACTTGTAGATGTCGACTAACACCAACACAGTTTCATATGCTTTTTTTGGTAGTGACGAGTTCTCTATTGGCGTATTGGAAGAACTTGTAAAGGGTGGCTACACACCGAGCGTAATAATATCGGTTCCCGATAGCCCTCAAGGCAGAAAACTCATAATGACACCCACACCTATTAAAGTATGGGCACAGGAAAGAGGCATCTTATGTATAACCCCTGAAGATCTAAAGTCAGAAAAATTCCTCGAGGAATACAAATCGCTTAATCTCGATCTGGCAATAGTCGCATCGTATGGAAAGATTATTCCGAACAACATTCTCTTTGTGCCGACCTATAAAACACTCAATGTCCACCCCTCCCTACTTCCCAAATGGAGAGGATCAAGCCCAATACAGAGCGCAATCCTGCACGACGACACAACGGGTGTAACTATTATGCGTCTCGATGAAAAAATGGATCACGGACCAATCGTTCTACAAGAGAGCATAATTTTTGATGACCCAGACAACAACCCGCCTTCATACATAGACCTGCGAGACGAACTGGCTCACAAAGGAGGCCAAATGCTGAGCGAAAGTATTTCAAAATGGATTGCGGGAGATATAAAGGAAACACCGCAAATTCATGGTGATGCTGTCTATTGCGACCGTATAGAAAAGAAGGATAGTAAAATAGACCTATCTGATAATCCATTCAAGAATATGCGCAAAATACGCGCATACTGTGATTGGCCTGTAGCATATTTTGTAATACAAAAAGATGGACGGGATTTTAGAGTCAAAATAACAGAAGCCAAAATTAATGACGGAAAACTTGATATTCAAAAAGTAATCCCTGAGGGTAAAAATGAAATAGATTACGAAAGCTTTAAAAGAGGGTACCTAGACAAGTAGTGAATTAAAAAACAACGAGTGGACTTATGTCCACTCGTTGTTTTTTAATTAGAATTTAAATCCTCTCAGCATTGCTTTTACTTTTCGATTTCCTTTTCTCCAAAGTGTTTCTTTTTTTGTCTTTTGATTTCGCAAAGCGTGTGCCACTTCGTCTTTTGCTATATCAATAGCCGCATAAAGGCTCTCTTGCTCTGTTTTCGCATAAACATGTTGACCGCTTACCACCATGTTAATTTCAGTACTAAATATATCTCCATTCTGGTGATGATTACTTTCTTTGCCAAGCACAACATTAATCACAAGTGATACTGACTCTGTCGATATTAGCTTTTCAAGGGTCTGAAGTCTTTTTTCGAGGTATGAATTAATTTCTGGTGTTAACTCTACATTATGAGCCGTTGTTTGGATTTTCATGTATCTATTTAATTTATTTACACACTGATTATAGCATATCTGCTCTGTATTTTTAATCTTGCGCACTCCCCTTTTCTGTGTCAATTGAGAGCATTTTTCTTGGGCTATGATGACCGTTTATGATTCGAACTTTTCCTACAGTAACACCATAAAAGTCTGCCAAAATCTGTCTGATTCTGTTGTTTGCCATATTTCTTTCGGCTTTTTCCTTTACCTTTACTTCAAAAGATATTTCGCTTTTTTGTATAAGTTCTTCTTTCTTGCTGTCGGGATGTACTGTTACTTTTACGTACATAGTAATTAAGACCAATATCGTTTACTAGGTTCGATCCCAAAATACTTTTTGTAATTTTCCTTTGTCTTTGCGTAAGAGGGAGAATCGGGGGCAGGATCTGTTCCAAACAACTTATCTTTTAATATATGTATAGTTTTTTCCACAAAGTTTTTTTGAGGCTTTATTTCTGGCTTCTCTGGAATATGATGTATAAATTCACCGATGAAATTTGCGTAACCCGCATACCATTTAGTAAATATAATCATCTCGTGCCATGCCATATCAACATTATACGACGGCACTGTTGGCTCAGTGGCAATGACAGACAAATACAACATTCTTTTTGCCTCCCTACACAAATCCTGTGCGTATTCAATAGAATAGCCATGAGCTTCTGCGACACGCTCCACAAGATACCCTGGAACCTTGTAACTGTCTATTTCTTCTAGTGTTCTATTCATATAGCTATACTAACAAAGGTTTGCTCAATTAAAAAGACAGGCACCTTTGGGTCCTGTCCTTTTAATATTAGGTCCAAGCGCCTTAAGCAGCTGGAGTATCTGCAGAAGGAGCGTCAGCAGCTGGGGCTGATTCACCTTCTGTTGCGGGAGCTGAGTCCGCTGCTGGAGCAGCTGCATCAGCTACTGGCTCTGATGCAGGTACGTTAGTATCTTCTGCTGGAGTCATGTTATCGTCTGACATATTATATGTTGATTAACTTATTAATATGTTACCGAATGTACCGAAAGGAACAAACAACAACGCTTATTATTTTAACATATTACACACTTGCTTACCGAAATGTCTGTGGTATAACAAAAAACCACCCGCCGAAGGCGGGTGGTTTTTTGTTCAGACTACGCAGCTTCCTGCATGTCGTCTTCGGCTGAAGCTCCTTCTGAAGCTCCTTCCACAGTAACATTCACAGCGTTAGGTCCTTTTGGTCCTTCAGCCATTTCGAATGATACTACATCCCCTTCCTGCAATGAGTTGAACTCTCCGTTCACCTCTTTTGCATGAAAGAAAAGATCTTTCTCTTGACCATCTGGTTTAATAAAACCAAATCCTCGATCTGTGATCTTTGTAATAGTTCCTTTCATCATTTGAAGAAATATTCTAATCTACTAACATCAAACGCTCCTCTCTTGAAATACTCAACCTACTTATTTCTTCAAAGATGGCAATTTGATAACGATAACAGTACCACAAGTTGCTTTTTACCACAATAGAAGGCCTATTTCTTTGTAAATCCATCTATAGCTTTCAAGACCTCCAAAGGCATAGCAAACACTATTGTGTTCGACTGGTCCGAAGAGATGTCGTTAATCGATTGCAATGTACGCAAATGGAGCGCTCCAGGTGATTCAGCCAAAACCTTTGCAGCGGCTGACATATTCTGTGATGCCGCAAGTTCTCCTTCTGACGTGATAATTACCGCTCTTTTTTCTCTTTCCGCTTCTGCCTGTTTTGCGATTGTTCGTGCCATATTCTCTGGCAGTGAAATATCCTTCAGTTCTACATTACTTACCTTAAGACCCCACTCGTCTGTTTCTTTGTCTACAATCTCACGGATAGCGTCTGCGATATTCTCGCGACCCGCCAAAAGCTCGTCTAGAGTCACCTCACCAACAATATTTCGCATAGTTGTCTGTGCGTATTGTGAGATTGCATATTTGAAATCTTCTACTTCGATAACCGCTTTTTCAGCTGATGAAACCTTGTAATATATAACAGCATTCACCGTTACAGACACATTGTCTTTAGTGATAGCTTGTTGATCAGGCACATCAACAGCTTTTATACGCATATCTACTTTTTTGTATGTCTGAAAGACAGGAACAACAATTCTCCAACCAGGCTGCATAATCCCAGAATATTTACCCAAAGAGAATTTTACCCCTCTCTCATATTCATTAATCTGCTTTATCATTGATATTGCAAATATAAAGACAATTATCCATACCGGCATTAATCCTAAAAATAATCCCATGACGTTTTCTTAAATTGTAATACCTTAATTATACTACCAATCAAGGATTTTTATAGCCAAGACAAAAGCAGGAAAAAGAGAGACACCTATGACAAATGGCCAACTAAAGTGTCCAATACCAAGGTATTTTGATGCGACATAATTAAACCCCGCTACAAACGGAAAAGCATATATGAATCCTGCCGCACCGAATACCCATGGTATATACATATATATATGGTAGCCATATTCTGGAAAAATTCAATATTTGAAATCAAGAACAAAAAGAGTACAATAGTCAGCATGAAAAAAATACGAATGCGTACACCAGAAATGAGAGCAAAAATTGATAGCTGGATTGCAGAAAACAGAGACTCTAGTAGCTGTCCTATGTGTGACATGCCAGCGGTCAAAGAATATACATATTGGAAGGTGCAGGAAAATGACTTCCCTTACGACCATATTTCTAAGAAACATCATCTCCTCACCCTCAAGCGACATGTAGGAGAGCTCAGAGATCTTACGGTGGACGAATCTGCAGAGTATCACGAAATAGCACACACATTACACGGAGAATACAGTGCTATCACACTAAACCTTGGTAGCGTACGTAGCGTCCCCAAACATCTTCATTTTCATCTACTAGAGTATGTAGATAATCATATCTAAAAAAAGCCCGGCCGAAGGCCGGGCTTTTTTTATTTCCTTTTATTTCTTTACTGCTATCAGTTCAAATGAAACTGTAAAATTATCATCAATTACATTATCCTTGAGATTATCAAAGAATTTGTCTGAACCATACCGTATATCCCACATAGTCCGATCTAGAACAGTGAGAGCTTTTACAACTAACGATGTCTCGCTCTGAACAACAGTTACCGGCATAGAAACCTCGTGGGTAATTCCTTTTATTGTCAGATCCCCAACCAGATTACTTTGTCCTTCAGACTCACTCAGACCTGTAATCTTGTATGTTGCTGTGGGGAATGTTTCAGCATCAAAAAAGTCAGCTGACTTTAGGTGATTTGCGAGCGCGCTCTGACCCCCACCAGAACCTGTTTCAGTAGCTGAAATTGTAGAAATATCAAATACAATATTCCCCGATACAGCACCTTCACTCACCTCAATCACAGAACCTTCACTAACAGCAATTGTTCCCCTGTCGACATAATCTTTAATGAGTGTCTTTCTCCCCTCCCAATTTACTACTGTGCTTTGCGAATCTACCTCATAGACAGCATTCTCAAGGTTGATTGAACCTGTCTGAGCAACCATCATTTCATCTTGCGAGAATTCATCCTGTAGTGTTGATTCGCTCGAGTCTCCTCCCCAGAGCAACCACCCCACAAGCAAAATACCTACTATCAATACTACGCCATATATTACTTTTTGATTCATTCTATTATGTTCTAATTTGTAATACTTACATTATATCAATTGCATCAAAGTAAACCATATTGAACATATTCCAAAGTCGTCTGCTAATATACAAACGCGCCGCCCTTCGGGCGGCGCTTTTGTATATTACTTAGCTTTATTTGGCTTTCGCTTCTTTAAAGCAGCAAGTCTTTCATATTTTGCAGCTACTCGCTTTGCTGTTTTAGGAGACTTCTTTGATCCTGGAGCTTTTTTTGTTAATGTTGTTCCTCGCTTTGCCATATATGTTTGTTTATTACTTGTATCTAATTTGAACCAGTCTACAATAAAAAGGTATATATATCAACACTCATTCTTTTTATTTTTATAAATAACTCTTTT
>CAZMIM010000006.1:0-18336 GCA_964566505.1 uncultured Candidatus Saccharibacteria bacterium | reverse complement strand
GGTGGATTAATGAGCTAAAGTTTAGGTGTAGTGTTTGTAAATGGATATTTCTATTTAGAAAGGAATATTTTTGTAAAAGGACAAAATGTTTTGTCCTAGTGATATGGCTTAAAATATGGATATGTGTGGATAACTTTGTGGTTATGTAGATAAAGGACATGTCTTTTATGCTTATTTTGTCCAAAAGACATAAATAAAGAAGCGGAAATAGGGAATAGAGCTAAAAATTATAACCCCTTATAAGTAATGTTTCACGTGAAACATTGCTTTGGGGAGAATGGGGTTGGTGGGTGGAGGTGAGGAAGTGTTGGTTTGGGTGGTATAATTTCTATAAGGGTATGGTAAAGAACGGGGAAGAAAATGGTGGGGAAGAGAGAAATATTTTTCGTGAAAATCCTCGCCACACAAAAACATACATTGGCAGACTTGGTGAAAGAATAGCTGCCCGATACCTCAGAGAAAGAGGTTTTTCGGTGACAGAGATGAATTATCGTAAAAAGTGGGGAGAGATAGATGTGATTGTAGAGAAAGACAGGATTATTCATTTTGTAGAAGTAAAAACCGTTTCTCGCGACTTTTCAAAAAATTCTTCAGGGAAAGGGTGGTATAGACCTGAGGATAATATTCACCCACATAAACTAAAAAGAATATATAAAGCAATCAATTCGTATTTGATAGAGCAGGGAAGAGAAGACGATATTGAGTGGCAACTGGATCTTGTGTCTGTGTATCTTGACATAGCATCCAAGCAGGCGAAGGTGGACTATCTTGAGAATATCGCTTAATCTGCTACTATGTGAGCTTACGGGATGTAGCATAATGGTAGTGTGCACGCTTTGGGAGCGTGTGGCCCGGGTTCGATTCCCGGCATCCCGACCACTATATAGAAAAAGTGCCCTTCGGCACTTTTTTAGTTTTCGATAACTTCTATAAGGAGAGATTTGAGGTCGGGGTATTTTGTCTCTTCAAACCAGCGCACCAGCGATGGTTTGTTTTGAGAAAGAAATGTTGCGATACTTTCTCCTGTTTGTATGAGCATACTTCTGTCGATGTGTTCCACTGTGATTGCTCCGAGCACTCTGTCTGCTGTCGACTCTGCTTGAGTGCTTGTTACCACAAGTGCTGTTGTGTTTTCTTTTGCGTCTATTACCGCTCCTCCTGACACTCCGGACTGTGAGACTATACTTCCGCTAATACTTATAAGGTCCAAGAACCCTGTTCCAAAAGTGAAAAGCTCTTCCACCACCCCTATTGTTGATGTGAGTGGTAGGTCTTTTTGTATAGCAATACCTCCAATAAAGCCTGCAGGGTAGCCACCTATTAGCACTGGAGTATTTACATCAAGGTCTGTTGCGGAGGTGAGTGGAACATATGGGAATTCTTCTGGTAGATCACTTGAGGTGATTGAATCTGTGATATATAGGAGTGCGAAATCGCTCTCACCCGTGCTTTGAGGGTTTGCTATAGATAGATTGTCTGCATTTGTTTGTATCCATTGCTCTGATATATAGAGTGGCTTTGCCATGTATTGGGTTCTTGCTGGGCTTCCTGTTCGTACTACACAGTTTATAAACGGAATATCATTATATGTATCAAGAAGCATGTATTGTGCGACGTGTGCGTTGGTGAGAATAACTCCGTCAGGGCTAATGATGATACCGCTTCCTGATATGGGTTGGACATTTCCACCTGATGCAGTGGTGCAAAAAATATTTACAAGCGCTTCTCGAGTAGATGTGTTTATTGTGTTAAATGATATTTCTTCATTTGGTTCACTACTAAGCTCCATAAGAGCTTCGAGTTCCTCTATGAGTGCGACAATGGTTGCTTCGGATTGGGGCTCAGAAGCCTCTTGGATTGTATTTGGCGTATCTTCTTGTTGTGTTTGTATTTCGGGCTCTTTCGGCACAACTATTTCTGGTTTTTCTGAGGGAGTGGAGACGCTAATAATAAGCGGTTCAGGGGAGAGTGCTTTTATAGGAGTACTATTTTCTTCATATGTAAACAAAAGTGCTCCAACAAGGAGAATACCAATTGAAATAAGGATATTTTCTACAATTGTGTTGTGCATATTCGGGCTTTAAAGTGTAGTTGTATTATACGTGATTGACACGATATGCCTATATTATAGAATTCGTGTATAGCCCTCACGAAGGGCATTTTACTACCTTAACGATATATCGACATGAATCCAGAGGAAAACACTACACCTATGGGAACAGATGAGGCATCAACAGATGCTCCAGCACCAGAAGCTATGCCAGCAGCTGACGCACCAGCGGAAGCGGCTCCAGCTGAAGGAATGGAAGCACCAGCAATGGATGCTCCAGCTGAAGCTCCTGCAGAAGGAGGAGACGACATGGCAACAGATGATACTGCAGCATCAGATGACGCAGGAATGTAATCTTAGTATAGAAAAACCCTCGACCTTTTCGGTCGGGGGTTTTTCTATCACTCATTTGTGCGGGTAGGGAGAATCGAACTCCCGTCTCATCCATGGCAAGGATGCATCATACCACTAAACTATACCCGCTTTTGTATGAGCAATGGTATCAAAGTATATTACTAGCTTCAATATTTACAGTAGTTGCACATAATGTATTTATTGCTACTATGAGTTTGGGCGCTTATGTTTTTATTACACACGCTCAAATGAACCTTATACATAGGAATAATAAATGGAAAAGAATAATTCTATTCACGAAAAAAGCGAACGAGAAATTGTTCGTAGACAGATGATGAAAGCAAGAGAAGCTGCACGACGAAGTCGTATACAGCTCTCGCAAGCTATTGATGAGCACAAGAATAAAGTAATCGACGGCTCAGCAGCATAGCAGATAGATACATAATGGACCGATTTTTTGTCCCCGTTTGAATGTTCGGTATAAATTTAAATACAAACGGAGAGCCTTGGGGGAGCAGAACCCTACCCAGTAACACTACATTGTGGCTGGGTTTTTCTTTTGACAGAAATCTATCTTAGATGTATGGTATGTGTGGTTTTGCACTATTAAAAAAAGAGGTTTGTCATGGAATTCCTAACGACGGATTTACTATGGACGTGGATACCAATCTTAGTATTGGTTGCTCTTCCTCTTTTAGGAGGAGTAATATATATGGTTTCAAGAGAAAAAAGCCAAAAAGAAATCAAGGTATCTTTTGGACCCGTAAACACAATCAGAGTCATATTAGGGGGTTTGGCAGCCATAATCACAGCACCTTTTATGGCAGTAATGTATTTCTGCTGGACTCCAGCGATTTTTATCACATTATTAACAGCATTTACTCTTTTTGAATTTGGAGTTTCTGCGAACAATAATTTGATTATCACATGCATTGTTGCGGTTGTGAGTACAGCCATTTTTTATTTTTGGAAGGATTCCAATATTGAACAAAAACCATCTGACTGAGTCAGGTGGTTTTTCTTTGCAAATAAAAAATTCCTCATGAAGAGGAATTTTTTATAAGTGAGATAGAGTTCTACCGAACTGCTTCCTTGAGTGCCTTTGCTGCTCGGAATTTTGGAACCCGCATTGCTGGAACCTCGATTGGCTCACCTGTCCGTGGGTTTCGTGCAGTTCGAGCTGCTCGCATTTTTGCTGAGAAGATTCCCAATCCTGCGATTGATACTTCTCCTCCATCCTTAAGTGTTGAAACGATTGTATCAATGATAGTCTCAACTACTTGTTCTGCTTGTACTTTTGTACCTCCGGTTACTCCGTGTACTTTTTCTACAAGTGCTGCTTTATTTACGTTCATAATATCTATATTTAAACCAATAAACGACCTAATAATGCTTAACATAACTCAAAAACGAGCATTGTTTTTACTATTATAGTATATAGTTAAGCCATATTTTGCGCAACACGATTATATACTACAACACAAAACCGCCTCGAGAGTATCGAGGCGGTTTATGTCTTTTTTATCGAGCGTATTCTATTGCTCGTGCTTCTCGTATAACATGAACCTTTATTTCTCCTGGGTATTTCAGCTCCTTCTCTATTTCTAGGGCTATGTTGCGGGCTATATTTCGAGCCTGAACATCATCTACTTCATCAGGATTTACAAATACTCGTATCTCGCGACCTGCCTGAATTGCATATGACTTTGAAACTCCGGTTACACGGTCAGCAATAGCCTCCAAATCAGACAATCGCTTGAGATAATTTTCAATAGTGTCTCGTCGTGCGCCTGGGCGTGAGCCAGAGATGGCGTCGGCCACCTGTACGATGATTGATTCTACTGTTTCGTATGGATATTCCTCATGGTGTGACTTCATGGCATCAATAATCTTTTGGTCTGCGCCAAACTTTTGAAGTATTCTCATTCCAATCTCCACATGTGTTCCTGGGATTTCATGATCGAGCGCCTTTCCAATGTCGTGTACCAGTGCTCCCGCCTTTGCAATGTTCACATCAGCACCAAGCTCTTCTGCAATCATACCTGCAATGTGTGCCATCTCTACAGAGTGTTGCAACACATTTTGTCCGTAGCTTGTTCGGAAGTATAGTCGCCCAAGGATAGAGATGATTCGTGGGTCTAGGTTGTATACGCCCACCTCATATACTGCTTGTTCTCCTTTTTCTTTTATAATCTCATTGATTTCTTTGCGTGCTTTCCCTGCGAACTCTTCTATTCGTGCTGGTTGGATGCGTCCATCGAGAATTAGGTTCTCGAGCGCTAATCGTGCCACTTGTCGGCGTACTGGATCAAAAGAAGAGATAATCACAGTGCCTGGTGTATCGTCGATAATCACCTCTACGCCAGTTGCGCGCTCAAATGCTTTGATGTTTCGCCCCTCCTTTCCGATAATTTTTCCTTTAATATCGTCTGATGGGATAGAAACAGTTGTACTCATAACATCAGATGACACAGAGTTTCCGTATCGGTGAATAGAAGACACAAGAATGTCTTTTGCCTTCTTCTCTATTTGCTCTTTTCCTGTTTGCTCGAGCTTTTGCATTCGTACCAATAGGTCTTCTGCATAGTTTTCCTCTATTACTTTCAAAAGCTCTTCTTTTGCATCCTCTGTGCTGAGGTTTGCAATGCGTTGTAGCTCTTTTTCTTGCTCCTCTTTCTTTTCTTCTGTTTCTTCGCGGATTTTCTTTACCTCTTCTACCTTTTCTTTTATCTCTTCTACTTCTTTGTCTATCTCGAGCTGTCGTGTATCAAGAAACTCCTCCTTTTTTACAAGACGTGCTTCTGTCTTTTTAAACTGCTCTTCTTTCTCTTTTGCTTCAAGACGAGCTTCCTCGATCATCTTCTCAGACTTTTTCTCTGCCTCGTTTGTGATTTTGGTCGCCTCTTCTTGTGCTTCTATGAGCTTTTTCTTAATCTCAAGCTCAAGTGAACCTCTTCGCCCAAGAGTAAGGAGCCAGCGGAGAAAATATCCAAGAAGGATTCCGACTACTCCCGTAAGGGCAAGAAGTGCAAATACTATTTTTAATGACATGACTCTCTAGACGAGTCGTTTTAGATGATTATCTTTTGAGTGAATACAGAAAAAACCCGCTCAACCGTGGTGTGTATGCAGAAATTGTATACAAATTATGTTTCATAAGTGTGTTTTGTTGCTGTATTGACTCTTTCATCCTTGCGTCTCGTTCTGGTTATATTCAGTAATAAATTCATAATACTCTCGCACATACACTTTGTCCAATAAAAAATCGCCCCGAAGGGCGATTCAATATTATTTCTTTGGTTTAGTCATTATTTTGTCGACTATTCCATATTTTTTTGCTTCGTCTGCTGTCATGAAGAAGTCTCGCTCTACATCTTTTTCAATTTTCTCAAACTTTTGTCCTGTGTTTTCTGCAAGCATCTTGTTTAGTCGCTCTCGAGTCTTGATGATGTGTTTTGCTGTAATCTCGATGTCTGTTGCTTGTCCCTCAGCACCACCCCATGGTTGGTGAATCATTACTTCTGAGTTTGGGAGAGCGTATCGTTTTCCTTTTGCTCCTGCTGATAGCATGATTGCTCCTCCTGAAGCTGCGATTCCTACACAAACAGTCGCTACATCTGGTTTGATGTGGTCCATAGTATCCACCATCGCAAGTGTTGATGTTACAGAACCACCTGGTGAGTTGATGTATAGATAGATATCTTTCTTTGGATCTTCTTTTTCAAGGAAAAGAAGCTGTGCAATCACAGAGTTTGCTGTTTGATCGTTGATAGGACCTCCGAGAAAGATAATTCGGTCTTTAAGGAGACGAGAATAAATGTCGTATGCTCGCTCTCCGAAGTTTGTTTTTTCAATTACTGTAGGAATCAACATGGTTATTATTTAAGTTAAATGTATATAAGTTATTTTAGCTAGTTTATCACTTCGCGCCCCGTACTTAAGCGAAGCTTATAGTACTGGGGTTGCTGTTGGAATTAACATAATTTTTTAGGTTAATTGATGTTTAGATACATCATATATTATTTCTGTTTTTCAAGAAACTCGAATACAAGTTTGTTTGTAAGCACTGTTTCAATATATACACGTGCGCTGTGTTTGTCCGCATCTTTGTAGTGTGCGAGAATCGCATCTACTTCCTTGTCTACCTCTTCTTTGTCTGCAGAAAGTCCTTCTGCCCGTGCGATTTCATTCATAAGAAGCTGATTTTTGGCATATTTTTCTGCATCTGGCCGCCAGCTTTTCTTCAGGTCGTCCTCTGTCTTTTTGGTTTCCTCGAGATATTTATCAAGCTGCATTCCTGCGCGCTCTACATCTCCTTTGAATTGTCCAAGCATTCGATGAAGCTCACTTTCTACAAGAATCTCAGGAAGTTTCACCTCTGTTTTCTCAGAGATTTTGTTTAGAACCTCTGCTCGCTTTTTGTCGATGTTTCGTAGGCGCTTTTCTTCTCCAATATTCTCTTTTAGTTTTGTCTTGAACTCCTCAACTGTTTCAAATGGCCCTACATTTTTTACAAAATCGTCGGTAAGCTCTGGTAGCTCCTCGTCTTTTATCTCGATGGTTCGTGGGTCAATCTCACCAACTTTCTTTCCTTCTTCATTTGCGAGTTTTTGCATCTTTTCGCTTCGAGTCCATTGTTGCTGTATGTGCTTGATAGCGTCTTCTACCTCTTGGTCTGTTACTGAGAGGTCCTCTTCTTGTGAGTACACCTCTTTTGCAATCTTTTTGTAATCAGCAAGTGTTACTTCTGGAAGGGTTGGTGCTGTAGCAGTAAATTCAAATTGATTGCCTTCTGCAAGCTTGGTGATTTGAATTTGTGGGGAAGAGAGTACTTGTATCTCGTTCTCCATGATTACTTGAGGGTAAATAGCTTTTAGTGTTCGCTCTGCCATTTCAGAGAGAATTGTACTTTCTCCTACATTTTGCTTCACGATGTTTTCAGGGATGTGCCCCTTTCTAAAGCCGTCAATTGTTAGGTTGTTTGCGAAGTGTTCCACGACTGCTTTTCGGTGTTTTTCTACTTCGTCCCAAGAAACAGACACTTTTATCTCCACAAGAGCGTCTTCTTTTTGTTCTATTGTTGATTTATATGGTTTGTTTTCAGTCATGACTTGCTATCATACCGTATTTGTGTTGGAGTGCAACTAAAAAACGAACGGCTCATGGTTGAGCCGTTCGTTTTTATAAATAGATGAGTTAAAAACTTAGGTCAATATTACCAAGTTCGTCATCAAGATCAGATAGATCTGTAGCATTAAGGTCTTCCTCAATAGCATTTATCTCATCAGAATCACTTTGTGTTTGAAGTGCCTCAAGCTCTTCATCTGGTTGTGTAGCGATCTCTTCTGCTGTCGGACCATCAAGTGTTGGGTCTTGCTCTGTGAGTTGCTTTCCCCAGAAGTAGAGCCCTCCGATTATGATAATCACAATAATGATTATTGAACCTACGATTGGTCCTGCAGATTTCTCTTGCTCTTCCATCGTCATTCCTCCTGACATGTCTGGCTCTGGTCGTGATGCTTCCATTGGTGGTGGAGTTACAGATGCTTTTTCAGGCTCTGGTGCAACGGGTGCTTCAGGAGCTGCTGGTGCTTCAGGGGCAGAAGGAGTTTCCCCGCCTGAATGATCTTCAGATCGGGTAGGCGCTAATGGCTCTGGAGTGCTCTCTGGCATGCTTGCGTTTGCATTTTCGCTTGCGCTCATTGGTGAGCTCATGCTCTCAGGAGCAGACTGATCTGCGCCAGTATTCATTCCTGCATCCATAGGATTTTGGTTGTTTTGGTTTGGGTTATCCATATTACTTATTATATCTTATTAATTTTCCTCTGAATCGTTGTCATCATCGCTCTCATCTGATGAATCTACGGATGCTTTGAGGAGAGACACTGCTTCGACTACAGCTCGATGAGCTTGTTTGAGTGACTCTTTTGCGTCTTCAAATAATGTTTTTACTGTCGCCATGCTAGAACGTGGGTCATCTGAATCTAGTGCTTCATCAAATGCTCCCTTTGCTGATTCAAGTGACGCCCGTGCATCTTCTAGGTGTGTTGATACTGCGTCAAGTGCTTCTTCTGCTTCTGTTGTGTCTATGTCTCGCTCTTGGAGTTTTTCAATTCGTGATTCTACTCGCTCTACAAATTTCTCTATTCGCTCAATGGCTGCTTCAAATCGCTTAGTGATTCGCTCAAGATGTGCCTCTGCTCGCTCTTTTTTCTCTTGTGCAATTTGTTCTGCTCTTGATTCTCGATCTAGCGCTCTGTCTTCTCGTTTGTTTTCAAGTTCTTCACGCTTTTCTCCAAGCTCGTCATCTCGATCAAGACGTCTGTCTTGTACTTCTGCTCGAACCGCTTCAACAGAGCGAACCTCGCTTGTTGCTTCAAGTTTTCGCTCTTTCAGCATGCGATCATGCTCTTCCTTTAGAGGATCTTTTACCATATCTCTGTCCTCATCAGAGTCTGTCTCTCCATCGGCACGAAGATTTGCACGAAGCGTGCTCACATCATTCTTTAATCGTTCGGCTCTTTCTCTTATTGTTCCAGGTAAATATTCAGCTTCTGTACTCGGAACGTGATCGCCTCTCTTCGTATTTGTTCCATAACCAGGAACATAGTCAATTGCTGGATCTGGGTCTATTATTATTCCACCTCCAGTAGTTGTTCCATCTTCTTGTGCGTGTGCAAATGATGCGCCTGAAAGCACGAATGCACAAATCAAGAATACAGACATGTATTTTGTAATTGTTTTCATAAAATCTATATTTTAATTGATAAAATCTGGATATTCCCCAATTTTCTGTTCTAGGGAAAAGTATACAATCAATCTACAGTATATACCAAACACCACCTGTTGATAACAACAGGTGGTGTTTGTGTTTAAACGAGAAGTGGCTTTATAAAGCTTTATTTCCCGAATTTTTCAGTATATAGCTTCTTGCTTCGCTCGAATGCTTCTATTGCTTTGTCTTTTCCTCCAAATTCTCCGATTTCTACCTCTTTATTTTGGAGTTTTTTGTATGTTACGAAGAAGTGCTCGATTTCTTTAAGAAAATGCTTGTTTACATGCTCTATATCTGTCACTTCATCCCATCGAGGGTCATCTACTGGTACTGTGATTAGCTTATCGTCTGATTCTCCTCCGTCTACCATGTTTAGAAGCCCTACTGGTCGTACTCGCACAAGGATTCCTGGCGCAAGAGGGTATGTAGTCATAATGATTACATCAAGTGCGTCGTCATCATCCCATAGTGTTTGAGGAACAAATCCGTAATCAAATGGATAGTCTTGGGCTGTGTGCATTGCTCGGTCGAGTGCGATGAGTCCAGTTTTCTTATCAATCTCGTATTTATTTTTTGAACCACGAGGAATTTCAATGATTACATTTACTTCGTCGCTTTTTCCTGGTTCAAGGTCATGCCAATAGTTCATATGTTAGGGGTTAGGTGTTAGCCACTAGGGGCTAGTTAGTAATTATAATTTTATTTACTCAGTTTCCTCGTCCTGCGTAGCCTCTGACGAAGCAGAATCAGCTTCTTCTTCAAGCTCCCCGCCTGAATGATCTTCAGGTCGGGCAGGTTCTGTCTCTTCTTCAACTTCTTCTGCTGCTTCCTCTACTCCGTCTTCTGCAACATCTTCAAGAACTTCTTCAATTGCTTCTTCTACTTTGTTTTCTTCTGGAGCTTCTTCTTTTTTCTCTTCAACATCTTCCTCCTCTTCTTTTGCTTCACTCTCGTCCTCGTCTGATTGGATATCAATCTTCCATCCAGTAAGCTTTGCGGCTAGTCGGGCGTTTTGTCCTCCCTTACCAATAGCAAGTGATTGCTGGTCTGCCTCTACTTCTACAGTTGCTTTTTGCTCTTCTTCATCAATATCTACGCTATTTACTCGAGCAGGGGAAAGAGCTTCTTCAATAAAGAGTACTGGGTTGTCTGAGTATTCAATAACATCAATTTTCTCGCCACCAAGCTCGCTTGTAACAGTTGATACACGTACTCCACGCTGTCCTACAAGAGAACCAACTGGATCAATGTATTCGTCGTTTGAGATAACAGCTACCTTTGAACGTGAACCTGCTTCTCGTGCGATTGCTTTGATTTCTACTGTACCGTCTCGTACCTCTGGCGCCTCTACTTCAAAGAGTTTGTATAGAAACTCAGGTCGTGAACGGCTCATTCGTAGGAATACTCCTCGTGGAGTTTCTTCTACTGAGTATAGGTATCCTCGAATATGTTCTCCTTGCTTGAATCGTTCTCCAGGGATTTGCTCTTCGTATGGAAGGATTGCGTTTGCTCGTCCTACATCTACGAAAATGTTTCCTCGCTCGATTCGCCCTACTGTACCGGTGATAATCTCACCTTGTTTTCCTCCGAATTCTTTGTGGACAGAGATTTTCTCTGCCTCTCGGATCTTTTGGATGATAACTTGCTTTGCAGTTTGCGCACTGATTCGTCCGTAGTCATCTTTTTCTTGGAGTGGGAATGCGATTTCCTCATCAATCTCAACATCCTTTTTAATCATTCGAGCATTGCCGATGAGGATGTGTTGCTCCTCGTTGTATCGTACTCGCTCATCTTCTTCATCCTCGCTCTCGTTTTCGTCTAGTTCTTCTGCCTCATCTGGCATGATAAGGTCTTTCTCGTCTTTAACGATTTTTACCTGCTCAAAAGTTACCTCTCCTGTGTCGAGGTCAAAGTTTGCGCGAACGATCTGTCCTCGCTTTCCGTACTCTTTTTTGTATGCTGTTGCGAGCGCGTCTTCGATGGCTTCAACCACCTTTGCTTGTGGAATACCACGCTCTTCTTCTAGTTCTCTTAGAACTGAATGTATTACTTTTAGATCAAACATAATGCTAGTGATTAGTTTTTAGGGGTTAGGGGGTAGTGTGTTATAACCTCCTAAAACCTATTACCCGCACACAATTTTGCTGCGCAAAACGTAGGCGGGTTAAGAAAATATTGTCGCTACGCTCTGTATTTTCTTAAAAATAAAGGCCCGTTTGGGACGGACATTCATAAACTTCTATTAATCTGTAACGTTTGTAAGTATAGCAGAAACAGCATATTTGTCAAATTCTGTGCATATGTTGCTTGTTGTGGGGCATATAGCTTCGTATAATAGGGGAAAGGCAGTATTTGCTTTCTATTTTTAATATTTAATAAACATTATTATGCCGGTAAATTCACATGTAAAAACAATTCTCGCAATCATTATTGTGGTTGTTGTAGGGGTTGTTATGTATTTTGTTATACCCGATGGTTCCACTACAAATAGAGAAGGTAATGTGGAGATAACGGTGCGCGAAGTTAATCTTGCAAAAGCAAACACAACAGCTGAAAAAATTCCAAAAGGATTTCCTGCAGCTATTCCTGTTCTTGATGAGCGAGTGGTGGAAAGTTACTCATCTCACTATAAAGATAGAGGCTATACCCAATACACAGTTGCATATGAGACATTCGATGACCCTAAATCACTTGTGAATTTGTATGAAGTATTCATGCAAGCAGATGGATATGATGTAACAGATTCTTCTTTTGAGGGAAATATTTCATCAATCTATGGCACAAAAGACGATAATGATTTATCTATTGTGATTATGGATAGGGGAGATGGAGATATTCTTGTAACACTAAACTATCTTCAGCGATAAAAATTAAATTGAAAAAGGCTCGTCGTAGTAATACGACGAGCCTTTTGTTTTTGTGAACAAGGCTACTTATGAACCGGGTCGTTCAAGCCACGCTTCATCTGCTTGGAAGGGTGCAATAACTTGTGATGTTATAGCTCCATTCCTATCAAACACGGAAGGGTTGCCATCTTGTAATCCCGTAATCCAGTTGTTGTTGGATGCTGGGAATGCTGGATATGGCTGTCCGGGAGATAGTATCGCAAATGGAACAATGGTTAAGTCACCTGTCTCATAGTTGGCTACAAGTGTTGCGCCGTTTCTGTCGTGAAGAATAACTTCCTTTGTATCGGGATTTACACCTCCAATGTTTGGAACCCCTCCAAGAGGAAGCTGTACCTCTTGTACATCTCCGTTGAGAAGATTGATTTTTCCGAGAATGAGACCATCTCCGCTCGGAAACTGTCCATATGTACTCAGAAAGGCAAGAGCAACATCGTCACCAATCATGCTTGGACGAACAACCATGCCTCCTGTGGTGCATATCGATGATGGATATGCCTCTGAGGGACAACTGTTGTGCGTCAGCTGGTTTGGTGTTCCTATTACGCCCGTCTCTACATTGATGCTTGCGGTAAATACTTGAGGTACCGGTGTTTCAAATACAGGCAAGATTGGGTCTTCAAATGCAAGCTGAATGGTTTCGGAGCCAGTGTAGACAATCGTGTCATCGCTTGCTAGCCATACATTGTTTTCCTGTAAGTCCGTGCACCACTTTAGTTCTCCTGTGTAGTCCAGGGAACACAGTTCGGTTTCTGTATCTACAAGGTATTCTCGTTTGTTTGAAAATACAGAGACCATTTGGATTGGGGTAGCAAATGTGTGTAATAGGTAGGACCCTTCTGACGTAAGTCTGTATAGGGAGTTTCCACCTTTTACAAGCCACAAATGCTCATCTGGAACGATGGTGAAATTGAAGATTTCTTCATTTGAGCCACCATCTTGTGCTGAAGCCTGAAAACGAAGCTCAGAGTCATCAACTGTCGGTTTGGCAATTGAGAGTCTCCAAGTGTTACCACTTTCCAGCGTGAGCTGATGCTCAACTCCGGAACTGCTGACGGCCTTTGCTGAAGTCACGGTAGATTCTGTTTGAATCATAACTCGTGCTTCGAGTGGTCTGAATGTATCCCACATAACCTTATCTCCAGAAACAAGTGATATGCTCACAGGTTTCGGATCGGGTTTAGGGTCAGGATCTGGGTTTGAGTCTACGGGGTTACTACATCCTACAACCAAGATGATTGCAAGAAGCAGATACGAAAGATGTTTCATTTGTACACCTCCTTGGTGTTTTTGATGTAACGAGCGTTTATCTAGCTTTACAATTCCATATATTATATTTAGTGTCAATTATTTTATGTATACAAAAACCCGTGTTGTAGAATTTGCCGAAGCAAACCTACAACACGGGTCCGTGACCGGGGGGTCAGTCTCGTCTTTCAACGAGTGGTTTTAATTGACTCCAAGTCTTTCGAGCCACACTTCCTCGAAGGGTGTTGTTGTAATAACGCGGCTAATGATGGCCCCATCCTTATCAACAATGATTGGGTTTCCATTTTCAACGCCAATCATCCAACGAGCGTTACTTTCTTCAAATGGTTTATTGGGGAATTTTGGTAAATTGAACCGAGTAGGCACCTCTTTAAGTGTTTGGGTGCTTATGTTGAGTGCATTTACAGAATTCCCTGAAAACAAGATGGCTTCTCCGGTGTTCGGATTTACATCTCCAATGGCGCCGGCATATAGAACGCCAATACCAAAGGTTTGAAGAGTCCCAGTGTTGGTGTTAAGGATACCAAGGTATGTTTGTATTGGGTCGTTTCCAGTTTCTTTGGTTCGACTCATGTATACCAATACTTCAGTTTCCGAGATTTTGCCTCCACTAAGCCCTCCTAACCAACAAGGTTCTGGCATCCCTCTATCGCACTCATTGTATGTGAGTTGTTCAGTTGAAAGGGTTGTCAAATCCAATTTAAAGGTTTGGGAAACGGGACCAAATGCACTCGAAGTGTTCTTGTTGTAAATGACAGTGTTGTCGTCAAGTAGCCAACCGCTACCGCCGTCAAAATCAATGCTCCATATTACTTCTCCATATGGAGAAATTTTATAGAGTTTTTCGGCTGTATCTACAAGATACGCAGAATGACCAGAAAAGAATGAGACTTGCTCGATTCGAGACTGGAATGTCTTAACAGGCGCTTTGTGTCCATTTGACGCTACTCTGTAGAGAGTTTTGTCTGATTGGGCTAGCCAGATTTCACTATCTGTTATGATATTGAAATCAAAACATTTCTCGGTTCCAGCACTTGTGTCTGCGGGGTTCTCGTCATCGTTTGAGACCACTCGGAAACAGATTGTTCTGTCTTCCAAAGTGGGTTTGGTGATTTGGAGCTCCCAAACATCACTGAGGCCTTGTTGAATTATTGTTCTAGGCTCTCCTGCTAGGTTCCACGAATATACATCCGCGATTCCAGAAGGATGGTTAAACCCGAACGTTTCAACTATCGGTCGGTAGGTATCCCAAGGGAATCCCTGTTTTTCAAGGCTGGACACACGAGTGATGATGACGTCGGTAGTGTTTCCACCTCCGTTATTTCCACCATTATCTGGTCCAGTAATGCTGTCTGCGCTACATCCTCCTAGGAGGGTTGCAACGAAGAGTGCAAAAAGAAGCTTCTTCATAGCACACCCCCGTGTGATTTGTTTGTAAAGTTCTTTAACTGCCCCAAATTATACCAAAAATGTAGAAAAAAGCAAGTTTATCCACACTTATACACATGCAAGAAAAGACAGAAATATGGCGTAAATGCTATAGTATATTGGTAATTAGCAACTTTCTCGTTTTTATATGATTATCAAAAAATACTCAAAATTTCTTCTATTTTCAGCAATTGTTTTAGTTGGTTTTTTTGCGCTCTTGCCTTTACAAGTGGAGGCGAAAACAACATGTACAGAGGTCTATATTGAGAGTGAGGGTCAAATAGACTCAGATATAGGCGGTGCAACATATTCATCTGGTGGCTCTTGGGGGTGTATGGAAGACTTTAACAGTCCTCCTTCTGGGAGCTCAAGCGACGGATTTGTTTTAGAGGCAGGATTTGATAACGGAGGAGGATCACTTGAAAGCATTAAAACTGTTGCACCTGGGGAATCTGTTACAGTTTATGGGTTAGATTCATTTGCTTCTTCTCGGTCAGGAGGATGTCCATTAATGACAGCTACTCCGGCTTGGTATTTTAGTGCTGGGTGGCAAATACCAGGCACCAACTATTCAACAGCATTTTCTTCTGGAATGGTTGGTCTGCTTGGGACTAAAACAACAAGGATATATCCAGAATGGCATTCGTGGACATACGAAGGCTCAGAAGTTACTCCAGTTCTAAATGGAAGTTCAAATTCTTTAAGTGCTCCATCTGGCTGGCAATTTGGTTCTGATTCTCAATCCTGGTCATTCAACGCGCCTACAGATGAAGGGACTTATTTAATAACCATAGTTAGCGCAACACATATAGATACAGCTTCCAGCAATATATTAAGTGATTGTACAGGTGGGTATGCATTCCATGAGTATGCATTAAAATCAGCAGAAGCAATAGGGCTCACTTTGATCGTTGAAAGCCCATCTGAACCCAGTGCATCTTCAGATTTGTTGTTTCAGAATCCTGAGACTTTAGAATATTCTGGATCTGGGTTTTCTAAAACTTCTTCGTCAGCTGTTTCTGTTGGTTTGAAGAACGTATGTGAAAACGCTGATTCGGGAACAATTATAAGTAATGAAGGTTTTTCTCGATCTTTTAACACCGGAGGATCAAGCTATTATGAATATACTGTTTCTGACTCTATCCAAGCAAATTCTGGTTCTACCAAAACAGTTACATATTCATCAACGTGCGTAAACTCAAGTTCGACGGGCGATGATGCTGGTAATGTCTCTGTTACAAATCCTGCAGGGTCACCATCGATTAATCTTTCATCAACTCCATCTACAGTTAACGAAGGTGAGACATATACACTTAATTGGGATTCTGAAAACATTTCAGGTTCATTAAGTAAGTCCGGAAGTTGGTCAACTACAACTGCAGGAAATGTGGAAGGGACTCAAACATATACCGCTCCTAGTGTTGATTTAGATATTACTCGAACATATACACTAAGTGGACAAAATAGTAATGGAGTTTCTGCAACCGCAACTGCAACAGTAGATATTCTTAACGTACCCCAAGCAACTATTACCATAATCCATGCGGCTGCGAGCCAGGATTCAGATGGCGCAACATTTGATGTATATCCAAGTGTTACAGAAGAAAGACTTCTGCTTCCTGGAGAATCTCAGACATTTAATGTAAATCCAGGACCAAGTGGAACCGTATATACTTTAGCGCCAAGCTCTGCATCTATTCAAGGGTTTGATAATTTATTTATTTCTGGCCCTAATAACTCTGGTGAGATAAACACAAGCGCAGTAATGCTTTCTGACGGAGATTCTGTAATTTTTGCATTTTATTATACAGACGATGAGGTAACTCCAGACAATACGGCTACAATTACGGTGACATCAAACTTGGACACCAGCTATATTTTGGCTGGTACCGCAAATCCAACAAGTTTTTCAGAAAGTATCACAGCAAACTCAACTGACACACATGGAGTAACATTTACTCCAGGAGATGGTTCTAGTGAATCGTACGCCTTAGGTGCTGCCGATATTGATGGATATACCAAAGAAGTATCGCCAGAATCAAACAATGTAACATTGACACCAGGTTCTATAGGCGCATTTACCATTACATATACAGAGATACCAGAACCAGAAGTTCCAACATACAGTGCGACTATAAATGTTGAGTCGCTTGATATTGATACTTGTTACACACTTACAGATGCAAGCGGAGACGAGAGTATATCTGACTGTGTGGATGTAAACTATGATCCAAATGTAAATTCAGACACCAATACCCATACAGTATCTCCAGATAATGGTTCTGAGATATATACACTCACACCAACACCTGTCTCTGGAGCTTATTTTGAAGTTACAAACAACAAATCTGGAGGTACTGATGGTGTGGTAACTGTAGCAGATGGTGACAATATTACATTTTATACAGACCTCAAAGGTGGGCCTGGTTCATGTATTTTTGAAGCAGACAACACTACTGTAGAGCAAGGGGAAACATTTACGCTTACATGGGTTGGGGACAATCTTTCATTTGCAACAGCTATTGATGATACCCCAACAGATGGCATTTGGGGGTCAAAAGCTGTAAATACAAGCGGTGGCTCAGAGACTATTACTGCACCACAGGTTCAATCAGGCTCATCAGATACATATGAGTATAATCTTTTGTGTGGATATAGAAACAACACCAGAGAGACAAAAACAGTAACGATTACAGTTACACGACCGGCAGAAGACGCAACACTTCAGGCCACATCAAACCTCGACACAACATATTCAATATCACCTTCGGTAACAAGTGATAATCCCATTTCTGCAGATGCCACAGAGTCATTTACAGTTAGTCCCGGTTTTGATGGTGTGACATATACTGCATCATTTGATGATAAGCCAGGTTACTCAGAGTCAGTGGTTTCAACTGTAGAGGGAACAACGGCGGGAACATCTTCAAATAGTAGTGGCTCAGCAACAGTGGTAGAGGGTGAAACAGCTTCATTTGCTATTACATATACGCCGGTGTCGTGTAGTATCGATATGGAGGGTCCATCATCTGTAAATGCTGGAGGAAATATCGCACTCTCTTGGACCTCAGAGGAGGTAAGTGGTTCTCTTACTGGAAGCGGTACAGGGTTTGTGGGTTCAAAATCTGCAAATGATTCAGAAACAATTGACGCACCAGAAGAAGGTGGAACATATACATATACTCTTGAGGGGACATCAGGCACATCAGATTGTAGTGATAGTGTGACAGTGCAAGTTACTCCAAGAACGGTTCCAGCGGACATTAGTGTTACAACAAACAGAAGCACTTACTACACTATCTCGGGAGTAACATCAAACAATTACCTTTCAATTGGAAGTACAGAGACAAGAAACGTAACGCCAGAAACATCAGGAACAACATACACAGTTTCTGCAAGTAGTGTAGAAGGAGAGCAACCAACAATCACAAACAACCTTTCAGGAGATTCTGGAGGAGGAAATGATGTTGTGCTTGTGGGAGGTGAAGATGTAACATTTACACTCACATATCCTAACTCGCTCCCAAGCGTGAGCGCCTCACTATAATCAAGTG
>CAZMIM010000005.1:0-37939 GCA_964566505.1 uncultured Candidatus Saccharibacteria bacterium | reverse complement strand
TACTTCATTTCCAGTAATGATAATAGATGCGTCGTATGGGAACTTGTCGTATTTCATAGAAGGAAGAGCAAGCTCCTTTGCCTCATATGTTGGAAGTCCTTGAGAGTTTATAAATACACGAGTATGAAGACCATGCTTATCGCCCTCAAACACATAGGCTCCATCACTTTCTGTAAATACATTAGGGGTATTTGAAAGCACTATCTCTTTCCCTTTTGGCCCTGACTCTGACTCAAAGAAATTTGCATCAAATGCCATACCGAGCCGGCGGTACATCGAATCAAAATACACAAGAGAGATACTTCGCCCCCAGTCGTATATCTTATTTATCTCTTCGTCTGAGCGCGCATAAATAGCTTTGTTTATCTCCACAATCTCACGCTTTGAATCCTCATTTTCTTCATATGCTGTAGCCCCTCGCGCATAACACTTTCCGAGAAATGCTACAGATTCTTCTCTTTCATCTTCCTTTTTTATGCCCCAAATTGCTTTTGCTACATGAAGACCAACATCTCCTTGGTATGTACACCTAAAAACATCTGCTCCAGCATACTCATAAAGCCTTGAGAGCGACTCCCCCACAATATTTTGAAGCATGTGCCCAATATGAAACTCTTTGAATGGGTTTGGGTCTGTGTGCTCGAGCACTACCTTTTTACCCTTCAAAGATTCGTTTGCGCCATATTTTTTGTCTTTGAGAATCTTTAAAAGCTCGCTGTATATATAAGAAGAAGAAAGATAAAAGTTAATGAAACCAGGACCAGCAACTTCTACTTTTTCAATCTCCTCGGGAAGATTGTTAGAAATAGTATCAACAATACTATTTGCTAAATCGTGCGGATTTTCACCTCTATTTTTTGCCTCAACGAGTGCAATATTTGTAGAAAAATCACCAAATCTTATATCGTTTGGATACTCAATATGAACACTATTTTGTTGCACATCACCACCTATGGCATCTGCAACCATTCGCTGTAATAAGGCTTCTATCATGTACATCTATTGTACATTACCTCCCCTAAAGAAAAAGTTTTGACAACACAACCAAAAGCTGTACTATGCACTTGAAACAGAACATTAACAAACCGGAGAAAAATATGAGCAATATCGCTCCCTTTTCTGTTCCGCCCTATATATACGGGCCGCTAGATAACAGAGAGCCTGATTTTCAATATCAAGAGATGTTGACTAAGGTTATGGACGAAGGAGAGATAACTAGATCTTTCTTTGGAGAAGAGTGTCGTAGTCTTCATGGGTACGAACTCCGATTCAAGATTGAAAATGGCTTTCCCCTTCTAACTGAAAGAGATCTTTCAGAATCTCGATTTACCGGAGCTCTTTCTGAAAGTCTTGCCTTCCTCAATGGAGCTCGAACAGAAGAAGAGCTCAAAAAATGGGGTTGTACATGGTGGGGCCCTTGGGTTACAGCTGAAAAATGCCGTGACTTCGGCTTAGAACCTGGAGACCTGGGACCAGGTTCATATGGACCTGGCTTCGTTAGAAATCTTCCTGATGGAACAAAGTTTAATCAAATCGAGATGGTTATCGAACAGATTAAACAATTCCCTCATGCAAGAACTCACAGAATCACACCGTGGATTCCAGAGCTTTGTCTTGGGACAAGAGAAAGAAAACGACAAGTCATTGTTGCTCCTTGTCATGGATGGGTTTCTTTCAGGATTCTTCCTGACGGACGACTTATCCTTATTCACAAACAACGCAGTGCTGACCTTCCTGTTGGCTGGCAATTCAATCTCATTCAGTATGCTGCTATGGGAATGTACGTCGCACAACTTACTGGATATCAGTTCTACGAGCTTGTGTATTACATTGAGGATGCGCACGTATATGCACGCCAATACGAGGCAGTCGAAAAACTGCTCCAAAGACGTCCGTTTGCATTCCCAAATGTAACTCTTGATCCGCGTATCAAAAACTTCAGTACCATACGTGCAGGACACTTCAATATTGAAGGATACTTTCCGCATGAATGGTTCAGAATCGATACCCCGGTTTGATCACCTGCCCGGCAATCCTATAGGATTGCCGGGCTTTTTGTTTGACACGCACATACATGAATGTAATATGAAATCAAAAGGATTAAATAAAACATCAAATGAAACAAATACCCTTTGTATACTCAGAATATGGTGGATCTGATGAATATACAAAATACCTAGAACAAATTGCAAAAGATGGTGTATGTCCGTTCTGTAAAAAACATCTTTCTAAATATCACAAAGAGCCAATAATTGAAGAGTTTGAAAATTGGCTACTCACAACAAATCAACATAGAGGTAAGCGTTTTTTAGTAATACTCAAAGAACACAAAACTTCCATCGAAGACCTCCCTATTGATGTTTTTGTGGAACTTCAAGAGATATTTAAATTTGTTGTAAACAAAAACTCACTAAGGGGTGCAACTCTTTTAGTAAGATCTGGACACCCAAAAAATACGGGTGGTACTGTAGGGCACCTGCATGCACAGATTATTTCTGGGAACCCGGATAATCCAAACTACGAACCAATCATTACACGAGTTGGTTAAAGAAAAAGCGCCCGAACCTAAAAGGTTCGGGCGCATTTTGTTATCCCATATCGACTTTCACAAGCTTCACTCCAAAACGAGCAAATACTTTGTCTGCCTCAAGACGTGAATATCCATCTCTGAAGTACACGGTCTTGAATCCAGCCTTCGCGATAGCCCATGCGCAAGTTGGACAAGGAAAGGTTGTGACATAGATATCACACTCTTTCGTTGAAACATCTTTACGCCGAGCAGCCTGCGTGATCACGTTAAGCTCCCCATGGTGTGCACATGAAAGATCAAAACGCTCTCCAGCATTAAAAGGAGTTCTCGGATCTCCCTCTATACCAAGAGAATGTTCTGTCGGTATATGTTCGTTGTAACCCTGAAGAATTACTTCCCCATCCTTTACAACAACAGCACCAATCTGTCGCCACCAATCAGGACTACGAGGTCTCAGACCTTCAGCCATCTTCATGAATTTGCGATGCTCTTCCGAAAAAGAAACTTCGCTAATCTCACTAGGCTTCTGGTTTTTGATTACAGCAGACATGTCCCAGCGGAGTCTTATGTTGTGAAGAATAAGCTCTGCAGAAAGAACGTGATCTTTCATTGTGTCCCAGACACCTATAGAAATGTCTTCATCAGGGAGAATGAACTGCTCGTAAGCCTGAGCAACATGCTTAAGATCCTTTTTCTCAACTATACTGACCGATGAGAAAAGCCTCTGCGCACTAATCCAAGCAACTGCTTCCTTAGGAGAGAGCGCTCTGACATCGCGCTGAATATATGGAAAGTCATCTAAGAGACTCTTCCCTAAAACATAGAGATGAGCCTCTGGATAATCTTTAAAGAACGAAATATACCCGCTATGAATAACGGGTATATAACAAATTATTGCGTTATTCATCTCAGTTTTGGTTTGATTCTTGATTGTATATTCCATCACCGAGATTACATTTAAGACCCCTTGCTGTCAATCGTTAGCAGACGAATACGTGCAGATGTTGAGGTTGTAGACTGTGGAGGTAATACAACTATCTCACCACAAACATCTTTATATATATCAATATCCTTCTGGGGAACATCTTTCGTTGATTTCGAAAATACCATGACATCCGGCTCAACAACACGAATCAAATCACCTATATCATGGTGGGCATGTCTTAATGTGACAATATCAACATGTCTCAAATGAACAAGCATATTTAATCTCTCTGCCTCTGGAACAATAGGACGAGAAGGTCCTTTTCTTTTTTTTGTTAGCTCATCAGAATCAACCCCAACAATTAATACATCCCCTAGAGAACGTGCTTTTTCCAGATATCTTGCGTGGCCTTCATGTATTAGGTCATATACACCTTGAGTTAATACAACCTTTAAACCAAACTCTTTACAACGACGAACTACTCGCCCTAATTCTTCATAATCAGAAATAAATCTCTCATCTAAATCTGAATGGTGTCCAAATATACCTTTAGTAATTGCCATACAAAAGTATTATCCCAAAAAATCAAACAAATTGGAAAAATATTACTTTTTACACAACTTAATGAAAAAAAGTAAACAACTACAGCCATGTTATAATTTGAATATGTTAAACAACAAGCGCATCACAACATGGTCAAGTTTTGTTATGACTCTCTCAACCTAAGGAGGTGGTCATTTGTGCTAAAAAAGCGTAACAGACTGCCTCTTTAGGCAGTTTTTTGCTCTTTAAAAAAAGGTGACATCCATGAAAAACAAAATATGCTTAATAGTTGCATCTTCAAGCAACAGGGTTATTGGCAACAAAAATGATCTTCCTTGGAGAGGACTTATACCTCAAGACCTAAAACGCTTCAAAGAAATAACTTTGGGCCATCCAGTAATTATGGGACGAAACACATGGGATTCTATTCCTTCTAAATTTCGGCCCCTTCCTGGTAGAGTAAATATCGTTTTAACACGAAATAAAAATTTTACCGCCAAAGAAGCTCTTATAGCACTAACTTTGGAAGAAGCTATTAAATTAGCAAAACAATCTGCTATAAAAGATAGGGTTTTCATTATTGGTGGCGAAGGTGTTTATAAAACAGCTCTTCAAAATGAATGTGTTGACTTGATATACCTCACATTGATTCACAAAGAGTTTACAGGAGATACTTTTTTGCCACAAAACTTTCCCATCAACGGAGGTGGGTCATGGAAGCAACTAGAAAAAGAGGACCTTTCAACAAAAGATGGTTTATCTTTTTCTTTCATAACGCTCGAAAAGCGATAACAAAAAACCTCTACCACGAGACCGTGGTAGAGGTTTTAATTCATGCCAGAAATAACTCGAGAAGTCCTCCCTGGCAGTCACTTTCCTCAAAAAGATCTTGTTGATTCTCATCATCTAACTCCACCTGCTCATCCTCAGACAGAGTATCGTCTTCAGTGGTGTCTTTAGGTGCTAATGCATCTACAACTTCACCGAACAGATCGGTTGTGTGTGGTGTTTCCATAGTGCATGTTTATTAGATTATGAGGTCGTCCGAATATAATAGTACCAAAATACAAAAAGACGGGAGTATTGATTTCCCGTCTTTTTTGTCTCTGAGTTCTGAAACCCGATTAACTGAGTTCCAAATTATTTTACCTCTACTCCCATTGAGCGTGCTGTTCCTTCAATAATTTTTGAAGCAGCATCTACATCGTTTGCGTTGAGGTCTGGCATTTTTGCCTCTGCGATTTCTTTTACTTGTGCCTTTGAAAGTGTTCCTACTTTCTTTACAAGATTCTTTCCTGAACCGCTCTTGATACCAAGCGCTTTAAGGATAAGTGATGATGCTGGCGGAGTCTTTGTAATAAAGTCAAAGCTTCGGTCGTCATACACTGAAACCACTACTGGAATAAGGTCTCCCATTTGGTCTTTTGTTCGATCATTGAACTGATTTACAAACTCTCCAATAGGAATACCTGCTTGTCCGAGCGCCGGTCCAAGTGGTGGAGCAGGAGTTGCCTTACCTGCTGGCACTTGTAGTTTTATTTTTTTGATTACTTGTTTTGCCATAAATATTTACTTAAATCTTCTTTACCTGCAAGAAGTCGAGCTCAACCGGAGTCTCTCGTCCAAACATTGGTACCAACACTTTAACCTTCCCTCGCTCTTTGTCAACTTCTCCGACCTTTCCTTCAAGATCTTTAAATGGTCCATCTACGATAGACACCACATCGTCTGTTGAGAGATCAATCTCGTGCTCAATGTCATCACCCTTCATTTGTGAGAATAGCTCATCAACCTCTTTTTGCTCAAGAGGTACTGGGTGAATACCAGAACCTACGAATCCTGTAACTCGAGGGGTATTTCGTACTACATACCATGAGTCATCTGTTACGACCATGTCTACGAGCACATACCCTGGGTACACTCGCTCCTCCTCTTCTACTCGCTTGTTTCGCTTAACCTTCACAACCTTCTTTGTTGGAACAAGCACATTAAAGATTTTGTCTTCCATTCCCAAAGACTCAATACGGTGCTTTAGGTTTCGCACAACTGCATTTTCATATCCTGCATATGTATGGATAGCATACCAATGACGCTCTCCGTCTGTGTGTTGTTTTGCCATAATATAAGGAGATTAGATTAGATAAACAACTTCAAAATATTAGTGAATACCCAGTCGAGTGCTCCAAGGTATGCTGCTGTTGCTATTGATAGCGCAAGCACCAATACAGTAAACCAAATCGCCTGTGGGCGTGTTGGCCAACTTACATGTCGCATTTCACCATATATTGATTTGAAAAAATTATTTGCCATTTTCTTTGTTTTAAAAAAAGCCCCTGCGGGCTAAGTAAGTACATAATACTCCTCCAATGCTCTCAAGTCAAGTACTTATAGAGGGCTCTATATAGGCTCTAATCCCCAAATGCAAATGATTTGCATTTGGATATTTACCTATTTCTTGCTTGATTTTCCTGAAAACAGAACAAGAAGTGGTGATGCCAAGAAGATAGATGAGTATGTTCCGGCAATTACTCCGACAAGAAGCGTCATCGCAAAGAGTGTTGTTGATGCTCCGCCCCAGATATATAGAGCAATAAGCACAATAAATGTTGTAATGGATGTATTCAATGAACGAGCGTATGTTTGCTCAAGACTCTCACCTACAACTTTTTCAAACTCATCTCGTGTATGTACTGCTTTTCGATTTTTTAGGTTTTCTCGAATACGGTCAAACACCACGATAGTGTCGTTTACTGAGAATCCGAGAATAGCAAGGAGCGCCATTACAAAGAGAATGTCCACTTCTGCCCCACTGTAGTGTCCCATGATTGAAAATAGTCCTGTTGGAATCAAAATATCGTGTGCAAGTGCAATAATCGCAACAATTCCATACTTCCATGATGAAACAGGCTTTGAAACATGTCGGAACACAAATGCAATAAAGAGAATGATTGCAAGAATCACAATAGATATAGCAATGTACGCTTTTCGCTTAAGCTCATCGCCAATAGTTGGTCCTACAGAGCTGAAACGTTGTTCTTGTGCTTGGTATTCACCAAATGAAAGCGCCTCTAGTGTGCTCTTGTGAGCTACATCATCAAGAAACGGAGTCCGTACAATGTATCCACTCTCACCAGATAGTTGTGCTGTGACTGTGCCTTCTACCACCTCAGAAAGTACTCCGTTTATCTCTTCAACGCTTGGAACATCTCCAGTGTATTCTACTTCCATAATAGAACCTCCAGTGAAATCAATCCCAAACTGTAGTCCCCATGTAGACATAAACACTATAGAGGCAACCACCAAAAGTGCTGAGAATGTTATAAATATTGCTTTGTTTTTTATTACAAACATATCAGTTTTATTTTAGCCCCGTTCCAAAGAGGAATTTTCGTGCCCCCTCATTTTTACCCTCTCCCGCCATAGCAAGCAAGAATGTTCGTGATACCGTAATGGCACTCAGCATTGAGAACAGCACTCCAAGTCCAAATGTGAGAGCAAATCCCTTCACAAGTGATGTTCCAAACCAGAATAGAATCACTGCAGTAATAATACTTGAGATGTTTCCGTCTCGAATAGAGAGCCATGCTCGTGAAAATCCAGTACGCACTGCGCCCTCGATACTCTTCTCCCCTTTTCGTAGCTCTTCTTTCATACGCTCAAATATGAGAACGTTTGCGTCCACCGCCATACCAATAGATAGAATGAATCCAGCAATACCAGCTGCAGTAAGAACTACAGGTATTGCTTTGAATAGCGCGAGCGTTAAAACAAGATATGTTCCAAGAGCCACTACTGCAAGCACTCCTGGTAGTCGATACCAAAGAATCAAAAATAGTGCGAGCGCGATAAGTCCATAAATACCAGCCTTTACACCAGCATCAAGTGCGTCGTGCCCTAGTGATGCGCCAATAGATTGTGTTGAAATAAGTGAAATTGGAACTGGAAGTGCTCCAAGATTTAGGTCTCGTGCAAGTTCTCGTGCACCTTCTGGTGTAAAGCTACCAGTAATCTGTGCGCTTCCATCGATAATCTCTGTTTGAATCACAGGAAGTGAAAGAATCTGTCCATCAAGAAAGATTGCTAGCACTTCTCCAACATTATCTCGTGTAATCTGTGCAAAAAGCTCTCGTCCTTCTTTATTGAAATCGATAAGTACTGCTACTTCTGAAACACCAACACCACCTTGCCCTTGCCCAAATGAAACCTGAGCGCTCTCAAGAAGTGAGCCAGTAAGACCAGTGTCAGTAAACATATCACTTGTAAGAGGTGCTTCTGGATTGTCAGTAGGAACATTCTCTTCAAGTAGAAGTTTGAATTCAAGTAGTGGCGTTCGCCCAATAAGTGCTGTGGCCTCGTCCACATCTGTAACTCCTGGAAGCTCTACGATAAGACGATGGTCTCCTGCGATTCCACCTCGCTCTGTCTGTACAACAGGCTCTGAAACTCCAAACACGTTCACTCGACGCTCAATAGCGTTTCGAAGTGCGGTCATTGCTTCTGTTGCTTCTGCTCCAGAAAGCTCACTTGTATCTGCTTGGTATACAAGGTGTGTTCCACCTGAAAGGTCAAGTCCAAACTTAAATGCATATTTTGAGTCTGGATTCTCTGTACTGTATACAAAATACCCAAGCGCAAGCGCAATAATGAGAATTATGATTGCTGAAATTTTATATTTCATGAATGGTGACAGTATACATTACTCAAACTTATTGTCGAGAAGAATGTTTTCAAATAGCTTTGCGATAGTGATTGGCCCCACTCCACCAGGCACACCACAAAATACTGAAGCTTTGTCTCTACATTGTGGGTCTATATCGCCCTTTAGCACCCCACTATCGCTTGATGTGCCCACATCAATAAGCACAGCATCCTCTTTTATAATCTCTTTTGTAACAAGATGCGGTACGCCCGCACCAGAAATAACAATATCGGCATCAGAAAGACCATCTTTTAAATTATCTCCCCTATCAAGAATACGAGCGGGTACACCTTGCGATAGAAGCCACAGTGAAATAGGCTTCCCAACAAGTCGTCCTCGCCCTATCACTGCTACATTTTTGCCTTGTATGTCTATATTTGAACGAGAAAGCACTTCTGCTACAGCACCAACCACAGGAGGCATTCTTTTTGTAGCTCCTGAGAGAAACTTCTCAAAAGAGGCGTCGCTTAGCATGTCTATATCCTTTTCGTAAGGCACCATATTAAGAACCTTATTCATATCTACTCCATCAGGAAGAGGAAGCTGTACTACAACAGCGTCAGAAGCGTCAATTACTTTTTGTATTTTATCCTCATCAAATGAATCAAATGTATGCACCACAACATCGACACCTACTGATTCACCAAACTTCTTTTTCAGCGAAATAAACTTCTCTATAACAGGGTTTGAGCCGATATAGATAATAGAAAGAGTTGGCTTCTTTGATAGATTAAAAAACTCTCGTTTGAGAGCTTCTTGTATGTCGATTTGGATTTCCTTTCCGTCTATTTGCATATCTATACCCCTACACGTGAAATGAGTGCCTTCGCGGTTTTGAGTGTAATCACCAAATCCAAAAGAATTGACCGATTCTTAATGTAATAAAGGTCATATGAAAGCTTTATCTTTGTTGCATCTGACTGTGTTTGAAATTTTGGTGGATCCATCTGATAGATTTGTGCCCACCCAGAAAGACCTGGCTTTATAAGGTGTCGTACATTGTAGTATGGCACCTCTTCTTCATAGATTCGTGCAAGCTCTGGTATTTCTGGTCGTGGACCAATAAGTGAAAGGTCTCCCTTTAGGATATTCCATAGCTGTGGAAGCTCATCAATACGAGATTTTCTCAAAAACGAACCAACCCTTGTTACAACACTTTTAGTTTGAAGAGCCTCTTTTCCACTATCACGTCCCGACATAGTTCGGAATTTCACAAGATTTATTACCTCATTGTTTTGCCCAAGTCGTTTTGTTACATAAAAGATAGGTCCGCCATCATCAAGCTTTATAGCAATCGCCACAAACGGATAAAAAACAAGAGAAAGTAGTCCGAACACAAATGCAAACAACACATCAATCACTCGCTTAAGAGCGTCATATATAGTTTTTGGCTGAAGAGATACATTCTCCAAGAACCAGTTGTACCGCACAAGAGAAAGTGGTATACGATCAAAAATCTCTTCATATACATTGTGCATATCTATAAAGTGAATCTTTGAGAAAATCAGATTATAAAGATGTGGGAGTATTGGAGCAACAAGTTTGTGCTTCATATCAATAATCACAATAGAGACATCTGCAGAATATATACGGTTTAGTATCTCTTTATGGAAGTCTGCACCTGAAACTTCATCAAGATCAATGGCAGAAACGAGCTCGATATGATATCGAGTGTTTTCATTTATCTCTCTCTTCAAGTCTTGTAGCTCTTTACCAGCGCCAATCAAAAGACCTTTTTGTTTTCTTTTAATATTAAAAAATGAGATATATACATTCCTCCATAAAACAATAAATATCAGTGATACGAATAGATATATGAATAGGTTTGTCTTTGGAGTAATACCAAAGTATGGAATAAGATAAAAGAAAATAATCGCAAGAACGCTATTTGATACCTGTGCAGATAAAATAGTGTCTGGGAGTTTGCTCTTTAGAATAAGTGTATGCTTCTCATAAAGACCAGCAATAAAGAAAACCACGAGCCAAACCACAAAAAGTATAGAAAATGGTGTAATATGGCTTATAAGCACATCATTTGAAGGCATTTCTGCGTATCGAATGAGAAGCATAAACCAAAGCGATATGTAGAAAAACACAATATCGCCCAACAATAGTATAAATGGTTCTGTGCGTCCAGATATAGACATATATGGGCTCATCCCGTTAGTTACAGATCGCGATCAAACTTGTTATACATCAGGGATGAGATATATTAATGTATAACAATTTTATTGTAATAAATATATAGTATAAATGCGATCGCGGTAACTAACGGGACTCATAGTACAATATATACTGTAATTTTCAATGATTTTTCAAATGTCTGAAGCAAACGACAAAAAACATATTTTATACCTCATCACTAAATCAAATTTTGGTGGAGCTCAGCGATACGTATACGATTTGGCGACTTCGTGTAGTGATGAGTACAAAGTATCTGTTGCCCTTGGTGGAGACGGACCCCTAAAAACACATTTGGAGAATGCGGGTATTCGAGTACTCTCTATCCCCTATCTAAAAAGAGATATAGATACTACAAATGACTGGAAGGTTTTTATGAAGCTTGTGCGCCTGTTTAAATCAGAGCGTCCAGATGTGATTCACCTAAACAGTTCAAAGATTGGCGGGCTCGGAGCATTCGCAGGACGAATAACTGGAGTAAAAAATATTATATTCACAGGACACGGATGGGCATTTAATGAAGAGAGGAACGTATTCTCAAAAATAGTTATCTTTTTCTTTCATGCACTAACTATTTTCCTTGCACACAAAACCATTGCGGTATCAGAAGAGACTAAAAGACAAATAACATCGCGCGCGCCGTGGCTCAAGTCAAAAATGGAGGTAGTGTACAACGCAATTGATGATATTGATTTTGTTGACAGAGACACCGCTCGAAATCATTTGAAAAAACACATACAAAATGACGCGCTTTCGTCTGATGACTTTTGGATTGGAACAGTTGGAGAACTTCACCACATCAAAGGACACAACTATCTTATATATGCGCTTTCAGAGATAGATGGACAAGAAATGCTTTCAAATATGAGAACGGTTATTGTTGGTAACGGTGAAGAAAAAGGAGCACTTGAAGATAGAATTACTAGAAGACGGCTCAAGGAAAGGGTATTTTTGGCAGGACAAGTACAAGACGCTCGAAGATACTTAAAAGCATTTGATATATTCGTATTCCCTTCTCTCTCAGAAGCTATGCCATATGCACTACTCGAGGCAGGAAAAGCGGGTCTTCCAATTGTTGCAAGCGACGTTGGTGGAATTGGAGAAATTATTTCAAACGAAAGTATGGGAATACTTGTAGACCCTAAAGATGTATTTGCGCTTCGTGACGCAATTGTAGAACTTCACAAAAACAAAGAGCTCAGAGAAACAATGAGCACAAACATACAAAAACATATAAATACCCGCTTCTCACATGAGAAAATGATTGAAGAGACACATAACGTGTATAATAAAAATAATTATGAATGAAGATTTCGAAAAACAACTCCAGGATGCCACTTTTTATAATCAATCTAATCCTGTTTTTGACTCACAAAAACCAGAAAGTCACTTAAAAAATGAGAGAAAAAAAGACCTTCTTATGCTCTCTATTGTAGGCATCTGTGTACTTCTTAGTGTTGTTATATTTCTATACGCAAAAAAAGAAAAACCTTCCCCAACTGAAATTGATACTGGTATAGTAAACGAACAAAATATTAGACAAATCAGATGATGATTCTAAAAAATAAAAACACAAACTCTGGTTTTACACTTATCGAGCTTCTGGTGGTTATTGCTATTATTGGACTTCTTTCATCGATTGTTTTTGCAAGCCTTGCTACCGCACGAGAAAAATCACGAGATGCAAGACGAAAGGCTGATCTAAAACAAATAGAGATAGCACTTGAGTTTCACTATGATGAATACGGCTCATATACACAACCAGAAGCTTTGTGTGGTGACACAAGCTATGGAGCAATGGGTGGTTGTGGCGGCGCCGGTGGTGATGGAGACTGGGATGCAAATAGTGATTTGAGAGACCTTGTTACAAATGGATTCATGTCTTCACTTCCACTAGATCCAATCAATAACACAACATATAAATATTCATACGAGCCCTGGAACTCAGGAGAGGGGGGATACTCTACCGCTGGACAAGCATATGACTTATGTGCAGCCCTTGAGTCTGGTGGAACATTTTGTATAAACAAAAGGAACTAGTGTGCTCGAGTGACACCCTTTGAATATCTATTCATACCCATAAGTATTCCAAGCGCCGCAAACTCTGTAAGCAAATGCGAACCTCCATAACTCGCAAATGGAATGGTAATACCCGTAATAGGCAAAAGGCCTATATTCATACCTACATGCACAAAAAAGTGGCTTGCGAAAAATACCGCGACCCCAATACCAAATAAGACCTCAAAGTTAGTCTCACCACGCGATGCAATAGAGAGTATCCTCATAATCACAAACAAAAAGAGTGCGAAGAAAATAAGAGAACCTATAAATCCCCACTCTTCTGCAAAAGCTGCAAAGATAAAATCTGTTTGATACTCAGGAAGAAACTCCAAACGAGACTGAGTACCATACCCCACCCCCTTACCAAGAACATTTCCAGAACCAACAGCAACCATGGACTGATAAGCGTTGTATCCGGTGCCAGAAACATCTGCAAGTGGATGCAAGAATGTATTAATACGAGCCTTTTGATAGTCTGCGAATGCAAAAGTCCACAACAAACCAAAAGCCACCACCCCCACAAGTGCCACTGTCATTAAATGCTTTTTAGGAATACCAGATGCAAGCACCATACCAAACCAAATCAAGAAAAGAATAATCGCAGAACCAAAGTCAGGCTGAAGAAATACAAGTAAAAATACTACAAATGCATATCCTCCTGAGATAAGAATGTGTCTCCAGTTTGCAATCTCCTCATGTCTGCGAGAAAAATACTTTGCTAATACAATAATCAAAACAATCTTGGCGGGGTCAGATGGCTGGAAAGAGAATGCACCAAAATCAAACCAGCTCTGAGCACCTGAAAATACTTCTCCAAGAACAAATAGTGCAAAAAGTGCGGCAACAATGATACCGAAAAGCCCCACCACCACATGTGTCTTTCTAAGAAATCTATAATCAAAAAAGCTCAGACCAAAGAAAACACACAAAGATATCGCGATCCATATAAGCTGTCGTGAGAAAAAAGCACTCTCCCCTACAAAGGAGTGCATTGTTACAAGCCCAGCCCCTAAAAGAGGCACAATAGCTAACAGAAGAAACCAGTCGATCCCCTGCGTATATGTTCCGAGGCGCCTCATCATATTTGTTTTAGCGCTTAAAAGAAGACTCTATTACCTCTACTCGAGAAATATCAACACCAAACGCTTGTGGCCATGTAAATATAATTGTTTCTGTTTTCTCGGGCTCAAATACAGACACTACTGAGCGTGAGGCATTTACAAGATTTCCAGATATATCAAACAGTAATGCAACAAAAGAAACATCTTCTACTCGCGTGATGCTTGGGTTTCTAACAAGTGCTGTCAGACGTGGCGCCCCCTCATCCTCTGTATATATTTTTGATGTTATTTCAAAATCAACTACATCAGTATCTCTCTCCCAAAATGGTAATTCTCTAAATTCAAAAGTAGCTCTTACAGGTGTTCGCTCTTGGGTGCGGATTGCTGTCTCAAAAAATGGAAATGTCTCGCCTGATGGAATAGTACCGCTTCCCTTTCTTTCATATACTAAAATATTTTCACTATCATATAGCTTGAATGTATAAGGAACATCATATGCCGTGTATGAAGTGTTTGGATTTTCTACCAACGCAACAGCTGTATATACATCATCTATTACTGGAACTACACGAGACCACAAAATAGCCACATCAAGTGCGTCATCCTGACACACCGCCAAACATGATCCACCACAATCAATCCCTTCTTCACCAAGGTTTTGTATTCCATCAAAACACCCTTCCTCATCACCTCCAAACACATTTGAAAGAATGAAAAAAAGAACCACAACACCAATAATTGCGGTAATGGTAAAAAGCTGTCTTTTACCTGCCCATGTCATACTAAATAGTATATAGCATTTTATGCCCTAAACAAAAAACAAGCCCAAGTATTTTCATACTTGGGCTTTCGAGCGGATAGCAAGATTCGAACTTACGACCTCCTACGTGGCAATGCGTCTCCTTACAGGAGCTGTACACCTTTTCAGTCTTTTACTTCGCTTGGCTCGTAAAAGCCTAGAAGAAGGTCTTGCGAAGCTCCATTGGAGCTTCTCACTCTACCACTGACCTGCCTGCCGTCAGGCAGGGCTACATCCGCTTAATTTTGCTTGAATACTTTGTGCTGGCGACGACCTACTCTCGCCCAAAAGGACTACCATCGGCCCTACTGCGCTTAACTTCCGTGTTCGGAATGAGAACGGGTGTGACCACAGCGGTGAATCACCAACACAAAATATTCAAACTCTATAGGCTTTCCAACCTACAACCTCATTCCACGGGGAGTAGAATGAGGTTGTAGGTAAGAAATTTATTATAGCAATTGCATGCCTACCGTTAGGCAGGCGTGCTTCGCACATTTCCACTTAAGACATGTCTCGACGAATTAGTACTCCACCGCTCAATACATTGCTGTACTTCCACGTAGAGCCTATCACCTAGTCATCTCCTAGGGGTCTCAAATGATTCCTAATCTTGAAGTTGGCTTCCCGCTTAGATGCTTTCAGCGGTTATCCATTCCCAACATAGCTACCCAGCAATGCCGTTGGCACGACAACTGGTACACCAGAGGTCAGTTCACCCCGGTCCTCTCGTACTAGGGGCAAATCTTCTCAAGAATCGACGCCTGCAGCAGATAGGAGACCAACCTGTCTCACGCATGATATCACTTATTACTAAGTGCATTGGACTATAGCTTCTCTTTCGAGGTTAACGTTTAGTCTCTACGGGTGTTTCTACTTCCCTCGGTGTTGTCCCATTAGGATTTCACCGATATAAGTTAACTTTTTCTCTAAACACTTTAAAAATGTTTAGGACCGCCGTGATTTGATTGTCTTTTTTGAATTATGCAAACGTGTTGTCATAATTCTCTATCACTAGAACGAAAAAATTTGAAATTGGATGAATATTAATTTTGTAACCAAAATTAATATTTTTACTTCGCTCGGAGATCATAAAAATAAATTTTTATGTCAATCCTCGCTTGAAAAAATAACATGCCCTCGTTCCGGATTCAGATTGGTCGAGTACTCAAATATATTGAGTGCTCGACGGTCTGAACCCAGCTCGCGTACCTTTTTAATTGGCGAACAGCCAAACCCTTGGAACCTTCTCCAGCTCCAGGATAAGGTGAGCCGACATCGAGGTGCCGAACACCGCCGTCGCTCTGGACGCTTAGGCGGTACCAGCCTGTTATCCCCAGGGTAGCTTTTATCCGGTAATCTCAGGCTCCATCTAAAGGAAACCTTCGGTTCACTATGCTCTACTTTCGTACCTGCTCGACACGTACGTCTCGCAGTTAAGCCAGCTTATGCCATTACACTATCGGCACGGTTTCCATTCGCGCCTAGCTGACCTTTAGACCCCTCCGTTACTCTTTAGGAGGGGAGCGCCCCACTCAAACTGTCTGCCACACAATGTCCCATATCGTTTTTGCCGCTATGGTTAGAGACTATACAGTACAAGGATGGTATCTCACTGACGACTCCTCTCACACCGAAATGTGAGTCTCAAAGTCTCCCATCTATGCTGCGCATGCACCATATAGCCCCAATATGAAGCTACAGTAAAGCTCCTGGGGTCTTTTCGTCCCGCTGCAGGTAACCGGCGTCTTTACCGGTATTGCATTTTCACCGAGCTATTCCTCGAGACAGTCCCCCAGTCGTTACGCCATTCGTGCACGTCGGAACTTACCCGACAAGGAATTACGCTACTTTAAGACGGTTATAGTTACCGCCGACATTGACCAGGGCTTGTACAGCCCAGCATAACGACAAAAGTCATTACACCGTCCGTATTTAACCTTCTGGCATTGGTCAGGCGTCACCTCCTATACATCCTCTTACGAGTTCGCAGGAAGCTGTGTTTTTGATAAACAGTCGCCAGGGGTACTTTCGCTGCGGCCCCCCATCACTTTAGATACTTCGTATCATCTGTAATGAAGAGTCCATATTATTTATTGGGTTTTGTCTCTTTTTTAATTTATTTCTCAATATAACTCTCTCACACCTTGGAAACATCCAAAGTGATGAGGGGCAAACCTTATCCCTAAGTTACGGTTGCTTTTTTGCCGAGTTCCTTGAGGAAAACTCACTCGTTCGCCTTGGTCTTCTCGACCTGATCACCTGTGTCGGTTTGCGGTACGGTTCGAACTATCCTAACCTTAGAGGCTTTTCTTGGAAGTGTGCTCTCTAGAATTCCATCCACCGAAGCTTCAGTTCTCCAATACACTCGGAATATTGCTTGCCGGATTTTCCTAACAAGCTTCCTCATGTACCAAACGTACATCCAATAGCACGCTCTAGATACAACACTCCGTCACCCCATCGAAAATAATTCGAGTCACGGAATATTAACCGTGTGTCCATCGCCTCCGGCGTTCGCCATCGGCTTAGGTCCGACTAACCCTTCGTTGATTAACATCGCGAAGGAAACCTTGATCTTTCGGCGCGCGGGGATTTAACCCGCGTTGCGGTTACTCGTGCCAACATTCTCACTTCCATACGCTCCAGGATGGGTCACCCCTTTCCCTTCAGCGCGAATGGAACGCTCTCCTACCACTCATTACTTCCGAAGAAGTAATAAATTCTCAGTGTCGGTATCATACTTAGCCCCGATTATCTGCGGCGCAAATTCTCTGAATGAGTGAGCTGTTACGCTATCTTTAAAGGATGGCTGCTTCTAAGCCAACCTCCTCATTGTCTGAGAAATTTCACCTCCTTAAGTGCACTGAGTATGAATTTAGGGACCTTAACTTGAGATCTGGGCTGTTTCCCTTTAGAACAGCGGAGCTTAGCCCCCGCGTTCTGACTCCCGTGTTTTTAACCTTTGGTATTCGGAGTTTGGTAGGTGTGGTGAGGTTTCCCCCTATCCAAACCTTCCAGTGCTCTACCCCCAAAGGGAACACACGAGGCTATACCTAAATATATTTCGGAGAGAACCAGCTATTACCAAGTTCGATTAGCTTTTCACTCCTACCCACAGCTCATCCGATGAAGTCGCACGGTCAACCGGTTCGGGCCTCCACCTGTCTTTCGACAAGGTTTCACCCTGGCCATGGGTAGCTCACTTGGTTTCGGGTCCTATACACACGACTAGACGCGCTATTCACACTCGGTTTCCCTACAGCTCCAGCCGAAAAGGCCTTAGCTTTGCCGTATATATAGACTCGTTGGCTCATTCTTCAATAGGAACGCAGTCGAGGAACAAGTCCTCTTCTACTCCTTGTAGACATATGGTTTCAGGTCTATTTCACTCCCCTCTCCGGGGTACTTTTCACCTTTCCCTCACGGTACTAGTTCACTATCGATCTCTAAGAATATTTAGCCTTACCAGTCAGTACTGGTAGATTCCCCCAAGCTATTCATGTCTCGGGGTACTCAGGAACACACGCAAGAAAGAATATGCATTTTCGTCTACAGGACTATCACCTCCTTGGGTTTAGCTTTCCAGCTAATTCGACTAACACATATTTTTGTAACTTTCCTCAATATAAAATCGACACGTGTGCCCTACAACCCCGGTCGCACCTCGCTACGCTCGACGCTCCAATTTCCAATTTTTAATTTCTAATTTCCAAACAATTTTAAATGTTTCAATGTCACAATGTTTGAAAATTGCTTCATTGATACTTGAATGAAAATTGAGAATTGTAAATTGAGAATTGTGCCGAGTGCAATGAGGCACGACCGGTTTGGGCTCTTCCCATTTCGCTCGCCGCTACTACGGGAATGTTTCTGCATCTGCAGACTTGTTTTCTTTTCCTCTGGGTACTTAGATGTTTCAGTTCCCCAGGTCTACCCTCCTCGTCCTTAGAACAAAGAGTAATCGAGGTTTACTCGATTGGGTTTCCCCATTCGGAAATCTCCGGATAAACGGTTGCTAGGCACCTAACCGAAGCTTATCGCAGCCATGCCACGTCCTTCATCGTTTCTTAGAGTCAAGGCATCCACCATACGCCCTTGTTGACATTTCCTAAGTGGAAATGTATAAACCACAACAATTGCAATAAATTACCTACATACAAATTCGAAAATTTGTAATTTGATCTTGAATCTTTTCAGATTCAAAGTCTGATTCTGTCGGTGTATCGATACATAAAATACCAATACACACATTCAACATAACCACACCTTATTTGGTTATGCTGAGTATTCTTCTGTCAAACTACACCCCATTTTCCGATTAAAAAAGCCCGCATCGAGCGGGTCTCTCAGTGCACACAAAATGTGCTGCTGTTACCGCGCTCTTTTTGGTCTTGTGTTTAATCGAAACATGTAGAGAGTAGTATATACAAAATATGCTTACTGTCAAACAAAAAACGAAGAAAAAAGCACCCTGTGTGAACAGGGTGCTGTAATGTGCAAAAAGGTGTCAATCGCTTCGTCCTCGAGTAGGATGAATCGAGGGCGTCTCGCGAGGAGAAAGACTGGAATCAACCCTGAAATCAGGAGAAAGAGTTGAGGGTTTTATCCTTCTTCCTTTTTCTCCTAAAGGAGAAAAGCCTTCTTCTTTCATTTCAGGACGAGAAGTAAGCTGGTCTGAGCGCTTCTCTCTCACCGCAGCGGCGATTGAGCCGTCATCTTCTGCTTCATGTATGCGGGTTTTCATATAAACACCGTATCTTTATGTGGGTGGAACAAGATATGTCTATATACTACGCTAACAATATCCAAATTTTTGTCAACAAAAAATCAACGGATCATTAGTGAGCCGTTGATTTTTTAAATAGATTATTATTTTCGTGAAGAGATAATCTCTTGTGCCACCCCGATACTAGAAGCTTCCCTGCCTGCCGGCAGGCAGGGCTTCAATACGGGGCACGCGTTCTCTAATATTTATGATCTCTTTGAAATAATTTCTTGAGCAACATTTTCTGGCACTACCGCATAGTGGTCAAATTCCATTGTCATTGTACCTCGTCCTGAAGTCATTGACCGGAGTGATGTTGTATATCCAAACATCTCTGATAGTGGAACCTTTGCATGAATTGCTTTGAGCCCTCCTCGTGTCTCGGTACTCTCTACCAATCCTCGCTTACTTGATAGGTTTCCAGTTACATCTCCCATGAACTCCTCTGGTACTACTACCTCTACTTTCATCATGGGCTCTAGAAGTACTGGTCGCGCTGCCTTTGCAGCTTCTTGGAATGCTTGTGATGCAGCAATCTTGAAGGCAATCTCTGATGAGTCTACCTCGTGATATGTACCATCATATAGGTCTGCTGATACGTTCACCATCTTGTACCCGGCAAGAATACCTCGATCCATTGCTTCCTTGATTCCCTTCTGTACAGCAGGGATATACTCCTGAGGAATAACACCTCCCTTAATATTGTTTACAAACTCGAATCCCTCCTCTCGTTTTACATTCTTTGGAAGGTTCTCGGCATCAACATCCAAGTCCATTGGTCCAATCTTGATCTTCACGTGACCATATTGACCCTTACCTCCTGTTTGCTTGATATATTTGTGTTCTGCTTCTGCATTTCCTTGGATAGTTTCTCGATATGATACTTGTGGTTGTCCTGTAGATGCTTCTACATTGAACTCTCGCTTCATTCGGTCTACCAAAATCTCAAGGTGAAGCTCTCCCATTCCTGAAATAATAGTTTCAAGTGTTTCTTGGTCTGTTGAAACTCGGAATGTTGGATCCTCGTCTGAAAGTTTCTTGAGTGCAAGTCCCATCTTCTCTTGGTCAGCCTTTGTCTTTGGCTCAATTCGCATAGATACCACTGGCTCTGCAAACTCGATCTTCTCAAGAATGATTGGGTGCTCCTCATCACAAAGTGTGTCTGATGTTTTTGTATCTTTAAGTCCTACTGCAGCAGCAATCTCTCCTGCGTATACCTTCTTTACCTCCTCTCGTGAGTTTGAGTGCATTCGCACAATTCGCCCAACACGCTCTTTTGTACCTGTTGAAGAGTTGTATACATATGAACCAGCCTCTACTGTTCCTGAATATACTCGGAACCATGTAAGCTGTCCTACATATGGGTCTGTTTGAAGCTTGAAAGCAAGAGCTGCAAATGGCTCATCGTCGCTTGATTTTCGCTCTTCTGCCTCATCTGTATCTGGGTTTGTTCCTTTAATAGGAGGAACATCGATTGGTGATGGAAGATAGTCTACCACTGCGTCCAAAAGAAGTTGTGTTCCTTTGTTTTTAAGTGCTGACCCTGTGTATACAGGCACAATCTCGTTCGCAATCACTCCCTTTCGAAGTAGTTTTTTCAAAGTAGCAAGCTCTGGCTCGTTTCCTTCAAGGTATGCATTCATGGCATCCTCGTCTTGCTCTACGATTTTCTCGATAAGCTCTCCTCGATATGTCTCTACATCACTCTTCATATTCTCTGGAACCTCTCCTTCTTCAATCACTTCTCCCATAGCTCCTGTGAATCGGAATGCTTTTCGAGTAAGAAGATCTACCACGCCTTCGTGATTTCCCTCTTCACCGATTGGAAGCTGTGCTCGCACGGCATTTTTTGTAAGTCGATCAAGAATGCTTTGGAAGCTTCGCTCAAAACTTGCTCCTGTTCGGTCGAGCTTGTTGATGAAACACATTCGTGGCACTCGGTACTTGTCTGCTTGTCGCCAAACTGTTTCTGACTGTGGCTCTACTCCTGCCACACCATCAAATACCACAACTCCTCCGTCGAGTACCTTAAGTGAACGCTCTACCTCTGCGGTAAAGTCTACGTGGCCTGGTGTATCGATAATGTTGAATCGATGTTTTAGATCTTCGTTAGTTGGATCATATGTTGGCATCCAAAATGTAGTAGTAGCGGCAGATGTAATGGTAATACCTCGCTCTCGCTCCTGCTCCATCCAGTCCATAGTCGCCTCTCCTTCATGCACCTCACCGATTTTGTGAGAAATACCAGTATAGAAAAGGATTCGCTCAGACACAGTTGTTTTACCCGCATCAATGTGGGCGATGATTCCAAAGTTTCGCACTTTCTCTAGTGGATAGTCTCTACTCATAATATTAATTGATTAACGTAATAATTATTTAAAAAAGCCCCGTTGCGGAGGCCATCTGCCTTAATGGTAGTGATTGTACAGTATATAGGTGTTTTCGCAAGCAGGGTAAACAAAAAACCGGCAATGCCGGTCTTTTACCAAGAGAAGTGTGCGAATGCTTTGTTGGCTTCTGCCATCTTGTGAGTATTCTCTTTTTTCTTGAATGCTTCTCCTTCTTCTTTTGATGCGAGGATTAGCTCTTCTGCAAGATGCTTTGCCATAGTGCTTCCCTTTCGAGAACGAGCTGCTTTGATAATCCAGCTCATAGCAAGGAAGTGTCGTCGCTTTTGATTTACTGGTCGTGGTACTTGGTAGTTTGCACCTCCGATTCGTCGTGAGCGCACCTCCATTTGTGGCTCTACATTTTCAAGCGCTGTATTAAATAGCTCAAGTGGATCTGTGTTCTCCTTTTCTTTGATGATATCAAATGCATCATATAGAACCTTTCGTGCAGTGTCTTTCTTTCCATCAAGCATGATGTGGTTGATGAATTTCTCTACCTTCTCTGAGTTGTATCGAAAATCAGGTCGGATTATGTGTTTTTTAGTAAGTGGTCGTCGCATAAATATTAATTACCCTTAGGCTTTTTAGCACCATATCGTGATCGTCCTTTCTTTCGCCCGTCTACACCAGTTGCATCGAGCTTTCCTCGTACTACTGTATATCGAACACCAATATCCTTTACTCGTCCTCCTCGCACAAGAACCACTGAGTGCTCTTGGAGATTGTGTCCCATACCTGGAATATATGCAGTTACCTCCATTCCGTTGGTAAGTCGTACACGAGCAATCTTTCGAATCGCTGAGTTAGGCTTTTTAGGAGTCTTTGTTGTAACCTTCACACACACACCTCGCTTGAATGGAGACGCGTACTCTGTTGGCTTGTTCTTAATAGCATTGAAACCACGAAGAAGCGCAACCGCTTTTGGCTTGCGTACTTGTTTCTTTCTTCCTTTTCTTACAAGTTGATTTACTGTTGGCATAATTTAAATGCTTCCTTAACGAACAAAGTGAGTTTAGCAAACATTTACCCGCCTCAGTTTTGCGTAGCAAAAATGTGTGCGGGTCTTGTCCACTTCACAAGAGTTAAGTACGCATAATCTACCAGTATTACCGCTAAAGTGCAAGCCCTGTGAAGAGTTTAAATAGAAAAGTAACGATTGGGAAAATCAGTCTCCACAAAAACAGTACAAAGAAGACGAGAATGAACACCCAATAGCGTTGAAGCGCCTGCATCCACACCATATATCGGGCCGGTATTATGTTTGCCAAAATCTTTGAACCATCAAGTGGCGGAATAGGAACGAGATTAAATATAGCAAGTACAATATTAATCATCACAATGCTAGCAATAAGCAGTATAGCGGTCTCTGAGAGAAATAAGTATGAAGTGTTTAGGCGAAGTACGATACCGAATATAAGCGCAACCAATAGGTTTGATACAGGACCTGCCCCAGCGACGATAGCATCGCCCCATTTGTGAGATATATTATATGGATTGTATGGTACTGGCTTTGCCCATCCGAAAATAAACCCTCCTAACATATATGTAATAGCAGGCACGATGACAGAACCCGTCATATCAATGTGTTTTATAGGATTCATAGAAAGGCGCCCTTGAAGCTTTGCGGTTGGGTCACCTAGCCAATTAGCAGCATACCCATGAGCTACTTCATGGATTACTACAGAGAGTATGAGAACGAGAATTGAGAATACAATTGAAATACTAAACATAGATATTACTTTACAAAATAGTGTTAGTGCTGTCTGTGTTGCAAATTATTGGTTTAATGGTAACATACGAGCACTTAAATAAAAGTTATGGCAAGACAGTGCTTGTCCCGTTAGAGATTTTTTCAAAATCTTCTAATCGGGATCAAATCATCCCAGTAGTAGAAGCTTCGCTTCACTACGGGACACGCAGGTAAAGTTTTGCAAAAAATTATGGCTAAAGTTTGTCAAATAACAGGAAAGAAGTCCCGAATGGGAGGAGGATATTCAAACCGCACACGTGCGACGCAGTTTAACCCTACCGGAAAACGACTTCGAAAGCCGAACCTAAAGCGAAAGAAAATTTATGTACCTGAGATCGACAAGACTGTATCTGTAACACTCTCAACCAAAGCAATCAAAACAATCCAAAAAAACGGAGCATACGAAACACTCAAAAAAGCCGGATTGATCTAAGAAAACACCCTCACAAGAGGGTGTTATTTTTTGCGTACTTGCTTTCCATCACTTATAAACTCAATCTTCCCTTCTTCATATGTGCCAAGTACCACAGCACCACTTTCTCCCAGCACATCTAGTACTTCTTGGTGTGGGTGGCCGTATCTGTTGTCTTCTCCAGCTGATATCACCACATACTCTGGTGTCGTCATTTCTATAAACACCTCAGACGAAGAAGTTTTTGACCCATGGTGCCCTGCCTTTAACACATCAACATCCAAATACTCACTATCCATACCTACCAAATACTCTTCCACGGAAGAGCCCGCATCTCCCGTGAGCAGAAAAGATGTATCTCCATATACGACCTTTAAAATAACAGAGCCATCATTTGCATCTCCTCTCGATACATCCCTGTCTGGAAACAAAACCACCATATACGCACCACCACCTATATCTACGAGCATCTCACGCCGAGCCACAAGCACGCTCGAGCCTTCTTTTTCTATACGACTCACAAGCTCTCTATATGTTTGTGTGGTTGCATCTATGTCTGGATGCATATATGTATCCACCCTAAAGCGCTCAAAAACTTCTGGAAGACCTCCTATATGGTCTGCATCAGGATGTGTGGCCACCACCATATCAATAGTATTGTCAGTAAAATCCATAACAGACGAGAGCTCGCGCAACACCGCGGAACCATATCCGCCATCCACAAGCACTTGAGTGCCATTTGGGGATTCTATAAATACAGCGTCGCCCTGCCCCACATCAAGAAATGAGACCGAAAGCTCACCAACATCACCATAAGAAAATAGATATACATTAAAAAGCAGTAGAGCAAAAACGAGACCTGTGAGAATATGCTGTCGGTATTTCATACCTGTATTGTACCGCGTGTTACAATACCCATACATTAGAAACTAAGAGAACACTATGCACGAATACCAAGCAAAACAATTTAACATCCCTACAATAGAGGGAATCTCAAAAGAGCAAATAGATGCGCATATCAAACTCTATGAAGGGTATGTAAAACACGTAAACACCATTTCCAAAACAACCCAAGCACTTCCAAAAGACATGGGTGCAAGAGAGTACGCAATGAAAGAGCTTTGGAGACGATACGGTTTTGAGTTTAATGGAATGCGAAACCACGAATACTACTTTGGAGCACTCGAAGGAGGTCCACAGGCACCCAACACTGAAAGTGCACTAGGAAAGAAAATCGCAGAGTGGGGTGACTTTGAAGAACTTGTAAATGTAATGAAGTTTATGTCAGGTACTCGGGGTTCTGGATGGGTAATGTTTGTATATGACAAAGCTGTTGATGATTTCAATTTTGCATGGGTGGATGAGCATCATCTAGGAATGCTCTCTGATACTCAGATACTTGTAGCTCTTGATTGTTGGGAACACGCGTACATGATAGACCATGACACCACAGGGCGCGGAGCGTATGTAGAGGCGTATCTCAATGCAATAAACTGGTCTGTAGTTGAAGGGTGGTTTGAAAATACACAACAATAGTTGACTAAGCGAGTAAAAGTGGTATAATTCCAGCTGGAAGTATCACTCAACCCGCTGTGAATAAAATGGAGAACAGGAAGCTCAGCGCGCATGAATACCTAGAAAGGTACATACGCACAGTCCCAGGCGGAGCTATCGCATGGGAAAGAAGTATCTTTTCTCACACGGGCAACTTTAGCCCAATACAGCTTGTGAATGCGGCAGTTGATCTTGCTTGGGACTTGTTTCCAAATAAGGTCCTCGATATTCATCGAGCAGGAAACTACTTCGTTATCGCTGCTTTTGAAAAAGACGAAGCAAAGAAACTGCTCCCTGCAGCATGACATCAAGACCAACTTGAAACCCGATTCCTTACGGAATCGGGTTTTCTTCATATATTGACAAATAGGTATAAAACATGTTATAATATATATAGGAACTACTTGAACCTTACAACCCCACGAGGTTACTCATGAAAAACTCAGCCCAAGACAACTTCAATGTTGTCACCACTTACCTGAAATGGTTTATTGCCATATTCGTTATGGCAATCATTCTCATGATGGGAAACGAGGCAAACGGCCAATCCTCCCCCACCACTTCGGTGATGGATGAAGATCAGCTGGTGCGTCAAATCTGGGTGGAAGTCGTAGAAGCAAACGACGAAAACCTGGACGATGTAGATCTCATCTATATTGGAGACTCGATTCTTCTACCTGACGGTGGAAAAATCGCAGAAGAGGGTGACTATCTTTGGCTCTATGCAGAGCACCTGGTAGAACACTACGCGCTTCAGCACCGACTCGAAGAGTGGGTTGCCGAAGGGAAACCTTTGGACCTTTCACTTTTCTTGGCACAAACCCTACCGGAAAATGCTATTACTTTCACTCCTGACAGCTCTGGCACTCCGGCGGAATCGGCTCAAACAACTGAGTCGAAAATCGAAGGTGTGCCGGGTGCTCGATATTCAAGAGCAGAGATCCTGCTCGGTCTTGTTCTGTTGGTCTGCGTCATTTTGATAATGTGGATTTCCACTCTTCGCTCAAATGAAAGCGGGGCATGGAAGACACTCTCAGCAGAGCGTACCCGACACAGCGACCTGCAGAAAACGCATTTGGATGTAACAGAACGGATGCAAAAAGCAGAGATCGAAGCAAGGCATCAGGAGGATTTGAAAAAAGAAGCAGAAGTCGAGGTTTCAAAAACCCAAAGACGACTCAAACACTTTTTGCAAAACCCTCCCGAAACCCACAAGCACACACTTCCCAGTGACTGGGTCGAGTGTGGGTGGGACACATGCTTGACCTCAAATGAAGTGGAAGAGCATGTAAACAGCCGACTCGATGGCCATACCGTTTGTTCGGTAGAAAAGGTGTATGTGAGCAACCTCACTGGCACCGCCATCATTAGCCTGAATCTGCCGAACTCGACTGAAAAATTCGCCATTCTGGACAGCATTCCAGCGTGGAGAGTCTGGGTCGAGACCACTGAAGGTCAGGAGGACGACATGCTGTTCACCGGAGCAGGAATGCTCCCTATCGACAGCATGCTATCGAGAGAACTGACCATGAAGCCTGCCGGAAATAAATGGGACAAGCGAGTAATGGCCGCAACCCCAAAAACGGCCGGCAACGACGGTGCAGTGATCTCCGATGAAATTGAGGTGAGTGTTAACCCGTAAGGGTAAAAACTTCTCTCAACTTTCACAGCCCGTGATTACGCTAGTAATCACGGGCTGTTCTTTTTATTGACAATACTCCTTTGTGCTCATATAGTGTTTCTAATTCGTGTACTTTAAACAAAAAGGTCAAACAAATGCCACATTCAGAACAAAGCTTAGGACAACAGCAGTTGCTCCTTCTTGCGCTTGGAATCGTTATCGTTTTTTTGACGGTAGTAGTAGGAATCCAAGCAGGCGAAAAAAATAAAGACCAGCACAACGTTGATCAGATGGTTGAAGATGCAACGCATATTGCACTTGATGCTCAAGCGTGGAAACGACAATCATCTGTGTTTGGTGACGGTGAATCTGTAGGGGGATGGACTGGACTTGATTTTGAAAAACTCGGCTATACTGTGGGTGAAGTGGGGGTCCATCCTGGAATTGATGCCCAAAACTACCAGTATGAAAACCGAAATGGTATATATTCCATAAACTCAAGCGGAACAATACTTATTATCACTGGTAACAGCTATTCATATGATGGAGATCTTTGGAATACTATATTTGTCCGAGTTAAAGGAGTAACTCCGGCAGACATTGAGGTAGATTGCACTTTTAGATACGGCTCTAAAACAACCTGCTAAAAGATTGTGGTCACAGATCCGAAGCCCGACATCACACTATTTCAGTAGTGAGATGTCGGGTTTTTCTTTTTTATTTATATACACCAAAACTCCAGCATAAATACAATACAAAAGTACCACCATCCAAAACGAAACTTGTGGAAGAGACAGTGTCGCAAAGGGTAACTCCGAGAAAAAGTGCACCACCCCAAACACATATTTAAGTAGTACAAACTCCCCATACCCCACCACCAGACCAAGTGCTCGTGAGAAAAATCCAAACACTCCCACCAAAAGTCCTCCAAACATCGCCAAAGGAATAAAAGGAAGCACGAGCATATTCACCACCACAGATACTACTGAAAATTCTCCTGTCATGTACAAAAGTAGCGGTAGCACAAATATCTGTGTGGCGATTGTGGCCACTGCAAACTCTCGTATCCCCCATTTTGTTGGTACCAGAGCAAACTTCTTCTCTAAAAGAGGTGCTACATATATAAGTCCGAGTGTTGCCAAGAAAGAAAGCTGAAACGATGGATCAAAAGCAAGTATATAAGGGTTGTGAATCACCATCGCAACTCCTGCTATCATCAAGAGCCTGATCATATCGCTCACGCGCCCTGTAATCCGAGCAACAATAACCAAAACAGCCATAATAGATGCACGCACAATAGTTGCAGAGGCACCCGTGAGAAGCATAAACAAAAGTATTGCAGTACCACCAAGAATGCTCCGAGCCACAAAAGGCAAAAAAGCAAACACTCTCATGAAAAACTCTGAAACAATAGTCACGTTGTACCCCGAAAGAACCACAATATGAATAATCCCCGTTCGCCTAAACTCTCTCTCGAGCTCGTCACCAAGTGATTCTTCTTTTCCTACTGTAATACCCGAGACCAGAGCACTATATGGCTCTTGTAATACAGATGACACAGAAGAAACAAACTTATTTTTCACCCACAAAAGCTTCTCTACCAACCAATTTCCTTCTCCATGCTCCAGAAGCTCCACCTGAGGCCTAAACATTTGATAATAAATCCCGTCTTTCTCTAGAAAAGATACATAATCAAACCCTCTCCCTGTATCTGTTACAAAAGACTCTGGTCTGACAAGCTCACCGGACACTCGAACCCTATCTCCATATTCATACACAGGATAATGCTCAGCAAATGCAATCACCCCAACCCCCTCGTCTGTATATATTTTCAAATGAGTCGTAGTATCACTTTTCTTTGGCTCTTTTTTTATAACGCCCTCAATCACCACCTCTTGCCCAAGCTCTTTATCATAAAAACTGCGAATTGGTGTCTCATATGCAAAATGAAACCGAGCCACACCAAAGGAGAATAAAAGTATTACAACCACAAAAAGTATCGCCCACGGACTACTTTCTTTAAAGATATACATCCCCAGTATCACCACCAAACACACAAGAGCCACAAAACTCATTACAAAAATATTAAGTACAAAAAATGAGCGCACAAAGACGCCCATTAAAAATGCGAGTATTCCCGCATACCATAAAATGTTTCTTATATTAGCTTTGGATATCATCAATTGTTTTACCCCAAGACTCTATAATCTCTTTCTCTTCCTGTGCATCAAGAGACTTTTTAAATCGTGCGCCAGATTTTCCTTCTACTCGAGCTTGACACTCTGCCCAATTATCGTGTCGTCTGAGAACACCATCAATCAACGAAAGGTATGAGTATGCTTTTGCTCCACTTCGCTTCTTTTTTTCTTTCTTTGCCTTTAAAAGTGCTTCGTCTACCTGTGTGCTCGCAATATCTACACCATATTCTGAACGCGCACCTACAAACAAATCAGGATTGTTTCCATCTCCATAAGTACTAGCTATATCATCTGCTCTTTCATTCCCAGGAATACCTGAGTGTCCTGGCAAAATAGTCCACTTAATTGAGAGCCCTTGTACTACATCGTGCATTTTCTCCCAAAGATCTCTGTTCTGTACTGGATCTTTGCTTGCTGTTACCCACCCTCGTGAAATCCAGCCATCAACCCACTGTGTAATTCCTTTTACAGAGTATGTGGAGTCAGAAAGAACATGAATTGAGAGGTTTTGTGTGTCGGAGTAGTTTCTAACAACATGTGAAAGCGCTTCATAAATCGCCATCATCTCCATTCTGTTGTTTGTTGTGTTCTCCTCGTGTCCGCCAAGCTCTACCACACGCTCATTGTCAGCCACCACAGCCCCCCAACCACCAGGACCAGGGTTTCCTTTTGATGCACCGTCGGTAAAAATTGTAATTTTTATATTCATCCCGTAGTAAAAAATTAGTTTGATTATAATAAAATGACTCCGACTATATATTAATTATAGTACTCATTGCCCATAATAGAATTAGTAATCTGTTGGGAAAGTAAATACTTTCCCAACGAACTAATTTATACTACGGGATTCATATAACCTACAGTATATCAATAATTTTTTATACTCTTATCTAAATTGCTATTGACAAAGGTTTGATATTCTATACTTTGGAATCAGAACAGAACACTAACAAAAAGGGCGAAGAGATGCATCCAACGACTATAGAGTTAGATCTTGAGAAAATGGTTGAAGAAACAGGCTTCTCTAGAGACCTAATAGCCAGAACATTGGATATCCATCCAGATATCCAAAAATATGAAGGTGTCGGAACAGTTGATGAAGCTATTGCTTTGGTACAAGAAACCACTGATTATGGTAGCGCAGACCAAAGAACACGCTTATATATACTGCAAAACCTCGTTGAAAACGAAGTTGCCAAAATAAAAACCAAAGAGGAAGCTTGGGAACTTTATAGCAAACTTCCCTTTGGCACAAAAGCTCAAGAAATCGCTTTAGAAAAGTTTTGTACATTCATTGAGACACAGGAAGAAGCTGAGAAATTTTTTACAGAGTACAGCTATAAATTCTGGAGTCTCAGAAAATTCTTCCTTTCAAGGTGGTGTCAGCTAGTCAACTCAAAAGATGAGCTGCTTGTGCTTATACAAAAAGCGAGTAGTTCGCGCGACATTGAAAAGGAGATTCTTATCAAAGCCGTGTGGCGATTCTATACATGTTAGTTCAAAACAAAACCCCGAGATGTTAAGCATCTCGGGGTTTTTAAATTTATTATAAAATATCAACAATTCGCAAACGCAAACTTGGTTTATATCCAAATGTAGATTTTTCAATATGTGCCACCAAATCAACAGGCTTACCTTCAACCAATGCTTTATTAAATGAATCTTGTTGTTTGAAAAAAGCTATCGCCTCTATCTTTATTCCCTTTTCTGTTTCAAAAATGAGCTTTAGGTGGTTTTTTTCTTTACCAAAGTGAGATACTTGTTCAGGTGCAACCTCTTGAAACAAGAATAATGGCTTTTCATTACCTACACCAAATGGAGATAGTTTTTCGATCTCGTCATAAAGCGACCAATTCACATCATCAAGCGCGAGTGTGTGGTCGATTCGTACTAGATTTTCAGCTACTTTATCTGAAACTTTTTTATATGAGTCGTTAAGGTGCTTCTCTAGCTCATGCACACCCTCATCTGTAACAGAAAACCCTCCTGAAAATGCATGACCTCCATACTCAAGCAAAATTCCTTCGGGCAAATTGCTCATAAGGTCTACTAGGTGAGTATTTCCTTCACTACGACATGAGCCTTTTATGTCGTGGTCACCTTCTCTCCCCCACACAAATGCAGGTTTTCCAAAATGCTCTACCAAAGAGTTGCATACAAGCCCGGCAAGAGATGGTTTCCAGTGTGTGTTTCCTATCACCACCACATCTCCAATCTCTCGCGACTCGAGCGTCTTCTTTGCTTGTCGCACCATACCAGCCACTACACCCTTTCGCTCATTATTTATTCCATCGAGATACTTTGCTTGTGTGTATGCATGCGCGTCGTCAGTTGTAGAAAGAAGTACAAATGCGTCCTCTGGCTTATCCATTCGTGAAGCAGCGTTGATTCGTGGACCAATAGTGAAACCAATATCATCCTCATCAAGATGTTTCTGGCTTGTACGAGTAATTGTGAGTAAGTGCTTTAATCCAGGTCTTTTTGATTTTCGAAGCACAAGCAAACCGTACTTTGCAAACACTCTATTCTCGCCCACAAGTGGCACCATGTCAGAAACTGTAGCAACACCCACCATATCAAGCATCCATTTTTCCCATCCTTCGCTAAAGCTACGGATGGCAGGCCATCCAGTCTCCTTTCCTTTCATTATTAGTGCTTGCACAAGCTTAAACACCACCGCAGCACCACAGAGCTCCTTGAAAGGATACTCACACCCATCTTGTTTTGGATTTACTATCGCATACGCCTCTGGTATATCTCCATGAGGAAGGTGGTGGTCGGTAATAATCACATCTATTCCATATTCATTTGCCTTTGCTACCTCAGAAGCATTTGCTATACCACAATCAATAGTGATTATGAGCCCCGCTCCCCTCTCCTTGCACTCATCTATCGCCCCCATGTTGAGCCCAAACCCTTCTTTGTTTCGATGTGGAATATAGTTTGAAAAATTCTTGTACCCAACTTTTTTGAAAAAGTCATGAAGAACCACTGCTCCCGGAATACCATCTGTATCATAGTCGCTAAATATGACGATATGCTCGTCGTCTTTGATTGCGCTCATAATACGCTCCACAGCTCTATCCATTCCCTTTAATAGTCGTGGGTCATGAGTGTGTTCATCATAATCAGGAGACAAAAAGAGCTCTGCCTCATCTTTTGTAGAAATATCTCTTATTGAAAGGAGTTTTTGTGTTATCTCTGGATACTCTTTGAGTGACTCAAGAGCATCAAAGGACACAGGATCTGCAAATACATACTTATCTACCATCCCGTTAGTGCCAGATCGTGACCTTCACAATATGGACTTAAATTAAATTTTATAATTATCTCAAGACCTTTCATATTATCTTTAATTCCCAATATTAGTTACGGTCGCGGGCACTAACGGGACCATGTTCCAACCATTGTAACATGTGGTCGCCCGCTTCCTTTCTATACAGAGGTTTCCTATAATGGTGTATATGACAGACATAACCCCAGACAATATTTTTGAAAAAATCATTTCAAAAGAAATTCCTTCTTATATAGTGTATGAAGACGATGATACTCTTGCCTTTTTAGACAATAACCCAGTAAACGAGGGTCACACACTTGTGGTTCCAAAAGAGAAGTATAGAAATATCCTAGATATTCCCGCAGATGTTTTTTCTAAGGTAATGAAAACGGCTCATATGCTATCACCTATCATAAAAGAAGCGGTTGATGCAGATGGTATTAATATTCATATAAACAACGAGCCACAAGCTGGCCAAGAAGTATTTCATCTACATGTACACATAATTCCTCGCTTTGAACAAGATGGATTTAAGCATTGGCACGGCAACAAAGAGTACTCAAAAGAAGACTTCTCGGACACACAAGAGAAAATACGAGCGAAAATGTAGCTCAATGAAGCCTTAGAAAAACAGAATGCAAATCATTTGCATTCTGTTTTTTATTGATGAGATTTGGCTATTGCTTCTATACCAGGTAGTGTTTCGTCAGTGAGAAACGAGAGCATCGCCCCTCCTCCAGTGGAGATAAATGAAAATGCATCCTCATAAGAAAATGAATGTTTTTTAAGTACTGAAACTGTATCTCCTCCACCCACAAGAGCATGTACTCCCTTATTTTCTTTTATAGCCTGTGCACAAACAATAGAACTTTCATAATATCCTTTTTCATACCACCCAAGTGGTCCATTCCAAACCACAAGCTTTGCTTCTTTTATAAGTTTTTTCAAATCCTCTCTTGCAACTTCTCCCACATCAACCACATCACCACATGATTCGTCCCATTCATTTGTTTTGTGAGTTTGGTGAGAACCATCGCTAGCAAGACACACCACATCGCTCGGCATAGAAAGCCTCTCATGCGAAGAGATTGATGAAATATCGATGTCATTTAGCTCATCTTCTTTGAGCACTCCATTCATGTGCTTTACCAAAGGCTTCACAAGTGCACCACCAAGAAATACATGGTCTGCAATACCTAAAAACTTCTCTAGAAGTGGCAACTTTGTATCAAGCTTTGCTCCTCCTGCGATAAATACAAATGGATGTTTTGGAGAAAGTGCTTCTTTGAGTGTCTCTATCTCTTTTTCGAACCATATACCAGCATATGATGGCAAGTAATTTGGAATACCCACGATAGATGCATGGTGTCTATGAGATACAGAGAAAGCTTCATTCACAAATACATCACCAAGTGATGCAAGCTTCTGTGCAAACACAGAATCGTTCGCTATCTCTCCGTCATGAGCCCTAGTGTTTTCAAGCATTACCACATCACCATCACTCATTTTCTCTATTTGAGAGTGAGCATGCTCACTCAAACAATCGCCTACGAAAGATATATCAAACTGTGCTTTAAAATATTCATATACAGGGCGAAGAGTGTCCTCTTTTCCTCCAATGTGGGATATGAGAACCACACGAGCGCCATTGTCTTTTAGGTAATTAACAGTATGAAGAGATTGCCTGAGCCGGTAGTCGTCTACTATCTTTCCTCCTTCTATATCTACATTGCACATAATCCGCACAAGCACCCGCTTGCCCGCTACGTTTTCTATGTCAGTAACTGTTGGTATTTTTTGCATACCTTAGCTATTTTCTATTATTCGCCCGATATCAAGAAAATGCTCAGCATCCAAAGATGCGCTTCCTACAAGAAATCCGTCGATATTTCCTTCGCTGATTAGCTCTTCTGCGTTTTCACGCTTCACAGAACCACCATAGATGACAGAAACCTTACGAGCCGTCTTTGCGTCGTATAGATTGGTAAGTATTTTTCTAACAAAAAGAGACATCTGATGAAGCTCGTGTGCCGTCATAGCATCATCTTCATCTTTTCCAATAGCCCACACAGGCTCATATGCAATCACAACATCAGAAACATCTTTCACAGAAATATCTTCAAAAGCGCTCGTGATTTGCTCTGTAATAAAAGAAAGGTATTCGCCACCATGGTCTCGCTTTGTCTCACCAACACACAAAACCGGTGTAAGTGAGTGCCTAAGTGTTGCTTCTAGCTTTCTCTTTACAGACTCATTGTCTTCGCCAAGAGCCCTTCTCTCAGAGTGCCCTATCAAAACATACGAAACACCAGCGTCCACAAGCTGTGATGCTGAGATTTCTCCTGTGTATGCACCATCCATTTCCCAAAAAATATCTTGTGCACCGAAAGAAATCTTTTCTCCACGATAGAGTGGCTCTATATCTCCTAGGAAAATAGTAGGCGGGCACAATACAACATGCGTATTCTTAAAACGCACTGCAGTTGGTTTTATTTTTTTGAAAAGTTTCTCTGCTTCAGCTACTGTCTGAGGGTTCATCTTCCAGTTTCCGATCAAGAATTTGTTAGCTTTCTTTGCCATAATAATTCGCTTCGCTCTAATTTAAAATTTTTAATTTCCAATTTTTAATGAATGTTCCAATATCTCAATTGTTCAATGTTTGAAAATTGTTTAATTGTAAATTGAATGAAAATTTAAAATTGATAATTGTGATATGTGAATTTTCTTATTTTTATAACTATTCAACTAAGCCGTAACGCTCAAACAAATATCAATTACATAATCTATTGTAACACTATCTAAAACGGTAGCTTATTTAGTGAGGTAAGTCCTTGAATCGCCTTGAATACTCCGTCTTCACGAAAACCATATGGATACTCCGACTCAACACAAGAAGAAAGATTCTCACTAGACATACGAGAAATAATCGCATCTCTTATAGAGCCAGTTATTGGAACTACTTCATGAATGCCTACCTTTCCACTATATCCAGCCTCAACATCTTTATTTCCTGTGAAATAAAAAGGAATTGATTCAAATGTGTCTTTCTCCCCTATTACACCCTCGCTTCGCAGGCGCCTCATTAGTGACGGCGCGTTGATTCGTGCTTCAAGCGAAATAATCTCTGCTTTTTTCAAATACCTACGCTTTTTAGGGTCATTGAGTTTATCTACAAGCCGACTCGCAATCACGAGTGATAGGTTTGATGCAAGTGAGTGTGAATCTACTCCTGTGTGTCGCATTTGAACCAAAATATCTGCTACAGAATCTCCATACATACCAGCAAGCACTGTAACGCCTCGTGATGCGGCAGAGAGAGCAAGCTCGAGAGTCTTTCTATCTCTTATCTCTCCAATCATTATCACATCAGGGTCTTGTTTTAGTATTGCGCGAAGACCAGAAGACATAGTGAGACCCTTCTCTTCGTTGGTCTCTATCTGAGATACACCAGAAAGTACAAAACCTACAGAATCCTCTATAGTAAACACAGCCTTATCAGGACGATTGAGCATATCAAGCATTGTGTAGAGTGTTGTTGTTTTACCAGAACCCACAGGCCCTCCAACAACTACCAAACCTGGTTTTCTCAAAGCAGACTGAATCGTTTCTACTGTTCTCCCTACAAAACCAAGTGCCTCCAGAGTAAAGCCGTTTGAATACTCAGGTGTTATATGAAGCGTTATCTTTTCTCCTTTATGTGTAGGAAGTGTAGCCATACGCACCAGCATTTCATTTCCTCTTATGTTTATGTGAGTCTTTTTCTCCTGTGGTACCACCTCTTCTTCAAGGTTAAATCCTCCAATATATTTAATGTGTGCAAACAAGGCATCAGCAAGATGTCTTGGAAGACTTATTGCATCATATAAATGCATTCCAATCCGATATCTGATCCGAAACTGCTTCTCCTCCTTATCAAAATGTATGTCATGAGCACCTTGTATATGTGCGTGCTCTAGAAGTGTTCCAAAAAGTTCGGCAAGGCCACTGTGCTCACTTATTTTATATAGCGCTTTTAGTGAAGGTGTTTGTTGGAGCTCTTTATCAGTTTCCATCTTAGAGATAGACTCTGTGATTTTCTTTCCATACTCCTCTTTCATATGTGCTTGATACGAACGAAGTAGCCCATTTAGAGTGTCTCGTTTTACCAAACGAGGCTTTGCTACTATATGCCTCTCATCACAATACTCTCGTATCACTCCAAACTCTCTCATATCCAAAAGCGCAACCTCTATAACCGGACCTTCTTTGTTAATCACTACTGCATTGTGTGCTCGCGACATGGGCTCGGGAAGCGCGGTGAACACTCCTGTATCAACAGACGTAACATCAACATGCGTAAATGGCACACCAATCACATGTGCCCACGCTTTTCTCATCTCGTCTTCACCTAAGACACCTCTGTTTACCAAAATCACATCTATAGGCACACCAGACGCTTTTGATTCTTCATAATACGCATCAAAAATACTCCGAGAAATGATCCCTGAGTCTATGATAAATTCTTCAAGTCCCGAATAATTAGGCGTCATATACGCTAATAATTGTAACAAAAAAACAGAGGGTTGTTTGCCCTCTGTTTTTTCTATTTTTACAATTCCTCAATAACTCTGTTGTCTACGTTGTCTATATTTAGGAATAGCTGAATAGTTCGTGTTAGTCCACCTCCAACTCCTTGGATTGTGATTGGATAACTTCCTGTTGGAACAGAGCTTGTAACTCCTACTTGGAATTCGAGTCCACTAACATACTGACTTGATGTAAGTGATGAACGCGAGAATTCAAAAACTGAACCTGAAAGCGCTGGATCAAATGATGAAATAGAGAATGTTACCTCTGAGTTAAACCCATCAATTGCAGATACTCCTATTGTTGCTGGAGTTGAAGTACCGGTAATTCCTGCGAAATCTATATCTGTATCTCTTGTTAGTGCAAAATCTGGATTAGCCACTACAAGCACCACAGTTTCTGAGGCGAATGCCTCTGCTCCGTCTTCATATCGCTCACATCGTAGTGTATATGTTTGTGTTTCGTCAAAATCATCAATTACAAGAGATCCGCTTGTTGCATCCACACGACGCCAATCTCTATCTTGTCCAGATGAATTGTAGTCTTTACACTCGTCTGCGTTTTCGCTTGACCATGTAAGTGTAAATGTCTCGCCTGCTTGAAC
>CAZMIM010000004.1:0-62357 GCA_964566505.1 uncultured Candidatus Saccharibacteria bacterium | reverse complement strand
GAGCCATAAAAGGTAAACAAACCATGATTGAAGCGATAAAAGAGTCAAAAAACACCTCTGTTTTCTTTGAGTCTCCTCATAGAATAGAAAAAACCTTAAATTTGCTTCTAGATAGCCTTGATTGGAACAGAAAGGTATCTGTAGTGAAGGAAATCACCAAAATGCACGAAAATGTAATCACGGGAACCATAAGAGAGGTTGTAGATTACTTCTCTTCAAACCAAGACATCATAAAAGGAGAGTTTGTGGTAGTAGTAGAAGGGAAATAACCCCAGTTTTCAAGTAACATTTTTCAATTTTCATTGAATTTACAATGTATCAATTTTCAAACATTGAACATTAAAAATTGAAGCATTTATTGGAAATTGTGAATTGTAAATTGAAAAGTATTTCATGATATACTTTTCATATGTTTAGTAAGAGATCAACACTAATAGGTCTTGCGATTGTTATTGCAGTCCTACCATTTATAGGAATTCCATTTGCATGGAAGTCTGCACTACTTTCATTGTCTGGGGTAGGGGTTGGTCTTGTCGCATATTTTTTACGTCCACCAGAGCAAAAGGTACATAGAGAAAATATTGAGCCGGAGGATGAGATAGAGGAAGGGCATGATGAACAATACTAAAGAGACAAATAAAACTCACCACCACCGAACACGAGCATTCATTGTAGGAGGTGGTGTTTTCGTATTGCTTGTTGGAATATTTTTTGTGATACCAAAAATATTTTCTTCACAACACATTGCAATCTTTGATGCTGTAGAGAATAAAATTCAAGAGGAGGTGATAGACCCAATCGTTGCGTCTCGAAGAAAATTCAAAGCATCTCATGTAAAGACTCCTGATGCTGTGAAGGCAATATATATGACGAGTTGGGTGGCTGGTACACCAAGTATTCGTGAGGGGTTGGTACAGATAATAAAAGACACAGAGGTGAACTCTGTGGTGATTGATATCAAAGACGATACAGGGCGTATCTCATTTGATGTGTGGGACGAAGCTCTAGATGCTATTGGCTCTGAGGAGATACGCATTGGTGATTTGCGTGAATTCATAGAAGAGCTTCATAAGGAAAATATCTATGTAATAGGGCGTATTTCAGCGTTTCAGGACCCATATATGACCGCACACAAGCCAGAATGGGCTGTAAAGAAAGCAAGCGACACTTCTGTTGTATGGACAGATAGAAAGGGAATTAGCTGGATAGATGCTGGTACAAAAGAGATGTGGGACTACCTCGTGGCTATAGGAGAGGAGAGTTATAAAGCAGGTTTCGATGAGCTCAACTATGACTATGTGAGGTTCCCGTCAGACGGGGACATGAGTGATATTTATTATCCAAATAGTGAGCAAACTGTTTTAGCTGATCCAGACTTTGGGAAGGCAGATGTTATCGAATCATTCTTTGCATATCTTCACGAAGAGTTGAAGGATAGTGGGGCAGTGCTGTCCGCAGATCTATTTGGTATGACCACTACCAATGATGATGATCTCAACATAGGGCAGGTGTTGGAGAGAGCTCTGCCATACTTCGACTTCATCGCACCTATGGTGTACCCATCGCATTACCCAAATACATTCATTGGCTTGGGTAACCCTGCAGCATATCCATATGAGGTGATAGATTACTCAATGGAGGAGGCAATAAAGAAAGTGAATGCACTCAAGAGTGCTACTACCACACCTACTTGGATAAGAGAGAAGGTGAACCCGCTTCAGATACGGCCATGGCTTCAAGATTTTGACCTGGGGGCAGTGTATACACCAGAGATGGTGCGGGCTCAGATTCAAGCAACATATGATAATGGACTAACAAGTTGGATGTTGTGGGATGCGGCCAATACCTACACTAGAGGGGCTTTATTGCCTAACTAGGATGCGGCGCTTGTCCCGTACTGAAGCTAAGCTTCTAGTATCGGGAGGACGCGTCAAATAAATATACAAGAGAAGCATTGTTGTCTAATTAGGATGAGGCGCCTGTCCGCCAAAGCTCGTAAGAGCGTCGGCGGAGGATGCTGGTAACACATATACGACAGAAGCTTTGTTGTCTAATTAGGGATAGGGTAGTTTAGGATTTAGGTATTAGATATTAGGATTTATTTGAAGAAATGTTATTTCTTCAAAACCCGTCAACAGCCATACAAGCAAATATAATACAAATAGGTATACGTCAATACCGCACTCCGCAAGGAGTGTTTTTTGTTGTTTTAGACAAAAATCTTGACATATATGCAAGTTCTAGAGAGAGGGAAGAAAAGTTGTAAAAAACGTTCCGTGAAACACAAAAGACTCTCACAACAAGACGAGATAATATTTTCATGTGAGATATCTCGGAAAGAGTAAAAATAGGGAATACAAAGAGACTTTGGTGTTGAGCTGTTATTTTGTATATAAACAAAGTCAGTTAAATGAACCTAACTATACATAGGTTTGGATGTTAAAAGACATTATGAGGCTTGTAAGTAGATACGAGATCAGCAGAGATGCTACAGAAGTGCTTAACAAAGCCTCATAAAAAAACGAAAAACTTTTTTTATATTTTTTCAAAAAATGTCCTTAATCAAGAAGGAGAATTAAAAGGGTAATAAAGAGCCTCTGTATGCTCTTTGTGAAGATTTTATATAGAAAACAAAGGAGAAAATGAAGTGAAACGCCCTAGAAATAAGGCTTATTTCAGAAGTGTAAAAATAGGCATAAAAAATACAAAAAATAGCATATCGTGTGCTCGGATAGAGCTCGGAAGAATATCCCTCAACAAAAATGTATTTCATCTCTGGAAGAGCTCGGATAGACGATGTTGTCCACAGAAATAAGCCATATTTTTGATGATGCTCCATACAATATATACATCGTGAAAGACTCAATAGAGCACAAAGGTCAAAGATATATTTCAACAAAAGAAGCCGCACTCCTGTCCGGCTTCACTTCTGATTATGTGGGACAGCTTGCTCGCAAAGGAGTCATCCGAACCAAGATGGTTGGAGGTACTCGCTTTGTGCACGAAGGAGATGTGCTTGCATACGGTAGCGAAAATACAAATGATGACCTGGCTGTAAATGGAGAAGAGTTTATTTCTACCAAAGAGGCTGCAGCTATCACAGGGTACTCACAAGACTATGTTGGACAACTTGCTCGGAAAGGTGCTCTTTCATCAACTCTTGTAGGACGAACACGATTTGTATCAAAGAGTGATGTGCTTGGGTATGCACAAACTCAAAAGAGCGACGACATAGACACTCCTGTAGCACAGGAGGTTGAGCCAGAGAAGAAGGAAGTTAAGACAGAGGCTGTTGTGGAAGAGAAGGTTGAGTCAGTGGTAACTCCAAAAACTCCAAAGGTTGCTCCACAGGAAAAGGCACAACCACTTTCAATCGAGAAGCCAGAGTACGCACTTATCCCAGCAGTTCATTCGTCTGTAGCAGTAGAAGATACAGATGCTCCAGCAAAGACTCACTCAATCGCATCGCCGTATCAAAGTACTTCACCGGTAAAGACATTGGTGGCGTCTGTTTTGGTAACTGCAGTTGTAGCTTTTCCAGTTCTTGGTGTTATGAATCCAAAGCTTGCACAAGCAGGATTTGAAAAAGCAAAAAATATCGCAACAGAAACTTTCCAAACAGCTCAGTTTGTAGCCAGTGTTGTAACAGAAGACATCAAGACAAAGGGGGTTGTTGCAGTAGTTGTTGATTCATTCAAAGAGAACGCACAAGTTGCTACAGCAATATTCAAGGGAGTTGAGGTGCCAACAGATATAAATCTTGATTCACAAGTATTAGTAGCTGCTATACACGATGCAGATGGAGCAATTGGTAAAGCATCACTACGAATCTATAGTGCAATCCAAAGCCTTTTCCGAAGCGAGAACGAAGATGTAACACCAACAGAGCTGACAATCTATCAAAATCTTGATGAGGCTAGAGAGCGAATCATAGCTCAGAGAACTCGGAGCTCAGAACTCGGAACTCAAGACGCTACAAGTACTTCAGAGGCTCCTGTAGAGTCTTCTACAGCGCCACAGACACCAAGAACTATCGTGGTACAAGCTACACCAGAGCGAGTTGTAGAGCGAATTACAGAGGTTTCAAGTCCTTCTGCTGTAACACGGGCAGAGCTTGAGCAACGCATCCAACAGCTTTCAAATAAAGTTTTTGCAGAGCTATACACCAGAACAGCAACAAACGATTATGAGACTCGAACTGTGTACCAAACAGTGTCACTCACAAACTCAATCGATCAGCTCATCGATACACAAATCTACAACCCAACAATCCACGGAGGAACACTTCATGATGTACAAATCGACAACATCTCAAACTTCCAAGGAACATTTGGAATCTTCACACAAGACCTCACTGTTGGTCAGCAACTTATCGTGCAAGGAACAGCAACATCAACAATCGCAGGTGATGTTGCATTTGATACAAACACGCTCTATGTAGATTCAATCAACAACCGAGTGGGAATTGGAACTACATCACCATTCACAACACTCTCAATCGACGGAAGCGGATTCATCACAGGAGGATTCACAGCGACCAACCTCACAGCAACAGGTACAGCAACACTTGCAAATGCGCTCATCACAAACAGCACTACTACAAACGCGACTTCAACAAACCTATTTACCTCACGACTTGATGCAACCGCAGGAACAATTACAGACCTCACAGGAACACGAGCGACTATAACAAATGCAACTTCTACAAACATCTACACAAGCGTTCTTCGAGGCATCACTGGTATCCTGACAAATCTCACTGCTACAAATGCAACTACTACAAACGCTACATCAACAAATAGTTTTGCTACAAACCTCACAGCAACAAATAGCACCACAACCAATGCAACCACTACAAATGCATTTGCAACTAATTTGCGCGCAACAGATAGCTTCTTTACAACAGCTACTACAACAAATGCATACATCACAAGCTTGATTGCTGGTACAGCCACAACCACAGGAAAACTTTCATCTTACAGCTTTGTTGAGGCTCCATATTTCACAGCCACTTCTACACTTGCAACATCAACTTTTGCAGGAGACTTGGCAGTTGATTCAAACACGCTCTATGTAGACTCAATCAACAACCGAGTAGGTATTGGTACAGACACACCAGGGCAAGCACTTGATGTACCCGGTGTGATAAGGACAGCAAGCACATTCCAGTTCTACAACACTGGAGGTTCTGTTTATGCAAACGGTACATTTGATGCTCTCGATTACGGATTTAATGTTTCAGGTTCAGAACAAATGACTCTCACAACGGGAGGATTTCTTGGTATTGGAAGTACAACACCGGGTGCGCGACTTGGTGTTGCAGGAAGCGGTATCTTTGATGGTTTGGTAACAGCTTCTTCATTTATCGCAACATCAACCACAGCAACTAGCACCTTTGCAGGAGGGTTTGCAGTAGAGACATCAGGGTTGGTATATGACTATCAAACAAATCGAGTAGGTATTGGTACTGCTAGTCCTACAAAAACATTGAACGTGCTTACCTCAGGTACTCCTGTTTTAGGAAATTCTCCAACTGTTGCTATATTCCAAAATAGTGGGGCTGGTTCTACAAATGCAGAAATTCAAATTATTTCAGGGACATCAGGATTAGCTCAAATTGGTTTGGGAGACACGGTTTCTGGTCAAGCTGGCCTTGTGCAATATGACAATTTAGAAAATAGTTTGAGTTTGTGGACGGCAACAACAGAGCGTCTAACAATTGATTCTTCAGGAAATGTTGGTATTGGCACCACATCACCATTTGCATTGTTCTCAGTTGCAGGAAATGGATACTTTGATGGCTCACTTACTTCATCAACACTGACAGCAACATCATCAGCGCTTATCGACACACTTTCAATTGCCACTGGTTCTATAACAGATTCAACAGGATCAATTTCATTTGGAAATGAAAATCTTTCAACTACAGGGACACTGACATCACTTCGAGGGCTCTTTGGAACAGCAACAGATGGTGTGGATATAACACAAGGGTCAGGATATGGTGAAGTTATTGGTCGTGATATCACAAGCTCTGGATACAACGACCTTATCCTTAGAGCTTCTGCTGGAGCAGATATCACAATCGGAACAGATGGAAACACAACAATCCATAACGATCTTTTGGCACAAGGTGCAGCTACAACTACAGGAAAGCTTTCATCATACAGCTTTGTTGAGGCTCCATATTTTGTTGCCACATCAACCACAGGAACCTCAACATTCAATGGTGACCTCACAGTACTAGGAAGCGTGGCATTTGGGGATACTTCAGCAGACACACTTACACTCACAGGTGAGGTAGAGTCAGACCTTGTGCCAAGTGCAAACAACACATACGACCTTGGTTCACCAGCAAAATATTGGCAACTTGGCTTCATCAATGAACTTAACGTAAATAACCTTTCTGTTTCTTCTACAACAATCTCAGGAACAAACAACTCAACATTCACACTAAACGCAGACAACCCTACAGCAGACACAGAGGACATGTCATTTGTATTCTACCGAGGACTTTCATCTCCAAACGCAGTGCTTTCATGGGATTCAAGCACAGAACGATTCGACTTCAACCAACCAATCAATCTTCAAAACGACAACTCAACTACAACAATCGTTACGCTCGATATCGAAGGGACATCAGGACAAACGGCAGACCTTCTACGACTTCGAGACTTCTCTGGCAACAATCTGTTCAATGTAGGAGCTGATGGAAATGTAGGAATCGGTACAGCAAATCCTTCATTCAGGCTTGATGTAGATGCAACAGTTGATAATGATTACATCGCCCGATTTGAAAATGATGATTCTTCTGGAGGATACGGTGTAAACATTGATGCGGGTAATACAAACTCAACATACTCACTTCTTGTAAGAGATTACTCAGGAAGCAACGTAGGTCTTGCTGTTACTGGGGCAGGAAATGTAGGTATTGGAACATCTAGTCCGTATGCAAAATTATCTGTAGTGGGGCAAGTGGTTGCATCTGATTTTGTTGCTACATCAGCCACAGCCACAAACTCACTTTTAGTACCAACAGTAAACGATGCAGCTACTCCATCAATCGCATTTGGAGATGGTGACACAGGATTCTATGAAAGCGCAGACGACAACCTTCGAGTGAGCTTGGCTGGTTCAAATCAGTGGGTGTTTATCTCAAATGTTCTTTCTCCAACAGGAGGAGGTGGTTACATCCGTGGTGGCGGAGCCTCACTCACTACTCCATCATTTGTTCCTCGTTCCGCAGACCTAGACACAGGACTTGGAGGAGATGCATCCGACTCACTTGCTTTGGTAACAGGAGGCACAGCAGCTCTTACAATAGATAGCTCACAGGATGCCACTTTTGCTGGTCAAGTAATTCTTTCTGCGTTGGAGGAGTTACGCCTTAACTCATCTTCTGTATACACATATGCATCTTCAAATACATCTGACGGTGAGTTTAGGCTTGTTTCTGGTGGTCCAGCTCGTGTGTATATAGATACTGATAATGATCAGTCTTCACTTGGTTTTGAGATTTACAGAGGTTCAGCGGATGGTTCAACAGCGGGATATGTTGCAAGCATTGGAGACACTTCTACATTTACAGGAGATGTTTCATTTGGTGGCGCAGCAACAACAACAGGCAAACTCACATCATATAGCTTTGTTGAGGCTCCATATTTCACAGCTACATCTACAAGCGCAACATCTACATTTGCAGGAGGATTTGCAGTCGAGACTTCAGGGTTGGTATATGACTACTCTACAAACCGAGTAGGTATTGGAACAGCGTCGCCAGAAAAAGAGCTTCATGTAGATGGAGGTATTGCGCTTACAAATAACAAGTATCTTTGGTGGGATGACGCGGGTGGCACGCTTAGAAATATAATAGGTCTTGATAACAACGACGACCTCATCATCCGAAATCCTGTAGGTGACACTGCATTCACCTCAGGAAATGTAGGAATCGGAACCACAACACCAAACTCACTACTTCACCTAGAGGCAAATGGTCCGGTGCTTGCGCTCGGCTCAAGTGGTTCAAACGATCCTCGAGTAGATTTCTATGATCAAGAAACTACAACAATAGGTGCTTCTATGTTCCTAGACAACTCAGCTGATGTTCTACGTATTCTTCGTACAGCAAGCGGAAGTGCAACAGATGGTATTGCAATAGATGCTTCTGGTTTTGTTGGAGTAGGTACAACATCTCCAACACGAGAGTTCCAAGTAGAAGGTTCAGGAAACGTGTATGCAAAAGTAAACGCATCTGCTGGCAACGACTCTGCACTCGAGCTTGGAGGATCAGCGGCGCTTTGGACTCTTCTAAATGAAGGAAGTTCATCAGGAGATTTCAAGATTAGAAATAGCAGTGGAACAGCTTTGACAATAGACACTTCTTCAAATGTAGGAATCGGAACCACATCACCTATTGGAAAACTTAATGTGTACTCAGGTGCTTCAGGGCTTGGCTCAGCACACACAGATGCAGATGATTTGGTAGTAGAAAATAGCGGAAATTCTGGAATATCTGTTTACTCACCAGATGCAAATAATTCATATTTGGCATTTGGCTCACCTTCAGACACATTCGGAGCAAAACTTGTTTGGGATTATGACGGAGACCTGTTTAGAATTGGTTCAGAAAAAACAGGTGCTTCTACATCAATCATTTCAGGAAACGGAACAGTAGCTCTTACTCTCGACAGTTCACAAGATGCAGCATTTGCAGGAAATCTAAGTATCCCATCAGCAGACAACCTATACTTAGATGGCGGCTCAAATACATATCTTACAGAGAGCGCAGCAGACACAATACAGCTTGTAACAGGAGGTTCATATAGATTCCAAGTTGGTAATAGCTATGTTGCTATTCCTGCCACAAACAACTTGTACCTCGACGGTGGTTCAAATACATATATTGAAGAATCTAGTGCTGACGTAATTTCTCTATACGCAGGAGGTTCTCGTGGGGCATTTGTTACTTCAAATGGTATGGGAGTAGACGCAACAGATCAGCTGTGGCTAGATGGTGCCGGAGATACATATCTTTACGAGTCTAGTGCAAACACAGTACAGGTTGTAACTGGTGGTACCACAGCCCTCACTCTCGACTCCTCACAAAACGCAATATTTGCAGGCGATGTAACTGTACCGTATGGAAGCAGAATGTTTGTATATGGCACTGGAACATATGATGCAAACTATTTTGAAGGAGGTACACAATCTCTTGCTCTAAAAAGAGAAGGAGGATCATCTTTGGTTAGCTTTGATTTTTCAGATCTTTCAACCACTTTTGCAGGAACGCTAGAAACCGCAGACGATATCACTATAGACAGCTCATTCCCACAACTTCACTTGGAAGGCGACTCAACAACATTCCGTCTTGAAAATGAATCTAGTGATTTCCAGATTACAGAAACAGGAGTTGGTACACACTTATCTATACTTACAAACTCTGGAAAGGTCGGTATAGCAACAGTTACACCAACAGTTCTTTTGACTGTAGGTTCTTCTACACCAGACAGCATCGCTACAGCCAACCAATACAACAGTGCATACATCTCAGGCGACCTTGAGATAGATGGAACGCTTTATTCAGACGGCTCACTATCACTTACAGGAACATTTCTTGCAGCAGATGGAAGTGAATCTGCTCCAGCATATTCATTTTCAGCAGATACGGATACTGGAATTTATCGAGGAGGTACAGACAATCTGGCTCTTGTAGCAGGAGGGCAAGACTTCATTACGCTAAACGAAACTACACAAGACGAGCTGATAATAAACAACGATGGAGATGATATCGATTTCCGCGTAGAAGCAAGCGGAGTAACAGATGCACTCTTTGTACAAGGGAGCTCTGGAAATGTTGGTGTTGGTACAACAAACCCTAGCTCCGAACTTCAAGTTGGGGATGGGTCTAATGCCACAAGCCCTGAATTTAGAATATATGGTGATGCAAACGACACAGACGATTCTTTCGGTTCTGTTATCTTCCAAAATGACGCAGGAACCACAGGAGCTAATACAGGTGAGGGGCATATTGTTGCTGAGAGAAATGCAGACAAGGATGGGACTAATCTTAACTTTAAGCTATCCAACAGCATTGGTGTTCTTAACTCTAGATTATATATAGATGGAGACTTAGGAAATGTTGGTGTTGGTACAACTACCCCTGAGTACTTGCTTGATGTAGATGGAGATTTCAGAGCAGGAGAAGCAGGAAGTACAAACGCTATCTTTGTGGATGCAACAGCAGGCACAGCTCTCATAGATAACGACCTTACTCTAACTTCAGGTTCAATAACCTCTGCAAGTGGAGCTATTAGTTTTGGGGACGAGGATTTGAGTACTACAGGTACCTTTGCAAGTGGGTCGGCTACGTTCTCGGGCAGCGTGGATATCACATTCACAAGCTCTGACCAATACGGCTTTTCGTGGACTGAACCAGGATCGCAAACTGGATACTTGTATACTGACGTGACTGGTACAGGATTTTCACTGAACGGCACATCAGGCTTTGGCGGAGGGGACGCGTCCATGTACGCAAATTCAAGCAGTGGAGACCTAAGTATATGGGCTGAGACTGGTGGGGATGTGCGTCTTCGCGGGCCTTCTTCGTTGGAAGGAAACACCTCAATCACAGGCACATTGGATGTGTCGGGCTTGTTAACAGTTACAGACACTATTTATGCAAGGGCTACAGCATCAAATACGGTTGATGTTTCACCAAGTAGCGGTATTTACGAGTTTGTTGGTGATGGGGCGTACTACGGAATAAGGCAGGGAACAGATAATAGTTTTAACATCGACGTTTATAACGGCGGGTCAGATGTCAATGCTTTCAAGATTGAGCAAGATGCGAATGCCACCTTCGCAGGTGACGTAACCCTGAGCGCGGGGGATTTAGATGTTAGTGGATCAGCAACAGCTTCAAACTTTATCGCAGATTCTGCTACAGCAACATCAACATTTGCAGGAGGATTTGCGGTAGAGACAACAGGTCTTGTTTATGACTACTCTACAAATCGAGTAGGTATTGGTACTGCGAGTCCTGATACTAGGCTCCATATAGAAAGAGATGCAAACGGGGGAGACGTTGCTCTTACTATAGCAAGCACAAATTACAACAATACTGCAGACACAGCCAGTCTTATATTTGAGGGTTATGATAATCAAACAGCAGGTAAGATTGTTTCTGGTAGAAGCTCTGCATACACAGAAGCTGCGGGTTCTGCAGATTCATTTCTCGCTTTCTATACTTCAGACGGTGGTTCTGATTCAGAACATTTAAGGATTGATAAGGATGGAAATGTTGGTATTGGTACAGCCTCTCCTTCAGCATTACTTGATGTAGCAGGAAGTACAGAAATAGACTCAGACCTCACCCTTGCCTCTGGTTCTATCACAAGCGCAAGCGGGGCGATTGACTTTGGGAATGAGAACCTGTCAACTGATGGCAGAGTAGACGTTGCCAACGCCAGACTGGAATCAAACTATCTCGTACAGCTAGCATCTAATTCATCCCTTGTAATCTCCGGGGATCAAGCCACGAACGCGGGTGCTAATCTGACGCTGTACGGCGGTTCACACGCCACTGTTGCCAGTGATGTTCGATGGAGAGCAGGAACCGGCACGATTCTGTATTACGATCATTCCGCAGGAGAGTGGGATTTCCAAGCTAAGAACATCACCACTACGGGCACTCTTGATGCGGGGGTTGCTACTATCAATGGTGGAACCACTGATAACGCCTTTGAAGTTGTATCTACAGATGCAAATGTTCGTCTCCGAATGACCGATTCAGATGCAACAGGAAGCCTTCTGTATACAGGATCAACAGACACATTTAGTCTTGGAAGCAACACATCCATCACCGGAGCGCTGGATGTGTCAAGTTCTGCAACAGCTTCAAACTTCATAGCAGATTCTACATCAGCCACATCAACATTTGCAGGAGGATTTGCGGTAGAGACTTCAGGTTTGGTGTATGACTACTCTACAAACCGTGTAGGTATTGGTACAGCTTCTCCTGCAAGGGCACTACATACAGTTGGTTATATTAGGGCAGCAGATTCTTCGTCTACACTAGACTATGTCGAGCTTTCACACGATGGTACAGATGCAGATTTGCGCTCAAACAGAGGAGACCTAACACTAGCCACCCAAACAGATATCGAATTTACCGCAGGAGACTCAGGAGTAGATGCCATTATTACATCAGCAGGAAACGTTGGAATTGGCACCACATCTCCTCTAAATAATCTGCATGTATATGACGGGTCTTCAAACGCAAATGGAACTTTGAGAGTTGGTGGAGACAGGTCTTCACGAGGAGTGTTGTTGGGATATGAGGCAATAGGATCTGGAAGAGGAGGTCTTTCTCTTACAAATACATCAGGTGGAAGTAACAACTACTTTAGCTTTGGATTCGGTGATATCAGCGGAGGGCTTCCTGCAACAGAAGTAATGACATTTAACCAAAGTGGTGATGTGGGAATAGGCACATCAACACCAGATGAGACGCTGGTAATAAACCATGCAAGTGATTCAACGCTTAAACTTAGAAGAGACGATACGGCAATATTTGAAGACGACATTATTGGTGCAATAGATTTTGAGACTACAGATACTGGGAATCCAGGTGTTTCTGCGCGAATTCTTGGTATTGCAGAGAGTGGAGCTCCAAAAGTGGGTCTTCAGTTCCAGACAGGAGAAGATGGGTCGCTTGTAGATGCATTAAGAATTGATGAAACAGGAAACGTAGGTATTGGAACTACGAGCCCTAGAGAGAAGCTTGAAATCGATAATGGAGACCTGCTTATTAATAACGGAACAATAAATGCGTCTTGGGCATATTCTATAAATAGACCAATTTTATGGGGTACAACTGATGGAACCTTTATTGCAAGCACAGACAACAGTGCTACAGATGGTATTAAATTCAGAAGTTATACTGGTTCTGATTTAATGACAATTTTGGATAGCGGAAACGTAGGAATCGGAACTACAACACCAGACGTGTTGCTTGATATTGAGGGAGCAGCGGCTGAATTACGAATTCGAGATACTGGCACAACTCAATCTGTAATACGTTTCTATGACACAGTTACTGATGAAATAGCGGCAGTAAAAGGGTTAAGTGCAGATAGTAGCCTAGTTCTTGAGGCTAATGGTACTGAAGTCATGCGTCTTGTGGGTGGAAACGTAGGAATTGGAACCACAACACCAAATGCGCTATTGGATGTATATGGTGCAAGTTCAAAGATTAAGATTGATGCTTCTTCAGGAAATCCAGAGCTCCAGTTTAGTGATGGAAGCACAGATGAATTCTCTCTTTATTACGATACAGGCAGTGACTACTTTGTATTTTCAGAAGATGGAATTGGTTCAAGGATGGTTATTAATGGCGGAAACGTAGGTATTGGTACTTCGAACCCACAAAACCCTCTTGAAATTGAGACTACCAATAAGCTCGGTTCAACTTTTACTGGAGGTACTGATGGAGAAGGTTTAAGGGTGACGCAGACGGATTATTCAGATGGAAATTATATCTCACTCATCGAGGCATCATATGATGATATAAGTAATACTCCAGACGTCCGTGTAGGTGCACGATTCACTAGCTCAGGTTCTTATCTCGCTTTTGGAACATCAAATAATTATGGTACTGGTATAACAAACACAGCTCTTACTATAGGGCATCAAGGAAACGTAGGAATCGGAACAACTAATCCTTTACAAAAACTTGCTGTATCAAATGGTGGTGACGAAGGTGTTGAAGTTGTCCCAGGTACAACTTCTGGAGCTTCTACTATTCAATCATATAACAGGGGTGATTCCTCGTACGACACGCTTCGTTTTGATGCTTTGAATTATGAATTTGATAATTCTGGTTCTAATATTATAACGATCGATTCTTCTGGAAGAATGGGTATAAATACAGAAACTCCGTCAGAGAAACTAGAGATTAACGTTGGTTCGTCAGATAATGATCGAGGTCTTCAAATAAATCAAGCAGATACTGGAGAGTGGGCTGCCCAATTTGATACTGTTGATTATGGGTTGGAAATAAGGAGTGATGATACTGGAAGTATTCCCGTACTAAGTTTGTCTGGTAATGGTGGATCAACACCTATTTTTGAGGCATTGGCAAATGGAAACGTGGGAATCGGAACTACTTCACCCAAGGGAGCATTCCATGTGGACTCAAATGCTGGAGCTGCTGGATATGCTGCTGTGATAAACAACGACACAAACTCTTCTACATACAATGGTCTTCTCTTGAGTACCGTAGCAAATGACGCTTCTACATATCCACTACGAATCCGAAGTAACACATACACACCAACAAACCTTTCAACAGGAAGTGATTTGTTTGTAGTAACAGGAGCTGGAAATGTAGGAATCGGAACAACAACACCACAAGACGCACTTCATGTTGCTGGAGATATTAGAATTGATCTTACAGGGTACACGGCTTCTGCAGGAAGTAACGACCTTAAATTCTATGGAACAACTTCAGGCTCTATCGCAAATGATCAAGCTTCTATAAGGTCTGCTGCATATCCAACAAATACAAATGGAGGAAATCTTGAATTTTATACATCAAATACATCATCAACTCTTACACGACGTATGATTATTGATGGTGCAGGAAACGTTGGAATAGCGGAAACTAGTCCAAGTTCTAAGCTCCATGTCCTAGACAGTGCCAACACTCTTACACTCGAGAAATCTGCTGGGGGATACTTCAATTCATACGGATTTGATGGGAACGATCCATTCTTGACATACTATGCTGGTTCAGGAATGACACTTGGGTATGGCTCATCAACAGGAAATGCACCTACTGTGGACACACTATTTTTGGCAAATGACGGAGATGTTGGTGTGGGGCAGACATCACCACAGTATCAGTTCCATGTTACAGGAACAGCAACTACTTCAGCAGTGTTCCACCGAAAAAGCTCAAACCTTACAACAGACGCTGTAGGTATTGGATTTGCACAGCGAAATGACACTTCTGCTGGTATTACATCTGATGTACGGGCTGGAATCTACTCACAATACAACGGAGACCTTTACCTTTCAGCTGGTTCTGGAGTTTCAGATCTTGATACTGATCCACTAACATATGCTCGAATATTTATTGAAGGTTCTGGCGGTAACGTAGGTATTGGAACATCGGCACCAGCATCTCCTTTGCATATATCATCAGCTTCAAATATTAGCCCAAACTCAAGTGGTACAGGACATCTCCAAATAACAGGAAGTGGCTACGCAGGATACATAACTCTTGATGGTAATGCTATGAATATAGGTCACAACTCTGGTTCACGAGATCTTAGATTCCAAACAAATGAAACAGATAGAGTAACAATTACAGAAACAGGGCTTGTAGGTATTGGTGTTACTGACCCTGCTTCAAAATTGGAAATAGCTGGTGGAGCACTAAGATTTTCAGGTTCAGGAACTTTTGGATCTGGAACTGACTCAGGAATATATAATCCAAACACAAATGATTTATCTTTTGTGACAAATGGAAATCGAGTTATGGACGTTACATCTGCTGGTAACGTAGGTATAGGAACATCTTCACCAGGCGCACGACTTGAGGCAGTATCTGCTGGTTCTGGAAACTATCCATTTATTACAACATACGATGGAACATACAGCTACAACGATATGCTTCAGGTATATCAAGATGGAGCAGAAGGAATACTACGGCTAAAAGACAGCGGAGGAACTACAGAGGTTCAATTTGGTACAAATACAAGCAACTATATAACAGGAGGTAATTTTGGGGTCGGTGATTCAACACCAGATGCACCACTTGATGTAGAAAGCTCAAGTAGTGGTTTGGCAATATTTAATGGTACAGGTACATACGGAGGATATATACAGTTTGAAAAAGGAGGTACAGCAGAGGCATATCTCGGCACTAGGTATCATCTTGTATCAAATACAGCTGGATATGAAGAGGACACAACACTTCGTGCACAAGGAAATCTTAGCTTTACAACAGGAGGAGGAACTGAAAGATTGTTTATTAACACCTCAGGAAACGTAGGTATTGGTGACAATACTCCGGATGCACAACTTGAAGTAAATAAGTCTTGGTATTCAGGTTCTAAGTCTTTGATTCTTAATAATTCAAATTCAGCAAATGCTACACACGTGTCTTATGACACGATGCTTATCCAACAAGACGATGTTCCTACTATTCGTTTGAGAGAGGAATCGGTTAGCCCTCAGGAAATGACATTCGCTGTTGGAAATGAATACAGTAACAGCGCAACTATTGGAACAACTGGAAGTTTGTATTTTGCAACAGGAAGAAGCGCTGGAATAGCTGGCTATACAAATACTAATTGGAGAATGGTTGTTGACTCAACAGGAAACGTAGGAATTGGCACAACAACCCCAGAACAGTCTTTGGAAATATCAGGAGGGACAAGGCACCTGGCAGTGTCTTCACTGGATTCTCCAACTTCTGGTAAGGGTATTGAAGTGCAGTATAGAATAGACGGATCTAATGACTATGGATATATACAAACCTATGATAGAGATGCCTCATCTTTTAAGAATCTACGTATAGACGCCTCAAATCTAATACTTAATTCGGCTTCTGCTGGAAACGTAGGTATTGGAACTACAACACCTCCAGATAATTTATCTGTATACAATTCTTCAAATACAAGACTTTCCTTGTCTTCTGGGTCGGGAGCACCAGCAATTTTGATAGGTAATATGGATAGCGCGGGCGCTGGCAATCCTTCAGCAATTGCTGCTGCTAATGGCAGCATATATTTTGGCGGGGGAACAAGCTGGGACGGCGGAGGGACTTTGTCTTATTCTATGACTGTTTTGGATGGCGGAAATGTTGGAATTGGAACTACATCTCCATACGCAAAACTTTCAGTAGTAGGGGAGGTCGTAGCAGAGAATTTTACAGCTACATCAACCACAGCAACATCTACATTCAATGGTGGATTGGTAATCGACAGTGGAGCATTTACACACGACTTCTCATCAGGTGTTACATCTATCGACAATGTAGAACTCGGAGCACTTTCATTTGATACAAACGCAGGAATCGTTTCTTGGGTAGATTTACCAGTAACATCAGCTGCGGCAGCTGCAACAGTACAAAGCTATTCAGCACAAATAGATGCAAACCCAATCCTTACCGTATACGCAGAGTCAGACGGTTCAGGGGGAATCCAGAATGAGCGGGTAGGTATCGGAACCACTTCACCACTTACAAAGCTTTCAGTTGCAGATACAGATGGCGCTGTATTCACTCTTTCAACAGATGACACAACAGTCACAACAGATAATACAATTGGAAAGATTCAGTTCTATTCATCAGACGCATCTACAGGAAGCACAGGTGTTATGGCTGATATTGAGGCTATTGCAGAAGATGGTGATGGTACAGACCTTATTTTCCGAACAGGACACTCAACAGGCTCAGGTGCACCAACCCTTACAGACGCACTTACTATTAAAAACACAACAGGATATGTTGGTATTGGAACTACAACACCAGGACAAGAGCTTGAGGTATATGCAGGTGCATCAGGAGGTGCATTCCACAGCCTTTCACGAATTGGAGTAGAGGATAATACTTCTGCTGCAATTTCTGTTCTTACAACCAGCTCAGATATTGGTTACTTGATGTTTGCAGATGAAGGAGACAACTACGCAGGAGGAATTGAATACAATCACGCTACTGACGCACTTGTTCTACAGTCAGGAGATGCAGATGCACTTACACTTGACTCGTCACAGAATGCTACTTTTGCAGGCAATGCACTCGTATCAGGTCAAATAACAACACACGCATCTGCAAACTCAAACGCAGAAATTGGCCTATACACAGGAGGGTTTGATGTAGATGAAGGCCTCGTGCTCCAACATGATACATATGCATCGACACGATATGTTGGAACAGGTTATGCGCTAGGGTCAAACCCTGTGAAGGCATTCTTTGGTTTTGAGGCGGGAGGTGTAACAGGAAACGGGCTCGGAGATTTTGTTTGGTTTGTAGATGGGACAAATGATGCAAACAAAGTTGCTGCTTCAAATGAGAGAATGCGCCTTACAGAAGAGGGTTATCTAGGTATTGGCACAGCATCTCCAGAATCAAAGCTCCATATCGACTCCGGAGTATCCGACTCTCAACTTAAGATAGGTACACTAGGATCATTTGAAGGAATCTGGGCAATAAACGATGCAGATAATACATACAAAAACCTTAGAATAGATGCGACAGATCTTCTTTTGAACTCATATTCTGGAGGTGATGTGGGAATAGGTACGGGAAGTCCAGACGCCACACTTGATGTTCAAGTAGCAAGTAATGAAAATGTTACCATCTCAACACTAGGAACCCTCTCTAATATTTCAGATTACAGCTCATCTGGAGGAGCTATTGGTTTTTCTCGAACATCTGACGGTGCAGATAATGTTGTAGGTCTTGGTATTTATAATGACACTGATTTATTTATAGGTGCTTACGCCGACATAGTCTTTGGTACAGGTGCAAGTGGTGTGTACAGAAATGCAAATGAATCAATGAGAATTGATTCTAATGGCAACGTCGGTATAGGAAACACCTCACCAGACACAAAGCTTTCTATATCAGGTGACGCTTCACTATCCTGGGTATTCGACGGTGGCACAGAAGATGGAGTAGCAATAGGTACAGGTAATACAGACGGACGCTTCTATGCAGAAGGGTCACAATCAGCAGGACTTATACTCTATGACTCTGGAGGCACATCAAACGAAAAAACAATAAACTTCCAAATCAACGGAGGTACATCAAAGATTCAGTCACAAAACGATTCAGGAACCCTCAACAACACCTTCATAGAGATGAACCACAATACAGACAACCTTGTGCTCAACGGTGCTGGTAATGGATATGTTGGTGTTGGAACCACAACTCCAGACACCGCACTTACAATTGCAGATACAGCACAGCAACTTAAACTTACATATTCAGCAGGAAACTTTGTAACTCTTGGTTCAAACTCAAGTGGTTCTCTAAACATGACAACAGTGTCAGGTGACACAAATCTTGGATTTAATGGTGGTGTTAACAACAGGTTTAGAATTTATGATTCTGGGAACAATGCAGATGTCGATATTCAAACTGCGGGAGCTTCATACTTCAATGGAGGTAATTTAGGAGTAGGAACAACATCACCACATGTAACATTTTCTGTACACGGGACTGACGGTATGGTGATTCCAGTAGGTACAACAGCACAACGTCCAACAGGATACGCTGGAACTATCCGATACAACACAACAACAAGCGGATTTGAAGGATACAATGGTTCAGCATGGGGCTCGCTTGGAGGACTGTGGTCACAAAATGGAAGTGATATTTACTTTGATACAGGAAGCGTAGGAATCGGAACATCAACACCAGAAACACAACTTAATGTATATGGTTCAGGTATTTCAAATGGTATTCGAGTTGGTACATTTGATAATAATATAAGTTTATTCCACGCAACTAGCTCATTCTCTGGAACACTAACAACTAAGAGATCTGTTGCTAGCTCAGCTGCAGATGGAGGTGGCTCATATGCTTGGTCAAGCCCGTCAAATGCTAAAGAAGACGACGTATCGTACACACAGGCACAGCCTGCTGTAGGAAACCAATCAAACAGGCTTGAGTTGACCGACTTCAACTTCTCTTTGCCAGCAGATGCTGAGGTTGTTGGGGTTAAAGCTTCTATTTTAGGGTATTCACAATCCGCTGCTACTGGACAGGTTAATGCACAAATTATGAAAGCAGGATCAGCGGCGGGTACTACGCAATATTTTGGGATCTTTAATACTAGTCTCTCAACAAAAAACGTTACGAGCATGTGGGGCACTACAATTTCTAAATCTGACGTAGAGAATAGTGGTTTCGGAATTAGTTTGTACGTTTTGGACAATAGTAATACACAAAATCACTATGTAGATGTTGTATGGCTTGAAGTCTTTTACAAGACACCAACATCAGAGGTAATGTCTGTTGTTGGAAGATCAGGCTCAGCGACAACAACATCAGGTATTTCTCTTTCTCATGACGATGTATACACAACCATTTCCGCTATACCGCAGTTTGAATTAACCACAAACAAAAAAACAGGAGGTTCTTTTGCAGACGGAGGAGGCTCATATGCTTGGTCTAGTCCATCAAATGCCCAGCTCGATGATGTATCATACACACAAGCAACACCTGCTGTAGGAAACCAATCAAACAGACTGGAGGTTACAGATTTTGGAATTTCTATACCAGATGGTGCTACGGTTACTGGAGTAAAGGCGTATGTACAAGGTTATTCACTAAGTGCAGCCACCGCACAATTGCATGCACAAATTATGAAGGCTGGTTCAGCTGCAGGTACTGCGGAATATTTTGGAGTTCTCAATACGACATTCACTGAAAAAACTGCTGGTTCCGAAAATAGTCTTTGGGGAACAACAATTTCTGAGGCAGATGTAGAGAATAGTGGTTTCGGAATCAGTTTGTACGTTTTGGACAATAGTAATACACAAAATCACTATATAGATGTTGTGTGGCTTGAAGTGTTTTACAAGGGCGTATCAACAGGAGTTGAGAGTCTAATGGTCTCTGGGAGGATACATGCTGGTTCAGACGTTGTTATAAACGAAGGCTTCTTGTGCGTAGATGACAATGGTGAAAACTGCTCTGATACATCTCGTACGCGAGGCTATATATATTCAGAGTCTGCATCAGTAACGGCAATCGACCTTGCTGAGAACTACCCAACACTCGACACAACCTTGTCTGCTGGAGAAGTGGTTGCGCTTAATACAGCGACAACTTCAGGGAATGTTGTCGGTCTTGTAAGACGAGCGCATGCAGGAGATGATGTTTTGGGAATAGTGTCTACAAAACCAGGTATCCTTCTTGGGCAGAAAATTGGAAATTCTGTGCCAGTAGCCCTTAAAGGTCGTGTGCCTTTGAAGGTAAATCTAGAAGGAGGAGATATTGAGATTGGTGACTATCTTGTGCTTTCAAGTGAGTCAGGTGTTGCTATGAAGCAGGTAAATTCTGGACGAGTAATTGCTCGAGCACTTGAAGCATACAATAGCGGAAGCACAGACAACCTTATCGAAGTATTCGTTCTTGATACATACAACTTTGTAACATCACAAGTGTTTGTAGACTCTGAAGGACGAATCGGAATTGGTACTACAACACCAGAATATGACCTTCATGTTATGGGAGATGTAGCAGCGCAGTCATTTGTAAATATCTCTACTCGAGATGAAAAAGAAGATATTGAATATCTTGCTGACTCTGATTATGACCACGCACTTGAGTCTATACGAGCAATGAAGGTTGCAACATACAACTACAAGCAACGACATGATGGCCTTACAAACTCATATTCTGATGATGAAGCAAATATCAACGGCTCAAGCATCAATACATCAACAAACACAAAGGATACACGATTCATGGGACTTATTGCAGAAGAAGCTCCTTCAGAAGTTCTATCACTTGATGGTCGTGGAGTAGACCTATACAAGCTCACAACAGTAACACTATCTGCTGTGAAGGCACTCGACACACGACTTACAGACCTTGAGGCCCAAGTTGCCGAGCTAAGTGGCTCTGTAGCAACATCAACTGTTGCTGTAGGAGTATTTGAAGTTTCTACTTCAACTGCGACATCAACAGCTACAACAACAGTGGCAACATTCACAACAGGATTCAAAGACGCGCTCCTCGGCTTCTTACAAAGCCTCGGAGCACGAATCGAGAATGGATTCGCATACTTCACAAACCTATTCGCAGATACATTGACAGTAGGTACACCAGAGCGACCATCAGGAATCACACTTTATGATCAAGAAACAGGAGACGCATACTGTGTAGTACTTCGAAATGGAGCAATGGTTTCAGAGGCTGGTGAGTGTGAGCTTGTAGTGGTAGAAGACGAAGAAACACAAGAGAGCGGTGTGGTAGTAAATAATCTTGCACCAGAGATTACACTAAATGGAGTAAACCCATCACGAATCGCTAAGGGCTCAACGTACTCAGACATGGGAGCTCGAGTAGTGGACACAGAGACAGGAAACGAGCTTGGATACACAGTATTTGTAGACGGAGTAGAGATGGCTCAAGTTTCAATCGACACGTCACTTGATACAACATACCGAATCACATACAAGGCAGTTGGACAAAGCGGGGAAGAGGCAAGAGTTGACCGAATCGTGATTGTTGGAGAAGGAACACTTGATAGTCTTGCAACGGTGGAGGAAGAGACTCCAGAGGTAACAGAGCAAGCACCAGAGCAAGAGCAAGCTTCAGTTGATACTCCAATAGAGCTTCCAGAGACTCCTGCTTCGCCAGAGGCTACGCAGGACGAGAGCACAGAAGAGCAAGCAACTTCAACGCCTGAGGTAACTATCGAAGAGACTACAGAAGAGACAGCCACAACAACACCTGAAGTTGTAATAGAAGAGGAAACTACAGAGGATACAGCAACCACTACAGCAGAAGTAATAACTGAAGAAGTTGTAGAGGAGAGCACAGAAGAAACTCCTGCTTCGCAAGAGACTACAGAGGAAGAGAGCACAACAGAAACTACAGAAACCGTAGAAACCACAGAAGCTCCAGAAACTACAGCCACAACAACCCCTCAAACCAACTAACCCAACTCACACAGAGTTTGGGAAGGTCTGACCTTCCCAAACTTAAAAAAGAGACATGAACACAGAAATCCAAAAATACATATCATATATTTTCATTATCTTGCTTGTAGGGGTAGGGGCGTATTTTGCGATAAATTGGCTCAATGATAGTCCTAAAAGCAATACTGGCGACTCAGTTTCTTGGGGTGAAATAACCTTCAACCCCCAACCAGAAGTTTGGGAAGGTCAGACCTTCCCAAACTCAGATGAGACACAGGCGCCAGTTGGACAGACTATCTCTAATATAGATACAAGTATTTGGAAATCATTTAAAAGTCAGAAATATGGCTTTGCATTGAAATATCCTGAATATTTCACACTTGGCCAGTTTGAGGAAGCAGGGAGTGATGTGTATGTATTTCAAAACACAGAAAGAAAGCAGGGGATACAGATATATGTAACCCCAGTAGATGAAACATTTGATATTACAAAAGCGCGAATTCTTGAAGACATTCCTGACATGGTAGTGAGAGATGGGCAGACTGTAGAGCTTGGGGAGCGCTCTGGGAAAGGGCTAGCATTTCTCTCTGACAATGAAGCGTTTGGAGGTAGTTCACGTGAGGTTTGGTTTGTGTTTAAAAATAATCTTTACCAGATAAGCACATACGCATCACTCGACACCTTGCTTCAAGAAGTGCTTAATACCTGGCAATTCAACTAACCTAAAATTAATTTCATTAAATTAAGTTTGGGAAGGTCTGACCTTCCCAAACTAATAAGAAGAAAAAATGAGAAGGGAACCATACACAGTAGGATCAATAGTTCATGTAATAAAGCGAGGTGCTCGTGGTATGGAAATTGTTCGTGATGATAGTGATAAGTGGAGATTCATAAAAATGCTTTATTACTTAAATGACAAAAATCATTCTGAATATTGGGAGAGAGATGTTTCTTCTATTAAAAAAGGGCTACATTTTGAAAGACCAAAAGAGTGGGCAGATAGAGAGCCGGTTGTGAATATACTTTCATATTGCCTTATGCCAAATCATTTTCACTTGATTCTAGAAGAAATAGAAGAGGGTGGGATTTCGAAATTTATGCAAAGTTTGTGCGGCAGTATGTCGATGAGCTTTAATAATAAATATGAAGAGAAAGGCAGTATTTTCCAAGGTGCATATAAGTCAAAAACCATTGATTCTGATTATTATCTCGAACTCGTTCATATATATGTAAATGTAAAAAATCCTTTTGAACTTTATAGAGGAGGCTTGAAAAGTGCGATAAAGAATTTTGATAAGGCATATAAGTGGGCTGAGGATTATGATTTTTGTAGCTTGGGTGACTATTCAGGGAAGCGAAAGAATTCTCCAATAATTAAAAAGCATGATTTGTATAAATATACACCAGCTCAGTATAAGAAGTTATCCAGAGAATATTTGATACAGAAACTTGATAAAATGAACAATGACTATGTTTTGGAATAAATCAAAAAAGAGTGTGAGAACCAGGTTCTCACACTCTAAAGGGAATAGATATGGAATGGTTTTGGTGGTGGGGGTTTTGGGGCTCGGGGTTTTGATAATGCCGAATGTGGTAGAGGCGGCGGTGTTGAAAAAGCCAAGCAATAATCTGGGTCTTGTAGGATACTGGAAACTCGGCGTGGATGGGCGGCAAGGTGCTGGTGAGCTGAATACAAACTGGGACATGGAGGATGGTGTTACAAGCAACTGGAGCTTTGATGCAAAAACAGACGGCGCTCGTGCAGAAGAGACAACTGATGTATATAGAGGGAGTAAATCTGCACGGCTTACAAACTCAACGGTAAGCTCTATTGCTTTTTGGGAGGATGGTATGGTTACTGCAGACGGTGAGTTGTATTTTATGTCTGCATGGGTAAAAGATGTCGATGTTCCTACAACCCCATATTTTTCTATAAATAATGGAGTTATAAGAGAAAGCGCTTCATATATGTCTGGGGGTTCTTTTTCTAATATATCTACAACAACCTGGACGCATTACTGGTCCGTTGTGGAATCTACAAGCACCACCATTGATCCGTATATTAGAACTACATCAAATGCATCACAGGGGGATTTTTTGGTAGATGATTTTTCGGTACAAAAACTTCAGGCGGCAGATTCGAGCGGAAACGGAAACCATGGCGACTTATTTGATAGTATCACGCTCGCTACAGGTCATAAAAATGACAATAATGGAGCTTTTGATTTTGATGGCTCTACTGAGTATGTAGATATTTCAAGCTCTGAGCTCTCGCTTTCTTCTGGTTCAATATCAGCCTGGTTTAAGACAAGCGATACTGGTGCTGGTGTGGTGTTTGGTTTTGGGGAAGATGGTTCTACTACAAACTATGGAAACATTGGGGTTGGTTCTTGGACTGGCTCTTATACAGATGAAAGTCTTAATTTTAATATTACTTCAGGTGGCACAACACGATTGGGTATGTATGTAAGAGAGGGTCATACTGCATATCAAGATGGTGAGTGGCACCACGTTGTAGTTGTTGTTGATGGTTCTGATAACAGAATATATATAGATGGGGTAGAAAAAACAGTAACGTTTTCACACGGAAGCGCTGTTACTTCTGGATATTTTCTTAATACTGATTCAGGAAATGACTTTGCAATAGGTAAAAGATTTTATCCAAGTAATGAGTTGCATTGGGATGGTCCAATAGATGAATTTCGTATATATAACAGGAGTCTTTCTGATACTGAAGTAAAAGCTCTATATAACCTAGGAAAAACAAATATTGGTACAAAGAAATATCTTTCAGAGATTTCTGGACTTACACACTGGTTTACATTTGATGGTGCTGATACTGATACAGACACGGTATTTGATGTTATTGGTGGTAATGATGGACATATTGAGGGAGGTGCGTATACAGAAGTAGGAAGAATAGGTCAGGGAATGTATTTTGATGGAACTGATGATCAGGTCGATTTAGATACAAGCATTGAGCTAGGTGATACAGACTGGACTGTATCTGCATGGGTTAAAACAACTGGTTCTGGCACAATGGATATATTAACCAATCAATCTGGTGGACCAGTATCTAATGCTTTTCGTATAATAAGCAATAAAATAACTTATTATCACTACGATGGTGTTTGGAACACTGAATCTGGTGTAACAAATATAACAGACGGAGAATGGCATCATCTTGTATGGGCAAATGATGGAGATACATTAACAATGGACATGTATGTAGATGGAGTATTGGATGCAAATGATGTTGATTCTGATGTAACAAACACTGGTCCTGTAAATAGAATTGGTAGGAATTGGGCCTCTTCTGGCGCTGGTCTTATTGGCACTATGGATGACTTGCGTATATACGCAACCAGAACTCTTAGTGAAGATGAGATAAAGCGTATATACAACGCAACTCGACCAAGCAAGATAAATAAAACGCTCACAAGTAGTGCAAATGACGGCCTAGTTGGACATTGGACTTTTGACGGGAAAGACATGTATAGCAATGTATCTGATGTTAGTGGACAAGGTAATAATGGAACTATTTCAGGCCAATCTGCCACAACTACTACAATAGGAAAGATTGGTCAGGCGCTTTTATTTGATGGAACGGACGATTCTGTGAGTATTCCTGACACAGCAGACTTTGATTTTGGCACAGGAGATCTTGCGGTTAGTTTTTGGTTTAAAACAGATAGTTCAAGTAGAATGCATGCTTTTAATTTGGGTTCTGGCTCAGGCAATAATCTTTCTTTTGATTTTAATGATGGTTCATATGGAGTATGGGTTTATTGGATGAGCGGAGGTAGTCCTTATATTCGCACCACAACTTTTTATAATGACGGAGATTGGCACCATCTGGTCTTTAGGCGTACTGGAACAACTGCAGAATTGTTTATAGACAATACAAGTATTGGAACATTGTCTAACTCTACAAATATAGACATAACAGGACCTTCTTATATTGGTGCCACGGGAAGCTCTTTTCGATGGGATGGTTCAGTTGATGATGTGAGAGTATATAACAGGACACTTACAGACGCCGAGGTGCAGGCTCTGTATAACCTTGGATATTAGTTAGCAAATCTTTGTATAATAGAGATAGTAATTTTCAATTTACAATTCTCAATTTTCATTAAATTCACAATGATACAATGTATTCAAACAATTAATTATTTCTAACGGGATGAATCCATACGATGATAGAATTTCATATTTTGCGGAGACAGACTATCGCAACAAAAATAAAAGATTTGGAATAAAAGCCAAGGATCGTACTCGGCACATGTATGTGATTGGTAAAACTGGTATGGGAAAGTCTACTTTGCTTGAGAACATGGCTGTGCAGGACATACAGCAAGGTAATGGATTTGCTTTTATTGATCCGCACGGAAAGACCGCTGATCTTTTGCTTGAATATATAGAGGAGAACAGAATGGATGATGTGCTTTACTTTGCGCCTTTTGATCTAGACTATCCTATTTCATTTAACGTAATGGAGGATGTGGGTCCTGATAGAAGGCACCTTGTTGCCGCAGGTCTTATGAGTGCATTTAAAAAGATTTGGAAAGACATGTGGTCTGCCCGGATGGAGTACATTCTCAACAATATTCTACTTGCTCTTTTAGAGTATCCAGATGCAACTATTTTGGGAGTAAACCGAATGCTTGCAGATAAAACATATCGCAAGAAAGTTATCGCAAATATTACTGATGTTTCAGTTAAGAGTTTTTGGGAAGATGAGTTCGCAAAATATGGAGAAAGGTATATGCAAGAAGCTGGAGCCGCTATCCAGAACAAGATTGGACAGTTTATTTCAAATCCACTGATTCGAAATATTGTGGGTCAGCCCCACTCCAGTTTTGATGTTCGTGAAATCATGGACAAGAAAAAGATTTTCATAATAAACCTCTCAAAAGGAAAGGTTGGTGAAGACAATGCAAATCTTATCGGTTCTATGCTTATTACCAAGATATACCTTGGTGCGATGTCACGAGCGGATGCCACTGGTTCTGAAATGGCAGCACTTCCAAACTTTTATCTTTATGTGGATGAGTTTCAGTCATTTGCTAATGAGAGTTTTGCAGACATTCTCTCTGAGGCACGAAAATACAAGCTCAACCTTACTATTGCTCACCAATATGTAGAGCAGATGTCAGAGGAAGTGCGAGCGGCCGTGTTTGGAAACGTGGGAACAATGATTGCCTTTCGAGTCGGTTCGTATGACGCGGATATTTTTGAGAAAGAGTTTGCGCCAGAGTTTACCGCAGAAGATTTGGTGAACCTCGGATTTGCACAAATTTATCTAAAGCTCATGATTGACGGTATTGGCTCTAGGCCATTCTCTGCACGCACGCTTCCTCCTATACCAGAGCCTGCGATGTCTATAAAAGACAGAATCATAGAACACTCGCGCAAATCATTTGCAAAACCAAAGGCGGATGTGGAGGATATTATTTTGCGATGGACGCAGTCTCATGCTGGGCTACTCGATGATCCTCAAGTAGATAAAGCACGAGAAAAAGCAAAAGAAGAAGGTGTTAGTGTGTCACAGATGAGAAAGAATGAAGCAGAGGAGCAAAGAAAGAGAAGTCTTGCAGAAAATCGTAGAAATAATAGTGGAGGTAGAGGAAATGACAGAGGTAATAGAAATAAAAATAATTCTCCCGCACCTCATAACAAAAATAAGCAAAGCAATCGAGAGGACAAAATTCAAGAGGCAATATCACTTCGCCAGCTTGAGCAGAAGAAGCAAGATGAAAGAAAAGAAAAGAAAAAGAAACAGCAAGAGCAAAATAAAGGAAAAGAAGAAATCTCTGACCTTCGAAATGCATTGGCTGATGTAATCAAAGATGCTCAAAAAGGTGTAGAGGAGCAGATGAAGCAAGTAGGAGACGAGGTAAGAAAGGTTAGAGAGGGAGATACCCATGTTGGTAAAATAGTGAAGCAGTTGAGCTCTCAAACAGAAGCACCAAAGAATCCTCAGCCAAAACAAAGTGAAGAAAACAGCTCAAGTGAGCCCTCAAAAACATTCCAAAAGGCTAAAAATACACGACCGGGAATACAAGAAATACCACGCCGAGAACTTGAGAAAATGCTTAATGTTCCGAGACCAAAATAATCCGCGCAGAAACTACTCTGGCGCGGATTTTTTATTAGTAGCTAACCAAAAAATATGAAATACATACTCTACATATTTTCTATTTTATTAATTCCGTTTACTCTTTCTGCTCAAGTGAAGATAACAGAAATAATGTACGACCTTGAAGGTTCTGATAGCGGGCGTGAGTGGATAGAGATTTGCAATTCGGGAAATGACTCAGTAGATATAGATGGATGGAAGTTTTTTGAAAATGGTTCAAACCACGGTCTTTCACTTGTTGATGGATATGGAGACAAGACACTTTTATCTGGAGAGAGTGCAGTGATTGTATCTGATGACTCAAAGTTTTTGATTGATTGGCCAGCATTTTCAGGAACACTTTTTGATAGTTCTTTTTCACTTTCAAACACAGGAGAGCTTTTGGAGATTCGAGATACAGAGCTCGCTACAACAGACTCATATACATATTCAAGTGAAACGGGGGCTAGTGGTGATGGAAATACTCTAACTTTATCTGGTGATGTGTGGGTACCTGCATTAGCAACACCGGGCGATGCAGATTGTGTAGAGGCCGTGGAGGAGGACAACCAAGAGACTCAAAATCAACAAAATCAAACAGAGCAAAATACAAACTCGTCACAATTTGTTGCCGGTCCGCTCCCGACAATTCGGGCATATGGCGGAGAAGATAGAGTAGAGCTTGTGGGCTCACGAGTTTCTTTTTCTGCACAAACTGAAGGTGTAAATGGAGAACCGCTCGATGCCGAGCGTTATCGGTGGAATTTTGGTGATGGCGGTGTGGCAGAAGGTAAAGATGTTGTCCATACATATACATATCCGGGTGAGTATATTGTTGTGCTTGATGTTGTGTCGGGAGTCTTTTCTACATCTGACACTCTTTATGTAACAGCAATACCAGCAGATGTTGTGATTAGTGAGGTGAGTATAGAAAAGACAGAACTTTCAGATGGTTATATATCTGTGGTTAATGAAACAGAGCATGATATAGAGGTTTCAGGGTGGTATATAGAGTCGGGGAATGTATATTTTGAGATACCTCATGGCACCCATATAAAGAAGGGAAGTGAGGTGCGTTTTGACAGCTCTATAACGGGCATTTTTGTGGATGAGAATGATGAAATACGTCTTTTGTATCCAAATACAGCGCTTGCATATATATATGCTAAAAATAATCAAAATATAGCTCAACAAAGCCTCCCTACTCCAAATGCAAATGATTTGCATTTGGAAAATAGCTATGAAATAGAGCCAGAAATTGCTGTTTTTGAGGAAGCGCCTGTGGCTGAAGAAGAAGTTCAGGAAAATTATGAGATTGAGACTGATTTGAGCGCAAGTGTGGCGCTTGCTGGGGTAAACAGAGATAGTGGCGGAGAACCGTTTTTCGATGGTTCTATTGTGGTGTGGGCTGTGTCTGTTCTTGTTCTTGCAGGTGTTGTGGTTCTTTCGTTTGTGATAGTTGGAGTTGATGAGATATTTTCTTTTGAGCCCGAGAATAACAAAGATGTAGATGTTATGGAGAATGTTGTGAGCATAGAAGATGTTCTCAACTCTGAGTACGGGGTTGATTTGGGTTCTGGTTTGGATATAACAGAGTCGGATATTGATATAGAAGACATATCGAGTGAGTAGATTTTAGGTCTATTTTGCGATATTGTGGAATGTATATAAAAGACTTCGGGGCGCTCTGCGCCCCGTTTAAAACATTTTTATGAGTAAAACTATTGTAGTAACAGGAGGAGCAGGATTTGTAGGTTCAAATCTCATTGAAGAGCTTGTTAAAAATTCAAATAACGAGGTGATTTCTATCGACAACTATTCAACAGGTTCAAAAGAAAATCACATAGATGGAGCTCGATATATCGAAGGACACACAAAGGACATAGAAACGCTTCTTGATGGTGTTTCTCCTGACACTGTTTTTCATCTTGGTGAATATGCTCGAACATCTGCATCGTTTGATGACGTTGATGTGGTGTGGGAATACAATGTTCACGGAACATTTAAAGTGCTTGAGTTTTGTAGAAAGAACGATTGTCGTGTTGTGTATGCGGGCTCATCTACAAAGTTTGGTGACAAAGGAGAAGGAAAAGATCAGTCGCCATATGCTTGGAGCAAGTCACGAAACACTGACCTTGTGGTGCAGTATGGAGAGTGGTTTGACCTTGATTTTGTGACAGTCTATTTCTATAACGTTTTTGGTCCTCGTGAGCGTTCGGGAAAATATGGGACTCTTATTGAGATTTTTAGACAAAAATATCTGAACGGAGAACCCCTGACTGTCGTGAAGCCAGGGACACAAAAGCGTAATTTTACACATGTATCTGACATTGTTCGGGGGCTTATTCTTGCAGAAGAGAAAGGTTCAGGAGATGGGTATGCGCTTGGAAATGAGCGCTCATATACAGTGCGAGAGGTTGCAGAACTTTTTGGTGGTGAGATAAAAGAGTTGCCAGAATTGCCTGGTGATAGAAAAGAGTCAGTTCTTGATTTATCAAAGACAAAAGACGACTTAGGTTGGGAGGCGAAAGTAAGTCTTGAGGAGTATATAAAAGAGTGTAAACAATAATATGAAGAAAGTACTTATTTTTTCAACAAACTATTTTCCGTATATTGGAGGCGCAGAGGTTGCTATAAAAGAGATTACTGATCATCTAGGAGATGACGAACTTTCTTTTGATATGGTGGTGCCTCGATATAGCTCTTCAAATAAAGAAGTTGAGACAATAGGAAATGTTACGGTTTATAGAGTTGGTTTTGGAGCTGTGCTTGATAAGTGGCTAATACCATTTACAGGACTTCGGAAAGCAGTTTCTTTGCACAGAGAAAACGAATATACACATGCTTGGGTTATGATGGCATCACAAGCATCTATTGCTGGCGCACGATTTAAAAAGAAGTTTCCTGATGTAAGACTTGTGTTGACTCTGCAAGAAGGTGATGAGGAAGAGCACCTAAAGAGATATGTATTTGGGAGCGACTTTTTATACAAATATATTGTGCGTCCTATATATCTATCGGTGTTTCGTGTGGCTGACCATATAACAGCTATAAGTCACTATTTGCGTAAAAGAGCTGAGAGAAATAGTCCTGACACTCCAATAACTATAGTGCCAAACGGTGTTGATTTTGAGCGTTTCAGTAATGCGTCTGGTGATGGTGTTCGTGAAAAGCTCGGGATTGATGAAAATGCAACTGTTGTTGTTACAACATCACGACTTGTTAAAAAGAACGCTGTGGGTGACTTGATAAAATCTGCTGTGATGTTGCCGGACATAACATTTCTTGTTGTTGGTGATGGTGAGCTTCGAAGTTCGCTTGAAAATAGTGCTCCAGAAAATGTTGTGTTTGCTGGCTCTGTGCCTTTTGAGGATATTCCTCGATATCTGGCAGCGTCAGATATCTTTTGTCGCCCATCACTTTCAGAGGGGCAAGGAATCTCATTTCTTGAAGCAATGGCTGCAGGCTTGCCAGTGATAGCAACACCCGTTGGCGGTATTGTTGATTTTCTGGAAGACAAAGTTACAGGTGTTTTTTGTAATGCCAGCGACCCAAAGAGTATTGCGGTTGCCATAGAGAACCTTCTTTCTGATCCTGCTCTAAAAACACGAGTGATTGTAAATGCACAAGAGATGGTGATCACTCGATATAACTGGGAAATTATTTCAAAGGAAATGAATCGGGTTTTTGTATCGGAGTATGTCTAAGAAAATTGCAGTTATAGGTGGAGGAATATTTGGAACAACAACAGCGCTTCATCTTGATGAAGCTGGTTTTGAAGTTGAGCTATTTGAGAAAAATGACGACATACTACAGTCTGCCTCTGGTATAAATCAGTTTCGTCTTCATCGTGGTTATCATTACCCTCGCAGTCTTGATACTGCATTTTCTTCAAAAAAGGCAGAGGAGTCTTTCTTGTCGTTATATCGTGATGCTGTTATTCCAACTTATAATAACTATTATGCGATTGCCAAAGAAGACACAAAAACAGACGCAAAGCAATATAAAAAGTTTTGTGATACATGCGGGCTTTTTTATGAGGAGGCAGATGTAGATATTGTTGACGATGATCGTATAGAAAAGACATTTTTGGTTGAAGAGTCTCTTATTAACCCAATGAAGCTAAAAGAAATAATTACACAGAGGCTAAATGACTCAGACGTTACACTACGCCTTGGAGAGCGGTTTAGTAGCGAACAAGTGCCTGAATATGACCATGTTGTGAATTGTACATATGCAAATACAAACCACTTATTTTCAGACGATTCTGAGGATTCGCATCACTACCAATATGAATTGTGTGAAAAGGTTTTATTGAAGCTTCCAGATAAGTTTAAAGGAGTGAGCCTTGTGATACTTGATGGGCCATTTATGTGCATTGACCCATATGGAGACACAGACATGCATCTTATGGGAAATGTGGTACATGCAATACATAGAACAAATACAGGGTACTATCCAGAGATTCCAAGCGAATATGAAGACCTTATTGATAACGGTCTTATAAAAAACCCTCCTATTTCTAATATAGGAGAGTTTATAAAATCAGCAGAGGAGTTTATGCCAGATATAAAAGACGCTGAGCATGTCGGATCTTTCTTTACTGTAAGAACAGTTCTCCCTTATGTGGATCATACTGATGAGAGACCTACTATTGTTTCTAAAACAGAAAGTGGGGTAATAAATGTATTTTCAGGAAAGATTGGTAACTCTGTTCTAGCGGCAGAAAAGGTTCTTGAAATTATTGCTTCGAACGACTAGCAAGCATTATTTCCCAGACTTTTATGGCAAGTTGGGCGTCGCTGACGCTTTTTTGTTTTGAATCAAGAAGAGATAGGTTTTCAATAACCTCGTTTTCTAGTGCAGAGTATTCATTTGGTATCTCTATCTTTTCGCTATCTTTAAATAGTTCGTCATTTTTAAATACAAATTCTCCTTGTGTAGTTTTAAAAGTGATTGTTCTTTCCTTTTTAGTTGAGTTTCTATCTATTTCAATGGTGATTTCTTTTCCTTCCTCTTCAAGAGAAAGTTTTATGTTGTCCACTCTTCCATCAACAATGTCTATTTCTTCATATGATTTGAGCTCTGGGTTGAAACCAAGGTAGAAAGTAGTGGCTATATCGTGGCATGCCAAATGTTCAAGTGGGTGATACTCGAATGGTCCTTGCTTTTCAAACACGAATGAAACTGACTGTATATCTTCTGTAGGAATATTTTCTTTTATATATCTAATTACGTTGTTGTATAGAAATATATATCCAATAGACAGAACAACACCATTTTTTTCTGCTTGTTCTTTGAGTGTTTTTAAAAGCTCTGGTGATGTTGTGCCTGGTTTTTCTAGGAATACTGATTTTTTATGTTCTATTGCTTTGTCTGCAAACTCAAAATGAGTTTCTGTGGGAGTTGCGATTACAACAGCCTCAATATCATCGTCATTGAGAATTTCTTCATAAGAACTTACAATGGGTATATGTGGGTATGTGCTCTGGAGCATTTCACGAGTTTGCGGGTTTGAGCCATGTAAAATAGCCTTAACATGTGCATGTTTGCTATATTCTCTAATGAGGTTTTTGCCCCATTTTCCCGCTCCAATTATGGCTACTGTATGTTTTGTCATATATTTGTTTATACCCTAAAGTCTGATAAGCTGTCAAAGATTTAATTGTAATACATTTTATGAAAATTTTACTTGCAACCGGAATATTTTTCCCTGACGTGGGTGGTCCAGCTATTCATGTTGAGAAAATTGCATCAAGACTTACAAAAGAAGGACACTCTGTAGATGTTCTTGCATATGGTGATCCAAATGAAAAAGAGTTTCCATACAAGGTTCATCGTATCGGGAGAAAACACCACAAGCTTATTCAGTGGCTACTATATTTTATAAAAGCTATTCGTCTTAGTTCTTCCGCTGATTTAGTGTATGCATTTGATCCTACAGCAGCGGGAGTGCCTGCGCGTTTTTCATCAAGCCTTTTTAATAAGCCATTTTTCATTCGTGTTGGAGGAGATCCTATTTGGGAAAGAGAGGCAGAGATGGGTCGTAGAATAATGCCTATTACGAACTATTATGAAAAAGGTCTCTATATTGAAGACCAGCCAACTCTCTTTAAAATCATTCGTTGGGTTGTTACTGGGGCGGATAAGGTTGTCTTTTACAACACATTTTGGAGAGATTTTTATCATGACTATTACGGCCTTGATACAAATAAGGTTACGATTATAAAAAATCCAGTTTTTAAGCGAGAGTCAGCAACAGATGTTTTGGCAGATGAGCCAGTAATTCTATTTGCGGGTCGTTTTGTAACATATAAAAACCTTCCTCTAGTGATGCGAGCCTTTGATAATGTTCGAGCAAAACTTGGTAAAGGAAAACTTGAGCTTATAGGAAAGGGGCCTGATAAAGAAGAGCTTCTTGATTTGCGTGCAAAGCTTTCTAATAAAGACCACATTTCATTTGTTGAATCAGTTCCCCAAGAGGTATTGTTTGAGAAGATAAAAGAAAGCGCAATTGCTATAGGGCCAGCGCTCTCTGAGTTTAATCCAAACTTTATCCTTGAGTCACTCTCATTTGGAAAGCCTGTTATTTTGAGTAAAGGACATGGGTTGTCTGTGGAGCTTCCAGAGGAGTTTTTGTTTGACCCACTAAACCAAGATGAGCTTGAGTCTAAAATCACATATCTTTTTGATTCAGAGAATTATAGAAAGGCGGTTGCGACTATTAACTCTATTGATATGAATCAAACATGGGAGAATGTTACAGACTCTCACACAGAACTCATTAATTCTTTGTTATGAATGTATTAATGATTTCGACAGATAGGAAGGTTTTTGACACAGAAAGTGCTGTGCATAAGCGCTTGAGAGCGTATGCAGAAAAAGTAGATTCACTTCATGTGGTTGTTTTTTCTTTGTCCAAGAGTAAGTATTCTGTATATCAAGACAATGAACTTGGGCTTCATCTTTATCCAACCGCCTCACCATTTCGTTTGTGGTATGTGGTCGGTGCATTTTTAAAGACAAAGAAAATTCTTCATATAAACAAAGGTTCATTTATAATTACCTGCCAAGATACATTTGAGACTGGAATTGTGGGTGCATTTCTAAGCACTCTTTATGATGTATCATTCCAGGTTCAAGTACATACAGACTTTTTAAATCCATATTTTTCTGAGCATTCAATGTTAAATAAAATTCGAGTATTTTTAGCTGGGATTGTTATACCAAAAGCACATCATATACGCGTGGTGAGTGAGCGTATAAAAGAATCGATACAAAAACGTTTTGTCGATGTAAAGACAGAGATAGAGGTGTTGCCAATTTGGGTGGAGGACACGGCACGAAAAGATGTACCAACGCCAGAAGAGTACAAACAATTCTCTGACGTTTTGCTTGTGGTATCACGATTAGAAAAAGAGAAAGGAGTAGCAGATGTGATAACGGCATTTTCAAATATTGTTGCGACACATCCACAGACGGGGTTGGTGATTGTGGGAGATGGTCGCGAGCGTGGCGCTCTTGAGTCTCAAGTAAAGCGTTTGAAAATAGAGAAGAACGTTTTCTTTTCTGGGTGGCAAAACGATACAGCGCCATATTATGCTCATGCGCGAGTTTTTGTTCTAGGCTCATCATACGAAGGGTATGGAATGGCGCTTGTGGAAGCCTCACTTTATGAGCGACCAATTCTGACAACAGATGTAGGTATTGCTGGTAGTGTTTTAAAGCATGGTGAGAGTGCCCTTATTTGTAATGTCGGTGATACAGAGTCTATAACTCGATATATGCACTCTTATTTAAATGATAGAGATGGCTCTCGTGCGATTGGTTTGCGCTCACGTGTTCATGTTGATTCTCTTTTGATTCCTTTTGAGGAGTATACTGAGAAAATTGTAGAAGGGTGGAATAAAATATATAAATCATGAGTCCCGTTAGAAATTCAATAAACTCACGGAGTACTACAAAATACATAAATAAGTAATATGCGCATAAATACATTTAATTTAATAATCAATAATTTCTAACGGGATGAGACTTCTTATAATCACACAAAAAGTAGATAAAAATGACGACATTATGGGGTTTTTCCATGAATGGATTCGACATATTTCTAAAGAAGTAGATAGTATTCGAGTAATATGTTTGACTGCTGGTGAAAATGATTTACCTGAAAATGTGAAAGTCTATTCTCTTGGGAGAGAGAATGGGTATCCACGAATTGTTCAAGCTTTTTTGTTTTATTTTTATGCAATCAAAAGCCTTTTTAATGTAGATGGAGTATTTGTTCATATGGCACCTGAGTATGTGAGAGCACTATATCCTGTAAACATCTTTTTTAGAAAAAGAATTGTTATGTGGTATGCACACATAAAAGTAAGTCCAATTGCTAGATGGGCAGAAAAGCATGTATATAAGATACTTTCACCTTCTCGAGATAGTTTTGATATAGAAACAGATAAGGTTATGGGGGTTGGACATGGTATTGATGTTGATGTATTTAAACCAACAAAAGAAAGGGAAGTGGGCGGAGAAAGAATTCTTACACTTTCACGCATTTCTCATGTAAAACGAATAGAGGATTATATAGAAGCGGTAAATATTTTGGTAAATGAGTATGGCCGAACAGGACTAGTTGCTTCTATTGTGGGTGGCCCAGCTAGACCTGAGGATTATAAATATGTTGAGGAGTTAAAAACTTTGGTCTCTAAGTATGGAATTGAGAAAAATATTTTGTGGGTTGAGCCTGTTTCAAACAAAGATACTGTAGATATTTATAACTATGTTGATCTGTTTGTTCGCACACAAGGAGGTGGTGGATTTGGAAAGACAGAGCTAGAAGCGTTTGCTTGTGGAACTCCTGTTGTACTGCCAACTGCAGTATATAAAGATTATTTCGAAGGATTTTTTGATGATTTGTATTATGAAGAAGGCGATATAAAAGAGCTTTCAAAAAATATTGATGCTGTATTGAGTTGGGATAATGAAAAAATGAAGAGGTTTAGAGAACACTCTCGCTCTTTTGTTGTAGAAAATCATAATCTTTCAAAGTTATCAAAGAAAATAGTTAATGCTTTTGAGTAAGAGAAAGGCCCACATGTGAATACATGTGGGCCTTTGATTATCCAGAACGCAACACAGACGATGGCAATGGGCCACGTTGACCCATTGAGTGCTCAAAGTCTACTGCTGGTTTGCTTGGGTTAAAGGGTATGTTGAGCTTTGCTCGAACATCTTTTTCGATGTGGTCACGAATTTCCACAAGCTCTTGTGCTTCGAGAAAATCAGTGAAAACAAACGAGCGATATCCACCTTCGGGGTCACCCTTGTAGTAATCTGCCTCAGTTCGATAATCGATTGGGTATGCATACAGTCGATCCTCGGTTGAGGGGCATGTATACACCCATACACCTTCATACTGGGTACTCCTGACCGCTTGGTCGTAGTAGGGAGTGCCGGGGTATGTAGTGATAATCGTGACATCAAAGTCATCTGGTGCAGTTTCAAGGAGCCACTTGTGTGTATCCTCTGTTGTTTCGCGGGATTCACCCGGATGTCCGATGGACATAAGAGCTTTCACTTTCAAGTTTGCATTTCGTGCAAACTCAACACATCTGTTGTTGTCGTCACGGGTTGCTCGCTTGTTGATATTTTTCAATATGCGAGGTGATCCCGATTCGAATCCAGTGAGTAGCCAGCGAAATCCAGCTCGATACATTGCATGCGCTTGCTCAGGAGTGAAGAGCTCTGCTTTCACAAAGCCTCTCAGCCTCCATTCTGTTCCCAACTTTTCTTGAGTGTCAGAAATAAGGTTCATCAACTCAATCATCTTTGGGTTCACATTTAGCTCATCATCGTAGAGCATGAATCCGGTGTATCCGTATTTTTTGTACAGATGCACCATCTCTTCTACGACATGCTCACTACTTCTGGTTCGTGTGATTCTGAGCATGCTTGATTCACGCCCTCCACAAAAACCACAAGAAAATGGACATCCAAGCTGTGCAATGAGTGATGTAGAGTCAAAGCCCTCGATTGAGTAGTGGTAGCTACTCATATCAACAAGGTGCCGTGCGGGGAAAGGATATTCCTCGAGCGTTCCTCGTTTCAAAAACAGGGGTGATCTACGGTCATCAGCATCAATCAATGTTGCGTCTTCGTTTTGAAGAGCTTCAAAGATTGCCTCTTCTCCGTCACCTGCGACTATGCAGTCACAAATCTCTTGTAAATGTTGCATTGCTTCAAGTGCGCGTCCTGAAACTTCTTTCGCACGCTCTTTTTTAGCAGCAGCATTTACAAGGGTTGGATGTGGTCCACCCAATATGATTCGTGAATCACTTTTGTGCTCACGAATACAATGAGTGATTTGCGTCACCGCTGGTAGTTGAGGGGTTGTAGAGGTAATTGCAAATGTTTTTGTCCGGTTGTGTGTTTCGATATAGCTTTGTAGTACTTCATTGAAGTTTTTGATTCCGGAGAGATCAAGAGCATCAACTTTGTACCCAGCTTTTTCGACCACCGCAACAACTTTGAGTATTCCTAAGCTGACGAAAACCCTTTCGTCTAAAAGGAATACAGAAGGTGGTATGATAAAACATACACCTCCGGTACTGGGTGTGTTCATTGTGTTACCTGGTCTGGTTGTTCGTGTACTTTTCTGTATGCTAGACTATCATCTTTAATGTTATGCGTAAAATACTTTTCTATATCCCACAAAATCTTGTAATGAAAGACATTCGCTTCTCGCCAATGGTTTATTCAGAGTTTGGTATTAGTATTGATAAAAGTAATCCTATTAGTAGGAAATTATTTGAGTCTTACTCTTTTAATACATCGTGGTTTTCCTTTGTTGATAATGTAGAGCAAGCAGATTTTATATTTATGCCAAATAAATATACGCAATTAATCCGTATATATCCTAAAGTTGTAGAGGAATATAAAAAAATGTCAGTGAAGACGGGTGTACCAATTTTCACTGATGCAACGAGTGATTTTGACCATGGAATTACTGAGGATTATATCTACACTATGCGTATTGGAGGGTATTCGTTTAAAGAGCGAGCGCAAGACATATATATACCACCTCACGCTGATGATGTTTTGGAAAGAGAGTGTGAAGGTAACTTGGTTTTGAGAGACAAAACAGAGACCCCGTCAGTAGGATTTGCCGGGTGGGCGCACTTGAGTTTTAAGCAAAAATTAAGAACCTTTGTAAAAGAAGCACCTATTCGTATAAAAGGTATTTTTGATAAAAAATATAGAGCAATGCAGAAAGGTGTATTATGGCGAGCTAAAGTCATGAGAGTATTACAAAGTGTTTATGGTATAGAAACTAATTTTCTTGTGCGGACATCGTTTTCTTCTCACACGGGTACAGCTGAGAAAGATATCTCTGTTTTGAGAAAAGAGTTTGTAGACAATCTATTAAATAATGACTATGCACTTTGTGTGCGAGGAGACGCAAATGCGTCAGTAAGATTATTCGAGGCACTTTCAGTGGGACGTATACCTCTTATATTAAATACAGAGCAGATTTTACCACTAGGCGACGTTATCGACTATGACAGTTTTTCTCTTGTTGTGGATCATAGTGAAATATCAGATTTGCCACAAATACTAAAAGATTTTCATAAAAATATTTCTCCTGAAGAGTTCAAGGAGATGCAGATGAAGGCTAGAGATGCATATAAAAATCATATGCGACTTGATGCGCTTCATACATATATTCATCAGAAGCTACTTGGTTTTATAGAGAAAGAGAATTAGCGTTTGAAGAAAGAGAAAAGAATCAAAGCTTCAAATAGCTGAGTGATCAAAAGCGCGAGCACTGCTCCGAGAACTCCATATACCGGCAAAAGTGCAAGAAGTGCAATCACTCCAATAATAGGACTTATTATATTTACGGCATACAATGCCCGTTTTTGCATGTGAGCGATGAAAAGTTGCCTCATTAGAAGGACTGGAAGGAACAGAATTGAAAGCGCAAATATTCGAGATAGATTTATTGAGTCTAGGTATTGAGGATAAAATACCTTAAATAGTATTGGTGCAAATAAAATGTATGCACCACAAATTAGCACTGAAAGACCAAACAGTAACTTCATTTTATGAGGTAGCGCTTCTTTTATTCTCTCTATATTTCCTTGGGCAAGCTTTGGGAATACTAAGTTTTTTATCACTGAATTAAAGCCAAGCAAATGCATAACCGGAGAGATTGCAAATGCATAAATAGCAAGCTCAGCTGAACCTAAAAAGTGGAATATTAAAATTTTATCTGCATGTTTCCAAATAAGAGAAAGAGCATTTATTAAAGAAAGATGCTTTGCGTCAGATATAAGTACTTCACTTGTTTTTGTGTTTATCTCAAATCGTGAACGCACCAGTGAGTTTAATACAAAAGAAGCAAGTGTTATTGAAACAAAATATACCGTCACAATCAGAATCACATTTGATGTGTTCAACAATGCGATAATTGTTGATAGTGCGGGTATTGTGCTCAGGAAAATACCGTAGCTCGTGTCCTTTTTGAATTTTTTGGTACCTCTAAGATATGATCCATATAGGCTAAAGCTAGAAAGAGGGATTGAAAGGGTGGTTGCAATAAGAATTGATATCGCAAGTATGGAGTTTTGATTGAGAAGATAGTATACGAGTGCCCCAACTCCAATAAGGAATTTACCAATACCCCATATATATGTTGCTTTCATTCCTCTAATAAGGTCCCCTTCGAACCCGCGTGCAATTGAGCGTGTTACAGAGGTAGAGAGTCCCGTGAGAGTAAATACACCTATTATCCCTGATGCAGACAAAACAAACTTATACATACCAAAAGCTTCTTTTGGTAGTAGATTCGCAAATGCAACAGAGAGAATGAATCCAGAAAGAACTGCTACAACATGTCCTGTTCCAAGCCAAAAACCTCCACGAGCGAGGTAGTTAACGTCAGTTTTTAGGTATTTTTCTGAATTTGCGAGCATTTCTCGCACTCTTCTTTTCATAGGATATGTATTGTATAGTACTATAACAACAACAGTTTGTAACATGTTTGGAGAGAAAAATATATCATTTCATTTTGAGTTACAGGATGGAGTTTTGATAAAGAAGGATACCAAGGGACTTATTTTTTTAGAAAATGATAGATTTTTTGCATGGCACAAAGGACTTACACAAGAAGGAGTTAATGAGATTCTTAACTCATATATTGAAAATAACTTAAAAGAGGTTTTGATTAAAAGGGAGGAGGCTCATTTTCTGTGCTTTTTTTATGATAAAGAATCAAAAGAGCTGTTTTCTATAACTGATATGTTTGGGAATCATGAAGTTTTGCACTCTCAAAATGATAGTAAGATAACGATTTCTAATGATTTAAATTCTCACAATCTTGATGGAAAACCACAAATAAACAAAGAGCGAATTTTTCAATTTCTTGCTTTTTCTTCTATACCAGCACCATATACAGTTTTTGAAAATATAGAACTTCAACCAGCCGCGACTATTTTATCTGCTAGTGAGATAGTTTCTATTGATAGATACTGGAATCCAAGTTTTTTCTCTGGAACGAAAATAAAAGATTATGCCCAGCTAGTAAGACAATTAAAAGAAGCTTTTTCAAGAACGATTACACCTATTTCAAAAGAAAGTAAATCAGCAATTGCTCTCTCTGGAGGTGTTGATTCTGCAGGAGTGCTTGGTTTTGTTTCATCTGCATCCAATAAGGAGGTGGAATCAATAACTATTAGTTTTGATGATAAAGATCCAAGACTTATACAAGGTGCCAAAATGTCAGCCGACTACGCCAATTCTTCACTTAGTGTTGTAAAACCAGAATTTAAAGATATTCAAAAATTAAAAGAATATGTTGCTCGTGTGAACCAGCCAGTTGATGGAACTGCATTGATGACAGCGGGCTTGATATTTGATGGAGCGCATGAAAAAGGTGCTGAATTGCTTTGGTATGGATTTGGAGTTGATATGATTCTGGGGAATCAAAAATATAGTAAGTTTTCTCACAAGGTTCGTTTTTTGGATTGGATTTTCTATATTCCTGGCGTTTCGTACATTGTTAAATCATTGCGAAAGATTTTGAAAATATCTGAAAATCAAGCTCGAATATTAACTGAACCAAGGTGGTATAAAAGATTTTTGTACATAAAAGCACCTCTTTTTTGGAGGGAGGGCATTTATCGTGTAAATGGAGAACTGCCGTATGAAAGTATATATAAGAAAGAGCTTCGTGATGTCTTTAAAACTAAAAATTCACGAATTGATCAGCTTATACATGCAGACTGGCTTATGCTTCACAGAATACGTCAAACAACATACCTAAGCGCCATGGGGAATTCATACGGAATTCAAATTCTTTCACCGGCATATTCTCCTTTGGTTGCGCGTGCAATTTTGAAAACACCGGACTCTATTCGAAAGAGAGATTCATGGAATAAGACTCTTATTCGGGATGCATTTGCCGACTATTTCCCAGAAGAAATAATACGAGCACCGCGCGGCGCATGTATTTTCCCATATGACAGATGGGTTGATGAAAATAAAGAAAGCTTTTTCAAATATTTGAGTGCGTCAGATTTTTCGAAACAATATGTTGATATAGAAAAATTGGAAAAGAGATATAATCAATTGCCTGAGCGAGGACACTTGATTATTCGACTTACAGCACTTTCTTTGTGGTATGACACGCGGTGGTCAAAAGAAAATATCTCATTATTTGATTCTATTTTTGAAAAATAAACATGATTTCATTTCACACATTTAAAAAGATTTATATTGGTCAGAGTATTTTGCGCGTAATGATGAATGATGCAATAAGGGGCTACAAACTTAGAGGCACAGTACTCGATCTTGGAGGTGGCGGACAGTCATATCTTCAGTATATGGATATTCCAGAAGACGCATCTTTAAAGAATTTTGATATCAAAGAAGGGGAGCCTTATCACTCGATTGATTTTGAAACAGACGCACTACCTTTGGGTGATGAGTCTGTTGATATGGTTCTTTGTTTTAATCTTTTAGAACACATTTATAATCACAACTTTTTGGTTGGAGAAATACATCGTGTTCTAAAAGAGGGGGGAGATCTAAAAGGATTTGTTCCATTTTGGATGAAATATCATCCAGATCCAAAAGATTTTTTCCGATACACAAAAGAGGCTCTTGAGCGAATATTTCGAGATGCTGGTTTTAGGACTGTAGAAATAGTTGAAATAGGAGGCTCTCCAATTCTAGGAAATGCAAATAATGTGATATTGATGTTCCCAAGATTTTTACGACCATTGGTGTTTTTAGGGTATTACTTGCTTGATAGGTTGGTTCTTTTCTTTAAACCAAATTCCCGCATTAGAACTCCTTTAGGCTTTTTATTTGATGTGAGGAAATAGATTTTAGTGGTATAGTTTTTGTATGATAAAGAATTTAGAGAAAACATTACTGTATTCGATTTTTGGGGGAGTATTTTCGCTTGTGATAATCCCATTCATTGTAACTAGCTCAACATTTTTCCCTTTTATTACTGGAAAAAACTTTTTCTTTAGGATAATTGTCGCTCTTATTGTAGGGCTTTGGATTGTTTTGATATCTAGATCCCCTAAATATAGACCAAAAGGATCATATATATTGTATGCATTTGGTGCGCTTTTGGTGTCTATGGCTATTTCAAATCTTTTGAGTCCAAACACGCTTAAGAGTTTTTGGAGTAATTTTGAACGTATGGAAGGTTGGGTTACGCTTTTCCATTTGTTTCTGTTTTTCCTGGTACTTATTTCTGTTTTTCGTACTAAAAAGATATGGGAAAGATTTTGGAATACATCACTTGGCGTGAGTGTATTGGTTTCTTTTTATGCATTACTTCAGATGGGTGGAGTACTCGCAATCCATCAAGGAAGTACGCGTGTTGATGCAAGCTTTGGAAATGCTGCATATTTGGCCGTGTATATGTTATTCCACGTCTTTATCGCGCTATGGCTATTGATACATCGGCACAATAAAATACATCGTTTTGACTGGAAGGTTTGGTTGTATGGTCTGGTTTTTGTATTGAATACATATATTTTGTTTATGACAGCTACTCGTGGAGCAATACTGGGTCTTGTTGGTGGTGGAGTCGTAACTCTTCTCTTAGTTGCTCTGTTTGAGAAAAACCATGCACGACTTAGAAAATTTGCCGTAGGCGGTCTTGTTGGTGTTGTTGTTTTGGTGGCAATGTTTTTTGCACTTTCAAATACATCAATTGTTCAGAACAGTCTTCCTCTTAAGCGTCTTTCTGATATTTCTCTTGAGGACGGTACAACACAATCTCGATTTATCATATGGGGAATGGCAATTGATGGATTTAAAGAAAAGCCAATATTTGGTTGGGGACAAGAAAGTTTCAATTATGTATTTAATAAAAACTATGACCCACGAATGTATGCACAAGAGCAGTGGTTTGATAGAGCTCACAATGTTTTGTTTGATTGGCTTGTCTCTGGTGGTGCAGTAGGATTTTTGCTCTATATTTCACTTTTTGTTTTGACGCTTCATATGCTTTGGCGAACACGAGAAGAAGACTCAAGTGTAGCAGAGCGTGCTCTTATAGCTGGTGCTCTGATTGGATATGGAATACACAACTTCTTTGTGTTCGATAATATAGTGAGCTACATATATTTTGTACTAATCATTGCATTTGTTTATGCAATAAAAAATAGTTACATAGAGGAGAGCGCTGAAGTGTGGGAAATAAAAAATGGGTGGTCTCTATATGGCGCTCCTGCGGTTGGTGTTGTGATTGCGTTTGTTTTCATTTCTATATTTACTGTTCGTGGTGTCAGTGCCTCAGGCGCGCTTATTGATGCACTTCAAGTTGTTGCTCGAGGGCAACACCAACAGGCCCTTCCATATTTTGATATAGCACTTGAAAAACAGGCATTTGCTAGACAGGAGATTCGCGAGCAGCTCGGACAGGTTACGAGCGGCGTAGCTAGTTCTCCTTCAATTTCTACATCAACAAAAGAAGCATACCTAAATAAGGCAGTAGAGGAGATAAATAAACAAATAGAACATGATCCGCAGAATGCTCGCTTGTATGTATTTCTTGGTTCTATCTTTTCACGATATCGTTTGTATGATGATGCAATTTTGAATTTAGAAAAAGCACTTGAGCTTACTCCAAATAAACAAAATCTCATGCTTGAGATGGGAACAAACTATTTGAATTTAAATCAAGATGCAGTTGCGTTGAGGTGGTTTAAGGATGCATATGAGCTTGATACATCATTTGATCTTGCATTACAGGCATATGCAATGGGGGCTATATATAACGGCAATATAGCGCTTGCCAATCAATTGCTTGAAGAGCGATATGGAACCACTGCAGTGCCGAGCGATCTGATTATCAAAGCATATTTTGATACAGGTAATTTATCTGAAGTAATAAGGTTGTGGCGTGCAAATGTTGAGGCAAACCCAAACAATCCTCAGTTGAGATTTTCTCTTGCTGCTTCGTATCTAGATGTGGGGGACAGAGCTGGTGCGCTAAGTGTGCTTAGAGATGCTCGAGGAGATTTTCCTCAATACGCTGATCAGATAGATTATTATATCTCTGAGATAGAGGCTGGTAGAAACCCTTAAACATTAACTTGCATTTTTCGAAAATTGTGATATACTTGTTTTCGTGAGTGCGCATTATATGCGTGCTTCGAGAAGTCTTACGAAAAAACCCGCTCTGCGGGTTTTTTCGTTTGCGCAATTAATTAGATATTTGTACACTAATGGTACGCAGTTCTGACTAGAAGCGGCCAGCGACTGCACTCACATAAGATTTCATTTGGAGCTCGCCTCGCTGGCCACTTGTGGTCAGAAAACAAAACACACCACTTGTTGGTGTTTTTTGTTTTTCTTTTTACAAAATTTTGTTTTTTCTTTTCCACAAATAAAAAATATTTTTGATTGTTAATGAAAAACAAATATCAGATAATGAATGTAAGAAAAAGTTGTTATAAAAAATAACAACAAGGTCGAACACATTACATGGATATCCATAATTTATTTGCATTCTATGGCAACAAGAAAAAAGAGCACAGCTAAGAAGTCTTCTTCTCGAAAGCCAGCACGGCGAAAAGCTGCACCAAAGAAAAAAGCAGCTCCAAAGAAGAAAAAGACTACTCGAAAGAAAGCAGCTCCAAAGAAAAAAGTAGTTCGACGAAAAACAACAAAGCGTCGAGCAACAAAGAAGGCGGCGCCTAAAAAGAAAACAGCTGCAAAGAAGAAAAAAACAACAAAGAAAAAAGCAGCTCCAAAGAAAAAGTCTTCAGCAAAGAAAACTACTAAAAAGAAAGTAGTTCGACGAAAGAAAAAATAGTTTTTTTCTAAACAAAAGCCTCTCTCAGAGAGGTTTTTGTGTGTCTGTAAAAAGAGTTAGTGGTGTGCTATACTGTGCTCTATAATCCTGAAAATATGGCTTTATTTAGTAAGTTTTTTGCTGATGAGAACGAACGGTCACTGAAGCGGTATCACGCTCGTGTGCCGGAGATAAATGCTCTTGAAGAGGGTATTTCAAAGCTCACCAATAAAGAACTCCAAGAGAAAACAAATGAATTTAAAGAGCGTCTAGCAAATGGGCAGACGCTTGATGATATTTTGCCAGAAGCATTTGCTGTTGTGAGAGAAGCGGCCAAGCGAACACTGGGTCAGCGTCACTATGACGTGCAGTTGATTGGTGGAATGATAATGCACGATGGAATAATTGCAGAGATGCGTACTGGTGAAGGAAAAACTCTTGTTGCAACACTGCCAACATACCTGAATGCACTTTCTGGTAAAGGTGTTCATGTTGTTACGGTAAACGATTATCTTGCTCGTCGTGACGCGGTGTGGATGGGAGAGATTTATGCATTTCTTGGACTCTCTGTTGGTGTGATAAATAACCAGCAATCATTTTTATACGATAAAGATTTTGCGCCAGAAGGATCCCCAGAAGACACAGAGCGTGATGAAAGTGGTTTTTATAAAGTTGTTCACGAGTATCTAAAACCATGTTCGCGTCGTGAGAGCTATGAAGCAGACATTACATATGGAACAAACAACGAGTTTGGTTTTGATTACTTGCGCGACAACATTTCATACAAAAAATCAGAACTTCGTCAGCGAGATTTCAATTTTGCTATTGTCGATGAGATTGACTCTATTTTGATTGACGAGGCTAGAACTCCTTTGATTATTTCTGCTCCTACAAGTGAGTCAGAAAACCTATATGAGACATTTGCAAAAATCGCTCGGACACTAAAGGCTGGAGAGGACTATGATGTTGATGAAAAGCAAAGAGCAATAGAGCTTACCGATGCTGGTATTGAAAAAGCAGAAAAAGCTTTGGGTGTAGAAAATATCTATACCGACAAAGGAATAAAGTATGTCCACCATCTAGAGACTGCTGTGCGTGCAGAAGCGCTCTTTAAGCGAGAGAAGCAATATGTGGTACAAGACGACAAGGTAATGATTGTTGATGAGTTTACGGGGCGTATTCTGCCAGGACGAAGATATTCAGAAGGTCTCCATCAGGCAATTGAGGCAAAAGAAGGCGTAACACTGCAACGTGAGTCGCGCACGTTCGCATCTGTTACTTATCAAAACTATTTCCGAATGTATGACAAGCTTTCTGGTATGACTGGTACTGCGGAGTCTTCAAAGGAGGAGTTTTATAAGGTGTATGGCCTTGATGTTGTAGTAGTGCCAACAAATAGGCCAATCGCGCGTATTGATAGAGATGATCTTATTTTTCAAACAGAGCTTGGAAAATTCAAAGCCATCGCTCGCAAAGTAAAAGAGCTTCATGATAAAGGGCAGCCTGTATTGATCGGTACTGTATCTATTGAGAAGAATGAACTACTTTCTGAGTACCTAAAACAAGAAGGAGTTCCACACAGCATTCTAAACGCAAAAAACCACGAGCAAGAAGGTTCTATTGTGGCACAAGCAGGTACTCCTGGTGCTGTGACTATTGCAACAAACATGGCTGGGCGAGGAGTGGACATTAAGCTTGGTGGTGAAGATGCCAAAGAAGAGGATATACAAGAGATAAAAGAACTAGGAGGTCTTTATGTGATTGGTACAGAGCGTCATGATGCACGTCGTATTGATAACCAGCTTCGAGGTCGTTCAGGACGACAAGGTGATCCAGGAGAAACACAATTCTTTGTGTCACTTGAAGACGATTTGATGCGTATCTTTGCATCAGATCCTGTAAAGAAAATGATGGGGCGATTTGGTATTCCAGAAGATCAGCCAATTGAAAATAAAATGATTACACGCGCGCTCGAGTCTGCACAGGAAAAAATTGAAGGATTTAACTTTGACGCCAGAAAGCATGTTTTGCAATTTGATGATGTTCTGAACCACCAGAGGCGAGCAATTTATGAGAAGAGACACGCAATCATGGACGCAAACTCAGACGAGCTTATTGATGTGGTTTGTGGGTATGCCGATGAAGATGCTGATGGACTTCGTGCACATCTAGAGGAGCAAAAAGAAAAACTTGGAGATGAATATTTTGAAACAGCTCTAAAACAAATAGCGCTTCAAAGTATTGATATGTTTTGGGTGGAGCACCTTGAGATTATGGACTACACGCGCTCAAGCGTGAATCTGCGCGCATATGGTCAGCGTGATCCAGTGGTGGAATATAGAAAAGAAGGACTACGAATGTTTAAGGAAACAGAAGACGCAATAGCAACACAAATTGTTCGTATTTCACGAGAGCTTGGAAATACTCAAACATTTAAACAAGAACGACAAGAGCTCCAAGAAGTTCACAAGAGTGCACAAAAGGCTGAGAAAAGTTCTCATTCAGGCCCTACAAAACAAGTGGTGGTTGGAGATAAAATCGGCCGGAATGACAAAGTAGAGATTACAAATGGGGAAGAAACAAAGGTAATGAAATATAAAAAAGCAGAAGAGCTACTATCTGATGGTTGGAAAGTTAGCAAAGTGCTTGAGGAATAGTTATGGCTTTTGTTGATGAGATAAAACTACATTTAAAGGCAGGGGACGGCGGGAAAGGTGTTGTTCGTTTTCGGCGTGAGAAGTTTCGACCAAAAGGTGGTCCAGCCGGAGGAAATGGTGGTCGCGGAGGCGATGTGTATATTCGTGGAGTGCGTGACTCTGAGCTTCTAAAGCGATATGCATCAGAAGGAGAAATGCACGCAGAGAGCGGTGAAGCAGGAGGAAGTAATAGCCTCTATGGAAAGGCTGGAGAAGATTTGGTTCTTGATTTGCCTATAGGCTCAATGGTTACCAATACAGAGACAGGGGATTTTTATGAGCTACTAGAAGAAGACGAAAAAATACTTATTCTAAAAGGGGGGAATGGAGGACTTGGTAATGAGCATTTTAAAAGCTCAACAAACCAAACTCCAAAAGAATGGACTCCTGGCAAGCCAGGTCAGTCTGGTAATTTTAATATCGAAATCCGTTTGATAGCGGATGCTGGTTTTGTTGGTTTTCCAAACGCTGGAAAGTCATCTCTTTTAAATGCTCTTACAAATGCGCAATCAAAGGTTGCTGACTATGCTTTCACAACTCTTTCTCCGCACTTGGGGAATCTTTACGGTTATATTTTGGCAGATATTCCTGGGATTATTGAAGGAGCATCTGACGGTAAGGGTCTTGGCCATAAGTTTTTGCGCCATATTTCTAGAACAAGACTTTTGGTGTACACCATTTCACTTGAAGAGGAGGATTATTTAAATGCATTTAATGCTCTTAAAACAGAGCTATCATCATATGATGAGAGTATGCTTGAAAAGCCATATATTATAGTTTTTACAAAAGAGGATTTGGTAGACGATGAAGATGTAAAAAAAGCACGAGAGCTATTTTCTGGTGAGGATGTTTTTGTAACATCTATCATTGATGATGTAAGTATAAAGAGTCTTTCTGACGGACTTACAAAGATTCTTTCAAGCACGGTATAATAATAAATATGAGCGAATACAAACCCACAATAGGACTGGAGATACATGCTGAGTTGAATACCAAAACAAAGATGTTTTGTAACTCTAAAAATGATCCAGATGAAACACGTCCAAATGTAAATGTCTGTCCTGTGTGTATGGCACACCCAGGAACTCTTCCTGTGATAAACAAAGAAGCTGTAAGAAGTGTATTGAAGGTTGGGTACGCAATTGATGGTGAGATTGCCTCATTTACAGAGTTTGATAGAAAGAACTATTTTTATCCTGATATTCCAAAAGGGTATCAAATATCTCAGTATAAATATCCTCTAGTAAAAGGAGGGGTACTTTCTGGTGTGGAAGTAACAAGAATTCATCTAGAAGAAGATACAGCGCGTTCACAGCATGACTCAGGAAGTGATGAGAGTCTAGTTGATTTTAACCGAGCAGGAGTGCCGTTAATGGAACTCGTTACAGAGCCTGTGATTCATAGTGCAGAGGATGCAGCACGATTTGGTAGAGAGCTACAGCTGCTTCTGAGAACTCTTGGTGTATCAGATGCAAATATGGAAAAGGGCGAAATGCGTATTGAGGCAAACATATCAGTAAGCAAAACAGATGAGCTTGGCACAAAGGTGGAGGTAAAGAACCTGAACTCATTTAAGGTGGCAGAAAAGGCTATAGCATATGAGATAAAGAGGCATATTGAGGCACTTGAAAATGGGGAAGAGCTAGTTCAAGAGACGCGTGGTTGGGATGATATTACAGGCTCAACATTTTCACAGCGTAAAAAAGAAGGTTCTGCAGACTATAGATATTTCCCAGATCCAGATTTGCCAAAGCTTGATATTTCACAAATCCCAGAGTTTTCTGAAGATGTTTTGAGAAATGAGTTGCCCGAGCTCCCGTGGGTGCGGAGAGAGCGTTATCTATCACTTGGTTTGAAGAAAGATGATGCAGACATGTATGTGGCACTTCCGGTGTTTGGTGATTTTATGGATAGCGTCCTAGAGCACCTAAAAGACAGTGATGCTATTTTGCTTGCATCAAACTATGTAGCTTCAGATGTTGCTGGATATTATAAAAATACAGACGATGAAGAGTTGTCTCTTGATCCTAAGGATTTCTCAGAGCTTATCAGAATGGTAAAAGAAGGAGAACTTTCTTCTCGTGGTGCAAAAGATACACTGATTATTATGTTTGAAAGGGGTGGTAATCCAAAAGAAATTGCAGAAAAAGAAGGGCTTCTACAAGTCAGAGATGAAGGTGCGTTAAAGCGTGTGGTTGAGGAGATTATAGCGGAGCACTCTGATGTGGCAGAGGAGTATAGAGGAGGGAAGGAGAAGGTGTTAGGATTTTTGGTAGGACAAGGAATGAGAAAGATGGGAGGCTCTGCAGACCCTAATATGCTTGAGAGTCTTATAAAAGAAGCGCTTTCGTAAAAGAGTAAATATTTTTTATACAAATCCGCCAAATGCAAATCATTTGCATTTGGCGGATTTGGCTTTGTGGATACTCATATCTCGGCTTTATCCACATGAAAAAGTACGCAATATTTCGTACAATAGAGTCAATGGATAATCAAATATTTGTAGAGGGTAAAAAGTATATTTCTGCAAAGAGAGCTGCTGAGATTACCGGATATACGAGCGACTATGTGGGACAGCTTGCACGAGAAGGGCATGTAGATTCAAAAAAGGTAGGTAGAGTACGATATGTAGACCAAGGCCAAATCAGGAGCTATACAGTAAAGAGCGACAGAAAGAAAAAAGCAGCCCAAGAGCTTAAATCTGAGATTTCAAATAATACAAATACAGAAACTGTGCGAAAGACCACGGTCTCTAGTGATGGTGCGGTAAAACACTCAGTAAAGGAAACAAAAATATTCAAAGATAAAAAGAGTGGTACACACGCGAGCATTTCTAGAGAAAAGCGAGTTACTGTTCGTGATTCTTTTGTTCCTAGTCCATTCTCTGATGAGGACATACAAAGGCTTCCGTACACGCTTGCAGGAGTTATGGCAGCGCTTCTTATATTGGTTGGTCCACAATACATGTCTTTTGGGAATCCGCTCTCTGTTATTGTTGATACTGCAGAGCTTGCTATTGAAGCAACACTATTTGATTTAGAAGATGTTTCAAGAGAAATATATGCAACTGTAAATAATAGTGGTTGGGGTGGTGTTATGGACACAACGCTAGAGTACTCTGATGGAATGGTCGCATCTGTAATATCTGCGCCACAAACAATTGTTGGTTCAATTTCAAGCGCAATGAACACTACGGCAGAACGTATGCAAACGCATGAGATTGATCTCACAAAAGAAACACCAATGGATAAGATGCGAGCATCAGTATTTGATGCAGCTGGCTCTCTAGAGAACTCATTCAAACTATTCTTTAACCAAGAAGAAAAATAAAACTCCGTTTAAACGGAGTTTTATTTTGTATCAACAATATAGAGTGTTGGAAGTATTCCTAGTAGCATTACAGCGCCAATGGCTAGGAATATCATTTGGAATGAGAATATCCCCAAAAACAGAGCTCCAAACAGTGGTGCAACCAAATATCCAAGAGGTCGTGTCATTCTCCAGAAGCTAATGTCATCAGTGTCAGAGCTGTCTATGTGTTTAAAGAAGTAGCTTTCTGTACTGATCTCAACCATAGCAGCACCAACGCGAGTAAGAAACATTGCAATAGCCCATAGAAGAACGCTTGGCACTGTTAGCCACGACAGAAATGCTGTTGTAATAGCTATAACAATAAACCCAGCTATGGCTATTTCCTTTTCTCCTATACGCTCATCAGCAAGCTTACCAAGAGGCCATTCAAAAAATAGGTAGGCAAACATCATTGCGGAGAAAATAAGTCCTGTTTGTTCAAATGAAAATCCAATATATTCATAAAGATATAGTGGTGTGTAGATCACCATCCATGCAAAGAAAAGACGAAGCAAGAAGCTTGCGATAAAGATGTTTCGAACATTTTTGTTGTTACTTATAGATGAGAGGTCTTTAAGCAGTGACATTTCTCTTCGGTCTTTGTCTTGGAAGTTTTTGAATGCACGAGAGATAATAATCATTAGCGGTAGCAAGAATATTGCAGCAGATGCATAAATTCTGAAGTAGTTTGTTGAATCACCAAGCAAAAGTCCTGCTAGAAATGGAGCTACGAGCCATGCAAGGTTTGCAAAGAAAAAGTATATACCACGGACTTCTCCTGCGTGTGAGTCTTTTGTATATCGCTCAAGAAATATATCAAAATTTAATGAAATAACGCTTGAGAGTATAAAGTGTAGTGTAAATCCCGCAATAATTAAAAGAGGGTTTGTACTGAGTGCGAGTGCCACAAGCGCAACAATATCAACCGCAAGCAGTGTTAGTGTTGTTTTGTAGTTACCAAACCTACGCAACAGTCGTGTCATAAGAAGCAGTAATACAATAGTCAAAAATGAACCAGCGCTATAAAGAAGGCTGGTCATTTCTTCCCCAAAACGAGTTGTGAGGAATGTAGAGTTTATGAATATAGGTATCGCAGTGTGGAAGGTAAACAGTATGATACTGGCATACATCCAAAGGAGTGGTTTGTTGCGAACCATATACTGCATACTACATTCCTAGAATTACAGGGATTACAACTGGTCTTTTTGCCGTTTGTTGTAGAAGGTATCGTCGTACTTGGTCTGTGATTTCTGACTTCATATAGTCAAAATCGATTGGTTTAGAGCCTTGTGCGATTTTCTCTACTGTCTTTTTAACTATGAGTCGTGATTGTGAAAGAAGGTCTTGTGATTCGCGAAGGTAGATAAACCCTCGAGAAATAATATCTGGTGACTTTCGTAGTTTTCCAGTGCGTGTGTTTAGTGCAACCACCACAATAAATATTCCATCTTCTGATAGTAGTTGTCGGTCGCGAATAACCACATCTTGCATTTCACCAATAGAGAAGCCGTCCACTGCCATAATGTCTGATGGAGCTTTTTCTTTTCTCACTCGAAGATTTTTACCGTCTTCGTATACCTCAACGATGCTTCCGTTGTCTGGAATAGCAATATTTTCTTTCTTCATTCCAAGCTCTTCTGCAAGTTCTCCATGCATTCGTAGCATGTAGTGTGTTCCATGAACAGGCATAAAGAATTTTGGCTTAATTGTTTGGTGGAGCCACTTAATCTCTTCGCGGTTTCCGTGACCACTACCATGAATAAACACCTCTGATGTTCGGTAGTGTATTATTTTGGTTCCATTTCGTGCGATGTTGTCTTTTAGTCTTTGTACAGAATTTTCATTACCAGGAATCACTGATGATGATAGAAGTACCGTGTCGCGCTCGCTCAGCTTTATATATTTGTGGGTTTTGTTGGCCATTCGCATGAGTCCTGCAAATTCTTCTCCTTGTGCACCTGTGGTGATGACTACCACTTTGTCAGGTGGATATTGTCCGATATCCTCTGAAGGAATAATTGTTCCGGGTTTTGTTTTTAGGAGACCCGCAATCTTTGCAATCTCAACATTTGTTTTCATACTTCGCCCTTCGACAGCAATCTTTTTGTTGTATTTCTCTGCTGACTCAATGATACCGATAAATCGATCCATTTGTGATGCAAACGTTCCGATAATAAGGCGTGTCTTTGTGTCTTTAATGATTTTGTCGAGTCCTTCTTTTACTTCGTGTTCTGGTGTAGAGAACCCAGGGTTTTCTACGTTTGTTGAGTCTGCCATCAAGAAAAGAACATTTTCTTTTTCAAATACTTTGTATGACTCTTTTTCTTCATCTGTTGGCTCGCCGTCTACATGAGAGAGTTTGAAGTCTCCTGGGTTTACCACGCTTCCGTATGGAGTTTCAATAATGATACCCATTGAGTCAGGGATGGTGTGTGTTACACCAAAGAATCGGATTTTCAGGTCTCCAAGAGTTACTGACTCATTTTTCTCGATTGTTCGGAAGTTAAGTGGTGGAAGATGAGAAAATTCCTCATACTTCTTTTGAATCATTATATTTGTAAGGTTTCGTGAGTATATTGGTGGGTTTCCAATAAGTGGCATGATGTAGGGAATTCCTCCAATGTGGTCAAGGTGTCCGTGTGTAATAAGCACACCCCTGATTCTGTCTTGGTTTTCTTGTAGGTACTGGATATTCGGCAGGATGTAGTCGATTCCGGGAGTGTCTTCGTCTTTGAAGGCAAAACCTGCATCTATAACAACAATATCGTTTCCGTACTCAACGACATACATGTTCTTTCCAATTTCTTCTACACCTCCAAGTGGGATTACTCGCACCACACCTTTTTCTACTTTTGGTACAGCTACTTTATTTTTCTTGGGACGGCTTGTTGTCTGCCGAGCCTTTCCTTTTGGTGGGGTAGTTGGTCGTCGTCCATGTCCTTTACCTGAAGGTCGCTTTCGTGGGCCACGCTTGTTATCTGTGCGAGAGTTTGTTTTTTTAGCACCAGCACTTCGTCCTCGAGAGCCTGTTCGCCCAGAAGAAGCACGCTTTGTTCGTGTAGTAGCACTTGTTCTTGTTCGTGTGGTACGCCTTCGTCCTTGTGAAGAAGAACGTGTCGGTGTTGATTTCTTTTTTTCCATTAATCTTTGTAGTTATTATTGGGCAAAGATTTTCCAAACTCGATCGGTGTTTATATACCAATCATGAACAGATAGAAATCGTTCTGCTGGAGTTGTTACTGTACCCAATTCTAGTCCTTTAATTTTCTTTGGTACGATATAGATAAAGTCAGGCGAATATAAAAATACTGCCGGCACGTCTTGTGCTATCTCTTCCTCAAATAATGCAAACTGCTCTTCGCGTTCTTCTAGGTCCTGCGAGGTGCGTATTGATTGGAGTAATTTATCACTCGTAATATTAGCATATAATGCGATGTTTAGGCCAGGGTCATTTCTTTGTGATGAGTGCCAGAATGCAAAGAGGTCTTTTTCTCGTCCGACAATCTCTCCAAAGAGAAGAGCGTTGTATGCTCGAGGTCGAATCACATCTTGGTTGAGTGTTCCAATTTCAAACAACTCTACTGTAACTTTTGCTCCAATTCGCTCCCATGAGTTTTTCACGATATCAGCAACTCTCTTTAGCTCCTCTGCATTTGATGTAGAGATACTAAATACCAAATCTTCTTTTCCATCCTTTACTCTGTATCCAAGTTCTTCGTTAAACTCCCATCCGTATTCTTCCAAAATCTCTACAGCACGCGCCTCTCTGTCTGAGAGTTGTGGTGCTGTGGTGGTGCTTCTAGGTTGTGCCTCAAGAAGTATAGAATCAACAGTGCCTCCAGGAATTGGCCCTGTGATAACTGTTCCATATCCATTGAGCACCTGCTCTACGATTGCATCCCGATTGACCGCTATGTTGAGGGCTCTTCGGACTTCATTGTGTGTAAAAATAGGTGCTTCGTTTTGGTTGAAAAAGACACCGAAGATTCGTGGTAGTGGATGTTGCTCGATACGCTGTGAGTTTGAAAGATCTCGCGCAACGTCTGTCGAGATACTGTTGATTGAATCTATTTCTCCTTTTCGGAATCCGTCTACTAATAGACTTTCGTTTGAATAGAAGTGTATTGAAATAGTTTCTATGTGTGGTGTGCCGAGTGCGTAATTTGAAAAGCGCTCTAGTCGATAAAACTCAGGGATACCTGCTTCATTTCTTTGTACTTTTTTGATTTCGTATGGTCCTGAACCAACTGCTTCAATATTGAAACTTGAAAAGGCAAACTGCTCTGGCTCAATATTTCCCCAAATGTGTTTTGGAAGTATTCCTATTGTTGTGTTCTCAAGGAATGGACTATATGGCTCTGGTAAGATGAACTGAACCTCTCTGTCTGAGAGTTGCTCAATCGCTACGCCCTCCCAGTTTGCTCGTTTTGGACTTTTGATGATTGTGTCTCGTGTTTTTGAAATAGTAAAGAGAACATCATCTGCTGTAACGGGCGCTCCATCATGGAACCTAATATCGTCACGCAATATAAATGTATATACAAGTCCATCGTCAGATACGCTGTAGCTTTCTGCTAGGTCAAGAACTAGCTCTCCCTCTGGGGTTGCTTTCATAAGCCCTGAATATACAAGTGATACAAGGTCTCGGTCTGCATCAGATGAAGACAGAAGTGGATTCACAAACCTTGGGAACCCTATTACACCTTCGCGCACTTCGCCCCCTGGTGCTGGTATCTCTACAGTGAGGTATTGGTTTAGCTGTCCCAAAAGAAGCACAGTAGAGAGAAGTAGAAGAAATGAAAAGAAAAGGGTGAGAAGTTTTTCACCTGGGCTCATTTGTGTATACGCGCTTTCTGCATCTTCCTTAAAAGATGATAGTCGCGTGTTTTTAAACATATTGTTTGTGATTTTATTCACGATAGATGGACTCACCATCGCCAACTAAGACAGTGGTGTGTCGGAGTGCTTTATTACAGTAACTCTATTATATAAAGAGTTCTATAACAATTGAAAGCACAAATAATATTGAAATAATGATTGTCCCATCGAATACAACCTTTTCAGCCCCTCGTCGTGTGTGTTGAACACCTCCAGCATCATTTCCACCACCAAAAGCAGCGCCCAATGAAGCGTCTGATTGTTGCATCAATATTCCCACTACGAGCAGTACTGAGAGTACTAGCTGTACGTATGGGAGGATATTTCCTAGAAATTCCATGGGGGCAAGTATAGCAAAATCACACTAAAAGGCAATTGTGATATACTACTTCTTATGACACGAATCGTTTGTTTTTATAACGATATTTCGGAAAAAGAACACCTTGAAAAGGCGCTTTCTTCTCATGATGTAGTATTTTTCGAATCTCCTATTTCAGATCATGCTGATTTCTCTGACGATGAGGCAGAAATACTTTCTGTTTTTGTGAAATCAAAGGTGGACGCATCTGTAATGGATCGTATGCCAAACTTAAAACACATCGCAACTCGTTCAACCGGCTTTGACCACATTGATTTAGAGGAAGCTAAAAAAAGAGGCATTACTGTTTCAAATGTTCCTTCTTATGGAGAGAACACTGTGGCGGAACTTGCCTTTGGACTTCTTCTTATGCTTTCAAGAAACCTCTATGACTCATATAGAAGGGTGCGAGAAGATGGCTCATTTTCACAAGAAGGCCTTCGAGGCTTTGACCTAAAGGATAAAACTATCGGTGTTGTAGGGGCAGGACACATTGGGAGGTACATGATTTCTATGGCAAAAGGATTTGGAATGAATGTTATTACATTTGATGTGAATGTAGATGAAGAGCACGCAAAAGAAATGGGAATCTCATATGTTTCTATGGAAGAACTCTTTTCTTCGTCTGATGTGATTTCTTTTCATGTTCCATACAATGAGCACACGCACCATCTTTTGAATAAAGATGTACTAAAAAATCTAAAGAAGGGCGTGTATATCATAAATACATCAAGAGGCGCTGTTGTGGACACAGATGCACTTGTGCAAGGTCTCAAAGAAGGCGTTATTGCTGGAGCTGGATTAGATGTGTTGGAGGAAGAAGGTCCAATGTTTGACCACCTCGAAGCGCTTTCAGACTCACACCCAAGTCCTGAGATGCTTAAAACACTTTTGGCAAACCACTATCTTGTGGAACATCCAAAGGTAGTTATTACTCCTCACAATGCATTTAATACACAAGAGGCAGTGGGACGAATACTTTCTACTACTGTTTCAAATATCGAAAGCTTTGTGAGTGGCAACCCAGAAAATATTGTTGAGGCCAAATAGTCTGAGTATATGAATGACTTAAAGCGTTATAAACGTAAAAGGAAAATAAAGCAGAGCTTTTATTTTATAGGACTTTTTTTTATTCTTTTTCTAAATATAAAAGAGATTTTTGGTTCAAATATTTTTGTAGATTCTTATTTTGGAGATGACGTTGTTATCGTTTTTATACTTGTAATTATTCTGGAAATTTTTATTTTGTTTGTATTTTCTAAGGATTCAAAAATAAATAAGAAATTTAATGAAGTAAATACATCAATTAGAATTGATGATGAATATGTATATTTCGATGGTTTAAACGATAAACAGAATATTGTGTATAGAAAAGGAACATGGCAGGAAAAGTTTTATAATTTTTCAGGAAAAATTAATCCCACATACCCTGAATCAATGGAGCTTTCTTCCATTCTTGAAATAAATACACAAAAAGGATTATTTAGTAGTATAAATGGGGTAAAAATTATTTATAAAGAAGGATTTGGTGATGTAAAAGAAGTACTCATACCATATGTAAGAAAAGAAGATTTGTTGCGTATACAGGAGGCAGTTGCTCAGAAAAACACACATTAAAATAATAAGGTAATAAAAATAAAAAGCATTTAAAAACATTAGCTTTTTACTTTATTTATCAACAATTTTGAAATATACTAAGTGTATATTTAAAAATAATCTAATAGCTATAAGCTAAGACCTAAAAGCTAATTATTATGACAATTCTTTATATCATTATTGCACTTGTAATACTTGCAGTTGTTTGGACTGTAATGGTGTATAACAAGTTTATTCGACTTCGAAACCAGGCAGAAGAAGCTTGGGCTGACATTGATGTTCAGCTGAAGCGCCGATATGACCTTATCCCAAATCTTATCGAGACAGTAAAAGGGTATGCGGGGCACGAAAAGGACGTGCTTGAAAGTGTTACAAACGCACGCGCAGCTGCTATGCAGGCAGAGCAAAGTGGTGACCCGCAACAAGCAGCAGAGGCAGAGAACATGCTTTCTGGAACACTTAAAACTCTTTTTGCACTTTCTGAGAGCTATCCTGATCTTAAAGCAAACGCAAACTTCCTTGAGCTTCAAAGAGAGCTCTCTGATACAGAAAACAAGATTCAAGCATCACGACGCTTCTACAACAGCAACGTTCGCGACATGAATATTGGAGTGGAATCATTCCCTGGAAATATTATTGCTGGAATGTTTGGATTTGGAAAAATGGATCTCTTTGATCTTGAAGATAATCCAGAACAAAAAGAGAACGTGGAAGTGAAGTTTTAATGGCGACACTCTATACACAACAATCAAGAAATGTAAGAAAAACGTGGTTAATAATGACCGCGTTTTTGCTCATTATTATTGCGCTTGGTTGGTCGTTTAGCTATATCTATAACGCACCTGAGATTCTTTTCATCGCAGTGCTTTTTAGTGTTGTGATGAACATTTTTAGTTTTTGGAACTCTGACAAAATAGTTATAAAGATGACTGGAGCAAAAGAGATAACACGTGAGTCACATCGAGAGCTATACAATATAGTTGAAAACCTTTCCATCACAGCTGGTCTTCCGGTCCCGCGCATATATATCATCAATGACAGTGTCCCAAATGCGTTCGCTACAGGGCGCGATAAAGAACACTCTGCAGTAGCAGTAACGACAGGGCTACTTAATATTATGGATAGAAGTGAGCTTGAGGGAGTGATAGCGCACGAGCTTGCACACATTGGAAACAGAGATATTTTGGTAATGACAATTGTGGTTGTTTTGGTGGGGTTTGTAACTCTTCTTTCGGACTTTTTCTTGAGAATGTCTTTCTTTGGAGGAGGGGATAATCGTGGAGACGGAAGATTTCAGGTGATTATGGTGATTGCGGGATTTGTGCTTGCGATACTTTCACCTGTTGTTGCAATGCTTATACAGCTATCTATCTCACGAAAGCGAGAGTTTCTTGCAGATGCAACAGGTGCACTTTTGACTCGGTACCCAGAAGGGCTAGCATCAGCTCTAGAAAAACTTGAGTCTCACAGTGGAAAGATGAAAAAAGCGAACCATGCGACTGCACACCTCTTTATTGCGAGTCCTTTTGGAAGAAAATCAAATAAGGGATGGAATAAGTGGTTTATGACACACCCTCCAGTTTCTGAGCGCATAGAGGCACTTAGGACAATGGGATAATTTTATGGAGCAAGAAATTGTAAAAGCTATTTCTCTCACATATGCTGAAGGTCGGTTTTTTGATATATGGATGTTTGTCCATTTTCTTGCTGGTGTGTTTGCTGGATTTGCGGCGCTTAGGCTAGAATTTTCTAAGGTATATGCATATACAATTGCAACTTTGTCATTTATTTTGTGGGAGCTACTTGAATTATTGTGGGGAATAGAGGAAGTGTGGACTAATATTTTTCTAGACGTACTAGTTGCAATTGTTGGTATTGTTTTTGTGTTCTCGTTTCGGTGGGGAGGAAGAGTCCGTGAGAAAAAGCTTTTCATATACACAACCATTATATTTGTAGTGATGTCGCTAGTTGGTTGGATGGTTGCGCTTTTACGATAAGTTTCATTAATATTGACACCCTTATATAATCGATGTATAGTCGATTTGAATTGTAACTTCAATAAAAAACGGAGGTTGTTATGTCTCGATTCTGGATCGGCATAATCGTTGCCTACACAATCATCGGGTTTGCAATCGCATATCCGTATTTGTGGCTTGCAGGATTTGACCAAGGTGGTCTCTATACCGTTGCGTTCATTGCTCCAGCGTATCTCTTTACATGGGTGTCTTTTGTCTCAATGACTGAAACATTCAAGCGCTGGGACAGCAGAGTGAACATGACTTGGGGCAAGTTGCTCCATCTTCGGAAAGTTGAAGGTGTGATGGGTGGTTCGCCCGGATTTCTCTGGTCGTGGACTTTTATTAACATCTCACC
>CAZMIM010000003.1:0-83441 GCA_964566505.1 uncultured Candidatus Saccharibacteria bacterium | reverse complement strand
GGAGCAGAGCTCACAATCACTGTTCGTGTTGCTGATGCAAAAGCTCCGTTGTTGTCTGTAACTGAGTATGTAAGCGTATATGTTCCCGCTACCGAAGTGTTAAGCCCACCATCGTTTACTGAAACATTGCTTGTTTTATCACCATCTTCAGCATCATCTGCTGTATATCCAGGCTCTGTGTATGTATCACCTACTGAAAGGTTTACCGGATTTGCTCCGATGAGTGTAATAGTTGGAGGAGTGTTTGTACTTCCACCACCTCCGCCACCACCTGGTGCAGAGTTTACTGTAACTGTCCGTGTCTTGCTGTCACTTCCTCCGTCTGAGTCTGTAACTGAGTATGTAAGTGTGTAGACTCCTGCTACTGCAGTATTGAGTCCTCCGTCATTTACAGCTACTGATGAAGTAAGATCTCCATCTTCATCATCGTTTGCAAGATATCCAGGTTCTGTGTATGTATCACCTACTGTGAGTGTCATTGAAGTAGAACCAACAAGTGTAACTGTTGGTGCATTGTTTGGAGTTGCAACTGCTAGCACTGAAACTTCTCGAGTACGAGCGTCACTTAGACCCTCAGCGTCTACCACTTGGTATGTAAGTGTGTATGTACCTGGTGTATTTGTATCAAGACCACCATCGTTTACAGAAACCATTGATGTAAGGTCTCCCTCTTCTGCGTCATCTGCAAGATATCCAGGTTCTGTGTATGTATCTCCTGCATCAAGTGTTAGAGATGCATCACCTACAAGAGTAAGTGTTGGTGCAGTGTTTGTAGAAACAACTGTGATTACTCGAGTATTTGATGTTGTGTTTGAGTCAGCGTCTGTAACTGAGTATGTAAGTGTGTAGACTCCTGCAACTGCGGTGTTAAGTCCACCATCGTTTACTGAAATAGAACCTGTTAGGTCTCCGTCTTCATCATCGTTTGCAAGATATCCAGGCTCTGTGAAAATATCTCCCTGATTAAGAGTAATGTTTGTGTTACCAAGAAGTGTGATTGTTGGTACTGAAGAAGCATATGCCTGGTTTGCATCTGTAATAAATGCAACTGTATTACCTAGAAATGCTGTTGCAATAATCCCAAACAAAAATGACAGAGCAACAAATGCGCCTGTGTAATTTGTTTTTTGTATTGCTTTTTGGGCTGTTGAATAAATCATAATTCAATCAATTGCAGAGCAAGTATAATGATATTTTTTGATTTGTCAAGGGTTTTTAGCTTTATTTAAGTTTAATTTATTAAAAATTAATACAACATATTAAATCTATTTAAAAACATTTTACATCCACAGCAACCCCACGAATAAGCATCTTATTGTTCGATTAATCGTACATTTAGGAGTCGTTATTTGGGGGTATTTTTAGTCTATTGCGTATGTAGTGAATAAGTAAGCTTATTTACATTTGTTTTTAATACAAAATTCCCTATTTTTTACATTATTTTGCTGATTTTGAGGTTCTAAAGGACATTTCTATAGGACATATTTATATTGTCTTATACAAAATGTCCTTTAGTATAGCCCTCTTTTAAAAAGAATAAAAAAGAGGGTGAAAGTTCCTAAGAACTCTCACCCTCTGTGGAGTAATACTTTTTTCAATTACCTTTGGCTACTTCTGAAGCATCATTGCTCCAGTAAGTACCGTTTGGTTGTACACCATTCGATACAAGTAATTACCGCTGGTAAGTGAAGAAGCATCGAACCGCCATCCATGCGTTCCGGAAGAAAACTCCCGAGACTCTTGGTATACACTGCGACCGAGCATATCCACTACCACGAGTGTTACATTCCCCTGTGTGGGAAGTGTAAACTCGATGGTAGTTGTGGGATTAAACGGGTTGGGATAGTTGTCGAGAAGCGTGAACTCCTCGGGCACTTCACCAACTTTTTCCGTGTCTACACCAGAAACCACACTAACATGAAAGCTGAATTTCCCCACAACAACTCCGTCCTGAAGAAACTCAATTGCGTAAGTGTAAGTACCCGGCATATCAAACGAAGAGACAATTTCTCCTGCCTCAGGCCTGACTGTCAGTTCATAAGGAAGCTTACTGCCAGGAGTAGCCCTCCAACTGTTCCCAGTACAAGAGACAACAACAGAGAATGGATGTACGGTTGTTATTGTGCCACTGAACGAATCATTATGACACCAACCTCCAGTATTTGGAGGTAGTACAACAACTTGGAAACTCCACTCTGTTGTATTTCCACTTGAATCAGATGCTGTGCCTTCGATTGTGTACGTCCCAAAACTAGAGGTCGCAATACCTGTAAAGATAAGCGAGTCCCCTGTAGATGGAACCTCGACCGTAGTCCAGGTTGGATCAACACCAGTCCATGCAAATTCCGTATTACTACCATCATTGGTAGTACACACAAGATTTACTGCAAAGAATTCACCAGAAATAATCTCCGATGGCATCCCCACAACACAGACAGGAGGATCAATCACAACGATAGCACATCCATTGGAATCAACGGCTGTGCCAGAAGGAGTATTCGGACAAAGGTCAGCATGGTTCTCCACACCGTCTCCATCGTCATCTCCATTGTCCTGGTTGTCGCACACGTCACCAATTCCGTCACCGTCGCTGTCCGCTTGGTCGTTGTGAACCTCAGGACAGTTATCAGTGGTGTTAGGGTAACCGTCGCCATCCTTGTCGAGATCGCAGACATCGCCTATTCCATCACCATCCATGTCCCCCTGATCGCCGTTAGCGACAGTAGGACAATTGTCAGATGAGTCCGGAACTCCATCACTGTCGGTATCAGTAGGAATGGGATTGCTTACAACAAACGTGATTGTTTGTGTAGCAGAACCACCGTTTCCATCTGAGATAGTTACAACCACCGTCCAAGTTCCCGCAGTCGTGGTAGTGCCACCTATGGCGCCACCAGACCATGAGAGCCCTGGAGGAAGTGTTCCCGAAAGCGAAGGTGTGAGTGTGTCACCATCTCCATCTGAGCCGGTAGGCGTGTAGGAGTAAGAATCTCCTACATCCAAGTTGGCATTAGGTGGAGTACTGGTGAATACCGGTGCTGTGTTTCCACCACCAGAACCGTTCTGAATGTTGGAATACAGGGTCGTTTGTGTTGCACGACACTGTGAACCAGCAACAGAAGGATCTGTGTAGTTTGCAATAGCAACCAATCTAGTGCCGGCCGAAGCCGTACTATACTGGAAGTACACAACAGACGGACTTTCTGCCACCGTTGTGGTAGCAGACGTATACCGATACGCAGTTACGGTGAAGTCACCGTTACCACGCTGTACAGATCCGATATCCTGTGAAAACTCATACCGCGAACTCGACACAGCCGTAGCTGGTGAAAACGTGATATAAGGATCAGGGAGTGCTCCACATCCAGATTTTCCGGATGCAAGAACCGTTTGCGTTTTAACGAAAAGCTCAGAGCCATCGCCAAAAAACACACGAATACCGTAGTCCTCTTCTCGCCAAACCACAGGCTCAGCATCGACGAAGAAAACTTTTCCGTTTGCAGTCAGATCAATCTCATCGGCTTGCGCCGGAGACACGATCTTTGCCTGCTTGTTCTGCCCCAACGCACTCCCTGTAGAGAACAGGAGCAGAAGCACGAAAGACGCAATAAAGCGTTTCATGAGTATTTACTCCGCCCCATATGGGGCATTTGTTTTGAAAAGTTCATTGATTACCGGAGCTATTATTACCATATTTAAAGCTAAAAGTCAATCCTTACACAAAACACCCCGCGAAAAATCGCGAGGTGTTTTTATTTCTTTTTTATAACTATTCTTCTTTTGGTCTCATGAGTGGAAATAGCTGTGTCTCACGCACTGATTTATCCATCAAAAATGCAAAGAATCGCTCACTCATACCAAAGCCACAAGTAGGTGGCATACCGTACTCAAGAGCCTCTACAAAGCTGTGGTCGTGCATCTGAGCCTCGTCGTCACCTGCATCTCGAAGAGCTTGCTGTGCTTTAAAACGATCGTCTTGGTCTATTGGGTCATTTAGCTCGCTATATCCCTTCCCTACCTCTGAGCCAGCAATAATTGGCTGAAACTGCTCCACCACACGCATATCATCACGACTTGTTTTGGCAAGTGGTGATACTTCTTTTGGAATGTTTACCAAAAATCCAGGACCAGCTATTTGTTTACGACAATACTTCCATAGTGTATCTATTGCTCGCACCTCATTAAAACCATCTTTGTCATATGATACCCCCAGCTCGTCGAGCTTTTCTGTAAGCTCACCAAATTCTGCCTTATCTATATCTACATCAGTAAAACGCTTTATCGTATCTCTGTAGTCAAATATCTCCCACTCTTTTGAAAGATCTATCTCAAAATCTCCTACACTAAATTGCTGTGTTCCTATTGTTTCTTCTGCTATGAAGCTATACATATCGCGCACCAAATCCATTCCCATTTGATAATCTGCATATGCCCAATAAAACTCAAGCTGTGTGTAGTCTTGAAGGTGTTCATGTGACATACCTTCATTTCTAAAAATTCGTCCAATTTCAAATACTTTCGGAAATCCTGCAACCATAAGCTTTTTCTGCCATAGCTCCCCTGCTGAAATACGAAGATACACATCCATATCAAGCGCATTGTGGTGTGTCTCAAAAGGTCGTGCATCAGCACCTCCTGCTGTTGCCTCAAGTACTGGAGTCTCTACCTCTAGAAAACCTTTATCCATCAAAAATTGTCGTGTAGCATTCCAAAACTTTGATCTTTTGTATACCATACCTCTCACTTCTGAGTTGGTAAGCATATCAAGATATCGCTTTCGGAAACGCTCCTCCTCATCCACAAGGCCATGCCACTTCTCTGGAAGTGGTCGCAAGCTCTTTGAAAGAATGTTCCATTTTTCTACTAAAAGAGACGGTTGTCCTTTTTTGGTTGTAAATGCGGTTCCAGAACATTCTATAAAATCTCCCATATCAATCGTTTCCATAAAAAGTGCGAATGCATCGCTATCCATGTTGTCCTCTTTTAGGAAACACTGGATTTTCTCTGTTCCATCGAATATATCTACGAACGCAGAGCCACCATGCCCCCTTACAGACATTACGCGCCCCACAAGCCAATGAGAATCTTTAGCCTCTTCATGTTTTTGGAAATCTTTTAGAAATTCATCAATATAAAGAGTGCGATTAGTTCGCGCAGGATATACATCTATCCCTTTCTCTTGGAGTGTTTTCATCTTTTTTATTCGCTCTTGGCGAAGCTCTTCAAGTGATGCCATATTAAATAGTATATAGTATGTGGTATTTAGTATCTAGTATAAAACAAAACCCCATATCACCAACGGTGAGTGGGGTTTGTTTCTTGAAAAGCGTCTAAGCTTTCAAGATTAAGTGATTTGCTAGCTCAAAGAGTCCGTACATGACAACAGCTTGAACAATTGCCGTAGTAGTGACCCATAACCTTGAGGTTTCTTTTTCACTTGCAACGACTGTTGCAAGTAACACTATTACAACTATTACTACTACGATTTCTAAAATTACTCCTTCCGCCATTGCTATGAAACCTACTAAGAATGCTACGACTCCTGCTAGCACTCCCTCGATCGATACGATTAAAACCGCTATTGTTGCCAATGCCGACACGGAAAATACTCCTAGTGCTGCTGTTTGAGTATTATGTGTAGCATACAACATAACAGAATACACAGAAAAAATGAACAAGGTCACCAATACTGAGTACTGCCACTGCGACCAGCTTTCAAGTTTTTCCTTGAGAGTCATTTGATTCTCCGTTTATTAAGGTTCTACTCATAGATATAATATCATAACTTTCTATTCTGTCAATGTTTGAGATAACATGGTTCTCCCAAACAAAAACCAACGGCTCAACTTCTATAAGTTGAGCCGTTGGTTTTCTTAGCCCCTAGTCGCTAGTGGCTAAATCCTACTTAACCTTCTCTATCGTATAGGTAACATCCTCACCGGCTGGTGTTTTGAATGTAAACTTCTCTCCCTTCTTCTTGCCAAGCATAGCTTGTGCAAGCGGTGATAGATTTGAAATACGAGCAGTGGCCATGTCTGACTCTTCTTTTCCTACAATAGTAAACTCTCGTGTCTTTCGTTCTCGAGATTTTCGAATCTCTACAGTAGAACCAACCTCTACCACATCAGATTTCTTGTGATCAATAACTTGAGCATATTTAAGCATTCCTTCGATTTCTCGAATTCTATCTTCTAGCATAGCTTGGTCTTGTCGAGCCTGATGATATTCAGCGTTCTCAGAAAGATCTCCTAGTGACTTTGCATAATCAAGTTGCTCTGCAACTTCTTTTCGTCGCTTTGTGGTGAGATAAACAAGCTCCTCTTGAAGCTGTTCTTTCTTTTCTTTTGTAATATATTGCTCTTCTTCTGGCATGTTTTGGGGTGGTTATTAAGCACATACTATAAGCGACCAGTACTTGAAAGTCAAATCAAACCTACTCTAGATACTCAGGTGCCTCAAGTGCCATCCACTCAAGCAAATTCCTCATCACAAACACTGCGCCAGTGAGGTTTGTGCTAGGACCACGCTCCATCACTACAGCAAAAGCATACTGGGGATCAAGGTAAGGATAAAACCCTGTAATCCATGAGTTTACAAGCTTTTTAGATACACCAAGCTCTGCAGTACCTGTTTTTGCAGCAACTTTTACAAAAGGAACATTGAGTGCTTGTGCAATACCAGCAGTTACACCAAGACGCATTCCATCTTGTACAGTCTCTAGATGTTCAGATGAAACATTTATAGATACTGATGATTTTTGTGTTTTTTCATTTAGATTTATTTTAGGGCGAACAAGCTCTCCTCCTGAAGCAATTCCTGCAACTGCTCGAGCCATCTGAATTGGCGTAACTTGAAAACCATACTGACCAATAGCTGTGTTATATGTATCTCCCACACGCCAAACACCATCTTCAAAATTTTCTTCCTTCCAGTCTGGATTTGGCACAACACCATCTACTTCACTAATTCCTTTTATATTTGTTCTCTCTCCCACCCCAAATGCTCGTATGTATTCTTCGAGTTTTGTAATACCAATACCTATCTGGTCTTCATACCCCCCTGCAACTTCATAGAAATAAATATTAGAAGACACAGCAAGCGCATCTTTTACATTTACATTTCCATGGGCCTTCCAGTCGGTAAAAATTGAGAAAAGCTCTGGATTGTATGGATTTGGTAGTCGTATACTGCCAGTACTTAAAATAGTTTTCTCAGGAGTTATTACCTCCTCATTGAGTGCACCAAGTGCCACAAAAGGCTTCACTATAGACCCTGGTGTATAAAGACCATTTGTTGCCCTGTTCAGAAACGGGGTGTATTGGTTTTCAAGATATCTGTTTATTCTTTCTCTGTCGTCTCCATCTGTCATTACTTGTGGCGAATATTCTGGATAGCTCGTAAGCGCAATTATCTCTCCTGTGTGAATGTCCATCAAAACACCAGCGCCCCCTTGGAAGCCAGTACGAAGAGCCAAATCGCGTATAAATTCATAAAGATTGTGTTGTACTCGAGCATCTATTGTGAGAATCACATCATCTCCATTGTGTGGCTCATTAATGGTGCTTTCTGAAACTACATCAAGAAATACATCGCGCTCACGAATACGAATACCATTCTCACCGGAAAGCAACTCCTCATACCCTTCTTCTACTCCTGTTGTTCCAACATATTCCTGTTGGAAATAGTATCCTCGCTCATCTTTTTGTGGATATGTAACATATCCGAGTACATGAGCAAGACCTGAGAGCGAATTATATTTTCGAAGAGAGTACTCGTCTTCTGTGTTTGGCTCATTCCACGCAAGCTCAACTCCATTTCTGTCATATATTATTCCCCTATCTGCAAACAAAACATCGTGCCGAAGAGAATTGTTCTCACTTTGATCAAGGTATGCATCTCCATTTTTTACCTGAAGCAAAAATAGTTGTCCTGAGAAAATAAGTACCACCAACAAAAAGAGGCCTCCTACCATTCGGGGTGTTCGCTCTGATATAGGCTTTTCCAGACGACCTTCGAGCTGATGTTTATCAAAACGAGGGGCATTTCGTGCATCAAGAAAAATTTCATCAGGAGCAATATCTCTATATGAAAATTTTCGAAAACGCTTTCTCATGAATAATATCTAAGTTGTTTTTTGATTGGTCGCGACAGAGAAAATAGCAATACTCCAAAAAATGTAAACCAAAGAGTAAAGGGTTTTATCGAAAGACTGGCTCCATACAAGAGATCGATCAAAAGCCCTACGAGCAAGAGCTCATAAAAGTTTTCAAACCATAGCACCCCTATGATTGCCAAAATGGCCGTAAACCACCAAGAAAGCATAAATGCGCTCAAGAGCACACAGGCATCAAATATAATACGAACCCATTTATTGTGACGATCGAGTGATAAATACATGGTTAAGTGTTTGGATACGTATTGGACTTCTTACTAAAATATCTTGGAATGATTCAGACGGCTCTTTCTCTACTGATTCAATAAACCCTAGAAGTGTTCGAGGGAAAGAAGAAAGTCGCACAGACATCCCCTCTGAAACTGAAATATCACGAGGAAGAGTAATCAAAAAGTTTCCATTTCCAATACCTTCCGCTGTTCCGCTAAGAATATCTGCAATCACAACCTCATGTGTATTTTCTGGAGTAGAATACAGTGTTGCAATAGATGTATTGTTGTTTACTCTCGTAATAGTACCTATGTATTGTGTGCCGCCTACTCTTACTCCATCACCGACACGAACCCCTTCTGTAATACCAGCACCAAGCACTAGCGTGTCATACGGAGTAGCAGAAGGTCTTTTCAAAACATACGCAAACACAACATCGTCATTTATGCTTCTCATACCAAGCGATGTTCGAAGAGAATCATTTTCACTTTTTATTACATCATAATCCACAAGCTTCATTTCAAGCTCTGAAACTTTATCCTTTAGCTGTTTGTTTTCTTTTTCTAAACCACTCTTTGAACCAAAATATGAAACAATGCTCGCCATAACTGAGTTGTCTATTCGCTGTGTTTTAAATTTCCACAAAGGACCACCAATTGCATGTGTGACATTGCTCATAAACCTAGGCGCAACAAGTGATATAAAAACAATCACCAAAACAAACCCGGAAATAATCCGAGTTCGGAGTGAAAGCTTCTTTCTTCGAGAAAACTTATTTCTTTTAGCTGTGGATAGGAATCTCTTCATCGTCTTCTATCAAAACATCCTGATAATTCTCTAGATTCTCCAAAATAATACCCGTACCACGAGCAACTGCAGTTAGTGGCTCATCACTTTGATATACCGGTATCTTAAGCCAGTCAGTCAAAAACTCAGAAAGTCCGCGCAACAGTGAGCCACCTCCTACCAAAAACATTCCTCTTTGCATAACATCACCAAGAATTTCAGGTGGTGCACTTTCCATCACCGCCTTAATCGCTTCAATGAGCGCATCAATGGAGTGTGATAGAGCTTCTCGTATATCAGCATCAGTAACAGTAATCTCTCGTGGCAAACCAGTAACCAAGTCTCTTCCCTTCACTATGGTCTCGATTGGCTTTTCTGGAACAGTAATAGATGTAGTTGTGAGTTTTAGATACTCGGCAGTTTTCTCCCCTATCAAAATTTTAAACTCATCACGCACATAGCTAATGATGTCTTTGTTGAATCTATCTCCTGCGATAGTAAGATTTTTTGAAACTACCAAACCGCCGAGTGAGATGATGGCAATGTCTGTAGTACCTCCACCAATGTCTACCACCATAGAACCAACTGGCTCATAAATAGGCAGACGAATACCTACAGCAGATGCCATTGGCTCCTCTACTATGTATACCTCTCGTGCTCCTGCGCCTTTTGCAGCGTCTCGTACTGCGCGACGCTCAACATTGGTGATACCCGAAGGCACACCCACAATCACTCGTGGGCCCACAATTTTTCTAGACACATGCTCTTGTGCACGGTTGAGAAGATATGCAAGCATCTCCTCTGTTACCTCATAGTCAGACACCACACCATCAACAAGAGGTTTTATGGCAACAATATGCCCAGGTGTACGACCAAGCATTTCTTTGGCTCCTAAACCAATATCTACGATTTGTCCTGTCTTTTGGTTAAGTGCTACAACTGAGGGCTCGTTGAGAACAATTCCTTTTCCACGCACATACAAAAGCGTATTTGCTGTTCCTAAATCAATACCAATATCATTAGAAAGAAGCGGAGATACTTTTTTATGCAAATCTCTATAATATCTTCCTATCATGCCTTCAGTCTGTTAAATAGTTCTGTATCCTTAATAAACTCTGCATCGCTTGAGTCTCTTCTCTTTACTTCAAGTGCATCTTTCTCAAGCGTCTTTGCACTTATAACTACTCTGCATGGAATACCAAGCAGGTCAGAGTCAGAAAACTTCTCTCCAGCAGAACAATCCCTATCGTCATATAGAACTTCTACCCCTCTTGAAGTTAGCTCATCATAAAGCTTTTCTGCTTCTTCGTTTTGTCCAAGTGAAATAAGGTGAACTCTAAATGGTGCAATCTCTTCTGGCCACACTATTCCATTATCATCAGAAAGAGTCTCCACCACTGTTCCCATTACGCGCCCAAGTCCAATTCCATAGCTCCCCATCACAACCTTTTTATGCGCTCCGTCTGAGTCTGTGTATGTGAGTGAAAGTGCATCAGAGAATTTTGTACCAAGAGAGAAAATGTTTCCAACCTCAACAGCTTTTTCTTTTTGCAAATCATTTGCATCACACTCTGGACATGTATTGTGTGTCTCGATTATCTCCTCATTTACAGCCACCTTACACTGATTACAAATATGAATAATATCCTCTCCAGCATCAGTTAATGTTTGAAACTCATGTGAAAATGGTGAGAATGAGCCACCTGATGCGTATGTAAGATATGTAATATCTCCAAGACCTAGGCGATTAAAAACATTTGTATAAGCAACTTTCATCTCTTCATAAAAATCATTGTGTTGCTCTTCGTTCAAAGAGAATGAGTAAAGGTCTTTCATTAGAAACTCTCGTCCGCGCATAATACCGCTCTTTGCACGAAGCTCATTTCTAAACTTCGTTTGAAACTGGTACGGATACACTGGTAGGTCTTTGTAAGAGTTTATATGGTTTGTGAGGAGCTTTGTAAGTGGCTCTTCATGAGTAGGTGCAAGCCCTAGAGACCCACCAGACTGAAGCTCTGTTTTAAACCAAACATCCATAACTTCATTGCTCCACCTACCAGACTTTTCCCATGGCTCTGGATCTTGAAGTGCTGTCATTTGAATCTCCTGCCCTCCAACAGCATTCATTTCTTGGCGAATTATCTCTTCTATATTCTTTATCACACGAACACCAAGTGGAAGAAGTGCGTATACTCCTGCCATTTCTTTGTGAATAAACCCGCCCTGAATAAGTAACTGAGCGTTTTTTGAAACCTCGTCAGATGGTGCTTCTTTTCGTGTTTTAGTAAGTAGTTGTGATTGTCTCATTTTTAGCCTCTCTTTAATGTATGGTAATTGTACTTGAAAGCAGATACAGGGTCAAAAGAGGCTATTTTTACAAATCTTGACACCTCTCCACAAATATTGTTTGACAAAATACTATTTTTTGATATCATTTTCCCTAATACGTACTACAACTCGGTTTTTCCTAGAAGTATGCGTACCATTCCACGTTCTTTTCACCCAACAAATGGTGTATCACATGAAGATCCGCTCCCTGCTGATCCTTCCGTGTCTGGCGGTCCTAATGCTGACGGCATTCGGACCCACGACCACACTTGCGTACACCTTCGATTATGACACCGGTACGGTGTTCACCAACGGAGAGGTTCATACCACGTCTACGGCCATCGTTCCTGCATCATCGGGAGTAGTCATGTCCGGTACGACTGACTTCAACATGTCGGTCGAGTTCGTCGCTACGGTTCATGCGGTAAAGATGGACGATACGTCCATGGAGGTGTTGGGCTTCGCCCATACCAACTGGCCGGCATCCTTCACTCTGAATACTTCTGTATTTGACATCAACCCAGTTCCGTCCGACGCCATCGTACACCCGACGACTTCGGTCGGCGTGCGTGACTACAGCACCCATGTTGCCGAGGTCGACGAATTCTCCGGCGGAGAGTTCATTGGCACCAAAAGCAACTTCGAGGGCGCCACGATGGACAAGAGTGCCGGTGGTACTCTGGACAACGACGAGCTTGTGGTCAGCACTTGTCGACAACCCGTTACGATCCAGGAATACATCGACAACCCAACGACGGGTAACTACGCTGCGGTGATCATCGACTCTGGCGGTCAAGCCATGACGACCCAGGGACAGCAATCCGGCATGAAGCAGGATGCAGTCTCGGAGATTACGACACCGACCGGTCAGCTGACCGACGATGCAGTAGGTACGGACTACGCGAATTCCACGATTGGGGACGCTATTGCACGTACGACCACCCAACAGGCACGAACCGCGGACGACAAGGACCGATCGCATATCATGACGCCTTCTTGCATGGCGAACGCGATGGCCCTTACGACGGTACCCGTTCACGCAGACGACGACCCGGCCTTCAACCAGTTGCTGTAGCTCCTGGTTCTCGGCCGAGTCTTCCGTAACCACCACCCCTTGAAAGTCTAGGGTAATTGGGCATTACATGAATCTTGCGGGGTTCAGTTCTGAACACAGTTTCAGTTCTGAGCCCCGCTTTTTTGTTGCATTATTTTATTCTTTTTTGTATATTAGATAGTCCGACCCTAAGAGATGCATTACTGCGTCAGATGTCTTTTGGTCGAATGTTCTTTTACCGGAAAACCAAAAGCCCACACGGTATATGCTTGCGACGCTCGCACTGCTACTACCTGGGGTTCACGGAGGAATCGACCTATTATCTGAATACGAACGGCTCATGTCGGAAGACACGGCCTATCCAGATACGTATGAGATCTACCTGGTCTCTTTTGATGCGGCATTAACAAATGGTACGGACGACCGTTTCGACGGCGCTGTAAACTATCAAGCGTTACTGCCTCTGCACAAACGAATCACAGCCCAGGAACAGCTTCAACGTATCTGGAATGCAATTCAGCAGATAGTTGTCGGTATTGTGTTCTGGAGACCTACGCCAATACGATGGTCTTTCAGAACACACCCTACGTAACCTCGGAAAACTACATTCCGCCACGCGGAGGTCCAAAACTTGGACCTCCGCTTTTTTATATAAAAAAACAGCTCATATATGAGCTGTTTTTAATTTAAAGTAGTCTCGCAATATCTTTATATGTAACCACCAAGAGTAGCATCATCAGAAGTGCAAAGCCAATTGTATTTACTACCGCAAATACTTTCGGTGAAATTCGCCTTCTTCGAACACCTTCTATTGCCAAAAATAGTAGTCGTCCTCCATCAAGCGCTGGAAACGGAATAAGGTTTAGAACCGCAAGGTGAATAGAGATAAATGCAGTGAATGAAAGAAGATGTACAAAGCCAAGCCGTGACGCATCGCCCACCAAGCCAGCAACCCCCACAGGGCCTGTAAGGTTTGAAAGTCCTCCATTACCACTTACTGCATCATAAATAACCCCAAACAAACCAACTGTTACATCCTTCGTCATTGAAACCGTAAGTCGAAATCCTTCTGCAATAGCGTGATGTACGGGCAACTGCAGTGTACCTGCTTTTGTCATCGCGATACCAATACCATACTCTTCTCCCACTATACCCACCTCGGGTGTTGGTGTGCCGTTAAATGTAGTGTCTCCGCGTCGTACTAAAATAGTAAGTGGATTCCCCTGACTTCTCTGTATTGCGCCAACAATATTTGGAACTGACAGCTCTCCGTCTTGAAGTGATGATGTTTTTGATTCAACAAATAGAATCTCATCACCTGGCAAAAATCCTACTTGTGCTGCCGGTGAATCTGCTAAAACATTTGTTATAAGAACTCGAGGCTCTTCTACCCTATCTGCATACCGCCCCGTCTCTGCATATGGTAAACCTGAAAGAAACCCAAGAGAAAACAGTAGCCATGCAAAAATAAAATTAAACAAAACTCCACCAAACAAAACAGACGCCTGTGTCCATCGTGACTTGTGCGCAAAGCTTCGCTTTTTGTCTGCACCAGAAATCTCATCCGCCTCAAGTGGATTTTCTCCAAATATTCTTACAAAACCTCCAAAAGGAATACTGTTTAGTGAGTAAAGAGTCTCACCACCTTTTGGTTTGTAACCCCAAATACGAGGAGGAAATCCAAGACCAAACTCATCTACACGAATACCTCGCGTTTTTGCAAATAGAAAGTGTCCTAGCTCGTGAACAATAATCAAAACTGCGAGGACTATAATAAATATAATAATTGTCATAGTTGTGTATTAGCCTGCGATTTCAGCCTCTTTTTTAGCATAGAGTGCATCAAAATCGTCTTGTGCTTTTTTTATTTTCTTTTCCATCTCTTCTTTGAGTCGGAATTTTTCGTCTTCTGAAATATCCCCATTCTTTTCTTGGTTCTGTATCTCACCCCATACATCATCTCGAAGACTTCTAAGAGAAATGCGTCCCTGCTCCAGCTTGCCTTTAGCAATCTTAATGATATTTCCTCGTGTCTCCTCTGTAAGTGCTGGAAATGCAATTCGTACACCTTTTTCATCTGAAGAAGATGAAACACCAAGATCTGCGCGCTCTACACCCTTTTCAATCTCTGCAATCAAGCTTGTATCCCAAGGCACCACACGAATAGTTCGTGCGTCCTCTACAGTAATATTTCCTACCTGGTTTAGAGGAACCTTTGAACCATATGAGTCAACGCGAACAGAATCAAGAAGCGCCACGCTTGCGCGCCCTGAACGAACTGCTGAAAACTCTTTTGTGAGCCAATCACGCACCTCATCTATTTTGGTATCTAATGTATTTATTGATGTCATATATTGTATGTGTTATATGGTGGCTACTATACCATATTCTCAAACGACACGGCCAGACGCTCGAGTAGTATTTTGGGAGAAGCCCCTCTATCAGATAGGTATGAGAGAGTGTTGTGTGTAAGTTCAAGGTTGTGAATATTTTTTGTGTCTCTGCTTTTTTTATGAGAATCATATATGCATCTTTGAAGCTCTTGCACAAATGCGACATATCTCTCTTTCCTTTTCTCTTCGAGTAGTCCACCCACAATATCCATACGCTCTTTTGTAGAAGATTTTATAAACTTAGCTACTGTATCTTTCTCTTCTGAGTCTCCAATACCAGACTCCACATATACAAGACGTGACTGAAGTGTAGGTATCAAAACAGAAACAGATGGCACAATCACAAAAAAGTGTGTATCTACTGCTGGCTCTTCAAATGTTTTAAGTAGTGCATTTTGTGCTTCGGTGGTCGCTTGTGCAAACGAGAGCACAAATACATAACGAGAGTTAAATGATTTTCTTTGTTGTGCAGTAGCAATTTCCCGCGCCTTATCGATTGTGAGTGTGTCGATATGTTCGTCTCGCACATCTGCATTCCCCAAGACATCCATTTCAAGTTTATTTTTTAAAAAATCACGCACCTGATTGCGTGTATACGAAATATCGCCCTCGAGAAGATATGCGTGATGGAGGCTGTCTGTGTTTATATTCATATTACCGTTTAGCTACGATGCTCTTCTTGTATGTATCAAGATGCTCAAGAGCAACACCCGTCCCCTTCACTACACAATAAAGAGGATCTTTTGCGAGTCGTGCCCGCACGCCTGTTCGTCTGTATACGAGCTCTGGGAAGTGGCGAAGTTGAGAAGAACCTCCTGTCATCAGAATTCCTATGTCGATAATATCTGATGCAAGCTCTGGTGGAGTGTCTTGAAGCACGTCTTTTATGGCCTTTATCATTTCACGAAGCTCTTTTCGTATAGCTTTTACTATTTCATTTGTAGTGATTTCTGTAGTACGCGGAAGCCCTGTAACAAAGTCTCGTCCTTTTATTTTCATTACAAGCTCTTCGTCCATGGACACCGCAGAACCTACTGTGATTTTTATATGCTCTGCTGTTTTCTCTCCTATAGATAGGTTAAATGTTTTCTTTACATAATCCATAATCGCATGATCCACTCGTGTTCCAGCACATTTCACAGATGTTGATGCAACAATCCCTCCAAGCGAAATCACCGCAACATCTGTAGTACCTCCGCCAATATCAACAATCATGTGCCCCTGCGCTTCATGAATAGGTACACCAGCGCCAATAGCTGCAAGAATAGGCTCTTTTACAATATATGCATTTTTTGCACCCGCCTTTATGGCCGCCTCTACCACCGCACGTCGCTCTGTAGATGTTACTCCCGCTGGCACCGACACGAGCACTTCTGGTTTGAAAAAGTTCCACTTACCAAGTGCTTTATTTATATAGTACGAAAGCATAGCCTCGGTCACACGATAGTCAGCTATAACTCCATCTTTCATAGGCCTGTACGCCACGATGTTGTCAGGGGTTCGCCCAACCATTTGTTTTGCTTCAAGACCTACCGCCACCACTTTATTGTCATCGAGCGATACCGCCACTACTGATGGCTCATTTAGTATTATTCCCTCTCCTGGTGAAAACACGAGTGTGTTTGCAGTACCAAGATCAATTCCAAGTTGCTTTGAGAAAAAAGACATGAATATATAGTAATTGCGTTTTAAAAGGAACGCAAATATATGTTGTTTTTTCTTGTACTCTATGTCTATATAATATGTATATGGATCTACCAAGCCCAGAAGAATATTTAGAGAAAAAGCGAAAAATCTCTATCGAGAACGAACGCCAAGAAGCGATACATGCAGTTATGGCATTTATGGGTGAGCCATACAAAAAAGAAACTTCAAAATCAAAAGTGCGTTACAAATACTGGAACGGACGGCTTAAAAAATATTCACCAAAAGATATGCACAGCCTTATAAAAAAAGCTCAGTCTGGCAAAAACCCTCAAGCGCTTTTCAATTGGCTCCTAAAGCAATAAGTATTGACAGACCTTGTTTATAATTTAAAGTAAGTTCGTCATGCTCATGATGCGTGACTGTGGCTTAAGGCGGGAAAGTCCCGTTCCACGCAAGCGCCCGCGTCGTTTCTGAATCTTCAAAGAGGAGATAGGAAAACGGCCCGGGCGCTTTGTTTTTATCCCGCCACAACGTAGAATAGAGTAAATGAAAGAGATTATTCAAAAAGGACACGAAACACTAAGAGAAGTAGCAAGAGTTGTATCTCCTGATGAGATAAAGAGCGACTACATCCAAGGTGTAATACATGAAATGAAAGAAACACTCCACGGACAAGAGGATGGGGTGGCTATTGCTGCACCTCAAATCAATGAGTCAGTGAGAATTTTTGTAATATCACACAAAGTACTCAAAAAAGAAGAAGAGCTATATGACTACACAAAAAGTAAGGTTTTTATAAATCCAGAAATTACAAACCAGTCAAAAGAAAAGGTTCCGATGGAAGAAGGATGTCTCTCGGTGCGCTGGTGGTATGGAAAAGTAGACCGAGCCAAGCAAGCCACAGTAGAAGCGCTTGATGAGAATGGAGAGAAATTTCAAATGGGAGGTAGTGGGCTTGTGGCTCAAATATTTCAACATGAAATAGACCACCTCGATGGGATTCTTTTTGTAGACAAAGCAAATGACCTTGAGGAGTATGATCCGCCAAAAGAATAACTTCTCAATTTCTGCAGAACCTAGGATTAAATATGCGATACAAAAATATAGAAAAAATAATAAAAGGATTCGCAAACCATAGGAGAATAGAAGTCATGAGCCTGCTCGCCAAAACACCCGAATTATCCAATATTGAAATCGCAGAAAAATTAAATATAGACTTTAGAACCACTGGAGAACACATGAGAAAGCTCACACTTACTGGATTAGTTATGAAAAGGAACGAGGGTCATAGTGTTAGATACAAACTAACAAAACTTGGAAACCGAGCTCTCAAGTTCTGCAGAACTTTGGAATAAAAAGTATATTATGAATAAAAATGATAATACAAAAATGAAATTAGTATTTTTTGGAACAGATGATTTCTCTGTAAATATTTTAGAAAAACTTCATGAATATGACCTGGCGCCATTTCTTGTAATAACAATGCCCGACAGAAAAGCCGGTCGTGGACTTGAACTTCAATCACCTGATGTAAAAGTGTGGGCAGAAAAAAATAATATAGAGGTGTGGCAACCAGAATCTCTTGATGCAGATTTTCTTTCAAAATATAGCGAATATAGTCCCGACATAGCTGTGGTGGCATCATATGGAAAAATAATGCCAAAAGAAGTGCTTTATGTGCCAAAACACAAAACACTTAATGTTCATCCTTCCCTACTTCCAAAATGGCGTGGAGCTTCTCCTATAGAGGCACAGATTTTAAATGACGAAGAGTTTGCGGGTGTCACTATTATGCTTATGGATGAGAAAATGGACCACGGTCCAATACTTGAGCAAGAAGTAGTCGATACTCCATATTGGCCAATGCGTGCAAACGAGCTTCGTACATTGCTCGCAGAATCTGGTGGAGAGCTATTATGTAGAACTATCACAGAGTGGGTTGAAGGAGCGCTAGAGCCACAGGAGCAAGACCATGAACAAGCAACATTTTGTACAAAGATTAAAAAAGAGGATGCAGAGATAAACCTCTCTGATGACGCATATAAAAACCTTCTTAAAATAAGAGCGTATAGTGAGTGGCCTAGAGCATATTTCTTTGATGAGAACAATAAACGAATCATTATTACCGAGGCTGAAATGAAAGACGGAGAACTTGTTATTAAAAAAGTTATTCCTGAGGGTAAAAAAGAGCAAGAATATAAAAACTAAAAAAGGGCCCTATAAGGCCCTTTTCAACCTGCCTGCCGGCAGGCAGGCGGCTATACAAAAAGTTGAGCCGTTGGACAATATATAAAGTATTGACAAATATGAAGTATATGCTATTATACTCATATGCCCGGAGATTAGCCACACATCCGCGCTGGTAACACAGACGCGATTGCCCAACTAAACTCATGGAGACAGTAGCAAGTCTCGTAAGGACAAAAAGGTGGTGTAAGATCGTCTGCCATGTGCACACGACACCCACACTCAAGTAAGCACCCACGAAGTTTGCTACATCAAAAACTTGAACTGCCCTCGTAAGAGCTCACGATTCCAAAAAAACGCTCTGAAAGCGCTTTCAAGGAGGATCAAATCCTGTAAGATTTGGTCCTTTTTTTATTGCACTACTTCTACTCTCTCTATTACTACTTCTTGGAGTGGCCGATCTGCTGGGTCGGTGTCTGACTTACTAATAGCTTCTACTACATCCATTCCCTCTACTACTCGCCCAAATACTGTGTGCTTTGGATTGAGAAATGTGTTGTCTGCAGTGTTTATAAAGAATTGTGAACCATTTGTGTTTGGGCCAGCATTAGCCATTGAGATAGTTCCTCTGGCATTGTTGTTCTCTGGATAAATCTCATCATCAAATGTGTATCCTGGGCCTCCTGTCCCCCACCTGTCTTGTAGTGAAATATCTTTTGAAAATGGATCACCACCTTGAATCATGAACCCATCAACAACTCGGTGGAATCGTGTTCCATCATAAAATCCGGCTTTTGAAAGCTCTTCAAAGTTCTCTACTGTGTTTGGAGCGTTATCTCTAAATAGCTCCAAAACTATTTTCCCCTTATTTGTATGCAATATCATAGTGTTACTGTTTATATCAATTGTAATATCGGTATCATCTACCACCTCATCGGTTTGCCCCTTGTCTCGTGTGAAAAGCCATACTCCACCAGCAACAACCGCAATAATCAAAAGGCTGATAATAACATATAGTGTTGTATTCCCTTTCTCTAACATATTAACGAAGTTTACGTCCTCTAAACTTTAGAAGTTTCTTTAGCTGATATCCTCCTTTTCTCTCCATTGAGCGTTGTTTGTTTTTAAATGACTTAAGCTGTCGTATCATCTCATCTTGTGCATCATCTATTGCCTTATATAAATCATCTTTCTCAGACTCAGCTCTGAATGAGTGTCCACCAAGAGAAAGGTTTATCTCTGCGCGGAAAATATCTCCTGAATTTTGACCGCGAGTAATGGTTCCAATCTCTACCTGCCCTACTGCTGGCTCATCCTTTTTCATAAATTTATCAAGCTTTGAAAGACGCTTGTCTAGATAAGAGCTAATTGCGTCTGTCATTTCGATATTTGTAGTTTTTATATTGAAATTTGTCATTGTAAATATTGTTATGAGCTAGTAACACTTAATAACTTCGAGGGGCTGTGATGCCCATTAATAATTCGTATGGCACTTTTATTTACTGAAAAGTGGCGCGCCATCATTTCTATCATTCTTTCATTTGCTCTATTATCTTTTGCCAGCTCTTTCACATGCACATCAAAACGATTCTCTCCTGTTTCTTCTATTTTTTCTTTCTTGCTTTTTGGATAAACTCTCACCTTAACGTACATAAGTCACTTTGTTCCAATTTCTAATTTTCAATTTTTAATTTCTAAACAATTTTAAATGTTTAAATTTTCAAAAACCAAAAACATACTCTTGTTATGTACCTATTATATCACGCTTCCAATATCCACTTTTTTTTGATACTATTTCCCCACGAATCATTATTGGTTCGTGATCTTTTTATATTCCGTGATGCCATTGAGCTACCGCGGATAAAAAATATTCCGCGGTAGCTCAATGGTAGAGCAACCGGCTGTAACACGAAACTTCGTTTCAAATAGCAGCTTCCTACAGAAATGTAGGTCGAAAACAAGGTGAATTGTCTGGAAGCCCAAACGTAAAGTCGTGGGTAATCAGCAGCCAAGCTTACCTATTTAGGTAAGAAGGTTCAGAGACTATCCCTTTTGGGAGTACTCTTGTTACGTAACAGATTACGTAACATTGGGAAGCGCCTTGCATCCTCCTGAATATTCAGAGGATGATGATATAGTCCACCCCTTTTAGAAATATTAGGATACGTGTAACCGGTAGGTTGCAGGTTCGAATCCCGCCCGCGGAGCCAAGAAAATAATCGCTTAACAAGGCGGTTATTTTTTATACCCCAATTGGGAGTTAGAACCTAATTCTTGACACATACTATATATTATGATACTATATAAGGAGACTTCCAGATTAACTCAAACAAGGACAACTGTCATGTACAAAGTTTTTGGATACGACGATCTGTGCTCTAACTTTGAGCGCAGATTCTCAAGCCTCTTCTGTGCCGCGAGGGCCTTCATAAAGCTCTACAAACAAGGCATGTATGTCGTCTTTATCGACGGGGTCTCCCACGAAGAGGAAAGACGTATCAAGGATTTGGCTTGTAAGTGAAGATTTCCCGATTTGGTATACATAATCGGATGAAGCCCCGAGATAACATCAAGGGGCTTTTTCTATTAAATAAGTTCTAACCCCGCAAACGCGGGATAAACTTCCCTCACCCATCGGAGCTAGACAAAAGTACAATATTGTGGTATCATATCCATGAATTTGTACAACTCACAATCAAAGGTATTTCAATGAACAAGCCTTTAATGGAAGCCTCTCTTGAATGGACAGAAGGGAAATTCCTGTTCCGTAGTGGATTTTACGCAGGCCGTCCACCCTCTTTGGGAGACCTGAATTCAAAAATTCTCGAGATGATATATCTCGGGATAAAAAAAGATGTAGGAGAATCCGAGGCTACAAATTTTGTCAGATTTGTAAATAGCCTTGAAGACTTGTCCGCATCTTCATTCATTGTTGCAATGGAAAGGTTCTGGGCACTCGACTGCAAAGAACCATTGGTTCATCAAGAGTCACGAGATCGAGCCAGACTCGACGACAATCTCTACGGAAGACAATTAGAATCTCAGGCTCTTGGTCTTCTTGCAACAGTGCTTGGTGGTAGAAACTTGGATGAAGATAAAATTCGTTCAAGGTCAATGGATATCAAAAGGGATTTCATCCGAAACCACATGACAGAAATCCCTGTAAATGAAAGGTCTCGTAAATTGACACCCGCAGACCGACACTACATGTGAGATTCAATCACACCGCCCTCTTCGAAGACCGCTCGTCTTCGGATGGGCGGTTTTCTTTTACACGAAACAAGTTCTAACCCCATAGTAGAAGCTTTGCTTCACAACAAAACACAACTCCTTCAACGGTATGTGCGCTAGAAAGAAAGATTGAGTATCTATTTTGCGCATCTCTCGAAAGCTGGGAGATGTTTTTCCTGTGATGCATTCATTAAGTTGTTGAATACAGAAGTTATATCTGGATACTCATAAACCTTTGATAAAAGTTCATTTTTGTACAAATTAACATTTGCAATTTCAGCATCTACTCCAATCTGACAAACCTCTGATAATTTATCTGGCATAGATAGTGATATATTTTCTGGATCAGGAATATCTAAACCATATTTATCATAAATAGATTTTAAAGAACTTATGTGTTGTTCCTCTGCCCTAACAATCATTGAAAAAGGTCTTACTGCACCAAATTTATCTATCGTTACTTCATATAAAGTCCTTGCTTTATACTCGTCTTGAATTGCCTCATACAGAGCTTGTTCAACGTCTGCTGGTAGTTGGCTGGCTGGATATTCTAAATCATCTACTATTAAACAATCTTCTGATAAACAATTATCTTTATTTAATTGTGATGATTTATTATTTTTATCAATTTGATTATCGTTTTTTAAAAAAACAATTCCAACACCAATTAAGACACCTATTAATAAGCTTGTTGCTGTTATTTTATTTATCATAAATATATTATATGGCACGGCGGTAATATACTGCAAAACATTTCATGTAATATTCTCAAAAGCGACTCTTGAGTAGAAGTATAACTCTAGTATCTCTACCCTCTTACGCCTGGAGTACCTGATGGGGTTTTTATTTCATAACTCTCTCCCTTCAGGTTGTCTTTGAGTGCATTCCATATACTTCCGATTCCATTTTTTATTCCAAAGATTGCTTTGTTTCGAGCGCATGTATAAGGCTCTCTTGGAATCTGAAACCTTGTTTTCTGACTTATTTTTAGCTGACCTGTATCATTTAGCAAAATTGTAGCTGTTGACTCATCTCTTATTGTAAGAATATCTCCACCAATAAGTGCATCGCTTCCTGTCGCAGGGAATATTTTTATACCTCTTGTGATAAAAATATCACCGCTCATTGAGACAATACTCCCCTTTTGTGGTTGTTTTGAGGCTTCATTTTTACACAATATTTCTCCTGAAATAAAAGAAGATACACCTGTTGTCATGTCTTGTATCCAGATAGAAAATCCCCCTTCTTCTACTTTCTCTTCTTCTACATCTTCTGTTTCCTCTGTTTCATTCTTTTGTGACCAACCTTTTTCGCTTTTCTCTTTTGCTTGAATTATTTCTTCTAGATTAAATATATTTATTCCCTTATGAGCCTCTCCATCTTTATGAAGCTCACACACAATACGCCACGTATCTGAACCAGAGCTGTCTCTTACAACATCGGTCATAATATAAATAGAACGATCACAACTCTCTTCGATAATCACTGTATATTTACCAATCTCATATTCTTCTGCTTCTACATTTTGAACCGAAATAAAGAAAAGCGATGTGATAAATGTATAAATAAGTATTTTTTTCATATAACAACTATACTATATTTTACGACCAATGCTTAACCCCGCTGAATTCATTTGAATTCAGCGGGGTTTTTGTAAGCTAGCCGACAAAAGCTCTCTTGAAAATAGAAAATAGAAAGTCCAAGAAAAACGATGGGATGAACTCTTGCGCATTGAGATACGCAACCAACAGAAGTCCCACAAATGCTGTTGCAAAAACGAGCATCTTGAGAATTCCGCGAAGCAGTATCTCCATACCCGAGTATGTTCCCCTATGCACAGCCTCTACACCGCTCTCAAGAGTCTCGCTTGTAGCATTCCATGCATTCTCTGCCATACGCCTGGTACGGCCCAAAAATGAGCTGTCTGCAAGCGGTATTTCTACCCGAGCTTCAGCCATCTCCTCTTCAGGAGCTGCCCAAGCAACAGCGTCTTCTACCGCAGACTCAACCAGTGAAGTGTTCGCAAGATACCCGGGGAACCATGTCATTAGCCACAACGCGACCAATGTCATGATGAGCTTCTCAGCAGGCTTGCGCCACTGTATTTTGGTCTTTTCCATTATTGTATTTAGTTTGGTGGTACAAAAACTCAACAAAATACTACATATCTATAGAAAACAAGTCAACATATTTAACCAATGTTCAAAATAAATAATCTTGACTATTAAAATAGTTCGTCGTATTATACAACCTCAAATAACAACTTGGTTAGAGCTTTTTAGTTTAATTTCTGGTTTTGTTTGAAATTTTATTAATTTAGTTCTAAAACAATGGAAAAAGGAGTAATTGACGGCCTTACAGACAAAGGTTACGGATTCATTTCTCGAGAAGGTTTTGATAAAAACCTTTTCTTTCACTCAAACGAACTTGATGGAGTATCATTCGATGAGTTGAACACAGGAGATGAAGTAACATTTGAAGTTGCAGATGGTCCAAAAGGACCAAACGCAGTAAAAGTAAGTCGAGCATAAAGTAAATAAAAGCAGTTCTATAACTGCTTTTATTTGTTAATATATATTTTTACAAAAGAAATAATAAATAATTATGGCAAAAAGAAGTACAGGTCTTGGAAAAAGAAGTAAGCCACGATCAAAAAAGACGGCAAAAAGACTTGCTGCAAAAAGAGAAATGCTTGCGAAAAAAGCAGAGAAAAAGAAACGAAAATAGTAATTAGTTCCTATTACGACTAAAAATTTTTACCCCCTATCCTGGGGGTTTTCTTTTTTTGTTATAATACACACATGATTAAATTGAGTGAAAAAATACAAAAGATAGAGAGAATATCACTTCGAATGTTTCTCTCTTTTATGCTTTTGTGCGCGCTGTCTCTCTTGGTTTCAATCTGGTTTATGCACGAGGCAGAAAACTTTTATAAAGCAACCGCAACATTCTTCATCATAGGACTTGCAAGCTTTTTAGTATGGCTCCCGATTGTCGTATACCGAATTATTGATATATACAAAAAATAAAATATGAAAAATCAAAAAATGCTGGTATCAGTACTTATTATTGTTTTGTTTGGCCTACTGTTGTGGCACTTTGGTAAGCCAGATACACAGGCACAGGATTACAAAAACACCGCATATCTTATCGAGGAAAACGAAGTTATCCTAAAAAATGGAGTATCGGAAACCCATACAGAAAATTCATCTGCTTCAATAATAACTACATACTTCGGAAATGAACTTTTCACTGATTTAAACAATGATGATAGAGAGGATGTTGTATTTCTCCTTACACAACAAACTGGCGGAAGTGGTACATTCTATTACGCAGTTGCTGCGCTCAATACAGAAAATGGATATGTTGGATCAGATGGATATTTTCTTGGTGACAGAATCGCTCCACAAAGCACAAACCTAAGTCAAAACCCGCAGCATAAAAATGTAGTTGTTATAAATTACGCAGACCGTGCTCCAAGTGAATCAATGGCGACACAACCTTCTATAGGCAAAAGTGCATATCTCAAGCTCGACCCAGAAAGTATGCAGTGGGCTATTGTAGAACCCAATTTTGAAGGAGAAGCAGACACAAACATCATGACAATCTCAATGAAATCATGGACGTGGCTAGAAACACAATACAACAACGATACGGTAGTTACCCCAAACGATATTGACGCATTTACCATCACTTTTAATGAAGATGGTACATTTTCTGCAACCACAGACTGTAACCTTCTAAGCGGTTCATACACTAGCAATGAAAATACTATTTCTTTTGACGAAAATATAGCTATGACAAAAAAGTATTGTGCTGACTCTCAAGAAAACGAATTTGTGTCTCTATTGTCTGAAATACAGTCATTTTTCTTCACCAGTAAAGGAAACCTGATTTTTGATCTCAAATTTGATTCTGGTTCTGCAATATTCAAATAATATCCGCTTATTCAAAAAACAAAAAACCACTCACATGAGTGGTTTTTTGTTTTGCTTTAAACAAATCCCTTTTCTTTCTTGAAACAATCGCGACACTTAAGGTTACTCTCATCTCGAGGTTGGAATGGGAGTTCAGTGATAGCTCCGTTACACCCTGCGCATGTCCATGATCCTTGGAACATAGTGCGCTCTTTTCGTGGTCGGTCAGCTCTCTGTGCGCGATGACAATCTCGACAAAGGAGATTACTTGTATCACGAGGCTCAAATGGTAACTCGCTAATTTTGGTGTCACAGCTTGCACAGCTCCAATCACCTGAAAACATTTTTCTTTCTTCCATGTAATTTTCTTGCCCCGTTTTAATCTGATAATAAAGGCAATGTGTGTAAGTATACTGTAACTTAGAAATAACACAACCAAAAACGGTAAATGTCTATGTGTACAAGAAAACCCGCTTTATCCTTGTGCGCGTGCCTTTCCTACCTCTTCTGACTTGTCAGTAAGTGCTTGAAATAGTTCTTGAAAATATGAAAGCCCATCACCAGCCACTGAAGCAAAATCATCGTGCCCCATCTCTTGTGCGCTTCCTAGGATAAGGTTCCAGTGAATAATTGCAGCCCCAAGAAAGAAGCTCATCCACTCTAGTACCTCCACAGGGTTATCCCACTCGTCACCAACATATGTTTCTCCCATTCCAGTAATCTTTGAGACAGTTTTTTCTGCTTTTGTAACAACAACCTCGTGCATCTCAAGCTCTTGAGCAACTCGCTCAAGACCGCTTATGTGCCCAGAAGTTTTATTTTCTATATCGGTACTTTTGTCTTCCAAAAGTTCCTCCACTACCGCAGGGTAGTCACTATATAGATTGTTAAGAATTTGAGAAAAGGCATAAGCCTCCCCTACCTTTTTTGCAACTTTTTCATTCATAGCAATATGAGTTAGTGAATAATCGGTTACTACTATAACATGCTATAGATATGTGTCGAAAAATACTGCATGACATGTATATCCTCCCGGATTTTTCTGGAGATAATCTTGGTGATACTCTTCTGCTTCATGAAAATCTCCAAGTGGCTCGAGCGTAGTTACCACCTTGTCTTTCCATCGACCAGACGCATTCACTATCTCAATAAAAGCTTGTGCTTCATTTTTTTCTTCTTCATTAGAATAGAAAATAGCAGAACGGTACGACTCGCCAATATCGTTTCCTTGCTGATTTTTAGTGGTAGGATTGTGTATACGAAAGAAAAAGTCTAAGAGCTCTTTGTATGAAATCTTTTCTGAGTCGTAAGTAATCTCTAGAGCTTCTGCATGACCAGGATGATTCTCATATGTTGGGTCGGTATTGTCTCCACCTGCATATCCAGTTTGTGTATCAACAACACCGGGAAGCTTCCTGAAAAGCTCTTCCATGCCCCAGAAATATCCTCCTGCAAATACTGCTTTTTCGTACTCTATACTCATGAATTAGTGATGGTGATGATGGTGTCCGTGGTCATCAGAAAGTGGTTTTAGGTCTTTGTTTTTAAGAAACATTACAGCAAGGAGTGTTGTGATAGGTACTGTAAGTACAAGACCTATGCTTCCCACAAGAGAGCGAACAATTTCAGCTGCAAATATTTCACTGTTCATAATCATCAAAGATGAAGACTCAGAAAGTGAAAACAAAAGAAGTAGTGGCAAAGATGCTCCTGTGTATGCAAGAACAAGTGTGTTCACAAGCGCTCCCACATGCTCTTTACCTACGCGCATTGCTCTCTCGTATACCTCTTTTGGATTTATTTTTTTGTTTGCAGCAAAGAGCTCTCGCACCACAGCAACTTGAGTTACAGCAATATCATCAAGTGCTCCCAGAGAACCAATAATCACTCCAGCAAGCAAAAGACCTACAAAATTAAGACTCCCACCAGTACTAATGTTTAGATACACACTCTCGTCTGTTGAAAAACCAGTAAGTCCTGTGGTCTTTATAGAAACAAGCGCAATAATACCTGTTATAACAACGGCAGAAAATGTACCCACGAATGCTATCAATGAGCGTCTATTGAAACCATGGGTCACAAAAATTGCAAAGAATAGCACTCCACCCGCCACCAGAACGCTCAATAGAACTGGCGAATAGCCCGATACCAAACCAGGAACCAAAAAATACAAAACTACAAAAATACTACCAACAAGTGACAAAAGTGAGCGAAAACCTTGCTTACCCCCAAAGAAAATGACTACCAATACAAAAAGTGCAAAAAGTGCATACATTTCAAAAGCCCTGTCTTTTTCACGAACAGAATAAATCTCACTTCCCTGAATTGTTACCAAATAATTCAGGTAAAATCGATCCCCTTTTTTAAGCTGTATATAGTCATTTTCAAAAACAACTTCATCCCCTTCTCTTTCCCCTTCTAATATACGAGCTGTTATTGTCTGCTTCTCTGAAGAAAAACCTAGGCCATCCAAAATAACTTCTTCAGACTCAGTGGCCTCAACAACTTGTGCACGCCACACACCTTGTGTGTCTTGGTGTAGTGCCTGTGCGCTTGTTAGAAATGGCGCAAATAAAAATGCCACTATTACTAGTTTTGAAAATAATCTCATGTTTTTATTATACAATGTATATATGAATAAAGACGAACTAAAAGAAAAGCTCACACCCGAGCAATACGAAGTAACTCAAAACAAAGGCACCGAGCCAGCATACACGGGCAAATACTACAAACACAAAGAGTCTGGTATGTATACATGTGTCGTATGTGGCAGAGAACTCTTTTCTTCTGATTCAAAGTTTGATTCACACACAGGTTGGCCTAGCTTTGATAAACCTGAAAATACAGAAAACATCACACTCTCAGAAGATCTATCGCACGGAATGAAAAGAAAAGAAGTCTCTTGTGCGTACTGTGGAGCACATCTTGGTCATGTTTTTGATGATGGACCAGAAGAAACTACAGGAAAAAGATTCTGTATCAACTCATGCTCTCTTGATTTTAAAGAAAAGAAATAAAACAAAAACACACCGCCTTGGCGGTGTGTTTTTGTGATTATTATAATTTTTATCGCATTGCCAGATGATCTTCTACCATCATCGCAAGTTCATATTGGGTATCGGGAATATCGGAGATGCTAATATGACCTACGACATCCACTGACACTTCACAAATTCCCATTACGATTGCTGGATTGAGATGCTTTTTACCTAGACGAACTGTGTCGTTGGTTCCAAACATGACATCAACCTGACGCGTTTTTCGTGGGTGCATAGTGTCTGCTACCACACGATAACCAATAAGATGTTCTACTTGTTCAAATCCACATGATTCCTTGTAAGAACCTGCGCTGAGAGCAACAATAGTTCCGTATGGAAGATCACCGGCCAAGTCTCTAGAACGAGCGATCACAACCTCGTGGTTAGATCGTGCACCTGATGCGGTAATGTGCGGATCCTCATTTGTTTGCTCGGGTACAGCGTTGTATCCAGTCAGCTTCAGTGATGAGATTGTGGCAGAATTAACTGGCATAATCTCCGCATCAACTACTGGAGACGGCACTGAAACGCCGGAAACTCCTGAGAAAAGAAAAACACCCAATAGGGCTAAATTAAAGATATTACTCATATGTATGTACAATAGGTCATATAACCTATGTGTATGTATAATAACACATTAGGTATTCCCTGTCAATACAACACAAGCAAATAAATACTGTGTCAATATTGAAAATATCCCCAAAATAAGCCATTTTTTGCTGATTTCTCGCTCAAAATAGTATATGATATTACTATGACATTTTCTCAAATAAAGGCCTTTGTGCTCCGCCACGAGCGCTCACTATCCTTTGGTGCACTCGCACTCGGTTTTACAGTCGACAGTCTCACCCTCACTCGCATTGACCAGAAGCTCGATAACGCTATTTTCATCGCATATCTGCTTATTGCAGGACTTTCTATTACCCTATTCCACTACCTAAAGGATGAGTCTCGCATAAGGCTCTTTCTTCCCTACCTGCTTCAGTATGCGTTTGGAGGTCTATTCTCTGGGTTCTTTATTCTCTATACACGAAGTGGTTCGCTTGCAACGAGTTGGCCATTTATCATAACGCTCCTATATCTACTCATTGGAAACGAAACATTCAAAGAGCGATATGAGAAATATGTCTTCCGAATGAGTGTGTATTTTATTGCTCTCTATTTATTCTTTATATTTTTCATCCCAGTACTTATCGCACATATGGGTGACCTAGTATTTATACTCTCTGGTATAGCAAGCATTCTCGCAATCGCAGGGCTCACAAAAATTATCGAGCGCTCATCAAAAACACGAGCAGAGGATAAAAGAAACCAGATATATATTATGGTGATTATTATTACACTTCTAATAAACACACTTTATTTTTCTCGAATCATCCCGCCAATTCCTCTGTCACTCAAAGACATTGCTGTCTCATATAGTCTAGAGCGCACAGAAAACCAATACATACTCACGCAAGAAAAGCTTCCTTGGTGGCAAAAACCATTTACAAAAGATTTTCATATATCAGAGCCTCAAGAACTCTATGTATATAGTGCAGTTTTTGCACCCACAAACCTCGACCAAACCATCACGCACGTATGGAGCCACAAAACTGACAATGGCTGGGTGACTCGTTCACAAATTGCATTTGATATATCTGGAGGACGAGGCGAAGGATACCGAGGATACAGCAGAAGCAGTATGACACAAGAAGGGTTATGGCGCGTAGATGTGCGCACTACGCGTGGGCAACTTATTGGGAGAAAAACATTTTCTATTTCATTTAAAGCTCCACAAGAGTTAGAAACAATAGTCAAATAGTGTGGATAGTCGGCTGTGCTACAATTCAGCGTAATTAATCATAAATATTAAATCATGAAAAATACTATTCTGAGCGCAGCTCTTGTTATTCTCGTATTACTTATTGGATATTTCTACATTACTCGTACACCAGAAGCACCTAGCGAAGACGTAAACGCTGGAGTAACAGATGTTCTAGAGGATACTGGAGGTGAGAAAATGATATACACCATCACAGATGAGTCTGTGGTTTCATACTCTATAGGAGAGCTTCTTAACGGAGAGCCGGTAACTGTTGTGGGAGAGACAAATGAAGTTGGTGGAGAAATCGCATATAATCAAAGCAACCCAAGCGATATTCAAATCGGAGCAATCCGCATCAATGCAAGAACATTCAAAACAGATAAAGTAAATCGAGACAACGCAGTTGTAAACATGGTTCTTAAGTCAAATGATGATGAAAATGAGTTTATTGTTTTTGAGCCAACAAATGTAGAACTTGTTGGAAGCGCTATTACTATCGATGGTGACATGACAGTCTCAGGAGTTACAAACCCTGTAACATTTGAAGGAACACTAGAAGCAGACGAAACGCTGAAAGCAGATATTAAAGCTACTATTTTATACAAAGACTTCAACCTAACAGTCCCAGATCTTCCGTTTCTTGCAGATGTAGATGAAGAAGTGGTGCTCAAGGCTGTAATACACACAGAAAATAAATAGGCACACCACCCTATTTATAAACGCGCTATAATAAAAAGTAATGATTGAACAGCTAATACTTGGCGCAATACAAGGAATCACAGAATGGCTTCCGGTCAGCTCGGAGGCTGTTCTTGTATTGATTCATGAAAATATTCTAGGTGGAGGAAGTCTTGAGACGATACTTAAGGGCGCGCTCCTTCTTCATTTTGGAACACTATTAGCTGCTTTGGTATATTTCTGGAACGACATAAAACGACTGTGCCATACACTATTTCATGCACACGAAAGCTCATCACACGACAGAAAGGTGCTTCGGTTCCTGATTATCTCAACACTCATAAGCGGTGGTATGGGTATTATTTTCTTAGGGCTTATTGATATGATAGAGCCCGCACTAGCATCATCAGGTGTGGCGGTAACACTTGTGATTGGTATTCTTTTGATAATAACTGGTGTACTCCAGCTTTCTGCAGAAAAGACACAATCAAAACGTACAGAGGTGACAACAAGCGACAGCGTGCTTCTTGGAATCATCCAAGGGTTTGCGGTACTTCCTGGCTTTTCTCGCTCTGGGCTTACAGTATCAACACTGCTACTACGAGGATATGACAAAGCCACATCACTACAACTCTCATTTCTTATGAGCATACCTATTGTTCTTGCTGGAAATATAGTACTCAACATAAACGGTGCCCTTATCACAACTGCATCTGTCTTGGGTCTTGTTGCGTCATTTGTTTTTGGGCTTCTCACTATTAAAGGATTGATGAAACTGGCAGAAAAAGTAAATTTCGGGTATTTTGTTATTATATTTGGAGTACTCGCTATTATTGCCGGTCTCTTATAACTATAAAAATATGAAATTTATTGAAGAATTTAAATCATTTGCACTTAAAGGAAACGTTGTGGACATGGCCGTTGGTATCATCATTGGTGGTGCTTTCGGTACAATCGTTTCTTCTCTTGTAAAAGATGTAATCATGCCACCAATTGGGGTGCTTCTTGGAGGTGTAGACTTTTCAAACCTCGCATGGACTCTTAAAGAAGCTACAGAAGGTTCAGAAGCAGTAGTGCTTGGTTATGGTCTATTTATAAACAACCTCATCAGCTTTATTATTGTTGCGTTCTCAGTATTTATGCTCGTAAAAGCAATGAATCGAATTCGTGATATGTACGATGAGGATGCGCCCGAAAAACCAACAGAGAAAGAGTGCTCACACTGTATTTCAAAAATCTCAATCAAGGCTACAAAATGTAAATTCTGTGGTTCGCAAATATAACCAACTAAAAAACAGCCCGTACGGGCTGTTTTTGTTTATATTGACCATACAGTATTATTGTTATATAGTGTTTTTGAATCGAACATTAACAAAAAACATGGTGTAAAAAATGTCAGACAATTACTCTGCTAATTTCTACATTACAATCCCTAAAAATAGATTTTGGGGCCTCATTTCACTTATTTTAAGCTTATTGATTTGGTTTTCAACATTTGAAAGCTATTTCTGGGCAAACCTCAAAGAAATATTTTCCTTAAATCCTATGAATATAGAGATAGGAAAAATTTCTCTATTATGGATTCCTATTAATATTTATATTTTTTTGGGAGTAACAGCAGCTTGTGCAACAAAAATATATAAACAACTTGCACACTTTGAGGAAGATGGCTCTTTAAATCTATGGATAGAGGGCCTTTACTACGGCCCCTTATCGGGAGCAATCATTGGAATAGTTGTTTCAGTACTTATAAGAATACTTAACTGGGACATTGGTTATTCTTTAATTCAGATTTTGCCTTTATTCATTAAAACATTCACAGTAATTGTTTTGATTTTTTGCTTAGCGTCTTTGATTTTGGGGCTAATTGCAGAACTTAATCATAAATAAAACACCTAATATTTCCCAAAAAGCAAACAGCCAGAAGCTTTACGAGCTTCTGGCTGTTTTTTAAACTCAAATGTTTAGAGTGACATTGGCCAATCTCCAATCATAAGTGCCATGAGCGCACCTCCGGCAAGTGCAATGTTCTTCAGGAACTGATGCATCTCTGCCATCTTTTCATTTGGATCTTCTGCTCTCCAAAAATCGTGCATCCAAAATGCCACAACGACCAAAAATACTGCAAGCGCAATTAGTGAAATAGTTGTGTACACACCAAGCACTACTCCAAGTCCAGCAAAAACAATAACTACCCCCGCAAGCATTACAGAATACTTAGGTGCTGGTACCTTCTTTGAGGAAGCATATCCTGTCATGTTTTGAAGATGTCGAAAATGTTGAATTCCTGACATTACAAAATACATTCCAAAAAGAATACGTCCAATTAAAAATGCGATATCCATGCGAATCTATTATAAGGCTAATAATAACGTATTTTATTATCCACTATAGCCCCACCTAAAATCAATTGCACAAATGCTATAATCATTGCATATCATAACCACATTTTGTTATGGACATTAAAAAATCAACGTATATCTCACTTGCATCACTTATCTTTGTATTTGCAGGGCTCTTGCATGCATGGAGACTCGTTAATGGTTGGGACATCTATATTGGGTCAACCCTAATACCTGCGTGGGTTAGCGCACTTGTTGTGCTTCTTCTAGCATTTATGGCCTACAAAGGATATCGACTCAACAAATAAAAAATTCCCCCGCATATGCGGGGGAATTTTTTTGATTACATATCGTCTCCGTCATTTCTGTCATCGTGTCCGCCCATTGGCTCATGTGATGACTCATGTGACATGTCATTTGAATGTGACATATCTGATGAAGCCCCCTTTGAACCTCGGCATCCCTTGAACAGCTTGATTGACCAAAGTCCTGAAATACCTACGAGTACGAAAATGATTCGAGTAAGAACGCCTCCGTCTCCAAAGATTGCACTTACAAGATCGAAATTAAACGCACCAACAAGTCCCCAATTGATAGCACCAATCACAACAAGTGCGAGCGCTACATGGAAAGCAGGTCCGCCATTTCCACAATTACAATTATTTTTCATAAAAATACGTATTTTATCTAATAACATCGATGTCTCAAAGACACCCTCTATTATATCACGCACATATTTTACTACATTTCCCAAATGCAAATGATTTGCATTTGGCTCTCAGAACGCTTTATAGAGCCTTTTTAAGCTCCTCAAGTGTGCTAGCATCTTTTATATCAAAATCTCCTATACGAGTTCTTCGAAGTCCAAAAAGTACTGCGGGTAGCCCTAGCCTTTCCCCTATTTCTTCTGCAATAGAGCGGATATATGCGCCACTTCCTACATGTATAGAAAATGTTATAACACACCCTCGCTCGTGTTTTGTAATACCGCCATATGAAATATCAAGAATCCGCATTATCTTTTTGGGCACCTCCACTTCTTTGTTGTTGCGCGCATACCAGTAAAGCGGTTTTCCATCTACCTTAATCGCAGAATATATCGGCACGGAAAGCTCCACCTCACCCACAAGAGATGAGAGAACCGACTCTATTTTTTCCTCAACATATTCACAGGACACATCTTTTTTATCAATCACTTCCCCTTCCATATCACCAGTGGTTCTCTTCTCTCCTATAAGCACCTCTGCTTCATACACTTTGTCCAAACCAAGATACTCCTCCATCTTTTTTGTTCCACCCTCTACTCCCACAATCAAAAGACCTGTAGCAAGAGGATCTAGAGTTCCTGCGTGTCCCATCTTTTTTATTCCCAATATATTCCGAAGCTCCCTAATAACATCAAAAGATGTGATGCCTTTGGATTTATCGATGAGTAATATCTCCTTGTGTGTATTCTCCAACATGTGTTCGTTTAATAGAAAGCGCCATAGCTGGCAAACCAATTTTTTCTCCAAGCTCATGAGCAAAACTTCGTACATAAAATCCACTCGAAACCGAGAGTCGTATTGTAAGTGTAGGATACATAGTCTCGTCCCCTTTCAACTGCTCCCATGATTTTAATATTTCTTTTTGCCGAAAATCTCCATCAACCTGATTGACCATATGGTCAGCATATTCATACAAATCATTTCCTGACATTTCTGGTGAGTCTATTGTTTCAAGAGATACAATCTCAACATCATGTCGAGGTAGTGTTACTCCAGAAAGCTTTCCGTCACGGGCAAGTCTCCAAAGCGGAGTACCATCAATCGTTTTTGAAGAAAAAGGAGGATAGGCCTGCTCATACACGCCAGAAAATGTCTTAAGAGCAGTAGATAGCTTCACCTCATCAAACTTCTCCTCTATATCATTGATATTTTCTTCTAGTACACCAAGAACATCATAGCTATCAGTAGAAAGTCCAAAAACAATCTTGCTCTCGTACACCTTTGGCAAACTTAGGTATTTTTCTCTTTCTTGATTCTCTTTTTCTCCAGAAAGTATAAGCATGACACCTTCTGCAAGCGGGTCCAGACGCCCAGCATATGAAAGTGTCGTCTCTTTTAATTCTGTATTACTGTTTTGTAGTCGCTTTATTACATCAAGCGGAGTTTCTCCTATATGTTTATATGAAATAATCATACATAGACTCTACCAGAAAAATCTGGTTCTGAAAGGCTTTATTTGATGTTACAATAGCTCTACTAAAAATCCCTTATGAATTTTGTAGTTTTTGACATTGAAACATCTAATATTTTTCAAGATGTCGGGAAAAATGACCCGGCATTATTAGACCTTGCGGTTATTTGTATATACGACTCAAAAACAGATGAATACAAAAGCTTTTTCCAAGAAGACCTTGCTGACCTATGGCCAATACTTGAGAATACTGATGCTATTGTGGGGTATAACTCAGACCACTTTGATATACCGCTTCTCAACAAATATTACTCAGGCGACCTATTCTCTTTTAAGAGCATAGACCTTATGAAAACAATACAAAATTCATTAGGACGACGAATTGGTCTTGATGCTGTTGCTGGCGCAACTCTTGGCACAGCAAAAAGCGCACACGGGCTTCAGGCAGTAGAGTGGTGGCGACAAGGTGAAAAGCAAAAGGTGGTGGATTATTGTATTCAAGATGTAAAAGTGACTAAAAGTCTATTTGATCACATGCGCGAACATAAAGAGGTAAAGTACAAAGACATTACAGGCGAGGTGCGTACTATACCAGTAGACACATCAGATTGGGACAACACAGACGACATATCCATCACACCCACCCTTCAATTCTAAAACCACCCATTCAGGTGGTTTTTCTTTCTTTGGAAAGATGTGAAAACTAGACTATCCTACCCTTTTCATAAACTAAAATTAATGGTATTATCCTGATAGTTTCGCACCATTTTCAAAAAAACAGAAACCACTTATGGAAGTTACCCGAGAACCAATCCAAGGTGTTAACCTTATAGCAATTATTGCAGCAATGCTCGGCATCGGCTTAATCATAAATAGTGCACCAGCACTATTGGTTATTATTGTCGGAATTTTTGTTGCCTACTACAACATCAAATTGTTTGTGGTTACCCCTCAAAAAAATCGGCCGTCGGGAGTTGAAACAGCTTTAATTGCTGTTATATGGGTTCTCTGTGCAGCACTCATTTATTTCTTCCCATCAGTAATTTCTGCATTAGTTGGAATGGCTGGTCCTTACTTCATTACCAAATTTATGATGTTAGGAGACACTGATGTAGAAGTCACATTTGAATAAAAGCCCAACCACCGAAAAATAACTTCGGTGGTTTTTCTTTTTAGAAAATGCTACATTAAATATTAGAAACTCCTTCAAATAAAACCGGACCATCATGAAAGCAATTTTGCACGGATTCTTCCTTACCCTTTGCGCATTTGTTCTTTTGAACATGTCAGATCTCAATCCATTCTATGAGATTGAGTACTACCGAAATGCCGTTGATGGTCTTATGTTTTCAAACCCGAAAATTGGATTTGCGCTATTTTTTGGAGCAATCATCTATATGTTGGGTTCAATCTACCACCCTTTTAGAAAAACCACTTAAAGGGTGGTTTTTCTTTGTTTGGGAGAGTCAGACTTCCCCAAACTAGAGTGTGAGAGTCTGACTCTCCCACTCTATAATTTACAATTATGTGTGGGGTTTTAGGAGAAGAGGAAGGTTTTTAGTTTGTCTATTCCCTTTCCATTTTGGGCTGAACACTCAAATAGTGGAATGTTGCTCATAGCAAGCGACTCGAGCTCATGCCCCGCGTCTCGCAAAAGCACTACGCGCTCTTTTTGATTGAGCTTGTCTACTTTATTTAGCACCACAACAGCATTATGTCCCTCATCGCGAAGAATCTCGAGCATATCAGCGTCAAGGTCTGTGATGCCTCTGCGCGAATCTACAACCAAGACAACATACTCCGGTCGTGCTCCGGACTCGGCGATATACCAAATGATTCTTTTTCGGAATTTCTCTGCTGCTTTTTGGCTAACACGTGCAAACCCATATCCTGGAAGGTCCACTACATACCAATGATTCTCCCCTTCTGTAACAGAGAAATAGTTTATTTCGCTTGTCTTTCCTGGAGTGTTGCTAGGATACGCAACTTTTTCTCCCAATAGAGCATTAATAGTGCTTGATTTCCCTACATTTGAACGACCCACAAAAGCAATTTGTGGTATATCAGAGCCAATTATTTCATCATCGCCAATAACACCCTTTACAAAGGAAACTTCGTACTTTTTGTTTATGTTGTTGTTATCTTTGGAATCCATAATTGTGATATATTTAGAATACTATAAACATAATAGCCTTTTATGAACAGTAATCAACAGACAAATACATATCTTATCGCCGGAGCGATTGTAGTGGCAGGTGCACTTATTGCGCTTGGAACAATATTTTCAAATCCAGACAATGGAGGAAATCCAGACAATAACACAAGTCCATCTGGCACAGTAGCTCTTTCTATTGAACCAGTTACAGAAAATGACCGAATTGTTGGAAACATGGATGCATCGGTGGTGCTAGTAGAGTACTCAGACTTCGAGTGTCCTTTCTGTAAGCAATTCCACTCAACACTTATGGAGGTTGTGGAGCAATACGAAGGAACAAATGATTTTGCATGGGTGTTCCGACACTTCCCACTTAAAAATATTCATCCAAAAGCAGTACGGGAAGCGCATGCAGCTGAATGTGCATATGAGCAAGGAGGAAACGAAGCATTCTGGGCATACTCAGACCGGCTCTTTGAGATTACACCAGGAAACAACGGACTTGATCTCGACCTACTTCCAGAGATTGCAGAATACGTAGGGCTTGATGTAGATGCATTCAATGAGTGCCAAGACAGTGGACGACACAATGATTTTGTTGATGCACACCTTGAAGACGCAATAGATGCAGGAGGACGAGGAACTCCGTTCAATGTGTTTACTGTAAAAGAGCCTTTCTCAGAAGAAGTATTTACAGAGCTTCAAGACATTCGTTCACAGTTCCCACCAAACTCTGTTCAAATCTCAGACGACAGAATGCGAATCTCATTTAGTGGAGGACTTCAAAGAAGCGCTGTTATATCAATAATTGAGCTATTGATAGACAGAGAGCAATAATATTCTCATAAAAAAGACACTCAGAAATGAGTGTCTTTTTTATTTTTGAATTGTTTTGTTACGAAGTGCACAAAAATCACAATCTTTGTCATCGCATCGCTTATTCCAAAAGGCTAGCGTATATATCTCTCCAGCCACTTCTTGTGCTTGCTCTTTAAGCTCCCGAACCTCATCAGAAGTAACTTCAAATACCTCATGTCTATACTCTCCCTTGGGGTCAGGCTCTACAAAAGAAATCTCACCCTCTGTCATATTAAACTTCCCATTTCTGTACTCATCAAGAAGAAGTTTATAAAAGACAAGCTGTCTTTTATAGTCCCCATTAGATGATTTTGTTTTACCTTCTATGTCATTTCGTGACTTTGGCTTTCCTGTCTTATAGTCAACCACACGCAGACCATCATCCCCTACTACAACTTTATCAAGAGCACCAGTAAGTGGCACTTCAAAATTCTCCTTTTTATATTTCACAGGAAGCATAATTCCATTGATACGAAGCTCATTATGTATATCCTTTTCCCAACCTTCTTTTGCTGATTGTAGATACCCAATGATTGCCTTTTCTCCTTTTGTTTTTAGCTCGCGATAATCTGTTCGTGACATAAGATAGCTTGGCAGAACATCCACAAAATATTTATATGCATCTTCAGGTGAGATATCTTTCCCCTCTTTGTGTGCGTCAAAATAGTACCGAAGCGCCTTATGCACTGCCGTACCAAATATCAAAAACTTATTTTGAGGAGTAGGAATACGAACAATATTTTGATAAAAATATTTCCACGGACATGATAAGTAGTTGTTTATACCCGTTACAGAAAGACCTCGTTCTAAGAAACGCTTTTGTACATATTCTTTTTCATATACGCTTGCTCGCGTATCAACACGCTTATGATATTTCTTTTCAATTGTTTTGGTATCAGCCTCTATCTCTACAGAGTCTATAAGCTCATCTTTGAGCTCTCCAATAAACCGAGAAGCGATTCTATCTCTACTATCTCCATCTTGTAGCGGATAGCTCAAATACACACCTTGTCGTGCTCGTGTGAGCGCTACATAAAGGAGCCTGCGCTCATCATCGTCTTCTGTAGATGATGAGAGAGCGACACGAGAATCAGTGGTTTCAAAAAGTGTTCTAGAACGTCTTCCTCCCCATACACCGTCCACAAGTCCTGAAATGAAAACATAATCAAACTCTAATCCTTTTGATTTGTGTGCGGTCATAAGCCTTACTCCATCTGTACGTGGAGATGAAACCGTTGGGCGTATATTGTACGCACCAAGCATGTCTATATACTCCACAAAATCAGCAAGCTTTGCTTCTTCGTTGCTCTTTGAAACATTCTCTGCCTCGCGATACAAACCATCCACAAACTTCAACCTCTCCACAGAACCACTATTACCCAAAAGGCTATCAATAAATCCAGACTCTCGAGCGATAAGCTCCAAAACAGAAAGAAGTGATTTGTTTTTTGCTTTTGAAACAAACCTATCAAAAAGCTCTGCCACACCACAAATAGTATCTACATCCTTAACGTTAGCGCGCGAAAGAAGTTTTTTATCAAGAAGCACCTCAAGAAGAGTCTTTTTATCCTTTCTCGCATATTCAAGCGCTTTATATACATCTATATGATGCACGCCAAGAAAATCTACAGATAGCATCTCTAGTAGTAGCCGTTCATCATTTCCTGCAGAAACTGCACGAATAATTGTTACCAGCTTTGTTATATCTTCATTTGAAAAGAGCGCCATATCACCAGCCACAGAGTATGTGATGCCTGCTCTATCAAAATATGGGGCAATCATAAGTGCTTCTTTGTTGTCTCGAAACAAAACAGCAATCTCATCTAGCTGTACTCCTTTTTCCTGAAGCTCCAATATATTAGACACAAGACCCGCGTATTCATCGTGTACATGCGGATAAATAGAAAGCCGTATGTCTTGCTCTAAAAGAGATTTAGCACTCACCAAAGGAACATGATCAAGCTCTTTGTTGTTTTGTATTAGCTCATGAGCACTGTCCAATACAGTTTGTGTAGAGCGATAGTTGTGAGTAAGCGCAATAAGCTCTACATCTTCATAGCGATCTTTAAAGTATAAAAAGTTCTCAAGCGATGCGCCTTGAAAGCGGAAAATAGCTTGCTTCTCATCTCCCACAATAAATAGATTCGGTCTTTCATAAAAGTCGCACAAAAGCTCTAGTAGTGTATTTTGTGAATTGTTTGCGTCTTGATGCTCATCAGCCAAAACATATTGATACTCCTCTTGGAGAACAAGTTTAAACTCATCGTCTGATTCCATTTTCTTTATTACCTCAAGAATCATGTCGTCAAAGTCATAGAGGCTTTGTCTTTGGAGAGCGTCTTCATATTCACGATACACCACCTCAAGCTCTTCGTTTTTTTCGATATATTTTGCCTGACGAGTATATTTTCCACGCATTTTCCCAACATGAACACCGCTTTCATAATATAGATCTGGCGTTGATTCAAAGGCTTCTTTTTCTTCTTTTGTTATTTCAGAAAAAGCATCAGGAGTAACAGCATCACGCTTTAGGTGTGATATTGCAGAGAGAATCGGTCGTACATAATATGAACTATCTCCATATGGTCGCAGTTTTTCAAAAGTTCCATTTTCCAAAACCTCTTCTACAATACGAATAGTGTCTATTTCTGTTGCAGGACGTGAACCAATAATACGTGGAAAATAATCAGGAAACCTCCCTATTACCTCATTAGAAAAACTATGGAATGTATGAATATGCACTCTGTATGCGTCAGCTCCAATTATTGAATAGAGTTTTTTACGCATCGACACTACTCCTGATTCTGTAAATGTAAGCGCGATAATCTGCTCAGGCGCTGTATCTGTTTGCAAAAGTATATTTGCTATACGAAGCGTTAAAACAGTAGTTTTACCTGTTCCAGGCCCAGCAACCACCATCACAGGACCATCTATGGTATCAACGGCTTTCTTTTGGGCTTTGTTGAGGCCATTATAGAGTTTTGTAAACACCCCTGAATTACTCATATACACATTATAACAAACGGCTCATCTTCTAGAAGATGAGCCGTTTTTACCTTAAAAGTTCTTAAGCCACTGAGATTTTTCGTGTTGTCTTATTTTTTCATGGGCCTTTGCTTCAATCTGTCTGATACGCTCACGAGTCACTGAGAATTCTTTACCTACCTCTTCAAGTGTGTGAGAGATACCGTCAGTAAGTCCAACGCGCATCTCGAGAATCTTTCGCTCTTTTGGCGTAAGATCATCAAGAATCTGCGTTACATGCTCTTGAAGAATTCTGTGTGATGCTTCTTTGTCTGGTGAGTCCAAATGCTCATCCGCAATAAAGTCCCCTAGAGTTGAGCTGTCGTCGCTTGCGTCTCCTACGGGAGTTTCAAGTGATACTGTGTTTTGCTTAATCTTTTCAATGGTGTGAATCTTCTTGATATCAAGCCCCATCTCCATTGCAATCTCCTCAGGAAGCGGGTCGCGTCCAAGGTCTTGTGATAGCTGTCGCACCACTCTTTTGTATTTTGCAATCGTCTCCACCATGTGAACAGGAATACGAATAGTTCGTGACTGGTCTGCAAGCGCCCGAGTGATAGCTTGGCGAATCCACCATGTAGCATATGTTGAGAATTTAAATCCTCGAGAATAGTCGAATTTATCTACCGCTTTAAAGAGTCCTAGGTTACCTTCTTGGATAAGATCAAGAAGTGTTAGGTTTGAGCTTCGAGATGCATATTTCTTTGCAATAGATACCACAAGACGAAGGTTTGCTCGTGCCAAAACATTCTTTGCCTCTTCATCTCCCGCCTCAATACGACGCGCAAGATCTTTCTCCATATCTGCATCAATGAGCTCATACTTACCAATCTCCTTTAAATACATCTGAATAGAGTCATGTACAGACGAACCTTTTGATTTATATGGACTAGAACTATCATCATCTTCATTTCCAAGAGAAAGAAGTCCTCCTCCTTCAATAACATCAATACCTACTTCATTGAATGTCTCATATATTTCTTCAAGAAGAACAATATCATCCTCAATAGTATTAAATACTTTTAGAATCTCATCGTATGTAACAAAGCCTCTCTCCTGCCCCATTCCAGTTAGAAGTTTGATTTTCTCTTTCTTTCTTCGTTCAGCACGCTTTTGTTTTGGTGTTAAAACTTTTTCCTTTTTAGTTGCTGTCTTTTTTGCAACTTTCTTTTTTGGTGTAGCCGCTTTAGCTGTCTTTTTCACAGCTTTTTTTGTAACACTCTTTTTCTTAGTTGTTGTTTTTTTCTTAGCTACCTTCTTTTTTGGTGTAGCTTTCTTTTTTATGGTTGTTTTTTTCTTTGGCGTAGCTTTTTTGCTAGACTTTTTTGCTACCTTCTTTACGGTTTCCTGCCCGACTACGCGTCGTTTCAGGCGGGTTTTGACCGCTTTTTTAGTAGTCTTTGTAGATTTTTTTGCTTTAGACTTAGTATTCTTTTTTGTGGTTGTTTTTGCTTTTGCCATTTGTATATATTAAATAATTCGACTTTTTATCTCTTGTTTTACATTCTCTAATGAGACTGATAATTCTTGGTAATTAGCTAATAATTGCTTCTTCAATTCAATATTTTTATCTTTCTCAGCAGAACGTATTTCCTTTGTAAGCTCTCCTAAACGCTCTGTGATAGATTCTTCCCTAAGTCCAAGAACTAGCTCTTCTACATCTTTCTCTAATGAATCATTGTTTTCATAAAACTGCTCTGCCCTAAAAACATATTCATTAAGTTCTTCTTCAGACGGTGGTGCCGAAGCTCCCTCACCTACAATCTCTTGAATATTATTTACAAGAACCTTTGTGTCAATACTGCCTTCCTTTGATGTGTCTTGCCAAAGAATAATAGCGTGTAGTGTCTTTAGAATAGATTCTTTTCTAGAAACAAAAGGTTTTTGAGTAGCATTCTGTGGCGCCTCTACTTTTTCCTTTTGTACAGCGCCCTTCATAAGCTTCTCTATCTCACTTGCTACCGCATCTTCTGGTATATCTGTCTCTTCACGCACTCTCTTTATAAAGTGTGAGCGATCAATTGCATTTGGCATTACCGCGATAAGCGGAAGTACATGCTTTGAAACACGGAGCCAATAGTCACGCTCGCTTGATGCGCGAACTCTTATTTCTCTAAGCAATACATCTATTACATGAAGCGCCTCTCTGTGAATCTTCTTCCACTTCTCAATGTCAGAGCTCACAATATCTGCTGGGTCACTCTTCTCTGGAAATATAAGCGTCTTTACATCCATACCCATTGAAAGTGCTAGCGTAGCAGAACGCATCATTGATGCCACTCCTGCCCTGTCTCTATCAAATGCGAGCACCAGCGTATTCGCAAGTCTCATAATCTTTTTCAAGTGAGAGCCGGTAAAGCTTGTACCAGATACTGCCACAGAGTATGGGAAGCCTTCTTGATGCAGAAGTACCAAATCAATCTGACCTTCTACCAAAATACATTGCTTGGCCTTTTTGATATGCTCGCGCGCTTTGTCGTAACCAAAGAGCACATCAGACTTGTTATAAAGAGGTGTCTCTGGTGAGTTTATGTATTTTGGAACTGAGTCGCTTTTATCAAGTGTTCTACCAGAAAATCCAACAACTCGCCCGCTCGAATCAGTGATTGGGAACATAATACGGTTACGAAACCGATCATAATACCCCCGAGAATTATCCGTCTGCTTCTCCTTTCTCTTTATAAGACCAACTGTCTCCATGTCTTTCTCTATAACACCCTCTTTAAGCAAGTGCTCATACAGAGCATCCCATGAGTCAGGCGCGTATCCAATCCTGAAATTTGAAACAGCATCAGGTTTAATACCACGAGACTGAAGATAGTCTTGTACTACTTTGTTGTCGCGTATATTTGATTCAAAGAACAATGTCGCTCGCTCGAGCACATTATGCATTCTGTCTCGCTCGTCTTTGCTTGTTCCATCTGAGCGTCCTCCTGAAAGCTCTATGCCCGCCTTGTCCGCAAGTATCTTAAGTGCTCCCTGAAAGTCTGTGCTTTCATAGTCTTGTACGAAGCTGAAAATATCACCCTTCGCACCACACCCAAAACAGTAGTAGAGTCCACGGTCTGCAGATATGTGAAATGACGGAGTTTTTTCAGCATGAAAAGGGCATCGTGCTTTATATCCCATTCCCGCCTTTTCAAGCGTTATATATGAGGAAAGCACATCAACAATACTGAGTCGTTCTTTTATACGATCTACGTCAGACATTACACAATCTTTTGATGTGGTAGTGCTACCACGGCTTTTCCAAGAACCTTATTCTTCGTTCTCTTCTGCTTCTTGGTGCAGTTCGTCAATCATTGACGCTTTCTGACTTCCTTCAAATCCTGTTCCTGCAGGAATCAATCGTCCGATAATAATATTTTCTTTCAATCCATTTAGTGGATCCTTTGTTCCTCTTGTTGCTGCATCGATAAGGATACGAGTAGTGTGCTGGAATGATGCTGCAGATAGGAAACTTTGTCGTGTCAGAGCAACCTCTGTAATTCCCATAATCAGTGGGTCTGCTTTTGCTGGAGTTAGACCTGCATCCTTTGCATTAGTGTTTACTCGCTCTAGTACAGCATTTTCTACAACCTGTCCGATTGAGAAGTCTGTATCACCTGCGTTTTTGACTTTTGCTCGTGAGAACATTTGTCGAATAATCACCTCAATGTGTTTTCGTGATACTGGCGCACCTTGCACCTCATAAATCTTTCCAATCTCATGAATGATGTAGTTTTGTGTTGCCTCTTTTCCTGCAAACTTGAATAGTTCTTTGAGGTCAGCAGAACCGTCAGTAAGCATCTGACCCTTTTCTACTTGGTCTCCCTTCTTGATAAGAACCATTCGTCGTAGGTTTACTGGGTACTGGTACATCTCGCTCTCGTCTTTTTTGAGTTTCTTTTTCTTGTACTCCTCGTCTGGAATAATCTCGATAATCTTTCCTCCGCGACCTGCGTCTTTAATATCAGCCACTGTTCCTGAAACATGTGAGATAACTGCTGGGTTCTTTGGAATTCGTCGCTCAAAGATTTCAACCACACGTGGAAGACCCATAGTAATGTCACCTCCTACTGACGCTGCACCTCCGGCGTGGAAGGTACGCATAGTAAGCTGTGTTCCAGGCTCTCCAATAGCTTGAGCAGCTACTGTTCCCACTGCCTCTCCGAGCTCTACTGGCTCGTTTGTTCCGTGGTCAACTCCGTAACATAAACGACATACACCTTGCTTTGTAGCACATGTGATTGGTGAACGTACTTCTACCTCTTCAACACCTGCTTCTTCAATTGCAAGAGCATCTGTCTTTGTAAGGAAGTCTCCTTTCTTAAATAGAGTATTTCCTTTCGCGTCTTTTACGTCTGCTGCAAGGAATCGTCCTGAAGCATTCTTTGAAAGTGGAACTGTAATACCTGATAGATTTTCTTCTCGTACTGTAACTGAATCTTTACTCTTACAGTCATCTTCTGTAACAACAACATCTTGTGACACGTCAAACAGTCGTCGAGTAAGATATCCGGCGTGCGCTGTGTTAAGAGCGGTGTCTGTAAGACCCTTTCGTGAACCGTGAGTTGTAATAAAGTACTCAATAGGTGTGTGTCCTTCTTTTGAAGATGTTGTAATTGGGAACTCAATAGTTTCTCCCTTGTTGTTTGCAATAAGTCCCTTCATTCCTGCCATAGCAGTAATTTGTGAAAGAGAACCTCGAGCACCTGACTTCCACATGTCATATACTGAACCGTTGTCATCAAGTGTATTTGGAATAAGCTCCTCAATATCATCCTTTACCTTGTGCCAAATCTCAACACTCTTTCGCTTTCGCTCATCTGATGATAGAAGACCTTCGTTGAATTGCTCAACTACTTCGTCTACTTTCTTTCGTGCGTCAGCAATAATCTTTTCTTTTTCTTCTGGCGCCTGAATATCATCAAGCCCCCATGTAATACCAGCAAATGTTGCGTACTTGAATCCAAAGTTTTTAATCTTGTCGAGAATCTTTGGAAGACGCTGTGTTCCATATACCTCAATCAGCTCGTCAACCACACTATGCATAAGTGATTTGTCGATTTCTTTGTTGATGTATGGGAAGTCTTTTGGAAGCACACTGTTGAATAGAAGTCGTCCTACTGTTGTTTCAAATAGTCCTCCTTCGAATTGCTCGTACTTTTTGTGATGTGTTGCCATCACCTTGATTGATGCTCGGAAGTCTACCTCTCCATAATCAAATGCAGAAATAGCGTGGTTTGGATCTGGGAAAATCTTTCCTTCTCCCTTTTTACCTGGAACCATCTTTGTCATCCAATAACATCCCAAAAGAATATCGAGCATCTTTGCAGATGGCACTGGTCGTCCATCTCCTGGCTTTAGAATGTTTTTGTCAGAAGCCATGATTTCCTTGGCCTCGAGCTGTGCCTCTTTTGAAAGTGGTACGTGAACGGCCATCTGGTCACCGTCGAAGTCCGCGTTAAAGGCTGTACATACAAGTGGGTGTACTTGAATAGCAAGACCTTCAATAAGAACTGGTCGGAATGCCTGAATACCAAGTCGGTGAAGTGTTGGTGCTCGGTTTAGAAGCACATACTTGTCTTTAATCACATCTTCAAGGATTGCCCATACTTCTGGAATACCCTCGTCGATAAGTCGGTTCGCACCTCGAATGTTGTAAGCAAGCTCTCGCTCTAGAAGCTCTGAAATAATAAATGGTCGGAATAACTCAAGTGCCATGTGCTTTGGAAGTCCACACTCATCAAGCTCTAGATCCGGACCAACCACAATCACAGAACGTCCTGAGTAGTCTACTCGCTTTCCAAGTAGGTTTTGTCGGAAGATTCCCTGCTTTCCTTTTAGGTTGTCAGAAAGTGACTTAAGTGGTCGTCGAGAACCAGGTCCTGACATATATGAACCAGTTCGTCGTCTGATAGAGTTGTCGATAAGAGCATCAACTGCCTCTTGAAGAATTCGCTTCTCGTTTCGCAAAATCACATGCGGTGCATTGATTGCCTGAAGCTTTTTCAGTCGATTGTTTCGGTTGATTACACGACGATAAAGATCGTTTACATCTGATGTAGCGTGTCGTCCACCATCAAGAGCCACCATTGGCCGAAGCGCTGGCGGTAGAATCGGAATATGTTGTAGGAACATCCATTCAGGACGAATTCCTGCTTTGTGCATTGAACGAAGAAGCGTTAGTCTTTTGTTGATTTTCTCTCGCTCTCCCTTTCCTGCTTTTTCATATCGAGTCTCAAGTTCTGTAATAAGAGCTGAAAGGTCGATACCTTTAAAAATATTGTAAATTGCTTCTGCTCCAATATCTGCAGAAAACATTGTTCCATACTTCATCTCAAAGCGTCCGTACTCTGTGTCTCCAATGATTGAGCCTTTTTGAATACTTTCAATTTCTCGCTTTGTAGAAAGATACGCTTCTTTTAGTGCATCTTTTGACTTGTCGTCTTTAAGTGTTTTTAGCTTTGTCTTGTACTCAGAAGCAAGCTCTTTTAGGATTCGTGCTCGCTCATCCTCTTTTACTTCTGTAACGATGTACCCCGCAAAGTAAATCACCTTTTCAAGAGCTGATGATGTTACTCCTAGAACAAGAGCCATTCGTGATGGAATGCTTCGTAGGAACCATACATGTGACACAGGAGATGCTAGTGCAATGTGCCCCATTCGCTCTCGTCGAACAATAGAACGAGTTACATCTACACCACACTTCTCACATGTGATTCCTTTGTATCGGATGCCTCGATATTTTCCACAGTAACACTCGTAGTCTTTCCCTGGTCCAAAGATTTTCTCATCAAAGAGACCGTTCTTTTCACTTCGTTGTGTTCGGTAGTTGATTGTTTCAGGCTTTGTCACCTCTCCGTGTGACCATTCAAGAATCTTCTCAGGAGACGCGAGCTTGATTGTCATCATGTCGAAGTCCTCTGGATTCTTCATACCTGGTTGTGAATATGTTTGAGTCATAATAGTTTCTTAGTGCTTCCTTTAAATGCTTAGTCGTTTGCTGTTTCTTTGAGCTCTACATTGAGCGCAAGTGCTCGCAAGTTGTTTAGAAGCACATTGAATGAAGCAGGAATATTAGAGTGTTTAATATCTCGACCCTTTACGATTGAATCAAAGGCGCTTGAACGTCCCAAGATGTCATCTGATTTGATTGTCAAAACTTCTCGCAGTGTGTATGCCGCTCCGTATCCCAATAGTGCCCACACCTCCATTTCTCCAAATCGTTGTCCTCCGTTTTGTGCTCGTCCTCCGAGAGGTTGCTGAGTAATGAGTGAGTATGGACCAATTGATCGTTGGTGAATCTTGTCTTCTACCATGTGGTGAAGCTTGAGCATGTACATGTACCCCATTGAGATTCGCTGATCAAATGCCCGTCCTGTTCGTCCGTCAAATAGTGTTACCTTTCCGTCTCGTGGGTATCCAGCTTCTTCAAGCTCATCAGCAATCTCAACATCTTGAGCACCAACAAATGGTGGTACTACTGCTTGATAGTTGAGTGTGTGTGCTGCAAGTCCAAGGTGAAGCTCAAGAATCTGTCCAAGGTTCATTCGGCTTGGCACTCCAAGTGGTGTCAAAATAATATCGATTGGAGTTCCGTCTTCCATGTATGGCATGTCCTCCTCAGGAAGTATTGTTGAGATAACTCCCTTGTTTCCGTGTCGTCCAGCAAGCTTGTCTCCTACAGAGATAGCTCGAAGCTGTGCAACTTCAATATGAATCTTTTTGATGATTCCTGATTGTAGGTTGTCTCCATTGTCTCGAGAAAATACCTTTACACCGATTACACGTCCTTGCTTTCCGTTCTCCATTCGAAGTGAAGAGTCTTTTACGTCTCGTGCTTTTTCACCAAAGATAGAACGAAGAAGTCGCTCCTCTGGAGTGAGCTGTGTCTCTCCCTTTGGAGTAATCTTTCCAACAAGAATATCTCCAGGTCGTACCTCTGCTCCGATTCGTACAATTCCGTCTTCGTCTAGGTTTTTGAGCTTGCTCTCTCCTACGTTTGGAATGTCATGAGTCGTTACTTCCGGCCCAAGCTTTGTGTCTCGAACGTTTACAGTAAACTCCTCAACATGAATAGATGTGAGTGTTGAGTCTTTTACAAGTCGCTGTGAAATAATAATCGCGTCCTCGTAGTTTGCTCCATTCCATGTCATAAAGGCAACGCGAAGGTTTTGACCAATCGCTGTTTGTCCTTTATCTGAAGATGATGTGTCCGCAAGTAGATCACCTTTCTTTACTGAGTCTCCAACATTTACTACTGGTCGTTGGTGGAATGCGCTAGCTGCGTTTGTTCTTGAAAAGTTTACAAGGTTATATGTGTCGTCTTTTCCTTTAGTATTTTTTACAACAACCTTTCGTGCGTCTACTGCTGTTACCTTTCCTGGATTCTTTGCATATACAAGTCGTCCTGTATCTCGAGCAGCTTGCTCTTCAATACCTGTTGCCACCAATGGTGCGCTTGGCACGATACATGGCGTTGCTTGTTTTTGCATGTTTGACCCCATGAGTGCTCGAGCCGCGTCGTCGTGGTTAAGAAATGGAATCATAGATGTTGCTACTGAAAAGGCCTGATTTGTAGCCACATCAATAAAATCAACATCCTTTTTAGGAAATACTCGTGGAGCACCTTGGTATCGCACCTCTACCAAATCAACAGTGATTTTACCGCTGTCATCATATGGTGTTGCTGCGTGTGCAATCTTTTTGTCTTCTTCTTCGTATGCGTTCATGTACACAATCTCGTCTGTAACTTTTCCATTCTTTACTCTCGCATATGGTGTCTCAATCATTCCAAAATGATTTACCCGTGCATATGTTGCAAGGTGAAGTACAAGTCCAATGTTTGGACCTTCTGGTGTGTGGATTGGACATACTCGTCCGTAGTGAGATGGGTGTACGTCTCGTACCTCAAACCCAGCTCGCTCTCGTGTAAGACCTCCTGGCCCAAGAGCTGAAAGTGTTCGTAGGTGCTCAATCTCTTGGAGAGTGTTGTCTTGTTGCATGAACTGTGAAAGTTGGTTTGTTGCAAAGAACTCCTTGATTGCAGCTTGGAGTGGTCGTGGGTTAATGAATTGGATTGGGAGCGTTGTCTCTGAGTCGATAGTAGACATTCGGTCCTGAAGGTTTCGCTTCATTCGTGTCATACCAACACGCATTCTTTGCTCTAGAAGCTCTCCTACAAACCGTACTCGTCGTGAACCAAGGTGATCAATATCATCCTCTGTTGCTCCTGGAGTGTTGTTGAGCTTTACGATGTTGGCGATAATCTCCTTGATATCTTCAATATCAACGATTCGCTTGTTGAGATCCTTCTTCTCTGTTCCTCGTCCAAATCGTTGGTTGAATCGGAACCGTCCTACCTCTGATAGATCGTATCGTTCTTCGCTGAAGAGTCCATCGATGTACTCTTTTGCGTTTGCAGGTGACACAATATCTCCTTCTCGAAGTTTTCGGTACACCTCTACATATGCATCTTCTGTTGATTCTGCAGTGTCTCGCTCGAGTGAAGCCTCGAGTGTTTTTAGAACATCGTCATTTCCTTTGAAGAGTTTCTTCATGTCTTCCACGCTATCTACTCCAAAGATTCGCAAAAATGATGTGATTGGGAATTTTCGCTTTCGATCGATACGAACAAACATTGCGTCGTTGTGATCGGTCTCAAACTCTACCCATGCACCCCGTGCAGGAATAATCTTTGCACCAAATTTTCGCTTTCCACGTACTTCATTAATATTGAAAAGTACTCCGAATGAACGGATAAGCTGTGGCACGATTACACGCTCAATACCATTGATAATGAACGTTCCGTGGTCTGTCTGCATTGGGAAGTCGGCAATAAAGATTTCTTGCTCTTTCTCTGTCCCTAGTTGCTTATTTGTAAGCTTTACCTTTGCGCGAAGCGGTGCGTCATATGTAAGTTGCTCACGCTTTGCGTAGAATTCATCAAACTTTGGCTCTCCTAGCTCAATGCTTTTGAATTCGAAAAGGAATTTCTTCCCTGAATAGTCCTCGATTGGTGAAAACTCTCGGAAAAGGTCTGCAATACCTTTCTCCACAAGGTCAGTGTATGAACTGAGCTGGTTTTCAACAAAGTTAGGATACGAAGTCAGCGGTTTTTTGTACCGCGAAAACACTTTTTGTTGCATATATTTGTGTTCTTTGTAAAAAAGAAACGACACAGATACCCTCAAAGGCTCTGTCTCCTCTCATTTTGTGATTTATAAAAAAGTAGTTTTTTACACCCCGCCTTATATAGAAAATATACGAGCTGCACCCACACCTACAAATGGGCTTTAAAAGACTGTTCCTCAACTCAATCTTTTTCTAAATCTTCTTGTCGCACAGTATACATGTATTTTTAGAAAAAACAAGCGTTTTCAACACAAAATGTGGAATAGTAACCCTTCATATATATAGTATTGTATTTGGCTTGCCTTGTGCTATACTCACCTTCGCACATTATATATGTGCTTATTACTAGAAAACGAGGTATATGTAACCCTCATATGCACGCAAACGAAAGCAAATGGCGCGTATGTGAACATATATTCTTTTTTCATATATGTCAGAAACAACAAATACAAAAGAGGTTGATTCAGTAGCAAAGAAAGCAAAAACCGTAATGGGAAGCTTCTTTAGCGAATCAAAGATTCCACCAGCAGTTGGTGAAATGGTTGAAGGACCAGTTATCGCCATCGACAAAGCAAGTATTTATATTGACCTTGCACCGCATGGTACCGGAATCATCTATGGACGAGAGTTTATCGCTGCTCGTGACATTATCCGAAACATAAATATTGGAGATACAATCGCTGCTAAGGTGGTTGATCTTGAAAATGAGGACGGATATATAGAGCTATCACTCAAGGAAGCTCGACAAGCGATTATTTGGGGAGAGGCAGAAGAAGCTATCAAATCAGGAACTACATTTGATCTTGTGGTTAAAGAAGCAAACAAAGGTGGTCTTATGATGGAGTGGCAAGGTGTGAGCGGATTCCTTCCAGCATCACAGCTAAAGCCTGAGCACTACCCTCGCGTAGAAGATGGAGACAAAGACAAAATCCTTATGGAGCTCAAAGAGCTTGTGGGGCAAAAAATCTCTGTATCTATCATCACAGCATCTCCAAAAGAAGGAAAGCTTATCTTCTCAGAGAAGAGCTCTGACAAGAAAGAGCAGACTGAGATTGCACGACAATACAATGTTGGTGACACCGTTGAAGGTTCAATCACTGGTATTGTGGACTTCGGAGTATTCATCAAGATTGAAGAAGGTCTAGAAGGTCTTGCGCACATCTCAGAGCTTGACTGGGGTCTTGTAGAAGATCCAAAACAACTCTTCAAAGTTGGAGAAAAGGTAAAAGCAAAAATTATTGAAGTGAAAGACGGAAAGATTTCTCTATCTGTGAAAGCACTCAAAGAAAATCCATGGAAGGATGCACAAGATAAATATGCCAAGGGACAAGAAGTTACTGGTGTGATTATCAAGTTCAACAAACATGGTGCGCTTGCAAGTATCGAGGAAGGTGTTGCCGGACTTGTGCATGTAAGTGAGTTTGGAACAGAAGAGGCGCTTCGCGAAGCACTCGAGCTCGGAAAGAGCTATCCATTTACCATCTCTCTATTTGAACCAAACGAGAGAAAAATGGCACTCTCATACGAGAATGCTCCAAAGAAATCAGAATAAGATTCTCAATTAAACAAAAACTTTCAACGGCTCAACTTCTAGAAGTTGAGCCGTTGAGTTTTTATATGGCTCTTTGTAGCCATTTCCAATGGCTCATTTTGAAAATGAGCCGTTCAGATTTTTGGAAACAGAAAAAATTTTAAAACAGTCAAATAGTGTCCCAAAAATGAATTTTCAATTAAGGTTACTTCTGTTCCTGTATTTCTTATTTTATCCACCAATCTCTTTCCTAAAGAATAAGGTATTATTTTGTCCGCCTTACTCAGATGTATCACAACTTCTTTTCCTTTAAATTCTTCTACATATTCTTCTGGAGCAAGTAACTGCCAAGCTTTTTTTAGTTGCTCTAATGTAACGCCTTTCTCAACAAGGCTATTCCTAAGATTTTGTGTCCTTTCCCCATTCCATAATGACTCAGCAAGACTAGCTCCAGGTAAAACTAAAATAATTTTTTTAATATTCTCATTGCACCCAGCAATCATTGAGGCGGACACAGCCCCAAGGCTAATTCCTAAAATAACAACATTTTTAAATTTATATTCATTTACCAAAGAATTTATCTCTGTACTTAAAGTATCCGCAACAAAATGAAAATATTTCACCGTACCTTCAACATCTTCACTTAATATTTTTGATGAAAAATCATACTGAATAATAGAGGCCTTTTTCTCCTCTAAAATCTCATGACGTATATTTTTAAAATAGTCCTTGCTTCCCCTCCAGGGAGGAACAATCACATACAGAGTATCTGAGTCACTTTTTTTATGCCACTTACTTCTGACAATATAATCGTCACTTTCCTTAGGAACAGGAATGACATCAGCCAATATTGTGTCGAGCATTTAATTATATTTATTCATCGCGACCTCTCGCCCGTCTTTGATAATAGTCTCTATCGCCTCTTGTATCTCGGGCGCCATCTTTTGAAGTGCTTTCACCTTCCCTTTTGGAAATGGTCCGAGAACATATCTATCTACTACCGACGGCTTTTTCTTTTTTCCAAAAAGAGTTGTGGGTGCAATACCTACCCTAATCCGTACAAACCTATTTGTATCAAGCATCTCTTCCACCGATTTCACCCCATTGTGTCCCCCACTACTTCGTGCAAAAGAAATCTTCCACTCTCCAAAAGGCAAATCAATATCGTCATACACTACAATCACCTCCTCGGAATAAATATCGTGCTTTCGCATCGCACACGACACTGCCTCACCTGAAAGATTCATCATTGTCAGTGGTTTTATGTACTCCGTACTTCCATCCCAGCTATACATGAGGTTGCATGTGCTCGAGTGCTCCCATGTTTTTCCTTTTTGTATTTCATCCACGACAATAAACCCAGCATTGTGTCTGGTATTTTCATAACGCGTTCCTTTATTTCCAAGTCCTACCACTAAAAACATATTCTTTATTATACCCCAGTACATGATGTGCGTGTTTGAGTTTTAAAATCTGTGTGGTGATATGTAGAAAAAATTTTGTATCAAAGAATTTGTGTAATACAATATGTCCAATGTTTCAAACTCCACGTAATGACACTCAATCTGGTGATTCATTTTTTAATGAACTCGTCAAAGTGCTTCTCATTGCACTTCTTGTTGTCATCCCTATCCGGATTTTCATTGCACAGCCGTTTATTGTGAGTGGCGCATCAATGGATCCGACATTTGAAAACGGAGACTACCTAATAATCGATCAAATCTCATACAGAACACACGCGCCAGAGCGTCTTGATGTGGTGATTTTTAAATATCCAAAGGACACATCTAAATACTTTATCAAAAGAGTCATAGGACTACCTGGAGAAACAGTACAAATCACTGATGGAGTTGTTCGTGTCATAAAAGTAGACGGTTCTATAATCACACTCGACGAACCATATGTAACACACACTCACAAAGACACTGTAGAAGAAACACTCTCAGAAAAAGAGTACTTCGTACTTGGAGACAACAGAGCCGGAAGCTCTGACTCACGACTATGGGGACCACTTGCTGAGAAATATATTGTTGGCACACCGCTCGTTCGCCTTCTTCCTCCAAAAGATATTGGTCTAAGACCAGGTAAACACATAACAGAGTAGCGCTATGGGATACGAAGACCTACATCCACTAGATACACTCTATTCATACAAAGGGCCTTACAAAAATGCTGTTGATGTGGCGACTCACTACGGCTTTGCTCTTATCAAACCACCTCGTGTACCAAAGGAAGTACGAAAGGAGTTTTCAAAAAGAGAAACATATCACCAAGAGTTTTATGTAGACCCTGTGCACAAGACTGTGTGTCATATGCAGCTAGAGAACGAGTCATACTCTCCACAAAAACCACTGATGGCATGCCAAACAATAGGCGCCCAAAGAAAAGGAGATGGTGGACTGAATCTGTTTATCATAGGAAGCAAACGCGGTATTGCAGAAGCTCTTATAATACAAACAGCGCTCTCAACTCTTCGTGAGTATGGAAAGAAAAATTTGGTAGTCGACATCAACTCACTTGGAGACAGAGCTTCGTACAAAAACTTTCTTCGCGATTATGGAGGACACTTCCGAAAACACATCACCACCATCGGAGACTGTTGTCGCACTCGAATGAAAAATGATTTGAGTATTCTGCCTGAGTGTGGCCAAGAACCATGTTCACATGTACGAAATGAAGCACCTCGCACAATAAACTATCTCTCAGAAGCAGGTCGTGAGCATTTCAAAAATGTTCTCGAGTATATGGAAGTGATTGATGCTCCATATAGGATAAATTGCGACCTCATCGGAGAGAATCCACAATTTGGAACACAAACACTTTTTGTAATAAAAGAGCAAATAGGAAAAGGTCAAAACATGAAAGAGCGCGTTGTCGCTCGTGGAGAGAGGTTCAACCGATTTGTATACAACAAACAAAGTAGAAAAAACATTCCTACAGTATGCGCAAATATTGATCTTTCTGGAACAAAGAGTGAGACATACAAAGAGCTCAACATGAAAAAGGTATCTGTGCCAAACTTCTATCTGATTCACCTTGGCACAGAGGCAAAGCGAATGAGCCTTACCCTACTTGAGCTTCTTAGAAAAAATAATATCTCTATAGCTCAATCGCTCGTACATGATGGTCTCACAGACCAGATCGAGCGTGCACACAAGCTTGAGATTCCATATACTATTATTTTGGGTGTAAAAGAAGTGAAAGATAATGCAGTAATTGTACGAAATGTAGAAACACGCCACCAAGACAGCGTGCCAATACCAAAGCTCCTCACATACCTACGAAGGATTGAGCGCAAAATGTAGCTTGCGTCCTTTGTATAAGTATAGTAATCTGTGCTCTACTATGGCAGTAAATAGCGATATACAAGCAAAAAGCAATGAAAGCACCGCAAGCGTAATGCGGCGATTTTCTCGACACGCACGTTCATCAGGTGTGGTGCGAAAGGCAAAGTCATTGCGATACCGAAGCCGAGAGCTTTCTTCTAATATGAAGAAAAAGCAAGCGCTTCGTTCTATCAAAAAGCAAAACGCAGCTGAAAAGCTCATCAAGCTTGGAAAACTAAAAGACAACAAGCGACACTACGCACTTACTACTCTATCTAATGACAAGAAATAGTGAGACATTTTCAATAACTCGCACAGATCCCGGCACGCTCTCTTTTGACAGCGTGCCATTTCTTGATATTAAAAACCATATTCTTGGTGAGGAGTACGAACTAAGTCTTGTTTTTGTAGATGACGATGAGTGCCAAAAGCTCAACCGTGAATATCGCGAAAAAGACTACCCTACTAATGTGCTTTCTTTCCCGCTTTCTGAGACATCAGGAGAGATTTTTATAAATGTAGATGCTCTCGAGCGCGAAGCAAGAGACTTCGAACGCGAAGAAGATAAATTTGCAGGATACCTATTTATACACGGACTTTTCCATTTGAAAGGGTTTGACCATGGTAGTACAATGGAATCTGAGGAAGAAAAAGTGAGAACACTTTTTCATATATAGCCATAACACACCAAGCGGTGTAGATGGTTTTCTCTTATTCTAATTATTATGGGTAAAAACATCGCAGTTGGTATAGATATTGGAACATATCAAATCAAAGTTGCTGTTGCTGAGCGCAGTAAAGAGTATCCACACCCAAAGATTATCGGCAAAGGATACGCAGAATCGCGCGGTCTTCGCTATGGGTACATCATCAACACAGCCGATGTATCACGCTCACTCAAGCGTGCTATTGAGCAAGCAGAGAAAACATCGGGTGTTTCAATAAAAGAAGCTCATGTTTCTATTGGAGGCGTGAGCCTTGAGTCTGTACGAGCAAAAGGTTCAGCTATCATATCTCGTGGCGACAACGAAATCACAGGTCTTGATGTAGAAAAAGCTGGAGAAGCTTCAGAAGACGCTATCCCAAAACCAGCAATTGTAAACAGAAAAATCCTCACAGCTGTACCACTTCGATACAGTATTGATGGGCGCGAAATCCTTGGACGACCTGCTGGAATGAAAGGCGTAAAGCTAGAGGTTGAGACGCTTTTTATCACATGTCTTGAGCAACACCTCAATGACTTGGTAGAAGCTGTAGAAAATATAGGCATCAAGGTGCGCGATGTGATAGCAAGTCCTCTTGCAGCAAGTATCGTAACTCTTTCAAAAGCACAAAAAATCGCTGGATGTGTGCTTGCAAACATTGGTTCTGAGACAGTATCACTTGTGGTATTTGAAAATAATATTCCTATTGCACTTAAGGTATTCCAAACAGGTGCAACAGATATTACAAATGACATTGCGCTCGGACTAAAGGTCCCACTAGAAGAAGCAGAGCAGATAAAACTTGGTGGTATCACTGGAGCAGACTTCTCACGACAAAAACTTGATGAGATTGTAGTAAAGAGACTGAAAAATATTTTTGAACTTATCGATTCGTACCTAAAAGATATCCAAAAACAAGCAATGCTCCCTGCAGGAATCATTATGACCGGAGGAGGCTCAGGAGTAACAACAATTGCTGATTTGGCCAAAGCAACACTCAACCTTCCTTCAGAAGTAGGTCGTGTACATATCCATAATGGAAACTATGTACAAGACGCAACATGGGCAGTAGCCTACGGACTTGCGCTAATTGGTGTAAGCACCCAAGACGATGGCCCTTCATTTATCCCTGGCAATGCAAAAGAAGGGGTAATGTCACTCCTAAAACGGCTTCTGCCGTAAGTACAGAACTCCTTTACTGTACCTGTCAAGTGCGTAACAGAGCGCTTTTGTGGTATCGTCTAGATACAAATAAGAAGTGGAGAAATAGCCTCTTATATTCAGATTATTAGGTAGTAAAAGACGTTTTCATGTCCAAAAAAATCGAACCCGCAGTTGAAACATTTGCACGAATCAAAGTCGTAGGAAACGGTGGTTCTGGAGGTAATGCCGTAAACCACATGGTGCGTTCAAAAGTTGGAGGTGTTGAATTCATCGCGGTTAATACAGATGCACAAGACCTGCATCACTCAAAAGCTAAAAAGAAAATTCATATCGGTAAAAACCTTACCAAAGGGCTTGGTACTGGTATGAACCCAGAGCTCGGACAACGAGCAGCAGAAGAAACAAAAGAAGAAATCCAAGGAGCACTCAAAGGTGCTGACATGGTATTTATCACAGCCGGAATGGGAGGTGGTACTGGTACTGGAGCAAGCCCTGTGGTTGCAAAGACAGCACGGGAGCTTGGAGCACTTACTGTTGGTGTAGTGACAAAGCCATTCTTCTTTGAAGGAACACAAAGAATGCGTATCGCAACAGCGGGACTCGAGGCACTCCAAAGAGAAGTGGACGCACTTATCGTTATTCCAAACGACCGACTACTTCAAACTGTAAAGAAGGAAACTACTGCAACAGAAGCATTTGCAATGGCAGATGAGGTACTACGAGAGGCCGTAGAAGGAATCTCTGACCTTATCACTACTCCAGGTATCATTAACGTGGACTTCGCAGACATCCGTTCTGTTATGGAAAATGCAGGTTCTGCTCTCATGGGTATCGGAAAAGCAAATGGAGACAACCGAGCAACAGAGGCTGCGCAAATGGCAATCTCATCACCATTACTTGACGTATCAATCGATGGAGCTAAAGGAGTACTATTTGCCATCGCTGGAGGTGAAGATCTTGCGATGCACGAAATCCAAGAAGCTGCAAAGATTATTACTGAATCAATCGATCCAAATGCAAAAGTTATCTTTGGTGCTATTAAGGATGAGAAGCTCAAGAAGAATGAGGTTAAGGTTACTGTAATCGCATCAGGATTCCCTGAAGGAGCAGTAATCCACGGCACAGGAAATAGCCAACCACTCTTTGGCTCAACTATTGCCGCAAATGACGAAAAAGAGGAGAAAAAAGAGGAAGAAGAAACCAAAGAAGACAAAAAGAAAAAAGACATGTATGACGCAGTAGAGAAAGTCACAAAAGGAAAAGTAGAGCGAAAAGACAAGAAAGAAGAGGATAAAAAGGATGACGACGATGAATGGGACGCGGTTCCAGCGTTCCTAAGACGAAGCAAGCTTAAATAGCAAAAACCCCGCATCCGCGGGGTTTTCTTTTAGTTTAGTTTTCCGTGTTATACTAGGATTCAATAATAATTAAAACGTATATGTACGACCTTATAATCATCGGAGCGGGGCCTGGAGGCTCATCAGCAGCAGTATATGCAGCCCGAAAACAACTTAAAACACTTCTTATTACCGGAGAATTTGGCGGGCAGTCTGTTGTGTCTCCAGACATCCAAAACTGGATTGGCTTCCCTTCTATTTCTGGTGCTGATTTGGCAAAATCATTCCGAAATCATGTAGAGAAATATCAAGGAGAAGTACTCGAGGTAAAAGATGGAGAGCTTGTAGAGAAAGTAGAAAAGATTGATGGCGGATTTAAGGTAACTACAGGAAAAGACTCATATGATGCACAAGCAGTGCTTGTAACAACAGGAAGCCACCGAAGAAAGATGAACGTTCCTGGCGCTGACCGACTAGAACACAAAGGACTTACATATTGCGCTACATGTGATGGCCCACTATTTAGCGGACAAGATGTAGTGGTAGTCGGTGGAGGAAATGCAGGATTTGAAAGCGCTTCACAACTACTTGCATACGCAAAAAGCGTAACTCTCCTTCATCGAAATGATGCATACAAAGCAGATCCAGTAACAGTAGAGAAAGTGCTCGCGCATGAGAACATGACAGGAATACTTAATGCAGAAGTTACAGAAGTACATGGAGAAAACATGGTAGACGGTATTTCATACAAAGATAAAGTTTCTGGAGAAGAACACAAACTTGATGTAACTGGTGTGTTTGTAGAGATTGGTGCTGTGCCAACAAGCGAGTTTGTAAAAGATATTGTAGAAACCACACAATACGGACAAATTGTTGTAGACCCGCGGACACAACGCACTTCTATAGAAGGAATATGGGCAGCTGGTGATGTAACAGACGGACTATACCATCAAAACAATATTGCCGCAGGAGATGCTGTAAAAGCACTCGAGGATATATATCTCTACCTCAAAGCAAAGTAAAAATAAAACGGCTCAATCTTGAGCTGTTTTATTTTGCCTCCCGAGTAATGAGGGTCATGAAGATGCTAGCGATAGCTGCAAATAGGAATGTTGCTGTAATACCAAGCATCGAAATAATAAATATAGATGCAATAAACATCGCCCCTTTTCCAAGCAGAAGTGATGTCTCCTTTAGCACAGTGATTTCATCTATAAAGTGCCCTTCATCTGCAGCATGATCATAAACAGATGTATCAAACGAAAGCTTATTCACCACCTTTCCAAAGTTGTGATATATATCAGAAAGAAATACACCAAATCCGGTTCCTACAAACACCTTAAATATCCAACCCGTGGTATATAGAGCTGAGCCAATTTTAAGTACTCGTGCTCTTCCCCACTTATCAATTAATGTTCCTACCACAAACCCAAGTGCAATAATCGCAACAATTGTGATAGAAGAAATAGCACCGACTGATAGATAGTCTCCATCAAGAACCAAGAATATAAATATAGGCCACACCACAGAACCAACCGCGTTTTGTACTCCATTCCCTATCTCTGAAACCACAACTCCACGATATTTTCTGCTGAGCATTTTCTCCACTAGCTTTGGTGCACTCCAAACATATTTCTCTTTTGTTTCTTTTATATAAAAAAGCGGTATAACAGAAATAAATATAATCACAGAAGCAATAAGAAAAAGCATTTCATACCCGCTAATAGATAGAATAAATCCACCAATAAGTGGAGTGAGCGCTAGAACTCCTTGCGATACATTTGAAAATACTGCCATTTGTTTTCCGCGCATTTTCTTATCTGTAAAGGATGCAAATTCAACATGATACGGTATCCAATACAGCATCTTATATACAGCAAATGCAAAGAAAAATACTACGAGCCACAATGCAGGATTTCCTTCCCACATAAACCTAGATACCACAGAAAGAGTGAAGAAAAGAACAGCAATAATCATCATTTTCTTCATTCCTATACGACCTATAAGCTTTGCACCAACATGAGTCACAATCACAAAAAGGAAATAGTGTAGCGCATACAGAACGAGCACTTTCAATATTGAGTTTCCAAACTTCTCATAAAAGAAAATAGTTCCAAAAATACCAAAAATACCAATACCAATCTGCATCAACAGCCGGTTTAGGTAGAGGTGTATTATGTTTGCATTAAAACTAACCTTGTCGTAGTCGAGGAGCTTGAGTTTCATCCCGTAGTAAAAAATTAGTTTGATTAATTAGACAAAGTGATTTCAATAAAACCAAATTTATCTCTTATTACCCCAGTAGGTCTAATTAATCTCTGTTAAAGTAGTTAGCACTACTTTAACGAACTAATTTATACTACGGGGTTCATTATTAAAAGAGTACCACGAAATATATAGGTTCTTATGTGGATAGAAATAACTATTACTTCATATTTTTCAATAACATGGTATATTCTTAGTTACCGATTTTGGCCCCATCGTCTAACGGCTAGGACATCACCCTTTCACGGTGGAAATCGGGGTTCGATTCCCCGTGGGGTCGCCAATGAACATACTTGCAATAGAAACAAGCTGTGATGAGACATCTATAGCAATACTTAAAGGAGAAACAAGCCCTAAAATAGAGGGTGAGGTGCTTTCGCATGCACTTAATTCTCAAATAGAACTCCACAAAGAGTATGGAGGTGTCTACCCTACTATCGCAAAGCGAGAGCATGCAAAAAACATTATTCCTCTCCTTGCAAAAGCTCTAACCGATGCAGACATGTCCTCAAGTTCTGCAGAAGTTGAAAATGTATCTGAGGAGAAAAAAGAAAAAGTAAGAGAATTTTTATCTAGAGAACCAGAGCTTGCTGAAGCTCTCATCACACTTTCATCTCAAATAAAAAAGCCTGACATAGACCACATTGCCATCACATATGGGCCTGGTCTTGAGCCAGCGCTATGGGTGGGCGTAACTACTGCTCAAGCAATATCTGCTCTGTGGGATATTCCTATCATCCCTGTAAATCATATGGAAGGGCATATCTTTTCTGTATTTAAAAAAGAGAATCAGTTTGAGATTCCAGAAGTAGAATTCCCCCTCCTCTCTCTTCTTATATCTGGTGGACACACCCAGCTTGTACTAGTAAAAAACTGGGGTGAATACGAAATCATTGGAGAGACGCGCGATGATGCCGTGGGAGAAAGTTTTGATAAAGTTGCTCGCATGCTAGGGCTCTCATACCCTGGTGGGCCAGAAATTTCAAAACATGCCCAAAATGCTCGAGAAAATAATGTTACACCAAATATCTTACTACCCCGCCCGATGCTTCATTATGATAATTTGGACTTCTCATTTTCAGGACTCAAGACAGCAGTACTATATGAGCTCAAAAAGCACGATTCTATAAATGAAGATTTGGTGGGAGAAATATCACTTGAGTTTGAAAATGCTGTAAGTGATGTACTAGAGAAAAAGGTAAAGCATGCAATCACACAATACAATCCTTCAACACTAATTCTCGGTGGTGGAGTAAGTGCAAACAAACATATACAAAAAACACTAGAAAATCTTTGCAAAGAAAGTGGAGTTACATTTCTATCTCCAGAAAAAGACATCCAAGGAGACAATGCAATCATGATAGGAATAGCAGGACTATCACATATTGAAAACTCTTTGGAAAATCCAGATGCTCTAAAGGCAAATGGTAATACACGCCTTTAAAATAGCGCTAAAAATGGTATTATTTCTTTACATATGAGAGAAATACCAGAAAAATTCCTATCTCCCTACGATTTTAATGAAACAGAAGGACGAATATATTCCCTCTGGAAAAACAGTGGGTTTTTTAACCCAGATATATGCGTAGAAAAAGGTGTCACAAAAGCTGACGCAGAAGCTTTTTCTATCGTACTTCCACCACCAAATGTTACGGGTACACTACACACTGGCCACGCTAGCATGCTTGCGATTGAAGATATCGTAGTGCGATACCAGAGAATGAACGGAAAGAAAACACTTTGGATACCTGGTACAGACCACGCAGCCATTGCAACACAGTCAAAGGTAGAAAAAGAGTTGTATAAAAAAGAAAAGAAAAACAGGCACGACCTTGGGCGTGATGAATTCCTCAAGCGAGTTGAAAAGTTTGCACAAGAAAGCCATGACACAATAGTGTCTCAAGTCGCTCAAATGGGAGCATCTGTCGACTGGTCTCGAGAGGCATACACCCTCGATGGAGAACGAGAGTTTGCAGTACGCACAGCATTTACTCGCATGTATGAAGCAGGCCTTATTTATCGAGGAGAGCGAATCGTAAACTGGGACCCAAAGATGCAAACAACCGTGTCTGACGATGAGATAGAGTATATGGAGCAAACAACTCCATTTTATTATCTACAATACGGCCCATTTGTAATTGGTACTGCACGACCTGAAACAAAGTTTGGTGATAAATATGTGGTAATGCACCCAGAAGATCCTCGATATAAAAAGTACGAGCACGGACAAGAGCTCGAAATTGAATGGATAAATGGACCAATCACTACAACAATCATAAAAGATGAAATGATTGATATGGACTTTGGTACAGGTGTTATGACTATTACACCTTGGCACTCTGTTGCTGACTTTGAGCTGGCAGAGAAATACGACCTTGATAAAGAGCAAATCATAGACCTTTACGGAAAGCTTCTTCCAGTGGCAAAAGAGTTTGAGGGGCAAAAGATAAAGGTTGCTCGAGAAGAAATCATTAAAAAACTTGATGAAAAAGGTTTGGTAGTAAAGATTGATGATGAATACACAAACAAAATAGCCACAAACTCACGAGGTGGTGGAATCATCGAACCGCAAATACTCAACCAGTGGTTTGTAAACGTAAATAAAGAATTCACACTTCCTCACTCAAACATTCCTGGAATTGAAAGTGGCTCACAAACAACACTCAAAAATATCATGCAGCATGTTGTGCGCGATAAGCATATCGAGATTATTCCTGATCGTTTTGAAAAAACATATTTCCAATGGATTGATAATCTTCGTGATTGGAATATTTCACGACAAATATGGTACGGACACCAAATACCAGTTTGGTACAAAGGAAGTGAAATACACGTTGGTGTAGATGCGCCTGATGAGAATGGATGGACACAAGACCCTGACACACTTGATACATGGTTCTCTTCAGGTCTTTGGACATTCTCAACACTTGGATGGCCTGAGCAAACAGACGACCTAAACACATACCACCCCACAAACCTACTTGAAACCGGATACGACATTATATTTTTCTGGGTGGCACGAATGATTTTAATGAGCGGATTCCTACTTGGTGATATCCCTTTTAAAACAGTATATCTACATGGTCTTGTGCGTGACGAAAAAGGACGAAAAATGTCCAAATCGCTTGGAAACATTGTGGACCCACTTGAATACATAGAAAAATATGGGGCAGATGCACTCAGAATGGCGCTTATTGTAGGTGTTGGGCCGGGTGCTGACAATTCTATTGGAGATGCCAAAGTAAAGGCGTACCGACACTTCTCTAACAAACTTTGGAACATAACCCGATTTGTTCTTTCAAATATTCCTGAAACATTTATTTATGAACACAAACCAGAAATAAAACCTGTTGACCAAACATATATTGATGAACTACACAAACTTGTTAAGGATGTAACAAGAGATATTGAAGAATACCGTCTACATCTTGCGGGAGAAAAACTATACCACTATGCATGGCATAGATTTGCAGATGTAATACTTGAGGAAAGCAAAGAGCGCCTTCAAGAAGGAACATCGGGTGATACTCGGAGTGCAGTGTGGACACTTGTATATATACTTGAAACAATCACAAAAATGCTTCATCCATTTATGCCATATATTACGGAAGAGGTATGGGAGCATCTTCCTATCGCAAACAAGAAACTTCTTCTTGTGGAGAAATGGCCAAAGTAGTATTTAGTATGTAGTATTTTGTATATAGGCCATGACTAAAATACAAACATTCAAAGATCTTACTGCATGGCAACAAGCACATAATCTTGTTTTGTTTATATACAAAATAACAGACAGTTTCCCTAAAACTGAGCTTTTTGCTTTAAATACCCAAATGAGAAGGGCTGCAATATCAATAACTTCAAATATTGCGGAAGGTTTTGGAAGATCTACCTCAAAAGATAAAAGACATTTTTATACAATTTCAAAAGGATCTCTATTAGAATTAGATAGTCAAATTGCTATTGCAAATGATTTGCAATATATAACAAATTAACAATTTATAGATTATACAAACAAGTCAGAAACTGTTGGAAAATTATTAACTGGCTTAATAAAGTCTGCTATTGATAGATAGCTTTATCCCTACATACCAAATACCAAATACTATATACTAACTATTATGTTTTCAAATCCACTATTTTGGGCACTACTTGGCGGAGTACTTCCTGCTCTTTTGTGGTTGTGGTTTTGGCTTCACCAAGACAAAAAACGACCTGAGCCCCGAGGGCGCATCATCGCAACATTTGTTTTGGGAATGCTTTCAACGCTAGCTGTTTTGCCTGTAGAAAAAGCAATAAAGGGCCTTATTGGTGCAAACATAACAATGCTTGTACTACTTTGGGCATTTGCAGAAGAGTTATTTAAATACATTGCCTCTTATTTTGCAGGGCTTCACAGTAGAGCAAATAATGAGCCTATCGACCCTATTATTTATCTAATTACTGCAGCGCTTGGATTTGCAGCAATGGAAAACGCACTATTTTTGCTTACACCACTTGAACAAGGGCTCATTTTTGAAAGTATCATAACTGGTAACATGCGCTTTATTGGAGCAACGGTTCTGCACACTCTATCTTCTGGAGTAATGGGTGCGATTATTGGATTTGCTTTCTATAAGAAAAAATACGTCAAAAAACTATATGTACCACTTGGTCTTATCCTAGCGACCGCATTGCACAGCATCTTTAACTTTCTTATAATAAATGGCGACGGTAATGTATTTAAAGCATTCTTCTTTGTTTGGATAGCGGTTGGTATTCTCCTGTTTCTATTCGAAAAAGCCAAACATCTACGACCGCCAGGTATTAGAAAATCTAAGTAACACTCCACATGTCAAATAAACGAAAAAAATCATCTTTCTTTGAAAAACTCACTGGTACAGTGGTTATTGAAGACGATGCAACAACTCAAGAAAGTGTTGGCGCGCCCATGGATGATTCTGCTTCTGAGTCATGGGAAACAGATGAGATTGAAGAAGAGGGACAGCTTCCTGTGGATGTATATGAAACCCCTTCACATGTAATACTACAAACAATGGTTGCCGGTGTACGACCTGACGATTTGGATATTTCTATTACTCGAGAGCTTATAAGTATTAAAGGACGAAGAGAAGGACCAAGAAGTGTTAATGAAGAAGATTGGGTAAATCGTGAGCTTTACTGGGGAACTTTTGCTCGCACAATTCATCTACCAGCAGAGGTAGAGGCAGAGGAATCAGAAGCTATTGAAAATCACGGTCTTCTTATAATCAAAATGCCAAAGATAGACAAAGAACGGCAAATGAAACTAAAAGTAAAATCATCTGGGAAATAACAAAAAACCGCCAACGGCGGTTTTTTGTTATTTGGTGCTTGGGGCCGGGCTCGAACCGGCGACCCTTCGCTCTTCAGGCGAATGCTCTAGCCAACTGAGCTACCCAAGCATTAGTTGTCGCCAAATACAGAGAAGATTTCATCAACATCTATTCCTCCAAGATCTTGTACTTCGTCTCGGCGGTGTTGAACATCTTCATATCCAGTTCGTACATTTGTATATACGTTCTGTACTGCTTCGATATATGGTTGAACAAAATAATATGCACCAAATGCAATTCCTGCGATAACTACCCAGTACAGTACTGTGAGTGATCGTGAAATGACCATTGAACGTCTAATTTTCTTAAGAATGTTTTGATTCTCTTCAATAAGACGACGGTTCTCCTGTATTGCCTTTTTAAGCTCAGAATGCTGGTCCATATGTGAGAGTTAGTATACCAAAATAGTCTTAAAAAATGAATATAGATTGTGTTATAGTAATTTTTGCACAAACGCCCCTTTAGTTAAATGGATATAACAAATCCGTCCTAAGGATTAGTTCTGGGTTCGATTCCTAGCGGGGGCACATATATGAATTTAGTCCGAATGCGAAAGCATTTGGGCTTTATTCATATACTAACCCTGCAGGAATCGAAAGACGGAGGCCGCGAAGCCAGATGCGAAGCATCTGTGGCCGAGTCGGGGTAGCGAGCACTTTGTTCTTTTGTTACGTAGCATGCTACGTAACAAAAAACTTAGTGACTTGTGACCGATTCCTAGCGGGGGCACATCAAAAAAAACCGCCATTGGCGGTTTTTTGTTTATAGCCCTAGTAGTTCTGTGAGCTTTGCTTGGTCGAAGCCAACCATAAGCTGATCGTCTACTGCGATTACAGGAACTCCCATTTGTCCTGTTTTCTCTATCATCTCTTGGCGCTTTCCTGCGTCTGCAGCAACATCATGCTCCTCATATGAGACATTATTATCACCAAAAAATTCTTTCGCCATATGACAATAGTGACAAGTTGGTGTTGAGTAAATTACTACTTTTTTATCCATACAAACTACTACTTTATAATGATTAATTGGTCTCTATTATATACCGACATTACTATTACTCAAAGAAAATGCTTTTTATCCATCCAAATAGTCCACTATTTTCTTTTTCATCTACCACCTTTTCTACCTCAGGTGAATCAACAATCATAATCACTTGCTCCCCCTCCTTTACCACATTAAATTTTTCGCGAATTTCAGTCTCTATACCTTTTTGAGTACGAAAGCCCTCAATGGTTGCTTTTAGCTTCTCTTGGCGCTCCTGTAGCTCCTGATAGTCTGTTTCTGCTATCTCTAGGTTCTCTTTTGTAACTTGTGACTTCTCATAAACATTAAGAACCGCTCGTGTAAGAAAAATAATCACAATAAGAAGCACAAATAGCATTCCTCTTGAGTATATAATTCGCTGTATTCTTTTTTTATCAGCAACATGCATATGCTATACTCCTACTATAATATGTTTGATAAGAAGCACAAAAAGATAATAAAAATAGTTTGGGCCGTCCTCGGTGTATTTATTATTATCTCAATGATTCTAATGTATTCTCCTATTTTTCTCTTGGGAAACTAGTTTCCGTCACGCATCATCTTGAGAAATACATCTTGTGGAATGTGAGCCTTTGCATAGGCTTGCATTTTTTTCTTACCTTTCTTTTGCTTTTCTCGAAGCTTCATTTTTCGAGTAATATCTCCACCATATAGATATCCTGTAACATCCTTTTTCATTGCAGAAAGTGTCTTTGAAGAAATAATTCTACCCATTGCCCGCGCCTGTATTTTTGTTTTAGTTAGCTGTCGTGGAAGAAGTTCGTGAAGCTTCTCTACTACACGCTTCGCTTCTTCGTCTGCTCGACGCCTAGATACAACTTTTGAAAACGCAGGAATAACCTCCTCGGCCACAAGCACCTCAAGAAGCACAACATCAGCAGGCTCTAGCTTGTCGTGTATCTCATATGAAAGTGAGGCATATCCAGAAGACACGCGTTTAATATCATCAAAAAAGTTTCGCATAAGCTCGCGAAGTGGCATATATACAGTGAAAGATGTTCTCCCATCTCCAAAGAGTTCTGTATCCATAACAGAACCTTCGTGGTCATAAAGAACCTGCATAATCGAATCGATATAATCTTGAGGAGTTATAAGTGTAATGGTCGTCCACTGCTCTTTTATTTCTTGTATATCTCCATATTGAGGAAAAAGTGATGGCGAATAAATCATTGATGTGTCCCCCGCTTTTGTTGTTACCTCATATGTAATACTCGGACTTGTTACTACCAACACTAGCTCGAACTCTCGCTTAAGTCGCTCCGTAATAATCTCAAGGTGAAGCATCCCCAAAAATCCGCACCGGAAACCACGCCCAAGCACCCCACTTGATTCCTCTTCAAATGAAAGTGAAGAGTCAGACAGCTTTAGTCGTTCAAGCGCCTGACGCAAAAGTGTAAAGTCGTCTTGGCTCTCGGGGAAAATACTTGCCCAAATCACAGGCCGTGGATCTTGATAACCAGAAAGCACATCCGTACCAGCATTTTGCTTTACAAGTGTGTCTCCTACACGAGCAACTCCTGGCTCTTTGATTCCTGTAACAATATATCCAATCTCTCCAGCCCTAAGCTCTTTTGTTTGTGACTCATCTGGCTTCATAATACCTATTTCACTTGCCACAAAATCACGCTCTGCTACACCAAATGAAAGTGAGTCTTTTGGGTTTATTACACCGTCCATAACACGCGCATATACCACTACACCGCGATGGTTTGAGTATTGAAAATCAAAAACAAGTGCTCTTGGGTCATTATCTGTATTTTGCTCAGGTGCTGGAATGCGCTCTATAATAGTCTCAAATAAATCTTCTACACCCTCTCCTGTTTTTCCTGATGTATGAATAATCTCTTCTCGCTCACAAGATAAAACATTCATAACCTCTTCCTCTATTTCTTTTACACGAGCCAGCGGAGAATCCACTTTTGAAAGCACAGGAATAATCACAAGCCCTAGTGAGCGTGCCATATCAAGCGTTGTAAATGTTTGTGCTTGAACACCCTGAGTCGCGTCCACCAAAAGAACAGTACCTTCTACAGCCTTTAGTGCGCGTGATACTTCGTATGAAAAATCAATGTGTCCTGGAGTATCAATAAGATTAAAAACATATTCTTTGTCATCCCGAGCCTTATAGCTCATCGTTACAGGCGCCATCTTGATTGTAATTCCACGCTCACGCTCCAGATCCATCTTGTCGAGGACCTGGTCTTTCATTTTGCGCTTATCGATAGTTTTGGTCACCTCAAGCATGCGGTCAGCCAATGTCGATTTACCGTGATCAATGTGCGCTATGATGCTAAAATTGCGAATATTTTTCATAAGGGTAACAAAAGTCAATCACACCTCTTCGCGCCCCGTATCGTGCTTTGCTCTGATATGGGGTGATCGATGTGCGCTATAATACTGAAATTTCTAATATTCTTCATGAACTATAATTCGTCAGTGTCAGGAAGAAGAATGTTTTGGTCTTTAGATATTTTACTTCTAATACTTCTGTAAACTTCCTCAACTTCCTTATTACCAAGTACTAGTAATATACCTAATCCAAGCAAAATGCCAATGACCCCAGCAGATAATCCTTGGAAGAAAACACCAGATACGGTATCTAGATTAAAGTAGTCATCAAACACATACAGAAAGCGAAATGCAGTAAATCCACCTATTATTGAAGCTGAAAAAGTATGGAAAAATGTCCGTACAGTTTTACCTGAAAGTACGTTGAAATCTTTTTGGAACCACCACAAAAGCCCAATCATGTTCACAAACATTCCCACAGAATACGCTAGTGGCAGTATAAGCACCTCTGTACCTGGCAAATACTCTACATGAAGTAACGCCTCCAAGAACCAAAATGACACACTTCCCGCTTGATACATGTCATAAAATACAAATGTCAGTACAACCATCAAAAGTCCCGACACAACACCTACCACAAGAGGCTTTTTAGTATTTCCGGTCGCATAATATGCCCGTATTACAAGAAGAGAGATTGCTTGTGCTATCACTGACACCACAAAGAGCGCCAAAACAGCTGCTGTGAGTCTTGTGTCAGTCCAATCAAACGCACCACTTCCCAAAACTGTTCGAACAATCTGTGCGCGAAGAACAATAAACATTACAAGAGCTGGAAGAGACCAAAAAACAATATGATGAAGCGCAGTTTGCACACGACCACGAAATTCATCTATTTTATTTTTCTCAAACAACTCAGATAGAAGCGGGAACGCCGCAAGAGAATAACTCACTCCCACAATTGAAAGAGGTACAGATTGTAGATTTATACCAAAGTTAAAGATTGATATAGAACCCTCCCTGAAAAGAGAAGCAAATCCAAGCAAAAATACAATAACAATATTCCCAATAGAAAGAGTGAATGCCCGTGGTAGCGAAGTAAACACCACAGCTCGTATCTCAGGCCAATCAACAGAGCGCACAAATGAAGGCAAAAGGTTCTCTCGTGATACAACCGGCACCTGAATAAGAAGATGAAATAGTGCACCTAAAACTACACCAACACCCACGCCAAAGAGTCCGAACATTGGATAAAGCCATATAATTCCAAGTATTATCCCTGCGTTGTATAGCACTGGTGAAAGTGCGTATACCAGAAATCTTCTCTTTACCTGAACAATACTTGCAAAAAGGTTCGAAAGCCCCAAAAACAGAGGCGAGAGCAAGAAAAGTCGAGACAGCTTAACCAGCTCTCCATATACACCCTTCTCTACCAATCCTGGAAAGAAATTATCAAGTATATAGGGCAATATAAAGAACAATATTGCACTAACTAATACAATGAATAGGAAGAAAAATGTGAATACACTATCAACAAATCGCTTCCCTTCTTCTTTTGTGTGATTGAGATGCTTGGTAAGTAGTGGCACCAAAATCGCAATCGATACTATTGAGCCTGCAAATATCAGAACCAAATCTGGTATTCGAAATGCCGCATAATACACATCAAGAAGTGTGTCTGCTCCAAATGTGTGTGCAAGGAGTCTATCCCGAACGAGTCCAAGGATTTGCGAAAGAAATGTAAACCCAGCTAACAGATAGGCGGCCGCATGTAGGCCGCCTGTTTCTGTGTGTAAGAGCGTTAGTAACTTTCGCGCAATCATTTTTCTTACTCTTGGATTGGAAGTGAATCTCTATCTTCTGGTGATTCCACTTCTTCTGTTTGGAATCCCTCGAATGGCTCATTTCCTGCTTGAAGGTTAGCTAGAATTGCTTGTACTTCTGCATTTTCTGGATTGAGTGTTGCCACATCTTCAAACTGTCCAATAGCATCCTCAAGTCTGTCTGTGTTGTAGTAAGAAAGTCCAAGGAAGTATTTTGCGTTTGAGTATGTTGGTGATAGAAGCACCGCTCGCTCAAGCGCCAATATTGCCTCATTATAAGCCTGGATGTTGAAGTTTAGAAGACCAAGTTGGAAGAATATTGTTGGGTCATTTGGTGAAATAGTTGCTGCTGCCTCTACTGAGTTGATTGCTGCTTGAATGTTTCCTTCTGATGCCTCAATTTGTGATAGGAAGAATACTGCTTCTGTGTAGTTCCCCTTCTCTTCAACTGCTCGAGTGATGTATGTTCGTGCACTATCTAGGTCTCCATTTACCGCATCAAGTCGTGCAAGAGTTAGATATAGTGACGGACCATGTGGGTTAAGAACAAGGGCTTGCTCGTATGCCGCCTTTGCATTTTCATATGCCCCCTCAATTCCAAGAGGTACTACTGAAGCATATACTTGCCCTAGCGAACGCCAGTTTTGATAGTTTTGAGCGTCAAAGTTTGTTGCCGCTGTCGCGTTTGCAATAGCCGCACCAAGAACTGTTTGGAACTGTCCTTGTAGTACTTCTTGCTCTACATCTTGTTGGTTTACCACTTGGCTGAGTCGCTCAATATTAAGCTGTGCAAGTGTTCGATAGAATGAGTCATGTTCGCTTCTATTTACAGCTGAAAGCATCTTTGTTTCTGCCATATCAATATCAGCGTCTTCATTGAATGTTCTAATACCACTTTGATATGTTGTGAATGCAACATATTTATTTACATACACATATCCAAGCGTAACTGTACCAATCAAGAGAACCACAATCACAAATACCGATGCAAATCCTGCTCGTGGATTGTGTACAAATGAAACCTTAAATGTGCTGATTTTCCCCGATGTAATCTGCGAAGCAATAAAGATTCCAGAGAAGAAGAATGTGAGTGTAAGGATTGCTATGTTTGGAACATAGAAGATTGCAAATACCCACAAGAATAGTGCCCCAAGGAATGAGGATAGGTTTAGATACTTAGAGAGTTCGTCTTCTGTGTTTGATGTCATAAGACTTCGTACTCCATACCACACGAACATTAGAAGGAACCCAAGCCATGCGAGTGTTCCAAGTATTCCTGTTGTTGCGATAGTTGATGGAAGAAGTCCAATCCCTGCGTTGAAGTCAGTGTTCCAGAAAATTGTTTCATTGATTCCATCTGGTTTGTGCTCAAGCCATTGTGCTGAGAATCGGTTTGGACCTGCCCCAAAGAGAACATCCTCTTGAAGTGCGTGTTGTGCAATCTCCATTGTTGCTCCCCATGATGGTCGTGCTTCGATTTGTGAAATATCGAATGTAGATGAAACACTCTCTCCGATAGAACCTCCAGCTACTACAAACACAAGAGAGATAACAAACACCACAAGTGATGTTGGTGAAATAAGCTTAGACATTGACCAAGTTTGTCCGTCTCCTCCGGCTTGGTTGAACATCACACGATACACCATAAAGAATAGTGAGATGAGACCAAGCATCACCCATACAGTTGTGAAGTTTACGAGAACCAAGAAGAATAGTGACACTACAAGTCCAATGTATAGAAGTACTTTTGATTTCTTACTTACTGGAAGTAGCTCAAGTGTTGCAAGCGATAGCACTGTTCCAAGACCAAAGAATACTCCAAGGTCATTCCACTTACCTACAAGGTTTGAGATTGTGTTTTGGAATAGTGTTCCAAAAGATAGAAACTCTACACCAAAAATAAGTCGCAATATCTGGAATAAAGAAACTACAACAAATGATATAAAGAATCCTGCATATACCTTTGCAAGTCTGTCATATCCCTTAAACAGTGTTGGCACCAAAAACATCAACATAAACAGAACAAACACAGTAAAGAATGTGTCTATCTCGAATCCTCGAGCAATAAATGACACCTGTGGTACTTCTGAGAATAGTGACGCAAGCAAATATGCTGCAGGCACCGAGAACCCTACAAGAAATAATTTTCCTTTTGGAAGCTCAAGCATTCCGTCTTTGAGCCGTGCTAATAGCCAGAACAATACTGGTAGTAATACTCCTGCTACGAGAAGCATCATTTTTGTAAATGAGAATGAGAATACTGATGAAGGAATAAAGAAGAATGGTACAAGTGCAACCATTACAAGCATTATTCGAGCAGAAAGAGCGTCAAGCATTGAGCCTTTTGACTCTGGTGCTCGTACAACATCTGTATCGTTCATCTCTTCGAATACGTTTTCCATAGACATAAAATAATGGGAAATAATTTCCCTTAATTAATAAACCTCTAAATCTAACCTTTCTGTACTCTATTATACGACTTTTTGAAGCTTCAAAAGTGTGGAAAGCTAGCGATAAAATGAAAGAATGACGATGTAAAGTAAAGAAAAAAACCGCGGTAAACGCGGTTTTTCTCATGAATTGCGATGATATCTATAAGCCGGATTCTGTTATCGACAGCTATTTATCTAGGCGTATTGTTGCCAATATGCTCAAGCGACTCAAACTAGTCACTAGCCACTAGGGTCTAGCCACTAGAGTACGGTCTTGCACGTAAGTGAGGATTTGGCCGTTTCACCTTTATGTCTCCATAAAGCTATTCCCGAAGGAATCCGTCATCTTTCGAATCGGGCGTCTCTGCTCGCACCTCTAGGATTTCTCCCGATGGGGATTACCCACCACCATCCTGCTCTAAAAGAGCACGTGTCCGGACTTTCCTCACCAATCAAAGATTGGCGCAACTGTCCGATATCATGCAAAAAGATTATACCATCTTTTTTGGTTTTGTAAAAACGAAAAACCACCGAAATGGTTTTTCGGTGGTTTTGCTCGATACTACTTTCTGAAATAGTCGAGAATCGGGGTGTCAAAATCAGGATGATCTGCGGGCAATTTTGGAACCTCGAGAAGTGTTACTTCTTCAATGTTGATATACTCCCCGTTTCCAAAAGTGCCAATTTCATACTGAGACAAATACAGAAGCACCTGATTGAAGTGCCCACGTTTGCTGTACTCAGCGCCAGTGCTGACGTTGCATTTAAAGTCATAATCATTGACCGTAAATACACCGATGTCATCACAGTATCTTTCTACCTCATCCAATCCCACGACCTCGGAGAGATGCACGAGCATGCCCTTGGTCTCGATGAAAGCTTTCTCTGGGGTCTGGTTGGTGTCCAAAACACCGAATGTTGCAACCAGAGAAAGAATCGATACGATGACGGTCCAAATATTTTTCACGGTTTTCACCTGTTTTGTTTTGGTTCAACTCGTCTAATATAATAGCATATTTATGGATATTGTCAATATTATACATAGAACCAACGGCTCAACCGGTTGAGCCGTTGAAAATCCCTCAACAAAGCCAAAATGAACGGCTCATTTTCAAAATGAGCCGTTCGTTACTATCCCCTAATCACTAGTTGCTAGTCGCTATCTAAACCTCACACGCTCCCCCGACACATGCAAGCTCTTTAGCTCCAGTGGTATTATCATCAAACTCGTAAAGAAGAAGTTTTGAGAAATCTATATGTTTGAGACTCTTCATCCGCTCCTCATACTCTTTCTTTGAAATCTCTTCATATGGAGCTAGCTGATATACATGATCATTTCTTGGCAAGAATGAAAGTCCTCCTACCAAGTCCCAGTTTTTGTATACGAAGTTTGCTACCTCAAGCCACTCATCTGGACCAACATAAATAGTTGCTGATGGGTTGTGCTCTGTGTAGTTTTCTTTCAATCGCTTCCACTCTTCTAGTAGCTCAATCGCTGAAACACTGTCTTTGCAGATTGCTCCCTTTGGAGCTTTCATTGGGAACTCAAGCACCATTGTAGTTGCGTTTGAAGTTGAGTATCCCACCTCTGGCTTCACTGGTACTCCCTCTGCTTTTGCAAGCTGTAGAAGTGGATCGTTTGCACTAATTCGCACACGTCGTACAAAGTATGGAGCAAACCATGGGTGCATACCTGAACCTACATTGAGAAGCTGTCCTGAGTTTCCATGAGGCTTCACACATGTAATAGCTGTTGATTGATTTATTCCAATCTTCTTTGCATATTTTTTGTTTACCTCTACACCTGTCTTTCGCAAATCTTGAAGCACCTTATCATCACGCACCATAGGGTTGTCATAATATCCGGTGATTGAAACTCCAAGTAGTGCCTCCTCATCACAATTCTTCTTCCACTCTTTATCAATGTATTTGAAATCTGTAAGTGATGCTTGGTATGTACCAAGAATTGTTGCAAGCTTCATCTTTCGTTTCATTGAAGCCTTTGTATCTTCTGGTCGTACCACAATAGAAGTAAGATTACAGAACTGTCGGCTCTTTAGATAAATCTCTCCACATGGATTCATTCCAGTTTGTGGTTCATTTTTTATCTTTTTCCATCGTCGTGCTGGTACCTGATTCTCAAGACCTGCTCGGTTGAATATTCCTCGCTCACCCGTCTGTGATGTAACAAGAGAAGTCCACTCCTCTAGGAACTCTTCTGCAGTCGGCTTTGTCTCATATACAGCAGAGTTATTTGCCATACTTCGCTGTCCTTCTGTTTGCCAGAATGAGCCTTTCTTTGCATCACGCATCTCAACATCATCAAGAGAAGATAGTGAAATAAGTGCGCTTCGTCGTACTCCTCCTGCTACTACGATAAGTCCAATTTGGCAGATAATATCGTGAAGATCGATTGGAGTAAGTCGTCGTCCTTGTCGTGAAAGAATCTTTCGACGAGCAAACTTCATAAGCTCTTTTAGTGGATCTGGACCAGACGCTCGCCCTCCCATTGTGTGAAGTCGTGCTCCTGCTGGTCGTACCTTTGAGTAATCTACATCTACATCTCCTCCTTCTGCCCATGTCTCACAAGCTTCTACAAAAGCGTCACACCATCCTTCCTTACTATCCTCTACAACAATCTTCTTTGCTTTCACTTTCTTTTGCTTTTTGATTTGTGGGAACTGCTCAACGTTTTCTGGCTCTACGGTAAATCCACAGCCAGCACCCTGCATCGATACATACATAATGTCTGCCAAGTCTTTCCACCGTGTTGGTGCAATGTACGCACAGTTGTATGCACACACGTTACCTCTTCGACATGCATCTCCAGCAGACCACAGTAGTCGCATTGATGGACATACCTCTTGGTTTAGGATTCCTTCTCGTACCTCATTGTATTCTCGAGTAGAAAGCTTGTCCCCAAGATTCTCTTTCATGAAATCCATAAATCGATCAATGGCTTCTACCCATGTCTCTCGCCTACCAAGATCATCTCTCCATCGTGAGTAAAACTGATAGAAGATAAATTCTTGATATGGTGTTGGGAAATATTTACTACTCTCATCAATCTTTGCGCGAACCTCTTGTGGAATCACTCGCTCTTGTGCTCGAGAACGTGCTCGCTCGTCACGATAGAGAATATATGTCTTTGCAGAGTCTACATAGTCAGAGAGCATAAGCTCTTTCTCTACTGCGTCTGAAATACCCTCCACAGAAGGTACGAAGTTTTTGTATCGCTTTCGAATACGCACCAAGTCAGCCACCACTTTGTTTGCAAGAAGCTCTGCCTCCTCTCGAGACCCTTCTTCTGCTGCCTTCATTGCTCGATATGCAGCATCGATAATCTTTTCTATATCAAAATCCACAATAGAACCGTCCCGTTTCAACACTCGTTTTATCAGTGCATTCTTTTTTCGTGAACTTTCATTCTTTGAAGTCTTTTGTGCTGTTTTTCGGGTTGTTTTCGCCATAATTGATAGAAAAAATTAATAAAATCTAGTAAAAACTAGACTAATTGTATCTAAATCAAAGTAAAAAATATGTGGATAAGTCATTCTCTAGGGCATGAGGTAATAAAAAGAAAGAGATGTAAATCGCTATCCAAAAAAGCCCCTTTACAAAGGGCTTCTACCGAACAATATTTTCAATATTGAGCGTTTGACCAATCCTATTTTTACCCATTTCATTCATTACACCAGCATTAACCTCCAAGACATAGCGCGCGGGTGTGTCGGGGCGAAATGATTCGGGATATGTCTCTGGCGACACCTCTTCTTTTATATATACAATCTCAAAATTCTCATCAAGCCAGACAATGTCAATGGAAAAATTCATATCCTTCATCCAAAACCCATATGTATTTGAAACTGGAAAAACAAAAAGCATACCAGCGTTCTTTCCGAGTGATTCTCTTCCTGAAAGCCCACGAGTTCGCTCACGTTCTGTGTCTACAACCTCAAGATTGAGTCTATGGCCACCTTCTATAAGTACTGGGCCATGATTTTGTACAAAATTTGTTGGTACATAAGGCTCTTGTACCTCAAAATCCATACTATACAAAACAAGCCCAAAGATTATGAGCACAAATACAGATACAACTTTTGTTAGTGGAATTTTCACCTCTTCAGTATATCACTCAAGCAAAATGAGCATACCGCTTTATGTTCGTTGGTTAAAAATACAAAAGGCGAAGAAATGTTAACCTTTAATCGAACATTTTTCATTCTTCCATAATTTATTAAGATCTACCGTCTCGCTTTGTGGTTGTTCGTTCTTGTCAAGCAATTTCACTTTTACTGACAAAGGAAATTGCGTCATTTGTCCCGCGATAAAACAACAACCCGTCGAAAGATTTGAAATTGAATCAAATGATAATTTATCAAGATAACTTACAGCTTTATTGATCGCTCGCAAGTCATTATCATTCATTAATCTATGGATAAAATAGTTATGTAGCTGAGAAATAATGGTTGGAGAAATATCAGAAGGTCTTTGGCTCGCGATTGTAAGAAACACTCCAAACTTTCTACCTTCCTTAATAATTTCCTCAAACGTTTCCAAACGATAATCTTTCCAGGACTCAGATTCTCTATTAGAATTTTCCGATAGAATATTGTGTGCCTCATCAATTATTAGATTTAGAGAATTTCCTTTTTCGTCTTCCCTTTTATTCTTTTGATCATCGTAATTAGTTTTGCAAATCAATAGTGGTATAACCTTCTTGATTTCTAAATTTACATTTTTAAGATCAACCACTTGAATAGTTGGGTTTTCCGCTTCCGTTATTGAATTTTTAATATCGAAAACTTTATCCAACACATCAAATCTTTTTTTCAGCCTTCCAATCAATGGGCTTATATGCTCTTGATTTGCGTATCCGTTCAAAATTTCAAAGTAATACTGATCGAGTATTTTGAATTGGATTTTTTGCAAATCGGTTAAAGTTGTGGCTAGTGAGGCATTAAAATATCCACTTGCGCCGAGAAATTCTGCCTCGCTTGTGTCAGCGTAAATTTTAGCATTTTCCGAGTTTATGAAATAAAAGGAGTTGTTGTCATTACCATGGTATTTTAAATCATCAATATTTTTATTATCGTTTACAATCTTAAATCCGAGTTGCTCAAAATCTTTCACATATTTTTTCAAAAACGGAACGTTGAAATTTTTGTCTTTCATCACCAAAATATCTTTCAATTTTTGGTTAATGTTTTGAATTTCCTTTTCATTATTTCTGTTGTCTATGTCAAACCAATCTCTATCTATAGCCCTATGCAAAAATGGTTGCTGTGTTTTTTCGGTGGCATCAAGCAAAATAGATAAAAGTTCTAGTTTCTCTATCTCAGTTTTTAATATAGGGTATTTGTCTCCACTGTTGTCTTTTGTTCTCAATCTATAGACCTTTTTGCTTTCCGTGAGAATTTTGTCGTTACTCTCTTTTGAATATTCTCCATTGAAATCAATGAATACAAACTTTGATTTTGTTTTAAAATTATTATTTAAATTTTTTAATTTAAATAATTCTGTAAACATCTTTGCGAGGGTGTTTGATTTTCCCGAACCTGTATTACCAAAAATACCTACATGTCCAGCGAACAATTTTTTGACCGATATAAAAATATTTTGTGTTTCTTCGTCAATTAACGCGCCGAGGTGAACAGAAAGTTCATTTTTTTCTGAAAGTTGATGAAGTTTTTCAAACTCATCCCTTGAAAGTAATTTACATTCACTCCCTATTAGAGGCATTTCTTTAATGCCATGCTGAAACCTATAATCATAATCGTAAAAACCAAAAACCGAAACATTAAGAAAACGATCTATTTTCTGTTTATCATTAGAATATTTTTTGTTTACTTGATATTTGTCTTCTTCGAGATATTCACCTTCAACTTTGCAAATAATTTCTGTAAAACCTTTGAGAATTTTTACATAATTTGAAAGCCCAACAGAAACATTTTTGATGGTTCTGCCTTTGAAAAACAGGTGTGGAAGATTTTTATCTTTATTTACTTTAACAACAATGTCTTTCCCTTTGACGCTAAAAACGCTCCCTGTTGTAAAAACGGAATCATTAACGAGTTGTTCTTCTAAATTAAAATTATTTTTCGTCTTCATGTTTCTCGAGGACATCATTATTTGAAAAAATCTTGCCGAGATATTCAGTAGTTTTCTCGAAAGAGAAATTCGCTTCTGGTGAAATTATATACAGATTATGATTCTTTTTTTCTTCAAATTTGTCCGACGTTTCGTCATATTTAGAATATGAAAAATAAACAACAACCAAAGTAGGGTTGGACCTCATAACTCCATACAAAAGATTTTTTATATGCTTGTCTTCTAGAGAAAAACCCACAATAATCAAGACGCTATTTTCTTTTTCCAATTCCAATGTAAACTTACGTAACATTGATGCGTAGTTGGAATCAAGTACAGTCTCAAAATGTTTTTCGGCATTTGGATTTATAACAGCAATTTTCTTGTATCCTTCATCAAAGTCATCTCCCATTTTATCTCCAAGGTCATCAGCGATATGATTTCCGTTTGAATAAATAATCTTCTCATCTTTCGCTTGCCAAGAAACTGAACCATGTAATTTTATAATATTGAAAAGAGGAATATCGGAAGTGTTGTCAAACTGCAAACTCTTATATCTTTGAATTTTATTGAAGTTCGCGACACTAAAGCTAGGATTTATTTGACCAGCAAATCCATCATTATATGGAATACCCAAGCGCTCACAGGAGTCTTCAATGAACAAATCAAAATTAGTGGTAAAAATGTTAATTTGCTTATTTACTATATGCAAAGATCTACTAGAAATGGTATCAGCCCAAAACCCCAAGAAAGAGTCATAATTTCTCTTCGTCTTTGTCATTTTTTCTTTTTCGGTAGTTTTAGTTTCAAGTGCCTCATTAAGAATAGCCTTGGATTTTTTAATCAAATTGTAATAGTCCTTTTGAGCTTGTTCTTTGGTGTCTTCGACATCCATCCTATTTTCAATGTCAAGAAGCGTCGTGAGATAATCAAGAGAACACCCAGACCCAACAAACAAATTGATATGTCCACTTTGGATAACTTCTTTAAGTTCTTTGTTATCAATTTCTTTCATAAATTTCATTTCAGATCATACACTATTTTTGAACCAGACCTTTTAACTACAAGTTTCTGCCGTTCACTCCATCCAAGTTCGCGCGCCATATCCTTTGGAATATTGATATAGTAGCTATCCCTCCCATTTTTCACAATTTTTCGTACTTCTTGCATGATTTTTATATACCTTCACCTTTTAACTTTATATACATCAAAGTGTCATATCCACGAGTCACTTCATCAGCTTTTTTAAGACCAATCTCAGAAAGAAAATCCCAAATTTGTTTTTGAGCTTCCTCGCTATCAGTATCCATATCTACCAAATGTTCCACTTCTACAAAGTGTCCCAAACCTTCAACTGTGTCTAAAAGAACTTCATATGTTTCATGCTTTGCTTTTTGACGTGTTTTTATTACTTCAACAACTTTTTCATATCCCATATATTCAATCATGTCTTCCATCTGTTTTGCATCACTTATGGTTACCTCTCGCTCAATACAGTCTAGCTCATTTTTTTTTGGTCGTTTAAGGGTAAAAAGAGTTCTATCTTTTTCTTTTCGAATACGAAGAAAATTTATATTACTTACAAACTGATCAAATTTCTTTGCAGTTTCTGGATCGGTAAAAATAGCATCACTCTGAGTTATAGGCTCTGAAAATACAAATCCTTTTTCTTCAAAAAGGCTTTTTACCTCTTCAATACTAGATATTTTTACTTTTACCTCCACTTCCTTCATATATTTTGATTATACACCCAAAAACATGATGAACATACCATGGTATGTTCATTGGTAATACAAAAGCGCCGTGAAGGTTTATCCTTCACGGCGCCGAATATTTTGAAAAATGATTAGTACGCACCCCTGCGCTGTCTCCATAACGCAAATTGTCGTACCAGAAATCGAAGTAGGTCGTCTCCTAGATGTTTGATGGTATAAAAGATGCCATGCACAAACACAACTAAGAG
>CAZMIM010000002.1:0-127623 GCA_964566505.1 uncultured Candidatus Saccharibacteria bacterium | reverse complement strand
AAGAAATTGGGCATACTTCCTCACTTACATTTTTATTCTTTTTAGTTCTCGCCACATCAGCTTGGCAACAGCCGTCACTCTACTAACTTAACGACTGCGTCTTTCGATTCCTTATAAAAAGTCATCTACAACAAAACCTACACTTTCGTGCAGGTTTTGTGTGAATGATGTGCGGGTGCGGGGACTCGGTCACAAGTAACTAAGTATAATTCTTCGCTTACGCTTGAATTCTACTAAGTTCTCGCTACCCCGGCTCGGCCACAGACGCTTCGTGTCTGGCTTCGCGGCCTCCGCCTTTCGAGCCCCCGTCCGCAGTAAAATCCAACAAAATAAGCGCTTTCGCGCCTATTTTGTGTATTTTATGTGCGGGTGCGGGGACTCGAACCCCGATCTTCTGCTTGGAAGGCAGACATAATAGCCCTTATACTACACCCGCATATAACCTATATTATATACGATATTTAATCGTGTGCACCCGCCAGGATTCGAACCCAGAACGACGGTTCCGAAGACCGTTGTGATATCCATTTCACCACGGGTGCAATTCGTAACTACCTTGAATGCATATTCTGCCATACTTTCCCCTGAAAGCAAAGCATTTTGTGTAAATATCTTGTATGGAAAAAACAAACCAAACAAGATACAATATCTTTTATGAGACTCACTATTCCCAAAGAGGCACTTTCTGTTGCCAAAGACCTTGAAGACGCCGGTTACGAGGCTTTTTTTGTGGGTGGATGTGTGCGAGACCTGATAAGAGGAATCAAACCAAAAGACTGGGATATCACCACAAATGCACTACCTGAAGAAATCCTTGAAGTATTTGAGCACGCGCACTATGACAACGACTATGGGACAGTTCGAATTGTCCTTGATGATGTAAAGGACAAAACACTAAATGTCCTTGAGATTACCACCTATCGCCTAGAGGCAGAATACTCAGACGGACGACGCCCAGACAACGTAACATTCAGTAAAAACATAGAAGACGACCTAAAAAGGCGTGATTTTACCATAAACGCACTTGCTCTTCGTATACACAAAGATGTTCTACATGAAACAAAAAAAGACCTTATTTTGGACTTTTCACGTGAAACACTAGAGTTTGAAACAGAAAAATACCGCCTTATTGACATATTTGGTGGAATAAAAGACTTGGCAAACGGTATTATTCGCACAGTTGGAGAGCCAGATCAGCGATTTGATGAGGACGCGCTCCGAATGCTTCGCGCAATACGGTTTTCTGCACAGCTCGGCTTTTCAATAGAGCAAAATACAGAAAAGTCCATTTCAACGTTTCATGAGAAACTAAATAATATAGCTGTTGAGCGTATAAAAGACGAATTTGAGAAGCTTATCATGTCTGATCAGCCAAAATACGGTCTTGAGGTTGCCCACAAGCTTGGTGTACTACAATACATCTCTCCAGAGCTCGAAAATACCATCGGAATCGACCAAAACCAGGCACACTCGTACACATTGTGGGAACACCTACTTCGATGCCTTCAGGCGGCTTCTGACAAGGGCTGGGACCTTGAAATACGACTTGCTGCCCTGTTCCATGATATTTCCAAGGCTGAAACACGTAGATGGGATAAATCTAAGAAAGATTGGACTTTCCACGGACATGAGGTAATTGGTTCACGTGTAACACGAAAAGTGCTTGAAAGACTACGTTTCTCAAAGAAAACAATAGAAAAAACGGTAAAACTCGTGCGTTGGCATATGTTTTTCTCTGATACAGAGCAAATAACTCTTACAGCAGTGCGTAGAATGATACGAAATGTTGGTCAGGAGAACATTTGGGACCTTATGAACCTACGTGTAGCAGATAGAATAGGCACAGGAAGACCAAAAGAAGAGCCATATAGGCTAAGAAAGTACCATTCTATGATAGAAGAAGCACTTCGCGACCCTGTTTCTGTAACACAGCTTAAAATCAGTGGTGATGACATTATAAATGTTTCAGGTGAAACACCTGGGCCATATGTTGGGTATGTTTTGCACGCCCTACTAGAAGAAGTGTTGGAAGATCCTGGTAAAAATACGGCTCAATACCTTGCCGATCGCACAAAAGAGCTGTTAAAGCTCCCTATTGAAGAGCTTAAAGCCCTTGGCGATGCTGGAAAACAAAAGAAAGAAGAAGCTGACGAGGAAGAAGTAAAAACTATCCGCAAGAAACATTGGGTTAAATAAGCCTAATTGTTTATCATCTCTTTAAAAGATTAATATGTGCGTGAAATATGTGAAATGTTTCATGTAGAACATAATATATTGTTTCACGTGAAACATCATATAGTAAGAATAGGGTAGGGAGTGGGATTGAGTGGATTTTGGGGAATGTCTAGGTATAGAAAAACAGCTTAATAGAGCCGTTTTTATTTTTATGTTTCATGTAGAACATAAAAAGCATGAGAAATGTAATTTTACAATAAAAAAGTCGCCCAACATAACGGCAACTAGGAGTGGAGAGATGAGAGGTGTATATTTGTGCCAAATGATGGACGACTTGAGTTGGAATTATCTTCGAGCAAACATCCGGGTACCGTTTCGGTTGATGTAGTTGACCGAAAAAATATAATGTGTGGGATCATACTTACTCAAGTGAAACAGGTTCACTAGAAGAAATTCCGCAAAAGCGCTTCTGTTAGTACGCTCGATATTTATATGAGCGTAGGACAGGGAATTGTACAAAGAACTTAGCGACTTAAGGCTGTATAAATGTCCTTTATACACCTCAAACCTTCTGTCCTTTATGATAATGTCCTTTAGATTTTTGTAAAGGACATTAAAGGACATTTCTGTGGATAAGTGCAGAAAAAAGATGACTTTTAAGTTTTCTGATACAATTATCTAATCTATACCATGGAAGCAAAAACAACTACATCTGAAAAATTAACTTCTCTTGGATCAACCTTTTCTGTGGGAAGACGAGTAATTTCACTCGCCTGGGAATCTCATAAACCCTACACAATTCTACTTTTTTTTCTTGTGCTAGTTAGCGCAGCCACTCCTTATATGCAATTAGGAGTCTTTGGTTTAATTGTGGACGAAGTAATAAGAATCATAAGTGGGGGACAAGGGGTTTTTAGTCAATACTTAATACAGCTTTTATTTGTTGAATTTATACTATTATTTTTACCTCTATTAATTACAGATAGCGAGAGAAGTTTTGGAACCATGTTTCGTTTTATTTTTTTACAAGACCTTAATCTTAAGCTTGTTAGAAAACTCGCAGACATTGATATTGCAACGCACGAGAGCCCAGAATTTAGTGACAAAATACAAAACGCAAGAGAAAGAGGTACTAGTTCGATTGGCCAAGCTTGGTCATACCAATTAAATATATTAAGAAATATTATTGGGGTTATTATTGCTGGTAGCATACTATTTTCTGTTCATTGGCTATTTCTTGTATTTGCTTTTATCGGTGCAGCACCAGCTCTTTTTATAGAAATGCGTTATGGAAAAAATGTGTGGTGGATCTGGCAAATGGATGCAGAAAAAAGACGCTTATTTTTTGATAGACGTTCACACTTTTTTCACTTAAGCCACTTGATTGAGCTTAAGCTTTTCCAAGGTGTAGACTTTTTTTATAAAGACATGGAAAAGCTATTAGGTGGATTTACTAAAAAACAAGTTAATGTAGAGAAGGACAAGCTAGGTGCAGAAATTTTAGGTTCTTTAATTTTTTCAATTACGCTCGCTGCCTCTATTTTTATGTTAATAAAATTTACCATCGGAGGAATCATCATGGTGGGTACAATGACATTTATATTTGGGTCTATACGAGGCTTCCAGGGAACACTAATATCTTTCTTTAAAAACGTAGGAGGCCAAGAAGAAATAAACCGCTTCGCAGAAGGTCTTTTTGAAATCTTTGACACTGAAAACAAGCTTCTTAAGAAAAATGAACCAAAAAAACTTGAAAAACAACCTCCAAAAATTGAATTTAAAAATGTATGGTTCAAATACCCAAAAACAAGCACATGGGTGCTAAAAGATTTTAGTCTTACAATAGAACCTGGGGAAAATGTTTCTATTGTAGGTGTTAATGGGGCAGGAAAAACTACATTTGTAAAATTACTTAGTAGATTTTATGATCCAACAAAAGGAGAAATACTGATTAATGGACATAGCTTAAAAGACATCGACATCGAAAAATGGAGAAGCATGACAGCTGTTTTGTTCCAAGAATATGCAGACTATAGCTTTCCCATAAAACAAGCCGTCGCTATGGGAAGAAGCGACAAAAGAATAAATAAAAAGGCAGTATTGCAAGCGACGCAAGACAGTGAAGCTTCTTCTTTTATTGAAAAGTTTGATAAAAAATATAATCAAATGCTTGGGAAAAGATACAAAGATGGTGTTGAGCTTTCAATTGGACAAAAGCAACGTATGGCAATTGCTCGAGTTTTTTACAGAAATGCAGAGCTTACAATTTTAGATGAACCCACTGCATCAATTGACGCTGAAGCAGAAGAAAAAATATTCCAAACAATTAACGAAAGGCTTCGAGAAAAAACTGTTATCACCATCTCACATCGTTTTTCAACGGTAAAACGATCAGATAAAATCATTGTTATAGAAAAAGGAAAAATTTCAGAAGCAGGGACACACACAGAACTTATGAAAAACAATAAAACATACGCTCGCCTATACAACCTACAAGCCTCTGCATATAAAGACTAATAATCAACACACACCCCTGTTTACAGGGGTGTGTTTTTGTATAATAGGGATTAGTTATTAGCTAATGTTTTTATACAAATGACAACAACAGTATTTTTGGCTCAACTGATTGGTTTTGTATTCCTTATCACTGGGCTTTCTATGGTCACAAGAAGAAAGATGATCATGGAGATTTTCGATGACTTCATCAAACACCGCGCAGTCTCATACCTATTTGGTGTTGTAGTCCTTATAATAGGGTACTTGATTGTAACCAATCACAACCTATGGAGCGGGGCAACAGAAGTAATCATCACACTTCTTGGTATTGACCTTATTGTTGAGTCACTCATGTACATCTTCTTCTCAAAGAAAACACTTGGAAAGATGTTCAAGACACTCACCAATAAAGATCTCTACTACACCATGTCGATTCTTTATGTAATCCTTGGTGGATACCTCTTCGGTTCTGGTATTGGATTGTTCTAAATAGTTTAGAGTTCTCAGTTATAAGAACTCGGACACTGAAAAAGGCCGTGAGCGTTTGCTCACGGCCTTTTGTTTGTTTATTGTCCCAGTCTTTCAAGCTGTTTGCGAAGCTTTTCAGCTTCTTTTTCACGACGACGACGTCTTTCTTCCTTGCTGATGTAATATCTGCGAATTTTCATACACAAACATACTTCAGCACAAAGTCTGACAGGCATTTTGCTTCTATCGCGTGAACCAAAAGTAATTACTTCTCCGAGGCTTTCAGGTTTTCTTTTGGTTGGACTAGGAGACAGCGTGCTATTGCGCTCTTTTGGTGGATAAATCGAGATTTCTTGTGAAAAAGCGATCCTCTGAAGAGTTTGTATTACCACATCATGTTGAAGTAAATACTCAAGATTCTCATCTACCACCTTAAACAACGTGACGGCCTTTAGCACATAAACCCTTTCTTCTTTTTTGAAGAGCTTATTATATACATCAGGACTTTCATCACGAACCACACAAGACTCTAGAGCGTGAATGATCTTTCTGCGAAACTCTCTGTATTGTTCATCAAGATGTGTTGGGATTGAGCTAGGTATATTTGACCTTTCTTTTAATGAATCAACATCAAAATGAAAGTCTATAAACATTAAAAGAAATCTTTTATCTCTTTTTAGAAATTTATAATCACTGTGCCCACATTCTAATTTTTTAAAAACATCTCGACACAAAGCCTTCCAGGCCATCTCGCGTATCTCAATCTTACTTCTATTATCAGGAGCAATAGAATCTTTTGTACCAAGTACAATTCCAAAATACAAAAAGATTTGCTCTCGCAACTCATCGTAAGGATTACCTGGTATACCGAATACGAGCTTAAATCCCATATTGAGTAAGCCAAGAATCGCGGGAATAGAAGTTGCTTTTTCAAGCTCATTCACCCACTGAGTTCTGTTTTCTGGCTTTACCAGCGTTTTGGTTTCTGTGGTTTCTGACATAACACACCTCCATAGTGTGTTTAGTGGAACAACGCCCAGCAACTTAGGGCTATATAAAGGACCAATTGGTCTGAGGACACAATAGATGAAGACTCTTCTTGAGTCAATTAGATATCGAGCGTTATTGAAATAGGGCAGTGGTCTGAGCCAAACATATCGTTGTGCACATCCACGCTCTTTATCTTGTTGTTGATGCCCGGTGTGGCAAAGAAATAGTCTATACGCCATCCCACATTTCGCTCTCTAGCTCTGCTTTGCATGTCCCAGTATGTATACACATCACGCTTATTCTCATTTCGAGAGCGCCATACATCTATATATCCTGCCTCTATATATTCATCAATCCACGCTCGCTCTTCTGGGAGAAAACCAATGTTTCCGCTATTTTCCTTTGGTCGTGCCAAGTCTATTTCTGTGTGAGCAACGTTTAAATCTCCTGTGAGTATTACTTCTTTTCCTTCTGCTCGATATTCTTCCATGTGTTCAAGAAGTGCTTCATAAAAGCCAAGCTTATACTCAAGCGGGGCTGTTTTTGAGTTTCCATTTGGTACATATACATTTACCAAAATCCATGTAGGGAATACGAGAGTCAAAACACGCCCTTGTTCATCATATTTATCAATCCCAAGACCCACTTTTACCTCTTCTGGCTCAATCTTTGAGTGAATAGACACACCGCTATATCCTTTGCGCACAGTTGATGATGCAAAATATGCGTTATACGAAGCAGGGCTTCTAACTTCGTCTTCTAGCTGGTCAGGAGAAGCCTTTGTTTCTTGAAAACAAAAAATATCAGGGGATACTTCCATGAGTTTATCCCAATATCCCTGCCTATGAAGGGCCCGCAAGCCATTAACATTCCATCCGAGAATAGTAATCATGGAGCTAGTATAACAGAAAAGCACCGATACCTTGATGATAGCGATGCTTTCCAGGTGGGTAATCCTGTTTCATGACAACCTCTCAAACTATACTCGAACAAAAAGATCAGAGGGGAAATAGCTGTTGAGGCTATCCATACCTCGAATCGGGTTGCCGCGTTCATCTTTGAGCGAGATTTTCTGTGAATTTGGATAATCACGCACATTATTGACGATAAACGGCTCTTCCTGTTCAGGCAGTCCGAGAGACATTGCCGTGGCGATACGATCGCCTAGTTCGGGGTTTTTTGCTACGTCTTCTTCTGTTTTCAAGCGTACACTCAAACCCGGAGACAGGAGGAACTTCCTCCTGCTTGTTGGTTTTTGACTACGAGTCACTGTCTCACCTCCCTCGTAAGACATATGATGAAAGGAACGGGCGAATTACCCCCCACAATACCATGATTTTGGAGATTGTCTACTATTTATCTCGTTTGGTATGAAAGTTTTTGTGTATCTCTTTTAGGTGCTTGTCAGTAACATGTGTATATATTTGTGTAGTAGATACATTTGCATGCCCTAAAAGAGCTTGGACACTTCGCAAATCAGCTCCATTCTCAAGCAAATCAGTTGCAAATGTATGCCTAATAACGTGTGGGGTAACCTTTTTAGAGATACCCGCCTTGGTTGCATAGTGTTTTACAATACGCTCCACAGAACGAGTGGTAAGCCTAAGAGTATCGTCACTACTAGATTTCTTTTGGGGTGCAAGGGATATAAAAAGTGCGTCATCCATGTCGTCTCGCTTGTCCAAATACTCATGAAGTGTTGCTTTTGCATGCTCTGAGAGAAAAACGATTCGTACTTTGTCTCCTTTTCCTCTTACTGTTATCTCGTCTTTGGTCAAATCAAGGTCTCGAGGAAGTCCAACAAGCTCTGAAACACGAAGTCCTGTAGAGAAAAGTAGCTCTACAATGGCTTTGTCGCGCAAGCTCTTTAAATCTTTTCCTTCTGGTGCATCGAGTAAGCGCTCCAGCTCCGCCTTGGTGATAAGGTCAAGGCTCCTGTCTCCAACTTTTGCGAGCTCAATGCGATTTGGAGGGAGTGATTCTATTTTTCGCTTTGCAAGATACGAAAGAAAGCCACGCAAAGCGATAAGGTAATAGTTTTGGGTCTTTTTCTTGAGAGTTTGCTCTATACCTGCTTGTTTTTTGCCTGTTCCTTGACGGTTAAGCCACAGCCTAAACTCTCGTACTGTGTCATCAGTAATGTCAGAAGGGGATGTGAGACCTGTATTATCAAGAAAACGCGATAAATAGCGGTCATAGTTGGTAACTGTGCGTAAGCTTCGCCCTTTTTCTATCTCTAAGTACTCGAGATATTGGCGCTTAAGATCATTTAGATTTTCCGACATACTTATATTATACATACGCACAAAGCCTCGAATAGTAGCTTGCAATTCTGTGCATGTATGTTATAGTTTGCCCATGCTTACAAAAAATCAAAAGACACGAGCTATCAATAAGACAAAGAAGCACGATGGTGACACCGGTTCTTCAGAGGTGCAGATTTCACTTTTGACTAAGCGAATTGACGAGCTCACAAAACATTTAAAGAAAAATCGAAAAGACAACCATTCACGACGAGGTCTTCTCAAGATGGTTGCTGACCGGCGCAAGCATATTTCATACATGAAAAAGAATAATCCGAAAGGATTCAGCGCTGTAGCGAAAGAGCTTGGACTAAAAGACAAGTAACCAAGTAACAATGAGGACCTCACGGTCCTCATTTTGTTTTGAACGATAATTGCTTCGTGTCATACTGTAAGCAACGCCAATAAGGCATTTTAATAGAGTAGGACGCACACTTTTTTGATACTGCGTCGTAATACAAAAAATTATGGCTGTTATAAAACACAAAGAACAGCGCGTGGGTATTTTCATAGATACACAAAACCTATACCACAGCGCTAAAAACCTCTACGGAGCAAAAGTAAACTTCAAAGAGGTCCTTAAAAACGCACTCGCGGGGCGAAAGCTCATCCGTGCAGTCGCATATGTTATCTCTACTGAGTCAGGTGATGAGACCGGATTCTTTGAAGCACTTGAAAACATGGGTATCGAGACAAAAACAAAAGACCTACAAGTGTTCTCGGGAGGAGCGAAGAAGGCTGACTGGGATGTGGGTATTGCGGTAGATGCAATCACCCAAGCAAAAAAGCTTGATGCTATCGTACTTGCAACAGGGGACGGGGACTTCGTGCCTCTTGTAGAGTACCTAAAGATGAATGAAGGATGCCAAGTAGAAGCAATATCATTCGGGCGCTCAAGCTCTGCAAAACTTATTGAAGTAGTTGATGAGTTTGTAGATATGGATGACGATCCAAAACCATTTCTCATAGGCAAAAGCCGCCGACCGTGGAGTAAATAAAAGATAGACCGCACTCTGTGCGGTTTTTCTGTACAAATATATAAAATATGGTATAGTTTTTCTGGAATTCTGCACCAACAACCAACCCACGATATTTCAATGCAAATTAATCAATCAGTTTTTTTGAAACTAAACCCAGGGGATATTATCACGCTCCCCTCTGAAGAAGAGTGGGAAGTTGTGGCAACTAGCTTGCTACCACAAGATCCCCGTAGCGGTCGGGTAAACACTGCAATCCATGTAATGAATGTCGAAGGGCAATTACAGATTATGCATTTCTACCCAGGCAATGGAGTCACCGACGAGGAGGGGACCTTTCTTCCAGAGTTCAATGAATCTTTCTGCGACGTTACCTCGCCCAAGGAAAAAGCAAAGAAAGGTAAAGGGAACATACCCCTTCCTACTGGATTCTAGACCTTTGGGTCTCATAAAAAACCGGCCGATGTGTTCATCGTCCGGTTTTTTCATGCTCATAACCTTGCGAACCTTGAGTATGAATACTAATACCTCTCTATAATTGACATATATACTAAGTTATGGTAGTATCATTATAGATTGAACACTATTTTCGAGGACAAAACTATGCATCAAGTTGTTACTGACCAAGGTTTGTTAGTAGGAATCAACAATGAATCCTTCGAGCAAATGCTCTCCATTCTTCAGCGCCAGCTGAACACAAACTTCCCAATGATTGGAGTCAAGGAGTTAACCTGGTTCCCAACAAGCTTCACGGTTGTAAGAGACCACCGGCTTCATGTAAGGGTTCTCTATCCTGGAGAAAATAAAGTTCCTGTACCAAATGTGGAACTCTTTCTGAACTTTCGTTTTGCAGAAGAGGGCCCACCTCCGGAATGGAGCAACTGAGATCAAAAAAGGGTCGAGATGAGTCGTCATCTCGACCCTTAAATTTTTGTTTTCATTTGTTATTTCTTTACCACCGCAAGTACTTTTCCGTTTATCATGAAGTCATCCTCTGATGATAGATAAATTGGTTTGTGGTCTGGATTGTCAGACTCAGAGATAAGCCTTATATATCCATCATGCACTGAAAGTTTTTTAATGTTTGCACACCCTTCTATTACAGAGAGTACATAGTCGCCACTTTTAATACCCCTGATATCAGAGTCAATAATCACAAAGTCTCCTGGCTCAATATTTTTCTTTGCATCACCAATATGTGCCTTGTTCATAGAATCACCCTCTGCCTTAAGAACAAAAATATCATCTCGCTTTCGTACAAATGAAAATGGAATCTTTAAATGTCCTTCAGGATTCTCTACCGCAAGAGTTATCGCTTCACCACAGTTGGCAGACCCGAGAATAGGGAGAAGGATGGAACGCTCATGGTCTTCATCGTTGCTCTTTCGAAGCTTGAGACCCCGTGGAGTATTTGAAAGTTTTTCAAGAAAGCCTCCTTTCTTTAGTCGCTCGATATAGTAGTGAGATGTAGACACAGAGGCAAGGTTAAACTCTTCCCGTATCTCATCAAGTGACGGAGCCATTCCGTGCTCATCTGAATAATCGACTATAAAGTCGTATACTTCTTTTTGTTTTTTGGTGAGCGTTTCCATATAGTTTCTAATTTAACTTCTCTAGTATAGAAAGTATAGAAAATAGAAACACGCCTCGCAAGAGCTCTTTTCCACAGAAAAACCCACCTATGTTCAAAACATAGGTGGGTTTTATTTAAACCACAGGTCACATCAAACCTTCGGACCATAACAAGATAGTGCTTTTGTTGTCCAGGATGATTCGGTTGTTACTCACTACCGCTGTGGCCCACAAATGATCACGAGAAATCCACCTCATCAGATAGGCAACAATCAACCCAAGGGCTTCATCAGCATGCTCGGGCAAGCCAGAGAAGCCAATGTAGTAACAGTCCGCTTTGATGCCTCCACCAAAGCATTGCTTGCTAAGGTTTCTCGACTGAAAGCTCGATACATGACCTTTCTCTTTGTTGCGCCAAATGCGTACCGGCTTCTCACACGAGAAATCCCAATACTTTCCGCGCTTCTCTGGTGAAGCAATCGTGCCTACAACCAAAGAAGCCTCAGGAGTAGGGCCATGCTCTTTGTCGTCAAACATTGTGTCTTCACAAAAGACGGAGAGATATCCTCCCGTACGTCCTCCTGAGTCATGAAAACCTAAGACAAGTTCGAGAGCAGAGTGCGCATAAGAAGAAAGTTTTGCTATCTCCTCAGGAGACAGCGCTTGATCAACCTTGTTTGGTGCTTCCATGGTGTTATACCGTGTTTGGTTAGGAACAATGAAACTGTAAACATCATACGGATATACAGAGTGTGGTCAAGAAATTCTTTTTTATGATACAGTAAACGCATTAGAGGTTAATGTGGTTTTTGGATTCACAGAGTTGAAGAATATCTTCAAGTCTGCAATCCGAAAATCAGTCATACAAACCCGCCTCATCTAATAAATGATTCGGGTAAAAACTATGGAGAAAAAAGAATACACACTCGAGCTCGCGGGCAAAACCTTCACAGCCGAGTTCAACGACATCGCCAAACAAGCTCACGGATCTGTAATACTTCGTTGTGGCGACACCGCAGTACTCGCAACTGCAGTAATGGGTAACAAACCCAACACAAGCATCGACTACTTTCCACTCAAAGTAGATTACGAGGAGCGTTTTTATGCTTCAGGAGAAATCCTTGGAAGTCGCTTCGCACGCCGAGAAGGTAGACCATCGGATGAAGCTGTTCTTTCAGGTCGTGTGGTAGATCGAACCATACGCCCACTCTTCAACCAACACATGCGATACGACGTTCAGGTGGTTGTAACAGTACTTTCAATAGATGAGGCAGACCCTGATGTGCTTGCAGTGACAGCAGCGTCTCTCGCTCTCGCCACATCTGACATTCCATGGAATGGACCGGTAAGTGCAGTACGTATTGGAAAAGTTTCAGGAGAGGAAGAGCTTCGAGTAAATCCAAATTATGAATATAGAAATAATGAATCTTTTGAGATGGATCTTTTGGTCTGCGGAAAAGATGGAAATGTAAACATGATTGAAGACGGCTCTCGCGAAGTAAAAGAAGATGAAGTTGTAAGAGGGTTAGAGCGAGCTGTAGAAGAGCTTAACGCTCTTGAAAAATGGCAAAAAGATATTGTTTCAGACATTGGTAAACAAAAACGAGAGGTAGAAGTAGAAGAGACAGCAGATGCTGTGAAACAGCTCTTCGAAACAGCAATCGCTCCAGTGATAACTGAGAATGTATTTACAAAAACACCTGGCAAAAAAGGTATTAGTGGTCTTCATGATCTTTGGCAAAGTGCGCTTGACGAGAATCTTCCAGACGAGAATCACTCCCTCGCACATGATTATCTAGAAGAGAAGATTGATGAGGAAGTACACCGTGGAGCAATAGAAGAAGGGCTCCGAGCAGACGGACGAGGACTCGATGAAGTGCGGCCGCTAATGGCCAAGGCCGGCGGTATCTCGCGCAAACTCCATGGCTCAGGACTCTTCTACAGAGGTGGTACACATGTGATGTCTATTCTGACTCTCGGAAGTCCTGACGACTCTCTGGTGATTGATGGAATGGAAGAAAAGATCAACAAACACTTTATCCATCACTACAACTTTCCACCATTCTCTGTGGGAGAGACAGGACGTATGGGTTCACCAGGACGACGAGAAATAGGACATGGTGCACTTGCCGAGAAAGCACTTGTTCCTGTGATTCCCGACACCGCTTCTTTCCCCTACACCATAAGAGTTGTCTCTGAAGCATTGGCGTCTAACGGTTCGACATCTATGGGCTCAGTATGTGGAACGACACTTGCACTAATGGATGCTGGTGTACCAATCACACGACCAGTTGCTGGTATTGCGTCAGGTTTGATGATGAAAGATGCCAACACGTACAAACTTCTCACTGATATCCAAGGACCAGAAGACCACCACGGGGACATGGACTTCAAGGTTGCTGGTACACGAGAGGGAATCACCGCAATTCAGATGGACGTGAAGGTAGATGGTATTCCTGTTCCTATTTTGAAAGAGGCTCTCGAGAAAGCTCGTCTTGCACGACTCGAGATTCTTGATGTAATAGAGAAAGAAATCAGCGCACCACGAGCCGAGATCAATCCATTTGCTCCACAAATTATTGTTATGCAAATCAAAGAAGACCAAATAGGTATGGTGATTGGAAGCGGAGGAAAAACAATCAACGAAATAAAAGACCAAACAGGTGCAGAGATCTCTATCGAGGATGACGGTACTGTGTACCTCACTGGAAAGAATGGTTCTGCAGAAAAAGCACAAGAAATAATCGCGAGCATGACACGAGAATGGAAGATAGGCGACGAGGCAGAGGTGGTAGTTTCAAAAGTAGTAGACTTTGGAGCATTCGCATCACTAAATGCATACAAAGAAGGGCTTATTCATGTTTCAGAGATTGCACCGTTCCGTGTAGAAAATGTTTCTGAGTTTCTCAAAGAAGGAGAGACTGTTCCAGTGGTAATATCTAAAGTAGAGGGAGGGAAAATAGGACTCTCAATAAAAGACAGAGACCCCAAATGGGCAGAAGCCAAAAAGGCACTCAATGATATGAAATAGTGGGGAAGGCGGGAGTATCCCGCCTTTTTCTTTGAGTGTTATAATAAATCCATGGCAAACGAAACTCCTTTGAACAACGAGAACAACCAAAACCCAAACGAGCCACAAAACCTCGATGGGATTATTATCGAGCCTGGATCTGACGGCGCACAAACATCACAAACCCCACCCCAAGCACCAACACCAACTGCTACACCCCCAGCACAGCCAGAGAAACCTCAGGACCTACCCGATGTAATGGAACAGCCAATCCACGGAACACCCGCTCCCGAGAAAAAAGAGGAGGTTGTAGAAAATGGAGTTGATATAAAAATAGAAGGAAAGAAAAAAGATGAGGGTGAGCAAAAACCAAAACTTGATGCAAAAGCTAAAAATGCACTTCGTACATATGAGAAAGATGTTGCAGAAGTAATGCGAAGAAAGAAAGCATCAGTAGCAAGTATTAAAGTTGCACAACAACTCAAAGAGGACAAAGAAAAAGAAGAGGCTAAGAAAAAAGAAGACTCCGTTTCAGAAAAGCCAAAACGAAAACTTCCAAAACTCAATATCAAAATAAATATAAACTGGAACCAAGTATTTTATACTCTCCTGATTATTTTTATTCTTCTTGCGATTGCGGCAGGGGTGACACTATACCTAGACTCACGAGGGGGAGGGACAACAGAGGTAGTATCCGATGATGAGTTCCGTCCAGAGCAATTCTTCCTAGTAGAAAAGGAAATAGAGATACCAGTAGACCGCTCAGGCACACGAGAAATCACAAACACAATCAATGACAAAAAAGATGAGGGGGTTGTAGGAGAAATGGTTCAGCTATATTACACAGTAGGCACAATAGACGGCTCTAGGCGTGGAGTAGGGTTCCAAGAATTCGCAGAGCTTCTAAATCTAAATATGCCTTATTTACTACTTCGAAACATCGACAGCACATTTATGTTTGGGCTACATGTGTTTGATGGCACTAATCCTTTCATGGTTCTTAAAACTCCATCTCGACAAAGTGCGTTTGCAGGAATGCTCCAGTGGGAGCGTGATATGCGCCGAGACCTTGATGATATTTTTGAAAACAGAAGCTCTGAGGCACTTCGTGTAGGCACAACCACACAAAGCGTCCTCAACACACGAGGTTCATTTAAAGACGAACTCATTCAAAACAGAGACACTCGGGTACTTGTAGACAGTGTTGGAGATACAGTTCTACTTTATTCATTTATTACAGATGACACTATTGTGATTACCACAGACACAGACACGCTCGTAGAAATCATAAAAAGGATTGAGCGCGTACAATTTACCCGATAATCATTGAAAACCTGTATAAATACAGGTATCATTCCACTATGGATACACAAAAATTTAAAGAAAAATTACTAGCTGAAAAGGCACGACTCGAAGAAGAAATGAAGTCTGTTGGTAGTGAGAACCCTGATGCTCCAGGAGACTGGGAACCAAAGCCAGAGTACAACGACCCAAGCCCGATGGCAGACAGAAACGATGCAGCAGATGCTATTATCGACTTTGAAGAGAACGCGGCAGTGCTTCAAGACCTTGAAACACAGTACAGCGATGTAAAACGAGCACTAGAGAAGATTGAAAAAGGAGAATATGGTGTTGATGAGATAGACGGAGAGCCAATACCAGAAGCACGACTAGAGGCAAACCCTTCAGCTCGTACAAAAGTAGAAAACGCAAACAAAATAGAACGCTAATCAAACATCCCTACGGGGATGTTTTTGTTTATATATGGGGATTTCAAAAACATATAGTGCTCAGACCAACCTTCTTGATGCTCATGGCGTCACAGTCGAGGTTGATATATCAAACGGACTGCAGTCTTTTACTATTGTGGGTCTCCCAGACAAAGCAGTAGAGGAGTCTCGAGATAGAGTAAGTGCTGCAATAAAAAATACAGGGTTCACGTCTCCTAAAAAACGCAATCAAAAGGTGGTTGTATCACTTGCGCCTGCAAATATCAAAAAAGAAGGTCCTCTTTTTGACCTTCCTATTGCGCTTGCATACCTTTTGGCTGCATATAATAAAAATGAAAAAGACGAAAAGAAGAGGGCTCGGTCTGGGATTGTGTTTAACCCTGAGAAAAAGCTTTTCATAGGTGAGCTGTCTTTAGATGGAGAGCTAAAAGAAGTGCGTGGAGTGCTTCCTTTGGTGCGATACGCAAAAGAAGCAGGATTTAAAGAAGTGTATGTGCCTGTAAAAAATAAAGAAGAAGCCGCTTTGATAGAGGGAATAGATATATATCCAGCACGAACTCTTTCTGATGTGGTAAAACACCTAATGGATGAACCTTTCCTGCTTTCAAAACAGCCTCGAACACATGTTGAACACAAACCACCCACACACTCTATTAGATTTGCAGATATAAAAGGAAACCACACAGCAAAGAGAGGGCTCGAGATTGCTGCTGCAGGTGGGCACAACATTTCATTATACGGACCTCCAGGAACAGGAAAGACAATGCTCGCCAGAGCATTTACCACCATACTCCCGTCTCTATCATTTGATGAGTCGCTTGAAGTAACAAGCATTCATTCCATATCTGGAACACTAGATGAAACTCTCCTGACACATCCTCCGTTCCGCTCACCACACCATACTGCAAGCTATGTATCTATTGTGGGTGGTGGAACATATCCAAAACCAGGGGAGGTGACTCTCGCTCACAAGGGTGTGTTATTTCTTGATGAGTTTCCTGAGTTTGACCGAAGAGTAATAGAAGCACTTCGCCAACCACTTGAAGATAATGTGGTTTCAATATCTCGTGCAAGGGGCACAGCTGTGTTTCCAGCAAACTTTATACTTGTTGCCAGCATGAACCCGTGCCCGTGTGGACACAAAGGAAGTAGCAGGGAATGTATCTGCACACCAATAGCCATAGAAAGATACAAAAGGAAACTCTCAGGGCCGATAATTGATCGAGTGGATATGTGGATTGAGGTAGCTTCTATAGACTACCAAGAGCTAACTAAAAAAGTTGAAGAAGACACTGAAACACAAAAGGTAATAGAGAGAGTACAAGGTGCTCGAGAAATACAGAAAAGACGATTCAAAAATCATCCTAATATCAAAAAGAACAGCGACATGAATTCCAGAGAACTATTGGAACTTGTAGAACTCTCAAAAGAGGTGAAAGATGTTTTAGAAAAAGCAGGAAGTGCACACAGTCTCTCTGCTCGCTCGTATCATCGTATTATAAAACTTGCACGCACCATTGCAGACCTTGAGGGAAGCGAGGAGCTTGGTGTGCCACACATACACGAAGCACTCCAATATAGGTTTAAAGAAGCGGTTTAATTTCAACGGCTCTGTATAGCCAAAAAGCAACGGCTCACTTTCAAAGTGAGCCGTTGCTTTTACTGAATTCTTATTAAAATGGGTTTTTCGCACCTCGAATCTCAAAGTGAAGGTGGTTACCAGTAGACTTACCAGTTGAACCAACGTATCCAATTACTTGTCCTTGAACCACGCTTTGCCCTGAAGAAACAATGTTTCGTGAGTTGTGGGCGTAAAGAGTTTGCGTACCGTTGTTGTGCTTTATAACAACATAATTACCATAACCTCCGTTCCATCCCCAGTCTCGTGAAATAATCACAGTACCTGATGCAGATGCAAGAATAGGAGTTCCAAATGGTGCACCAATATCGATAGCGTTATATCCGTGAATTCCTTGAGTCTTTGTACCACCAGAAACTGGTCGCATATAGTATCCATCATATGAAGGACCACTTGTGCCTCGAGCAACAGATGATGTTGTTATCTTTGGTGCAGCAATTTCTCCATCTGGAATCACCACCACATCACCAACAGCAAGCTTCGCGTTTGCTTTTAGGCCGTTATACTCTAGAACCTCTTCAAAGTGTCCTTTGTATTTCTTTACAATACCTGCAAGTGTCTCTCCTGATTTAACTGTGTGTCGTATACCTGAAACAGGCAGAATAATAAGTGTCTCTCCTGGTGCAATAAGAGAAGCGCGCTCTGTGCCATTTGCCCACATAATTGTGTTTACAGAAACACCAAACATGGTCGCAATTTGTGAAAGAGTATCGCCCTCACGTACTACATAAAGAGAAATCTGTCCTGAAGACTGCTTATATTCATCAATATCAGCGATTGTTCCTGATGGTCCTGCCTCTGAAAGAAGCGCCATATCACCAACAATAGTAATATCACCGCCTCCTTTGGCTGGATCTGGGTTTGGGTTCACAGCAGCACGAAGAAGTGCCATATTTTGTGAGTTTTGAGTTGTGTCGAGTGTTTGGTTTATTACCGTTTGAGTATCAGCAAAGATTGCTCCTAGAAATGAAAAAACACCTGCATGAGCTGCGGCAGGGAATACCAACACAAAAAATAGAAGAACAAGCTCGATTACGAGCCTTGAATGTGTGTTTATTGAGAACCAACCCTGTTTATTACCTCCGTCATCAGAATCTGACTGTAAGTTGGTATTCGTTTTTCTAAATGGTATAAGCCAATGATTAGCCAATAATCGTTCCTATGTTGAGCGGTCAAATATCAATGTGGCTTTGTTGAGCCACATATTCCGTACAAATCGTTATATCAAGCTATGTACAATCGACTATAATCCAAAGCATATATACTGTCAATGGATTAAATAATTGATTGTGGATACCCAATTATACTAATTTAATATATTTATGTCAATAGTATTTTAGGGCTATTTTTAGCCCTAAAACGAGATATTACACTATCACCAATAAAAATTCCTAAAATAGCAAATGTGGTATAGTTTATATTCACATATCTCGTGCTGAGGTACACTATTTATATGAGTGAACACCTAGAAGGACTCAATCCCCAACAAAAAGAAGCTGTATTGCATACACAAGGACCTCTTTTGGTACTTGCTGGTGCTGGAGCAGGGAAAACACGAGTAATTGTATCTCGTATTATTCACCTTATTCATGAAGGAGTGTCACCTAATGAGGTACTTGCTATTACATTTACCAACAAAGCAGCAAAAGAAATGAAAGAGCGTGTGGAGCAAGCCCTTTCAAAAAACACAAATGTAAACAGACCAGTGTTTCAAAGCACACAAGCTACTCCTTTTGTGAGCACATTCCACTCACTTGGCGTACATATACTCAAAGAGCACGCTCACACGCTAGGGCTACCCAAATATTTCACTATTCTTGATAGAAGCGACTCAATATCTATCATCAAAAGGGCAATGAAGGTACACGACATAGACCCAAAACAGTGGGAACCTAGAAAAATAATCTCTATAATCTCAAAAGAGAAGGGGAAAGGAGTACATGCACATGAATATGGAAACAGTAATGAGTTTTCATTCGTTCGAAGTGTCGTAAAGCCTGTGTGGAATGAATATGAGAAGATAAAAAACAAAGAGGGTGCGCTGGATTTCGATGATCTTTTGGTAAAAGCAGTTTCAATACTCCAAAAAAACCCTGAAATAAAGCGCTCGTATCAAAATCGTTGGAAATACCTTCACATCGATGAGTATCAGGACACCAACACCATCCAATACACATTTGGACAGCTCCTTTTGGGACCAGCGAACAATATTTGTGTTGTAGGAGATGCAGACCAGTCAATTTACACATGGCGGGGAGCAAATATTCAAAACATTTTAGACTTTGAGAACGATTTTCCAAACGCGAGAACAGTTTTGCTCGAGGAAAACTACCGTTCTACCCAAAACATCATTAGAGCAGCCCAAGATATTATCCAAAAAAATACACTGCGAAAAGAAAAGACTCTTTTCACCAACAACCACGAGGGTGAGAAGCTCTCAGCACTTGTAGCAATCGATGAAGCGCATGAGGGAGAGATAATCGCGGGTCACATACAAAATCTTTTAGACAAAGATGTGTCTCCTCAGGAGATTGCGATTTTATATCGAACCAATTTTCAGTCGCGCGTACTTGAAGACGCGATGCTTCGAAACAATATTCCATATGAACTTTTGGGGACGAGATTTTTCGACAGAAAGGAAGTGAAAGATGCTCTCTCATACATCAGACTCGCGCTAAATCCAAAAAGTATTACCGATCTCACTCGTGTCATAAACACACCAAGACGTGGAATCGGGAAAGCAACATTAGCAAAAATTGTCCTTGAAAACGGACCATCACTTACTCCCGCGACTCAGAAAAAAGTTGATACATTTTGGCAAATAATAGAGGAGATACAGCAAGCAATAGAGAGCGAAAAGCCAAGTACTATAATGAAAACAGTCCTTGAAAAATCTGGCCTTGTTGAGAGCTATAATAGTAAAAACGAGGATGACAAAGAACGTATAGACAACCTAAAAGAGCTTGTTTCATACGCTACTCGTTTTGATGATTATGGAGAAAGTGGAGTGGAGAAAATGATGGAAGAAATCGCTCTCGTGTCTGATCAAGATACACTCAATAATGAAAAAGGTGGTGTGCGTCTCATGACCGTTCATGCATCCAAAGGACTCGAGTTTGACTATGTGTTCATCACCGGACTAGAAGACGGTCTCTTCCCACAAGAAAGAGACGATGCGACTCTGGAAGAGCGAGAAGAGGAGAGACGACTTTTCTATGTAGCACTCACACGAGCAAGGAAAAAGGTATTCCTCTCACACGCCTCGTCGCGAATTATTTTTGGTTCACGAAACTTTACCGTTCCATCAGAATTTTTACTTGAACTCGATGAAGAGTTGATTGAAAATGAAGATGTAAATGCACACCGCCCAATTAAAACTATTTATCTCGACTAGCTATGCGCGCAAAACGCTCACTTGGACAAAACTTTCTCACCTCATCAGATGTAGTAAAAGACATCATTAGAGCCTCAGACATAAAAGACTCTGATACCGTGCTTGAGATTGGACCAGGAAAGGGAAAACTCACTCACGCACTACTAAAAACAGATGTCGATGTGGTTGCTGTCGAGAAAGATGATGAGCTATATAAGGGCTTAACAGAGCGATTTGAACAAGAAATTGTAAGTGGGCAGTTCACACTAATACATGGAGACATTTTGGAGCTTCCAATCTCGACACTTGTGGCAGACGACTACAAAGTAGTTGCGAATATCCCCTACAACATCACCGGCGCCATAATAAAACGCTTTCTAGAATCAGAAACTCCGCCCAACTCAATGATACTGATGGTGCAAAAAGAGGTAGGTGAGCGAGTAATTTTAAAAGATGGGAAACACAGCATCTTGTCTGTTTCTGTTCATGTATTTGGCACTCCAAAAATAGAAAGAAATGTCTCAAGAAATCTTTTTTCACCTGTACCCAATGTAGATTCTGTTGTTTTGTCTATAAAAGATATTTCGCACAAGAACTTTGAGGGCAGAAATATCGAGCAATTCTTTGAGCTTGTGAAGCTTGGATTTGCTCATAAAAGAAAGCAGTTGAAAGGGAATCTTTCTGATGTATTTGACAAAGCACAGCTCAGTAAAGCCATTGAGAGAATAGGGGTGCCAGAAACAGTGCGCGCAGAAGATCTTTCAGTAGAGCAGTGGCTATCGCTATACGACAATTTATGCCTTTAGTATAGAGGTTGATTTTCCCGAGATATATTGAAAATAAGCCCTTTTTTATCCACAAGAAAGCAGGTCAGTAAGCGCTCATGGGGCGCTTTGTTTGTTATAATTTCTATATATTGAGGGGAGAAGTGTATGTTGAATAAGAAAATCACAGTCTCTATTTTTATAGGTATCGCTATTGTCCTTATTGCAGTTATTGTCCTCGATACAACACCACGAACGAACGATCAAACGCAAGAAGAGGGAGTTACTGTCCTTCAAAGCGATTTCTATGAAAAAAACCAAGACGACACCGATGGTGACGGGCTTTTTGATTGGGAAGAAATACTATGGGACAGCGATATTCGAAATCCTGACACAGATGGAGACGGTGTTGATGATGGGGAAGAGATAACACAAGGTACACACCCTGCGATACCTGGTCCAAATGACGCGATTACAGAAAGCCACCTCGGGCGTATCCATACACAACTCCAAATCCAAGACTCACTTTCAATAAATCAAACACAAAGTGTTTTTGAGCAAGCACTCCCAAGTATTTTGGTGCAATCAGATGCAAATATTACTGGAGAAGCTCTCCAAGATAGCTCATATGACCTAGACTCACTTTCTTCATCTGTTGCAGAGTCACTAAGCACAGGAGTTCCAGAATATACATCACAAGATATTAAGACCACAACCAATACATCGGAAAAGCAGTTCGAATATATTAGATCAATTCTCGATATTATTACTATTGAGGCCGAGAAATTAAATGCAGTAGCAAACGAAACACAACTTCTTGCGGAAGTTATAACAGACCAGAACCCACTAATGCTTGAACGGCTGGAAGACAATATAACTTTTTATAATGCAGTTAAATCAAGACTATTACTTTTGCCTGCGCCATCAGAATTCAGTCAAGAGCACGTAACGCTCATAAACAACTACGCCAATTTGGCTCTTGCAATAGAAGAGATGCAGAAAATTTTTGATGACCCTCTTGTAGGCCTTGCTGGTATTGAGCGGTTTAAAACACTAAGTAACTCAAACTTTGACATTTATCAACAGCTCGGAGAAATCCTGGCAGAATTATCAAACTAATTTATGAAAAAAACACCACTCTATTTTGCTATATTTCTTCTTTCAGTTTTTGCTTTATTTTTTATAACGCCAAACAACGCATTGGCGCAAAGCGATATTTGTGACCTAGACCCAGGTCTTTGTGATTCAAACAATAGAGGGTCTGATATTGATGTAAATGACAATATCTCTGACATTTTCACAAACATAATACTCAATCCTGGAGTGCCTTTCGGTGGTGGAGATAGGGTAAATAGAATTAGAGAAGGAATTTATATACTAGACGCATGTAGTGGAAGCGTTATCACTGACGCTGTGTCAGAAGGAGTAGATCAAGGTCTTGAAATTGCGGTAAACGGAGTTGTTGACCTGCTTGAGGACACATCTTTGGTAGAAAAAATTGGTCAGGCTGCAGAGTTTATAGAAGATATTCCTGGAGTAGGTGGAATAGTAGGGGGGTTGGTGTCTGGATTTTTTGGAGGAAAGAAAAAAGGACCACAGGAAGTGTATGAGCCAGGACTAAGACAGGCAATGGAGGCCGCATACAAAAAAGAGCAGTGTTATGACGCGCTTGCACGAGAAGCAGCAGACAGAATACTTGCAACAATGTCTGACGAAACACGAAAATGGGTACAAGGAATCGCGCGTGCTGGAAACCCTCGTTTCGTTACAAACCTTGGAGCACAGCTAAGACTTAGAGCCGACCAAGCATTTGCTGACTTCATGGGTGACAGCGAGACATTTAACACTATTTGTACAACATATCGTGATGGAATTTCAGCATCGCTATATAACGACTACTATCGTTCGTACTACCGACCAAGCGGATACTCTGGATATATAGCGCCTCGAGGTATTTGGGGGTACGGACAACAAACATGTGCGCTTGAGGATGTACTAGGACGAGGAAATACAGATGTTTTCCTAAGTGAGAACTTCCAAAGGGGTGGTTGGAATGCATGGTTTGCACTACTTGAAGATCCTGGAAGCAACCCATATACAGCATATATAGATCAAACAGAAAAACTTTCTCAGTTTATCGATGAGTCACGCGACTATGAGCTTGAACAGCTCCGATACGGCAACGGATACTTGCCAGAACTTCGATGTGAAGATGGTTCTCAGCCAAGCTCCATAGGAAGATGTGCTGACGGACGATACCCAGAAGTAATTACCCCTGGAAACCTTGTAGGAGCAATTGTAGAAAAGGTTGCAATAGGTGATTATGAAAGAGCTATATATGCTGATGAAATGAATGAGATTGTTTCTGGCTTTGCAGATTCACTCTTTGGCAAAATACAAGACCCAGAAAGAGGTCTACGATATGCAGGGAGTGGAAGCACTCCACCAAGCTCAGCAAACTCACTTCGAATTGCACAAATCAGAGCTTCTTTGGTAGAAACAATTACTAACTTGAGGGATCTACTTGCTGTAGCGCAATTCAATAGAACAAAAGGAAATATTGGTATACCAATATCTGCCTATTATTTCACAATGGATGATGTTCAGGATCTGTTTAATGAATTTGGAAGCGCGCTTTCGCCAGTTCAAGCGTGTGAGACATATGATGCGGGTGAGTACACTGGCGATCCAGATGATGACAGGGGTGATGTTTGTGAGCCATACACACTAGATATTGGAGCTTTCCAAAATGATGAAATAAATCTCAGCGATATATATCTTGACCTAAATGCGTGTGGTACAACTCAACAAAGTACAATTGCAAGAGCAAGCTATGAAGAGCTCCGAGACTCATACAACACACGAAGTCTTGTTAGAGACGGAGCAGACTACTACACATACTTAAATCTAATATCTGTAGTAGAAGAGAGTATTGAAGACGCTGGAGCACTACTTGATGAACTTGATGAAATTTCTGGTGCAGACGAAGAAGAGATAAATGATATTGATACACGACATCGCGCACTAATAAATAGCGTGCCAAATGTTGGCGATCTTGCTGGTGAGGCGGTGAGAATGCTACAACTCGTACAACAAATCTCACACTTCCGTTCAAGTATCACAGGAAGTTGTTCTGTTCTTCGACCAACAATTCAAATAAGTGATGTTGAGTACACAGACCTTGGAGAAGGAGCATCACCACGATATGCATCTTATGTAGACTGGTCATACACAGAAATACAAAGCACGGGCACATGTACAGGTGAGTTTATAAACAAAAGCTCTGGGCAACCAGCAACATTTGAGGGGCTTGGTGGAGAAAGATATCAAATAGTATATAGAAGTGACAGAAGCTCATATGGAGGGGCAGATATTAGAAGCGCGGTACAAAGCAGTGCATACGGAGTGGTTCTATATCATGATGGAGATTACCGGCTCACTATCACATGTCCATCACAGCCAGGCTCTGGCGGTGGGCCAGTAACAGGAAGCAGAGACTTCTTTGGTTCTCGTGGTGGATCGGACGACCCAGACAAAAGCGGGGGTGATGAGGGAACAGGTGGCCAATAATCATTAATTAATTCGTGAAGAGAAAATATATATTCATAATCTTCATATTCTTTGTACTCGCAGGAGCATTCTCTCCTGTGGGTTCTGAGTTTGCCTTTGCTCTTGGTGAGGGAGTTATGGCCACTGTTGCAAACGTTTTCCTAACCATAAGCGGTTGGATTATGGGTATTGGAGGCCTTTTGTTTAACATTGCAATTGAGCGTCTTGTAGTAAATATGGCACCGACCGTAGATAGCCTTGGGGCTGTGACAATAGGGTGGGAGACATTCCGCGACTTTGCAAATGTGTTATTTATTTTCTTTTTAATCTATGCATCTATTGCGACCGTATTAAATATTCCAAGCTTCAATGCAAAGAAAATAATTCTAAATGTAGTGATAGTAGGTCTTTTAATAAACTTCAGCTTATTTTTCACAAAAGTAGTTATAGATGTTGCAAATATAGTTTCTCTACAGTTCTATAATGCAGTCGAGGTACAAGATGGCATAACCGGAGAAACAATAGACCCTACAAGTGGGGTTAGAGAAGGAGGAATTGCTGGTGTTTTCGCAAATGCAATGAAAATCCAAAGTATATATAAACCAGATGGAAGCAGTGTTACAGACGACCCAGCTCTAGGGCACACAGAGATAATTATCATTGGAGTGTTTGGTTCAATATTCCTTCTTATAACAGGGTTTATTTTCTTTGCGGGCGCCGCCCTTTTGATTACGAGATTTGTGGTGCTTGTATTTCTGATGATTCTCTCACCGCTTGCGTTCGTGGCCATGATACTTCCGAACACAAAATCATATTGGAACAAGTGGAAGAAAGTCTTATTAGAACAAGCGTTCTTTGCGCCTATATACTTTGCAATGATATGGCTAACTGCAAAAATTGTTACACACCCGACATTCCAACTGCGTTTTCTGGGAAACTCACAAACTTTTGCCGAAACTCTAAAAAACCCAGCTGGCGGATTAGACTTAATATTGGTATTTACAATAATTAGCGGCTTCATGATTGGTGCACTTGTTATCTCAAAGCAGGTTGGCGCCACTGGAGCCCAAACAGTAATAGGTTGGGGAAACAGCACACGAAGTTGGGTTGGAAGAAATGTGGCGGGCAGGCTAGCAAAACGTGCTGGAAAAGTTTATGACAGATATGACGAGCGATTTAGAACCGCAAAACCATCGACTCACCCTCTTGGAAAAATATACAAACCACTCACAAAATATACTGGAATTGCAGCCGTAACAGATGCCGGAAGCAGAGCTGTAAGACGAGGAATTCAGTCTGTTGAAGACTCAAAATTTGGTGGCTCAATGAACCTAAAAGAGCAAGATAAGCGAAAAAGAGCAGAAGACGCATCACGAACAAAAAGCGCAAGGGCTTCTGAGCTTACGGCTCTTGCAAAAAAACTCGACAAGCTCAACGAACAGTTTTCTGGAGGTTTATTTACTCAGCCAGAATATGACGCGCGTAAGGATCAAATTCATAAAGACATAAAGAGTATTATTGGCAGTATGACAAATAAAGAAGTTTCCGATCTAAGTACTGGAGCTCTATCAAAAATTGCACCACTTCTTAATGCCAAGCAAATGGAAGCGATTGATAAGAGCGACAAATCAGAGGGTGAGAAGAAAAAGATTCAAAAAGCATACATGGAGAGAGTTAATAAACCTCTCGAAGACATCTCAAATAATGTTAAGGGTGCAATCGAAGAACTTAAAAATGTTCTTAAAACTTTCTCAAACAAAGACTTTGAGAACATGTCACTAGAGCAACTAGAAAAACTTGCCCCGTATATGAATGGTGGACAACTTGAGGCAGCTGAAAAAGGAGACCTTAATTCAAATGAAAAGAAATCTCTTAGAACAGCTTTCTTTAGTGATCTAAAGGATGCCCTAGATGGAAAAGGAGAAACAAATACACCACAAACTGATATTAGAAATCTTCTAGATGGAAGACACAGCGGAAACTTCGATAAAATTGGTGACGAACTACTAGAAAAAATAACGCCTTTTATGAATTCGTCGCATTTCAACAAATTCCTAAGTTTGGATAAAAAATCTGAAAAAGATAAATCAAAAGTAAGAGAAACCTATCTAAATACACTATCTACTGCCCTAAAAAGTGGTGCAAAAAAAGATGTTAAAGACGCCTTAAACACACTTACAAGTAAGGATGTTGAAAATATTGGCAATGAAATTCTTGGTGATCCAAAACTAGTTGATGTAATGGTGGCAAACATGAGTGGGGGACAATACAAAACACTTCTTGATAGGAAAGATGTTGATGGGGCGCTAAAAAAACAAATAAAAGAGTCTAGAGTTAAGCCCTTAAGAAAAGCCCTTAAATCAGGTTTTGGTGATGTAATAAGAGACGCAATAAGGGATATCGGAGACCCTGAGGACCTTGCAAAGCTAGAGAGAGACATTCTTACTGACAAAGAATTCCAAAAACAGCTCGATTCAACTAGATTTATAGCTTTGGCAAAGAAGCTTGATGCGAAAGATAAAGCTGAGATTCGTCAACTATTCAAAGACCTTGTTGATAGGAAAGTTGCTACTGAGGCACAAATAAATGTTAACGACTGGCTGACAAAAGGGTACGGTCAATATAACTTCTAAAAAATGAGTGTTCCTAAAGACAAAAGAATAGAGCGATTTGGAGAGCTTCCACAAGAGCTTAAAGACTCGCTCACAACAGATATCGCCATTGAAACGCTCTCTGGAATTCAAGAAAAACACGGCCTAAACATTGAGCAATCAGGGCTTTTGGCAGACCAAATTAGTTTGGTTATCCTTGGGTTTACACAACCAAATGATTTTCCTAAAAACCTAAAAAGTGCCTTACAACTTCCTGAAGAAAAAATTAATCAAATAATCTCTGATGTGGATTCACAAATATTCCAACCAATAAGACAGCACCTAATAGCACCAAAAAGACAAGCTGTTAGCGAGCCTATGCCGGCAGAAAAAATAAAACCAGTAGAACACCCGAGCGCACAAGAGCTGAAAACCCAAGCGCCAAGACCATCTGTGTCAGATGAGCTTCTAAAAGAAATAGAGAAACCACAGAAAACAAACGCTGTTGTTGGCTCAAAACTAAATGAGCCTGTTGTGATTAAGAACCAGACAAAGAAAGCACCTCAGCCGAAACAAAATGTCCCACAAAAATCATCGGATCCATATCGAGAATCAGTAGAATAATTATTATGCAATTCCAAGTACCACAATTTATCGAGGTTGAAGACAAAATCTTTGGCCCACTCACATTCAAACAATTTGTGTATGTTGCTGGTGGGGGAGGTATTGCGTTTGTTATCTGGCAAGTCCTGCCAACAATCATTGCAATACTTCTTATTGTTCCCATTGTTGGCTTGGCGCTTGCGCTCGCTTTCTACAAAATCAATGGAAAACCATTTATTGAGATTATGGAGTCAGCTATAAAGTATTCGTTTGGGGGGAAGCTCTATATTTGGAAGAAAAATCAGAAAAAACCGACACAAAAAAGCGCTTCTGCAAAAACAGCAATAGAACAGGTCACTGTTCCTCGTCTATCTGATAGCAAGCTAAAAGATATTGCATGGAGTTTGGGGGTAAAAGACAGCATGTATTCACAAGAAGCACAAAATAAAAAACCTGATACCATTAGATAACTATGGCTACTACACAAAACGCACAATCAGCACAAAATTTTGTACCTATCGAGGAGATTCGAGGCGGCGTTGTGGTACTTAAAGACAAGTCGCTTAGGGCTGTTTTGATGGCTTCGTCTATAAACCTTGCACTTAAATCTCGTGATGAGCAGGAGTCTGTATTGTTCCAGTTTCAAAACTTCCTAAACTCGCTAGATTTCTCTGTGCAGTTCTTCATCCAATCTCGAGAGCTTGATATCAGACCGTATATAGCGCTTCTAGAAGAGCTCCAAACAAAACAAAGTAATGATTTGATGAAGATTCAGACCCAGGAATATATAAACTTCATCAAAAAGTTCACTGAAGGGTCAGATATTATGTCAAAATCTTTCTTTGTTGTGGTTCCTTATACTCCTCCTGTTATAAAACAAAAGGGAGGTATCACATCACTACTTCCAGGAAAGAAAAAAGGGGGTCAGAGCACACAAAATGATGATCAGACATTCCAAGAATACCTTTCACAGCTTGAGCAAAGGGTGGGAATAGTAGAGCAAGGTCTTTCTCGTACTGGAGTACAAGTGGCACGACTTGGCACAGAAGAGCTTATCGAACTTTATTACAAAATATTCAACCCTGGAGATCTAGAAAAACCAATTCCACTAAAATAATATGGGCATATTTGATTTTCTAAAAAAGAATAAAGAGTCTGCAAACCCTTCTATTACACCAGTGCTTCCGCAGCAAATATACGAGGCTGGGGTTTTGGAGCTTCAAGATGTTATTGCACCTTCTGCACTAAAAGTTTCTTCAAAAGAGCTTGGTCTGGGGGACAAGGTTGCTCGAACATTTTTCGTAATCTCGTACCCTCGGTTTCTTTCTGATAGTTGGTTTTCTCCTGTGGTAAACATGGATAGGGAATTTGATGTATCTATTGTGGTAAACCCAATAGACACAGCCCAAATACTAAAAAAGTTCCAGAAAAAAGTTGCTGAAGTAGAAAGCCAAATCAATACACGATACGAAAAAGGACTCGTGCGAGACCCAATGCTTGATACAGCTTATCAAGACCTTGAACAGCTCCGAGATGACCTACAACAAGCACGAGAGCGCATCTTTGATGTTGGGCTCTATATAACTATTTATGGAGACTCTTCAGATGAGCTCGATAAAATTGAGTCAGAGCTTAAGTCAGTATTGGAATCAAAACTTATCTACCTAAAACCAGCACTCTTCCAGCAAGAGCAAGGCTTTAAAAGCGTTCTTCCTATATCAAGCGATGCATTAAAAGTGCACTCAAAGCTAAACTCATCACCACTATCTAGCTTGTTCCCATTTATTTCTTTTGACCTGACATCAAATAGGGGAATACTTTATGGAATCAACCGACACAACTCAAGCCTGATACTCTTCGACCGTTTTTCAATGGAAAACTATAACTCTGTAACATTTGCGCAAGCTGGTTCTGGAAAATCATACGCTACCAAGCTTGAGATTTTGCGTTCACTTATGTTTGGAACTGATGTAATTGTTATTGACCCAGAAAGAGAATACGAATATCTAGCAGAATCTACTGGCGGTAGGTACTTCAACATCTCACTCACATCAGAGCACCACATAAACCCATTTGATCTTCCAAAACCACGAGAAGATGAGTCTCCTGCAGACGTACTTCGTTCACATATCGTGTCTCTTGTGGGACTTATGCGAATCATGCTCGGTGGACTTACACCAGAAGAGGATTCTATTATCGACAAAGCTATAACTGAAACATACGCGCTGAAAGACATTACCCCTGACTCTGACCTAAAAGACATTTCGCCACCGCTTCTATCTGATTTTGAGCTTGTGCTTGCGGGAATAGAGGGAACAGACTCGCTTGTACAGCGTCTTTCAAAATACACTCGAGGAACATGGGCGGGCTTCCTTAATAAAGCTTCAAATGTAGATATTGATAAGAAATTTGTAGTGTTCTCAGTACGAGATATGGAAGACGAGCTAAAGCCTGTAGCGATGCATATCGTAACCCACTATATATGGAACGCCGTACGAAAAGAGCTCAAGAAACGGCTTTTGGTAATTGATGAGGCGTGGTGGATGATGCGCTCAGAAGATACTGCATCATTCCTGTTTGGAATGGCAAAGCGAGGACGAAAATACTACCTCGGGCTTTCAACTATTACACAAGATGTTGGCGACTTTTTGAAATCTCCATACGGCATGCCTATTATCTCAAACTCTTCTATACAGCTACTACTAAAACAAAGTCCATCTGCCATTGAAGAAGTGCAAAAAACTTTCAACCTAACTGACGAAGAAAAGTATCTGCTCCTTGAATCTGGGGTAGGGGAAGGAATATTCTTTGCAGGTCTAAAGCATGTGGCTATAAAGATTATTGCTTCTTACACAGAAGATCAAATAATTACATCTGACCCGTCTCAGCTTTTGGCTATAAAGAACCAAAAAGACGCAGTTAACCCACAACAATAATGGACTACCGAATCAGCGACATCACAAAATGGCTTATGCTCGGAACAGCACTCTTTATTGACTTGCTAGAGCTTTTGCTTACCGCCCTTGCGGTAGGGACTGTTGCAAACTGGGCAACATGGCTCGCGAGCTGGATAATATTTCCTGTGTGGTTCATTATAAATGGCGCACCATACACACAAAACAAAAAGATGGCGCAAGGAGCTGTTGTTGGAATGATTGTTGGTCTTATACCAATCGTGAATGCTTTGCCTGAGCTTACGACAGTAGTATTTCTAAACATCAAAGCAACTCGAGAAGAGGATACTGAGAAACAAAGTGCACAAAAAACAAACCAAACACTTTCTCGTGTCCAACAAGAGCGAGTTGCTAGAAAAGAGCGACTTATAAATAGAGCAGCATAATGAAAAAAATACTCTACATAACAATAATACTTTTTGTTTTTCTTTCTTTTTCTAATGTAGTAAGTGCACAGACCGCAGATGATATTGATCTGCTTTGGGAAGCAGAAACATATACACCGCCATTTTATACAGGCCGACCCCTTATTACTGTAGGCGCTAGTGTTCGTGTTGTTGCGATTGTTGATGTGGTAAATCCTCAATCACTAAATTATCGATGGAGATTTAACAACTACGGTATTGCTGAGCAATCTGGTGTTGGTAAAGATACTTTTGTGTTCACAAGCTCTCCTAGAAATAATACAGTAACGCTTGAGCTAGTGGATGAGAACGGCGCTGTAATTTCAAATAAAAGTATTTCTCTCCAAGTATCAGACCCAGAAATATATATTTACAAAAACAACCCCGCTCTTGGAACTCTTTTTGGACAATCATGGGGTGATGAGATAAACACAACAGACACAGAAATTACGCTCGAGGCGTATCCGTTCTTCTTTGCCTCAGAAAGAGATTCTTATTTTGTTGATTATGAGTGGAAAATCAATAGAAACTTAATAAATAATAATTCTCCAAAAATAACTCTGCGAGATGGTGGGGTAGGAGGCTCTGTTTCTATTAGTTTGTCCGCTCGTGATAAAAACAACCTTTTCTCTAGAGCTTCTCAGCAATTACGTCTAATATTTGGTGATATATAATGAATATTATGAAAAAAATCTTATTTAGTTTTATTGTATTTTATTTTCTACTAACCCCATTTTTTGTTTTCGCACAAAGAACGGTTATAGAAGAATGTATGCTATACCAGGGTCTTTCTCAAAGTGAATGTGAAGCATATATATATGGAACAACACCAAATGGAACATCTGATTATGTTTTACTAGCCCCTATAAATATAGAAGGCCAGGAACTTCGTTTTGACGCAGAAAATAATAGATATGTTTCTGTTTTACCAATCGGAGACGAGCGTTCATTTGCTGATTTTGTAAACAGTATTCTCAAACTATCAATCGGGCTCGCGTCTGCTTTTGCTGTGCTTATGATTGTTATTGCTGGTGCAAAGTATATGACACAAGGCTCTGTTACTGGGAAGAGCAATGCTCTTTCGGATGTTCGTCGTGCTCTTTGGGGGTTGGGTATTGCTCTTCTTTCAGTGCTGCTGCTAAACACAATAAACCCAGACCTCACTTCACTTAAGGGTATCAGCCCGGCTACAGCATCTACAACAAACTTTGGAACGCTGGTCAAAAATCAATTCAGAGGCCCTGGTTTTTACTTTCGAGTACACTTAACAAACGATTTATATGGACCTTTTGAAAGCAAAGGAGAATGTAAAACCGCTCAATACGCGCTTATGGCAAATAATTTTATAAACCTTGACCTAGAAAACTTTTTTCAGGTTTATGATGATTGTATATATTTTGATGATGATGGAAATGAAGCTGTGTCGCCAAGTGATTCTGGGGCAATGTGCTTAGGAGGAGAAGATAATTGTTTGGATATTTTTAAAGAAATAGACGCTAATTTTCCTATAAAATCTGATTCGAACACGGGTATCCACAAAGATCTTATTCCAAAACTTAAAAATTTACACACAACACTGAGTCAGCAGCAAATCCAGTGGCAAATAACCGAGGCTTTCCCGCCAGAGTGGAATCATGCGAGTCAGTGTCACTACAACGGAACATGTTTTGATGCGAACTTCACAGGCCAGTCTGCTGTTCTGGTTCAAACTGCAGATTTAAACACACAAGTTGCATATCTGATGTCTTTCTTTAAAGCTGCAAGCGATTCTGGGTTAAGAGCTGTGTATGAAATAAGAGAAAGAAATAGAGCAGATAAAATACTAGAAGCATTTGAGGGGATATCAATACCCGGCGGTGGAGAAATAAAGTTCTTTGGGACACATATTTCTGCAGACCACTTTTCCGTATATAACGATTAATATGTTCCAAAAGCGATTTTTTATAATTCTAATACTTGTCATTCTCATCCTTGCTCTTGTGGGGTTCTTTGTAATTCGTGGAATTGGTGGAAATAACAATATTGATTTAATGGGACAAGACGACTCTGTAGACTTGTTTCCTTTTGGAGAACCAACTGAGAACACCGATAGAGGAGGTGGCCAGTCCACACAAGATCCTTTTGAGAGCACAAACTCAGGCGCTGTTTCTTCTGTTGGGGTAAGCGGTGGAAGTGCTAAAAATGTATTTAAAGCCCACAACCAACCATCATCTGGAATTGGACTTTCTGAAAATGGTGTATATATAGTAAATAGGGCAACCGGTCATATATATGAGCACGACACAAGCTCAAAACAAACAGAACGTGTTTCGAACACAACCGTACCAAGCTCTCAAAGAGCGCTTGTAGGTGAAAATGGCTCTGTGTTGTATCAATATATAAATACAGATTATGAAAGTATCGAGAGTGTGTGGGGAGTGCTTAATGAGAACGGTGTTGAAACAGAATTTTTACCAAACAACATTTCTTCTGTGGCTGTATCACCAGCAGGGAATAAATATTTCTACTTAATAGATCGTGTTTTGGATGTTGTTGGTATAGACTACACACAAACAACCGGAAACACTCGAAATATCTTTAACTCTTCTTACAAAAACTGGAACCTGCAGTGGTTTAGCCCAAACCAAATAGCATTCACAAGCGCGCCAACCGCAAACACACACGGTTCACTATATTTTTTCTCTGTTTCATCCCGCTCATTTAATAAAATCCTGTCTGCAGATGGCCTTACAACACTCGTATCACCAGAAGGCTCTTTTGTTTTGTATGCACGAACAAACATCTTTGGTGGCTTCGATACATATCTGTACAATGTCTCAGAAGACACCTCACAGGAGCTTCCAATAACAACACTTCCTGAGAAATGTACGTGGTTCGAAGAAGAATCACTATACTGTGCTGTCCCTGAGTTTATACAACAAGCACTCTATCCTGATGATTGGTACAAAGGAGAGTTTTTCTTTAATGACGTATTTTGGAAAGTTGATATAAACAGTTTTGCTACAGACAAAATCATGACCCCACAAGAAGATGTTTCTCAATTTATAGATGGAACAAATCTTATTATCAATGAAGATGAAAATTATCTTTACTTCATAAACAAAAGAGACTTAAGTGCGTGGGGAATAGAGCTCTAAAAAACCGCCTCTGGCGGTTTTTTAAATAATGGGTGTTTCTTCTTTGAAGCGAACATAAATCCTTCTATCTCTTCCTTTTCCTTGTGATTCTGTCTCAATGTTTGGCATTTCTTTGAGAGTAGAATGTATAACCATTCTCTCGTACGCTGTCATTGGTGGGAGTTCTATATCTCGCTTAAACGAAGTTGCTCTTTCTGCCATAATCTTTGCAACTTTTTGAATCTTCTCAATTTTTGTTTTTTGGTATCCTCCAATATCAATATAAAATCGTGGTGTTTCTTGGGTATCAAACTGCTTCTCAAGCATCTTTCTCAAAACAAAAGATAGCGCTGACAGGTGTTCTCCATCTTTTCCTATAAGCATTCCACTCTCTTGTGTTTCAATATCAAACTTAGTGTAGTCAGGAAGCTCTGTATCAACAACAGATACTGATGTGTATGAAATACCCATCTTATTTAGTGTTTCCTCTATAAGTTGTTTTATTTGTTGGATTTCATTCATACTAAGAGCTTTGTGGGGCAGGGGACTCATCCTTTTTCTTAGGATTACGTACCATCCGCTCCACATATAGCTCTTGTACTATATGAAAAATATTACTTGTTGTCCAATACAGTGCGATTGCAGCTGAAAGTGTGTATGAAATAACCGCTACAAAAACAGGTAGCACGTATTTCATTTGTAGTTTCATTGTCTTTACAAAATCATCCTTCAAAGAACCTTCTCCGAGTTTTTTATCATTTAAATCGTCTTGATTCTTAAATGATATTTTTGTATGGAAAAATTGAGTTATACCTGTCAACAGGGCCAATATAATGCTCTTTCCTGTAACATTCATCACTCCGAGAAATGTGGTATTTATCATCTCTGGAACTTTAACAAAGGAATATAATATGTCTGCGTTAACCATTGGTAGTCCACCTCGTAGGAAAATAAAATACAATCCAAAAATAATAGGAATTTGTATCAAAATAGTAAGAAATCCAGAAAAAGGCTTTATATTGTGCTCTTTATAGAGCTCCATAACCTCGAGAGCTTGTGTTTGTTTATCATTTTTATATTTTTCTCGGAGCTTTTTAATCTCTGGTTCAATAGTTCGCACCGCTTGTTGTGTTTTTGTTGCGCGAATTGAAAGAGGGAAGAGAATAAGCTTAATAACAAGAGTAAATAGGATAATAATCACACCAAGGTCTGCCCATGGTAGAATGTCCGCTAAAAAAATGAATCCGTTGTACAACGGATTATATATAATAGTGTTCCAAATTGATCCAATCATTGTGTTATTGTACCTGATTTAAGCTTCTTTTCAATTTAGAAGCTCTGCTTTTTCAAAAAGCTCTCTAACCATGTCTATTGTTATGTCTTCTTTGTTGTTGCTATAACAAAAAACCACACAAACAAAACCTGGTTTTATATCTTTATATACAGAACGAAGGACTTCTCGACCCACTCTTTTTAGCTTATTTCTTTTTACTACACCTTTTTCAACTGATTTTGGTATAGAAAAAGACACCAAAGTAGGGGATTGTGGTGTCTCATTTTCTATATATTTAAGAGTACACACACCGTTTCTAACTGTTTTTCCAGTTGAAACAACTACAGAGAAGTCTTTTGATGAAACTCTGTGCTTGTGTGTTGACATAGTATTTACACTGAAAGCTTCTTTCGGCCTTTTCTTCGACGACTTTTGAGAATATTTTTCCCAGAAGTTGTTTTTGAACGAGTTAAAAACCCGTGTGTTTTACTTCTTTTTCTTTTTTTGGGCTGATATGTTGTTGACATAACGTATTATTTACAAGTTTTTACCTTAAGACTATATACTAGGAGTATGTTTTTGTCTATTTCTCGCCCTGTACCGTGCTTTGCTCTGGTATGGGGTTGTTGACATACTTTTATATACTAATCCTGGTATTGTATCCACACATTATTAACATATTTACATACTTTCCACAAGTTATAGCGTTTTCCCCATCATTATATAATAGACACACTAACTTTTTAGACATGGATACAAAACAACTTTGGGAAAACGTACTCGTAGAAGCAGAACTAAATGTAACAAAAGCAACATTTAACACATGGTTTAGCGAGACATATATTTTAAAGGAAGAAGATGGAGTTGTATATATAGGAGTACCAAATGAATTTGTAAAAACATGGCTATCTGAGAAATATCATAAGTTTATTCTCAAAACCCTTAGAGAACTTGTAGAGCATGTGCGAAGTGTTGAGTACGTTGTAACAAGAGAAAAACCTGAAGCAAAAGAAATAGCAGAACACTCAAGTGACCTTGATCTCACAAAAGGAGCTCTACCACTAAGTGATGTATACATAAACAGGGAAGACAACCTTAACCCTCGATATACTTTTGATTCTTTTATTGTTGGACCATTCAATGAGCTTGCATATGCAGCCTCTCAGGCAATCATAAAGAGTCCTGGTGTGGTATATAACCCTCTTTTTGTATATGGACGCACTGGTTGTGGTAAAACACACCTTATTCAGTCTGTAGGAAACCACCTAAAGAAGTCATATTCGAATATAAAAGTGTTTTATATGACATCTGAGAAGTTTGTTGTTGATGTAACAAATGCAATTCGTCAAAATAAAATGAACCTCTTTAAAGAAAAGTATAGAAAATACGATGTTTTGATTATGGATGATATTCAGTTTCTTTCTAAGAAAGAGAAGAGCCAAGAAGAGCTGTTTCATCTATTCAATACTCTATACGACAACAACAAGCAGATTATTTTCTCGTCTGACATGCACCCAAACTATCTTCAAAATATGGAAGATAGACTTAAATCTCGATTTAGCGCAGGTATGGTAGTTGATATTTCTCCACCAGACCACGAATCTAGAGTTGCGATTCTTCAAGCAAAATCAAAACAACACAACATAACTCTAAACCCAGAGGTTCTTGATTATCTTGCATCTATGATTGGGAGCAACATCCGAGAACTTGAGGGGGTATTTAATGTTGTTGTTGTTCAATCACAACTAAAAGATAGAGAACTTTCTTTAAATGAGGTAAAACATCTTGTACGAAACAGTATTAAATCAAAAAGAACAGCTCCTATTGAGGATATTATTCGAATCATTACTGATTTTTACAATATAGAAGAGGAGAATGTTTATAAAAAGACTAGAAAGAAAGAAGTGGTAAAACCTCGGCAAATTATTATGTATATACTTCGTGAAGACTATAACATCGCATACCCAACAATTGGCCAGAAACTTGGGGGTAGGGACCATACAACAGTAATTCACTCGTATGAAAAGATAAAGAAAGAGTTAGAGACAGACAGTGTGTTATCTCAAGAAATCCACCAGATAAGAAATATGTTATAGGGGATAAATATGTGCATAGGTGGTGATTTCAAATATGAATAACTTAGGTATAAAAAAGAAAGTAAATGTTGAAAGTATTTAATAAGTATCAATCAGTCAAAGTTATTAACCAAATTATCACCATTAATCCTCATATAAGCAGTGTTTTTCACAAAAAATATTTTCAAATACATCCTTATATAGATTTATATTTACAACTTTCCCACATATCAACAGCCCTAATAATAGTAATAATATATTTAAAAAAGAAAATAATACACAACCATGAAGTTAGAATGTTTAAAAGAAAAAATAGAGAATGCAATTTCAAAAGCAGATAAGGTAACAAGTAAAAATGTTACGTTACCTGTATTGAAATATATTTTGCTTGTAGCAAAAAATAACACTCTCACTATTCGAGCAACAAATCTTGATCTGGGAGTTGAGATAAAAATACCTGTAAAAGTTGAAGAAGAGGGCACAGTAGCTGTTCCTGCCGAGCTTCTCAAGAGTTTTATTGGGAACATAACTCAAGATTCAAAAATTACTCTCGAAACAAAAGATAATACTCTTCTTGTAACTACAAATAATTCACAAACAAAAGTAAAAACATATCCTCATGAAGAATTTCCTTCTATTCCTCGTGTTGTGTCTGATAAAACACTAAAACTTCCTATTGATAAATTTATTCATGGTCTAAAATCTGTTTGGTACAGTGCTTCACCGCAAAGTATGAAACCAGAGCTTGCGAGTGTTTATATATATAACGAGTCAGGTTCTGTTGTGTTTGCTGCAACAGATTCATTTAGACTTGCAGAAAAGAGTGTTTCATTTAAATCACTTGATGATTTTGAATCAATTTTGATTCCATTCAAAAATGTTTCAGATGTTATTAAGGTTTTTGATGATATTAAAGGTGAAGTTGAGATAAGTATTACTCAAAATCAAATAGGATTTTCTATTGGTGATTTGTATGTAACATCAAGAGTTGTTGATGGAGTATTTCCTGATTATAGGCAGATTATTCCAAAAGAGTATGAAACAGAGTGTGTGGTTCTAAAACAAGATGTTATTGATGTTATGAAGCAGGCAAATATTTTCTCAGACAAATTCAATAGAATTACATTCGAGGTAAAACCAAAAGAGAAAAAGTTTATTATAAAAACAAGCAATAAAGAGCTTGGAGAAAGCTCAATTAATGTCTCTGCAGCGCTCTCAGGAGACCCGCAGACAGTTAGTTTTAGTTATCGTAATGTCTTTGATTGTTTTCAATCAATAACGACAGACAGTTTGGTTTTTAAAATAGGGCCTGGAAAACCTATTTATGTTCAAGGGGTAGGGGATTCTAGTTTTATCTACATCGCAATGCCGATGAACAAATAGTTATTGTAGAGGAATTTGATATTCAAACTCTTCTTGGTTGTATATTGAATCAGTTCCAATAATCATAAGTGTATTATTTTCTTGAGGATTATCTGGAGTGAATGAAAACGAGAACGGAGCGGTTGTATCTTCTCCGATGTATTTGTTGTTAAAGAATACTTCTATTTTACGTAGTGGATATGAGTTTTGATTTGTTACAGAGAATGAGATTCTTGAACCTGGCGAATATGTAGTAGAAAGTCCACTTACAACCAAACGAGGTTGTGAGTTTTTTGTATGAAGGTTATCTGAGAAATTTGGAATAACAGACTCATCTTCTCTAGTAAGGTTTGTGTCTGCTACCCACTTAGAAACAGCGTATTCCCACAAATCATATTGAGAATATTTATCACTTGGATTATTTGGAATATCTCCACTTTGCGGATTATCTTTGTCTACCCAATGAAGAATTGTATGCGGATCAAAAACAACTTTCTCTTGTTTTGTTTCTTCTGGAGTGAATTCTGTAGCAAGACCACCTGATAGTTGGTCTACTGTATAAACTAGCCCACCTTGCCAAACACCACGAAGTTGTGGAGGAAGAGATTCTTTTTTAACTGTTTCAGGAATTTTAAATCTTTTATCTTCTATTTGAGATAGTGCCACATCCATAAATTCTCTCCATAGTGGTGTGATAATAAAACCAGCTACCTTTTTATCCATAGAAGAGTTGTCGTTGTTTCCTGCCCAAGCAGCAACAGCTAGGTTTGGTGTGTATCCAACAGTCCAAGCGTCTCGGTAATCGTTTGTGGTACCTGTTTTAGCAGCAACATCTCTATTAGGGAAATAAAGAGGGGAGTTTGCTCCAAAAGCAGGTGTACGCGCTTCGTTGTCTGAAAGTACGTCTGAGATAAGACGTGCAACATTTTCATCAAGAGCTCTTGTTGATCGTTTTTTATACTCTTCAAGAACATTTCCATTACTATCTTCGATTCTTATTACACCAGTTGGTTCATTTCGTATTCCGTCATTTGCAAAAACAGAATATGCAGACGATATTTCAAGAGGAGAAACTTCACCACCTCCAAGAACAAGAGTAAGACCATATTGATCAACGTTTGTAAGACTTTCAATTCCCATATCACGAGCTGTTCTCAGGGAGCTATTTAATCCAGCCAAATAAAGGGCTTTAATAGCGGGGATGTTTACTGATTGAGCTAGGGCATTTCGAAGAGTTATAGGACCTTGGAAGTTTCCGTCATAGTTTCCTGGGCGATAACATACAGCGTCAGAACGAAGTGGTTTGCTGTCAGGACTACATTCGGTTGAAAACTCTGTTTCTACGTCAAATACGGCTGTCTCAGGGGTATATCCTTTCTTGAATGCGGTTGCATAAACAAAAGGCTTAAAAGCAGAACCTGGTTGTCTGTGACTTACTGCAACATTAAAGTTTCCATCTATTTCTTCATCAAAATAATCACGAGAACCAACCATTACTTTTATGTGACCGGTTTCAGGTTCTACTGCAACCAATGAAGCGTTGCTTGCATTAAAGTTTTCTTCATTTGAAAGAGCATATCGTTTTACAATTTCTTCAGCTTTTTCTTGAAGAGAATAATCAAGAGTTGTTGTAACGCTCAAACCTCCTTCTTCCAGAACTCTCGAACCATATTTGTTTTCAAGGTATTCACTTATAAAGAAAACAAAATGGGGGGCTCGAATACCCAGTGTTGCGCGAGGTTTGAATTCAACATCCTCATCTTTAGCTTCTTCGTATTGTTCTTCTGTAATAAATCCATTTTCAAGCATTTTCTCGAGAACAAGGTTTTTTCGTACCTCAAGCCTGTCTGTGTTGCTTCCGTATGGAGAGTAAAAAGTAGGAGCTTGTGGAATTGCTGCTATGTATGCAGACTCTGCTAGTGTTACTTCATTTGGCTCTTTTCCAAAGAATAGTTGTGTTGCTTCTCGTACACCATAAACACTTCCTCCATATGGAACTTCGTTAAGATAAAGTGTCAAAATAGCTTCTTTTGAAATGATTTGTTCTAACCTTAAAGCAAGGACCCATTCTTTTAGCTTTCTTGAGATCTTTTTGTCTTGTATTAGAACAGAGTTCTTAATAGCCTGTTGTGTAATTGTTGAACCTCCTTGTGAGAATTCAAGTGAAGTAAGGTTTACAAACACCGCACGAATAATAGCTCTTGGCTTGATTCCGTGATGGTCATAAAATTCGGCATCCTCAATCGCTATTGTTGCATTTTTTATATGTCGAGAGATTTCATCAAACTCAACAATAGAGCGCTTTATATCGTTGTTATTGAACTCATAGAGAAGAATTTCCCCAGTATTATCATAAATTTTTGTAGATTGTAGAACCTTTCGTTCTTCGAAAGATTTAAGGTCTGGAACATCAAATGTTGTTATCCAAAAAACAACAACACCAAAACAAAAAAGACCAAAAATAAGAACAATTTTAAACAAATCAGTCAGTGCACGAGTTTTTCGATTTTTACGTTTGTATTTAGACATATGTAGTGTTAAGTATACATCGCAATGAATGATATTTCAGTACAAGATACACGATTTTCTGTGGTTTGGTATGATACATATATATTCTAAAATAACAATTATGAAGACCAATATAGAAGAGTTTCTTTCTCGAGGAGTCGAGAATGTATATCCAAACAAAGAGTTTGTAGAAAAAGAGCTTACTTCAGGTAAGAGGTTGAAGGTGTATCTCGGCATTGATCCAACAGGTCCAACGCTTCATTTCGGACACGCGATTGTTTTGAAAAAACTAAAAGAACTTCAAGACATGGGACATGAGATTATCCTTCTTATTGGAGATTTTACAGCGCTCTCAGGAGATCCTGATAAAACAGAGGTTCGAGAACGACTTACTCCTAAGTTGGTAAAAGAAAATGCTCGACTATACAAAAAACAAGCGTCAAAATTTCTATCTTTTTCTGGTAGAAATAAAGCAATACTAAAAAACAACAATAAATGGCTTTCGAAACTATCTTTTTCTGATGTTATAAACATTGCATCTCACTTTACTGTTGAGCAAATGATTAAACGAGACCTGTTTAAGCGAAGAATTGACTCTGGAACACCTCTATATATTCATGAGTTTATGTATCCTCTTATGCAAGGGTATGACAGCGTACATATGGATGTTGATGGAGAAATTGGAGGCAATGATCAAACATTTAATATGCTTGCAGGGCGAACGCTTATGAAGCAAATGAGTGATAAAGAGAAGTTTGTGATAACCACAAAACTCTTTGCGGATAAAGAAGGTAAAAAAATGGGGAAGACAACAGGTAACATGGTTACGTTCCAAGACTCCCCACAAGAAATGTTTGGAAAAATAATGAGCTGGAGTGATGACATGATTGTGTCTGGTTTTGAGCTGTTAACTTTTGTGTCTATACAAGAGGTTGAGGAGGTCAAAAAAGACCTTGAAAGCGGAGTAAACCCAAAAGACCTAAAAGTTAGACTAGCTCACGAAATTGTTTCTTTTTATCACTCTTCAAAAGATGCTGATAATGCACGAGACGATTTTGAGAATACATTTGCTCAAGGTGGTGTACCAGAAGACATAGAAGAAGTAAGTGTAGAAAAAGGGGCTATGCTTTGTGATGTTGCTCTTAAGAAAGAACTTGTTTCATCAAAATCAGAATTCAATAGACTGGTTGATCAAGGGGCTGTAAAAAATACAGACAATAACGAAAAAATAACAAACAAAAAATACACCATTCAAGAAAGTGGTGTATACAAAATAGGGAAAACACGCTTTATTAAAGTTGTTATTTCTTAATACTCTTTTTCACTCGCAATACATGTAATACCCACCGCGATGGCATCCCATTCGTCGTCGTGTTGTATTTTCTTTTCTATTGAAACTAAGCGAGGAATCATTGAAATAATCTGCTTTTTATCGCTTCTACCGTGTCCTGTAACAGCAACTTTTATTGCAGAAGGTGTGTATTCACAAACACGAAGACTATGTTTGCCACCAAGGTAAAGCAAAACACCTCGTGCTTGGGCAACATCAATTGCCGTCTTTTTGTTTATATTAAAAAAGAGTGTTTCAAGAGCAAGGTGAGAGGGTTTATGTTTTAAAATAAGCTCCTCGACCTCTTTTCCTATATCAGAAACACGAACATCTAAAGAATCCTTTCTGTTTGTTTCTATACAACCTGAAAACAAAACAACCTCTTTTCCTTTTTGTTTCTCTAAAATAGCGACCCCACATCTATCGTATCCAGGGTCAAAAGCAATAACGCGCATTATTCTGCGTTAGTGAAGACTTCTTGGACGTCGTCGTGTTCTTCAAGCGCCTCTACAACAACAGACAGCTTTTCAATATCTTCATCTGAGAGTGGTGTGTTTGTGTGAGGAACCCAGTCTGTTCCAGATCTTTCAAACGCCCATGTTGCAGATCCAGGACTTGCAAGTTCTAGGTTGTTTTTTGAAAGAATATGTCGTATTTCTGCGGCAGCTCGGTTTCTGCTGTCAGTAAGAACTTCAATAATCATAGCAACACCTCCTGGGCCATAGCTTTCGTATGTAATCTTTTCTAAATCGCTTGAATCACCACCAGCGCCCTTTTTAATTGCGCGCTCGATGTTGTCTTTAGGCATGTTTTCTTTCTTTGCTTTATCAATTACTGCTCTTAGTCCTGGATCGTTCTCATCTCCACCACATCTTTTTGACTCAACCTGAATAAGACGAACAAGTTTTGAAAAAATCTTGCTCTTTTGTGCGTCGGTTGCCGCTTTTTTATGTTTAATTTTTGACCATTTATTATGTCCTGCCATTTTTTATTTGTTATTTAAAAATAGATTATAGAAAACAAGCTTACAAATCAAGAGATTTCTGGGAATCTTGAGGTATTGTATATCCTAAATGCTCATAGCCACGTGGTGTTGCTACACGACCCCTTGGTGTTCGTTCTATAAAACCAAGTCTCATTAAATAAGGTTCATGAACCTCTTCAAGAGTAGAGCGTTCTTCAGAGATTGCTGCTGCTAGTGTCCCAAGACCTACAGGCCCGCCCCCAAAAGTATCTATAATCATTTCAAGTATCTTTCTGTCGTACGCATTAAGACCTTTCTCGTCAATCTCAAGAAGTGAAAGCGCTTTTACAACAACATCAGGAGACATTGATTCTTTGTGAACTTGAGCAAAGTCACGACATCTCTTCAAAAAGTAGTTTGCCGTTCGTGGAGTGAACCTGCTTCGTTTAGAAATTTCAGAAAGTGCTTCTTTGTCTGTCTCTATATTAAGTAAATTAGAAGACCGTGAGAGTATTCGTGCTATTTCTTCTTCTGTATAAAACTCAAGTCGAAATACACCACCAGAAAATCGAGAACGAAGGGGGGAAGAGAGAAGTGCTATCTGTGTTGTTGCTGCAATAAGTGTAAAAGGAGGAAGCTCAAGCTGGATTGTTCGTGCAGATGGGCCTTTGCCAATAATAATATCGAGAACCCGTGACTCCATAGCGGGGTAGAGTACCTCCTCAATAGATTTATTAAGTCTGTGTATCTCATCTATAAATAAAATGTCTCCTGGCGAGAGGTTTGTAAGTATAGAAGCAAGGTCTCCAACCTTTTCAATCGCAGGTCCTGAGGTGATTTTCATCTGTGCACCAAACTCTTTTGCAATAAGATGAGCAAGAGTGGTTTTGCCAAGTCCAGGGGGCCCATAAAACAGCAGGTGTTCGGGCACGTGACCACGTTCTTGGGCTGCCTTTAATAGTATTTTTAGGTTTTTCTTGATTGTTTCTTGTCCTACATAGTCATCCCATGTGTGTGGGCGCAATGTTGAGTCCAAAGACATTGAAACAGTGTCGTTTTTGGGCTCTTGAGACGGGTTGTTTGAGGGTATTGACATGATATCTATTTTATGCTAAACTTTACCCGATTTCTTGTGAGATCTGCAACAGCAATAAAACGCTTTTGTTGAGAGATATTTTGAAAATCAAACATATAAACCTCTAAGTAATTTATGGCTTTCGAGGACGAATTGGGTATGTATATTTTTTATATATAAACTGACTCTATCCTTAGAAAACATAGGGCTATTTCTTGCATCTAGCATTACTTAGAGGTTTATGTGTTCGATTGAAGGAACAAACATCCGTTAACGCGGGTGTTTTTTGTTTTGTTTCTCTGTATTCGATTATACACACAAGTAATTGAAAGACCACGACAAACAACCAGCACAAAATTGTGACTCGGCTATGTCAAACAAGCCTTATGATACGTCCACAACACGACGAAGTTCCTCGAGTGTTGTAACTCCTTCGAGAACCTTTCGAACTCCGTCTTCTTGGAGTGTTATATTTTTTGAAACAGAAGGGGATTGTGCCACCTCTCGTTCGCCAGGAGAGTTTTTAAGAAGTTCTTCAAGCCCTGTATCCATGTGTATTGCTTCAAAGATACCGACACGACCACTGTACCCACCATCATCACGAGAGGCACACTCATTTTTTATATCAGAAACAGTCAGAGGATCGAGTGTTTGTGTGCTCTGGTCTTTTGCAGAAAGTGAATTGAGTGTTTTTTGTATTAATTCACGATCAGATTCATTTGTTGGAACAGATGTTTTGCACTCAGGCCGAATTTTTCTTACAAGTCGTTGGGCAATTACTAACTGAAGAGCAGAGCCAAGTGTGTGAGGATTTACCCCAAGGTCTACAAGGCGTGGGAAAGTGCCCGATGCGTTGTTTGTGTGAAGGGTTGATAGCACGAGGTGTCCTGTGAGGGCGGCATTCACAGCAGTTTTTGCGGTTTCCTCATCTCTAATCTCACCAACCATGATTACATCAGGGTCTTGTCGAAGAGCGCTTCGCAAGCCCTCTAGGAATGTGTAGCCTTTTGAGCGATCAACTTGTGTTTGTGTGATCCCTTCAAGGTGATATTCGATAGGGTCCTCAATGGTTATGATTTTAATACCCGGTTTGTATATGTGTTTGAGGAATGCGTAAAGTGTGGTTGTCTTTCCTGAGCCCGTTGGTCCTGTGTTTAAGATCATTCCATTTGGTCGAGCAAGATCTTTTTTAACTTGCTCTTGCAGAACATCACTCATTCCCAAGTCAGATAGCTCAAGTGATATTGTGTCTGGGTTTAGGATACGAAGCACAATAGACTCACCATAGTTTCCTGGAAGTATTGATGTTCGGATTTCGATCTCTGTATCTGCTATATGGATACTAAATCTTCCGTCTTGTGCATTCTCGGTAATATTTAGCTTTAGACCTGAAAGAAGTTTTACTCTAGATAGAAGAAGTTTGTAGGTGTCATAGTCAAAAGAAATAAATGGCACCAAGATACCATCAAGACGCATTCTTATTTCAACCTCATCATCTTGTGGTTCAATATGAACATCTGATGCTGAGAGTGCGATTCCTCCTGCAACAATAGTCTCAACTATTCTTGTAACTCTCTGACCCTTTTTTAGAGAAAGAACTTCTTGTATAAGCGTTCGAACCTCGTCTGGTGTTTTGTGTTTTTCTACAAACGACTCAATTTCTTCATTTGATATATCCAAAAGACCTACAGAGGTTTCTGTGGTAAAGTTTATGTCTTTGTATCGCCCCCACGCTTTCTCAAGACTTTTTTGAGACACCATATATACAGTCACTTCGTATCCTTTTGACTGTAGTTCAGAGATCATTTTCTTAGTAGATTCCTTTTGGGGTGAGCGAGCGGCAAGCGCCAGCTTTTTTCCTACAATATCAAAAAGAGCAACTTCATTTTCCCTAGAAGTTTCTTCCGGAACCATTTTAAGAGCGTCTGTATCGATTCCTATACCAGAAAGGTCTGCGTATGAAACTCCATATTTCTCTGAAAGCACCCGCGCCAAATCCTCTTCCTCTTGAGAGCGTATTTGTTGTAGTTTTTTAATATGTTCTTCTTCGTTGAACTCAACCATATAAGCCTATTGTAACATTAGCCAAGTGGATTATGTGGCTTAAATAGGGGATAGAAGCTATATAGTCGTTCTTGACAAATAGGTATATAAAATGGTATAATATATATAGAAGTATCACCAACCGCTCTTTAGAGCATAATACGATGAAACGTATTTTCTTGATCTGCTCTGTTGTGTTTTTGACAGGGTGCGGTGTCGTTGACTCTCTCACTGAAGAAGGGGGATATTTCGACGCCCATTACGCTGGGTGCGTAGAAGTCTTCAACTCAACCGAGGAAGGGATGACAGTTCGTGCCAAGACCGGCCAGGAGGACAATTTTGTCAATGTGCCGTATCTTGGTTACTCACGCCATACCATCGACAGAGACAGGCTCTCTGATGAATATGGGAGGTACATAGCAGACGCGCGAGTGAATGTCTATGTGAATCTCATTGATTCGGAAAATCGAACTGTCCGCGCCGATCCTGTATCTGTTAAAGCAAGCCGCTTCGACAGAAATTCAGGGTGCGCAATGGTTGATGTGAGCGTTTATCGCCACTACAACGGTCTGCTGGGAGTTAAGGTCACGCCTTACTAGTAGTAGAAGAAACCATGAAAGGCCGACGAAATCCAATTTCGTCGGCCTTTTTTCTTTTCGTGGTACTATTTATGTATGAATCCCGTAGTATAAATTAGTTCGTTGAAGTAGTGCTAACTACTTCAACAGAGATTAATTAGACATACTTACGGGAAATGAGAGATAGACTTGGTTGTGTCGAAACCAACTTGTCTAATTAATCAAACTAATTTTTTACTACGGGATGAAAAAGGTGATAGAACGAGAGGATATAGAAGAATTTGCACAAGATTTTTGTGAAAAACTACAGCCAAAAGAGGGTGCAACTGTTGTAGCGCTTTCAGGTGATTTAGGCTCAGGAAAAACTACTTTTACTCAATCCGTGGGAACATATTTTGGTATCAAAGAACCTATAACAAGCCCCACATTTGTAATACAAAAAACATACCCTCTCACAAACAAGCCTTTTGACAAGCTTGTTCACATAGACGCTTATCGTCTTGAGGACTCAGAAGACATCAAAAGTCTTGGTTGGGATAAATTATTACTAGATTCCAAAACAATTATATTTATTGAATGGCCAGAAAAGATAAAAGATGCAATACCAGAGAATGCGCACTGTCTTTCTTTTGCTCATTTAAATGAAACAGCACGCGAAATTACATATACACACAATGGCTAAAAAGAAAGAGAAAAAAACAATAGTTATTTTAGACACACACGCAATCATTCATCGTGCATACCACGCACTTCCTGACTTTGTTTCAAACACAGGAGAGCCAACAGGTGCGCTTTTTGGGCTTTCAACAATGCTTATTAAAATTATTGGTGAGCTAAAGCCTGACTATATTATTGCAACCTTTGATCTAAAAGGTCCAACACACAGGCACGAAGTTTATGAAGAATATAAAGCGGGCAGAAAAGAAACAGACGACGCCTTGGTGACACAAATAGATCGTTCTAGAGACCTTTTCGAGGCATTTTCTATTCCTATATATGAAGCAGAAGGTTTTGAAGCAGATGATGTTTTAGGGACGATTGCAAATGATTTGCATAACAACACAGAACACGATGTGGTGATTGCTTCAGGTGATATGGACACACTACAGCTTGTAAAAGGGGATAGGGTGCGTGTTTACACTCTCAAACGAGGCATAAAAGACACAATCATATACAACGAAGATGCGGTAGAAGAGAGATTTTCTTTTGGGCCTGAACTTCTTCCTGACTATAAAGGTCTTCGGGGTGACCCATCAGACAATATAAAAGGAATTAAAGGGATTGGAGAAAAAACAGCAACAACTCTTATTACTTCTTTTGGTTCTGTTGAAGATATATACAAAAAATTAGCTAAAGACGAAGAAGCGTTTAAGAGCGCGGGGCTTACTCCACGGATTATAAACCTTCTAAAAGAAGGAGAAGAAGACGCTCGTTTTTCTAAAACACTTGCAACAATTCGTCTCGATGCACCAGTTGATTTTTCTCTACCAGAAAAAGAATGGAAAGAAGAAGTATCTCCAGAAAATATTCTCAACCTTTTTGACGAGCTCACTTTTAGAACTCTCGGAGCTCGTGTAGAGGAGATGTTTTCTCTTGAGGACAGAGGAAAAGCCAGGCAACAAAGTCTAAACGAAATAAAAGAAAAGGTAGACGATGGTGAGATTGAGCGTGTTGGTATAGCTCTCTGGCTTTTGGATTCTACAATCTCAAACCCAACACTTGATGACATATTACGCTACGCATCGACTCGAGACTTTAAAAAGGCAAAAGAGCAGATTCTCCAAGAGCTTCATGAAAAGCAACTTATGTATGTGTATGAAAAGATAGAGTTGCCACTCATACCTATCTTAAAGAAGATGACAAAAGAAGGTGTACTTATAGACAAAGATTTTTTGAAAAACATATCAAAGAAATATCATGAGGAGCTTGCCGAGATACAAACAAGCATTTTCAAACAAGCAGGTGAGACTTTTAACCTCAATTCTCCTAAACAACTTGGAGAAATCTTGTTTGGGAAAATGCAGATACAAGGAGATGCAAAGATAAAAAAGACCTCTACAGGCTCGTATTCTACACGTGAATCAGAGCTCCAAAAACTATCTGATAAACACACTATAATTAAAGAAATACTTGAGTATAGAGAGCTTCAAAAACTACTTTCTACATATATAGACACCCTTCCCGAGCAACTTGATGAAGAAGACAGACTCCACGCTACATTTGTTCAAACAGGAACATCTACAGGAAGGCTCTCATCACAAAATCCAAATGTACAAAATATTCCAATTCGTACAGAGAAAGGAAGAATTATCAGAAATGCATTTACTGCACCCAAAGGATCTAGCTTGGTGGCTATAGACTACTCTCAAATAGAGCTTCGTATTGCAGCGGTTCTTTCAAAAGACGAGAAGCTTCTTGAGATATTTAAAAACAACGAGGATATTCACTCACAAGTAGCTGCAGAGGTGTTTGGAGTGTCGCCTGAAGAGGTTGATAAAGGAATGCGTGCTAAAGCAAAAACAATTAACTTTGGAATTCTTTATGGGATGGGTGTAAATGCTTTGAAGAAAAATATTGGAAGTACACAAAAAGAAGCACGGGATTTCTACGACAGATACTTCAAGACTTTTACTGGTATTTCAAAATTTATAGATGAGCAAAAAGCATTTGCTCATAAAAATGGATACACAGAAACATTGTTTGGTAGACGAAGATATTTTGAAGGAATTGATTCAAAACTTCCATTTGTGCGTGCACAAGCAGAAAGAATGGCAATAAATGCACCAATTCAGGGTACGCAAGCAGACATTATAAAGCGGGCAATGATAAAAATTGATGAGCATATTCAAAAAGAAGATCTTTCTGGTGAAATAAAAATGCTTCTTCAGGTGCACGATGAGCTTGTTTTTGAGATTCCAACAGAAAAGGCAGAAAAGCACGCAAAGGCACTAAAAGAAATAATGGAGGACGTGATTCCAACAGAAGACACAGAGGGCATTACATTTATTGCAAATGCTGGCGTGGGGCCACACTGGGGTGACTTAAAAGAAATAGAGTAGATATATGTTGTATGTAATGTATGGCACAGACATAGACAAGGTTAGGGAGCAGACAAGGCTACTTGTTGACGCTCTTTTAGAGAAAAAGCCAGACTCTAATATGTTTCGTGTTACTCCAGAGACAATTAGTGAGGATGTTTTAAAAGATAAAATATCTGGTCAGGGACTTTTTGAGAAGCGATATATTATTGTGCTTGATTCTGTGTGCAGTGATAAAAACACAAGAGAAATATTTATTGATAATATCGCAGACATTGCTTCGTCAGAAAATATTTTTGTTTTAGAAGAAGAGTCTCTAACTAAAGCGGTTCTAAAAAAGCTTGAAAAACACGCTCTTAAGATAAAAGAATATTCAAAACAAATAGAGAAGAAAAAAGCACCCACACTCTTTCCTTTGACTGACGCTTTTGCACAAAAAGATGCACAAGGCGCATGGGTTGAGTATCAAAAAGCTTTAAGTAGAGGTGTGTCACCAGAAGAGATACATTCAATGTTGTTGTGGCAGATAAAGAGCATGATTCAATCAGGAAAAGCACAAACTCCTAATGGGGCAGGTCTAAAACCTTTTGTATATAACAAATCAAAACGTGCTTTGGGTAAATTTGGTGAGGAGTCTATACAGAGTGTATATACAGATTTAAGTAACACTTACCACGAAGCCAGAAGACGATTATTAAATCTTGAAGAGGGAATAGAAGAGGTGATTCTTTCAATATAAAAACTCCCAAAAGGGAGTTTTTATTATCAATGTCCGCCCGGAAGGACTCGAACCTTCGACCGTCAGCTTAAAAGGCTGCTGCTCTACCAGCTGAGCTACGGGCGGATAGTAGTCAAAAATATATCGCAAATATGGCTTTAAGTCTACTAGAGAGGGATATCAAATGCGAATATTCCCGCACCTAAAAACATTAATGACAATAGGACGGCGATAAGAAGAATATAGTGTTCTTGAGGAAATGTTGTTGAAATCTTGCCAGAGCGTTTTGAAATAAGCGCCATAAACACAATCACAATAAGGACAAGAGAAACAAGCTGTGTGTACAGACCAAGAACCAAAAATACTCCACCGAGCACCTCGAGCATTCCAATGATGCGAAGAGCCATAGATGAAACCTGCTTTTCTTTATCAATACCTTTTCTATAAAAAGAATGTCTTTTTGAATTTAGTTTGTGTACCCCATATCGCACAAACAAAAGCCCTACAACTAATCGAAGTAGTACTGGTGCAAGTATTGAGAAATCAAGAAGGGAAGGAAAGAGTGCTAACATGGTTGTAATTGTATCACGGAGTATGTATATTCACTTTGTATGATTTTTATTCTACTTGAAAACATTAGGAGCGTTCATAATGTAGGTTCGATTTTCAGAACAGCAGACGCTCGTGGTGTAAAAAAGATATATCTTTGTGGCAATACTCCATGTCCGTTAGACAGGTTTGGGAACAAGAGAAAAGATTTTCATAAAGTAGCCCTCGGCGCAGAAGAGTCTGTGGAGTGGGAATATTTAAAAGATTCAAAAGAAGTCTTGGGGTTGTTAGAGAAAGATTGTGAGGTGATTTCTGTTGAGCAGGACAAGAACTCTGTGTCTTTGTATGATTTTAAACCTCAAAAAAAGAACCAACTTTATGTTTTAGGTAATGAAGTAGATGGTGTAAGTGATGAAATCCTCAAAAATTCAGACGCAATACTTGAAATACCAATGTTTGGAGAAAAAGAGTCACTCAACGTCTCAGTGACGGCGGGAATAGTTTTATTCTCTAATATGAAACAGAGTCAATAACGCGGTTGTTTGCGTCTACAAGCTCAATAACTTCTCGACGCTCTTTCCACAGCTCTTGTGTGCGCCCTAGATATACTCGCCATTCGTCTCCATAAAAATCAGAATCATTACTATGAAGGTCCACACACCCGTTGTAGTTGAGTGATTTATTTATAAATTCTCTACATTGAGGTTGAATATCAATAGGAAGTGTTTGTGTATTTATTTCACATCGTCCAATTCGCTCTACAATATCCATACACTCCTCGTTGAATGCATTCGGGCCTGAGCCAAATTCATATTGAGCCGGTATTTCATCTTCTGCATACGGACATTGTTGTGGAAGTCTTGGATAAAAATCTTGGAACTGCTCTAAGTATCCAATACACTCATTTGTTCTGAATGAAACTCCAATAGGCGAACGACCTGTAGTGATAATAATCTCGTCGCCAGGGTTTGCTCTGATTGTATATTCTTGATTGTTTCCACCAAGTCTAGGTAGATATGATGCACCGCTAATCAAAACATCTGTTCCAGTTACGGTGCTTCGTAGTCTCCAGCCATCTAGAAGTACTGGCTCTGATATATTTTGTGCAATTCGTAGTGTTATGTATTCATCATCTGCTTCATCGGCTCGTGCGCCCGATGTAGACATGGTTACTCCATTGCTATAAGGAGATACAGTATTTACATTTGAATCTTCAATAATATCCTCGAGCTCATTGTTGTCTTGGGGAACATTTAAACCAGAAGAAGGGAAGATAGAGAAGTTTCGGAAGAGACCACCATGATTGTATGTTCCACCTTCTCCAATTGGGTTTGGTTGATGAATAAAAGGGTCGCGAGAAGACGCACGCTCAGGACCGCCTGTGATAAACCAGACGACACCAAGTGCTATAAGTACTCCGATAAACCACTTTAAATCTTTCATAACCTAATATTACTAATAATTATTTATTCTCACCACCGCGAGCCCCAAGCTCTTCTCGTGCCACCATTGCATCATCCCAGTCCATTTTCGTCCCATTTGGTCCCATGATGTATGGGTCAGTACCTTTTCCGGTAATCAAAACAGTATCTCCAGTTTCTGCAATATTTATAGCCTCTTTTATAGCTTCTCTTCTGTCCATAATGATTCTGTATTTTGGTATTGAAATTGCTCGAGCCATTTCATCCACAATGTCCTGAGGGTTTTCATCGTAAGGGTCTTCATTGGTAAGGATTATTGTAGAGCAGTGCTTTTCTGCTATTTTGGCCATCTCTTTTCGTTTCCATTTATCACGCCCTCCTCCAGTGTTTCCAAGAACGCAGATCTTTTTTGAGGTTTGGAACACTTCATATACCTTCTCAAGAGAGTCTGGTGTGTGTGCATAGTCAACAATCACATTAAAGTCTTGTCCCTCATCGATATATTCAAGGCGACCGCGGATGCCTTTAAAGTTTTCAAGCGCGTCTTTTGCAGATTGTATTGTTACACCAAAGTGTTGTGCACATCTTATAGCTGCGAGCATGTTGTATATATTAAACGCTCCCGCAAGGTGTGTATGAATAGGCGTTTCATCAACAGTCATTTCTGAACCGTCTTTTAGAAGAGTGTATGGTTCTGCGTCTTTTAGTGAATAGGGGTATTTGTATGGCACACGCACAGAAAGAAACCTCTCTCCTTCTTTATCATCCACATTTGAAATCATTGCACGACTCTTTTTTCTTGAGCGCTCAAGAAGTTTGGCGAGTTTTAGTTTTGCATCTCTATAATTTTCATATGAACCATGTGCTTCGATGTGTTCTGGCGCAAGGTTTGTGAATATAAGCGCATCAAGAGAAATAAAACGATGACGAGACTGGAGCACTCCTTGTGAAGTCATTTCAAGTATCACAAACTGACATTCTGCTTTTTGTGCCTTTCTCATAAAGCGCTGTAAAAAGAAGCGACCAGGCATTGTCATTTTGTATTTATTTTCTGTTACCTCATTTCCGATTTTAAAACGAAGCGTACCGGCAACGGCTGTTTTGTAACCAGCTTCTTCGAGTATTGCACTGAGTATCTCTGTGGTACTTGTTTTTCCTTTTGTTCCGGTGATTCCAATTACTGTGACCCTCCGAGAAGGGAACCAATACACAAGTGCACTTATAAACGCCAAAACAAAATGGTATGTAGGCAATACAATATTAAGAATCCACTCTGGGACTATGTTTTTTATTGTTCGGAGAATTTTTTCCATATTATGATCCTAAATATTTTAGCGCTTCGCGCACACGCTCAGACACGCCGCTTGTTTCTTCAGAAATCTCTTTTAGCGCATCTCGTGCTTGTATGTGTGTGTATCCAAGAGATTTTAGTGCCTCTATTGCCTCGGTGTCTTCTTTGAGTGTATCTGTATAGTCTGATTCAATCAATCCAATCTTGTCCCGAAGCTCTAGCACTATTTTATCTGCGCTTTTCTTTCCAATACCTGATACTTTTGTGAGATATGATGTGTCGCCAGAAGCAATAGCAGTTCGCAGTGTCTTTATGTCTGCAACAGACAGAATTCCCACAGCGCCTTTTGGGCCAATCCCAGAGATTCCAATCAAAAGTTCAAAGAAAGAAAGTTCTTCGTGTGTGTTGAATCCGTATAGTTCGTGTGAATTCTCTCGAACCGCCAAATCTGTCCACAATGAAACTTCTTTTTCCGAAACAGAAAGGGAAGATAGAGTTGCTGGAGAGCAATACACCCCGTATGAAAGCCCTGATTGTGTGGCTATAATTGCGAGTTTGTCAGTAACTTCTTCTACTGTACCCTTAATTTTCCTTATCATTATCTATAGTATACCCCTTTATTGACAAGAGATTAACGATATTTCTCTTGCACATGGGTGATTTCATGGTATTATGCTCACTCAGTAGTCGGATATATTTCCGACAACACACAAATTAATTATGGCTATTACAAAAGGAGCAAAAAAAGCAATCAGAAGCGCAGATCGGAAGCGCGTTTTTAACCTGCGAAGAAAGCGAGCAATGAATAGCGTGGTTAAGGAAGTAAAGACTCTTGCAACAGACAAAAAGACAAAGGAAGCAAACGAAAAGCTAAACGAAGCATACAAAGCAATTGATAAGGCTGCAAAACGAGGAATCATTAAGAAAAACACAGCAGCACGAAAGAAATCACGACTCTCAGCATTCATCAAAAACAATCAATAAGAAAAGCCCGCCTAAATTTTGTAAAACAAAACTTTGGCGGGCTTTTTGTTGCTACACAAGTTCTTTGTTTGTGAGCGAGAATCCGTTTACGCCTGACATGTCGGCATTGAAACCAACGGTCACTATACTAAGCGGATGAGCAATGTCTCCATTGAAAATTTCAACACGTAGCGCCACAACTGTTTTGGTTTCATCCTCGAAACCAATCAGTGAATAGATACGAGTAATTTTTTCAAGATCAACCTTGTCAAAGCAGTCAAAACCGCTCTTTTGCGCATGTACGCTCCTTATGAATTCCTGTACCAATTCAAGGGTTTCCATCGGCATCGAGCCTGATTCAATAGCTTTTTCCAATTCAGGAGAATATTGAAGTTCTGTATTCATGACTCCTCTTTGTTTGTGTGTTTCCTTCTAGACAATACAGCCCTAGTGGTTTTGAGTCAATAAAAACAAAACCCCTTCGTGAGAAGGGGCTTTAAGTGGGCTAAGATACTAGCTGGAGAAAAGGCGCTTCACTTCGTCAAACGCTTCTTCCAGGCTTGTAACTTTCTTGTCAGGACCTTGTCCGAAAACCGTATTTAGTTCTTCCCAGACAGCAAAGCCGTGTTCTTGCTGCCATCCGACCGTTGCAAAATTTTCTTTCCAATTAATATCAAGAAAAGAACGTCCATTTGGATTATCTGCAAGGTCGAGTTCTGTGGTGGCTTCTGGGAATTCAGCTAAAACTTTTTCCTCGAGCGCTTTTAGTTGGTGCATTATAAACCTCTTGTTTTGTTTGAGTTTCTATTTAAGACAATACAGTTATATGTATTTTGGGTCAACGTGTTTAACAATGTGTTTTTTTTAGATATACTCAACACACGCTCTCGTAGTTTAATGGATAGAATACAGGTTTGCGGAACCTGTGATCCAAGTTCGATTCTTGGCGAGAGCACAAATTAAAATCCCAAGTATTCCAAAATCTTATGAAAGAGAGATTCTTCCATTTCTTCCTCTTCTAGAAAGTTAGACAAATACTCGGCGAGTTCGTCGCTATCTACATCTGTGACAGGGAGAACTATATGTGGATGAAATAATTTTTGTGTTCGAATTAGAAGTAGCTGCGAGTCATATTCTACCCAAAAAGCATTTAGATCTTTATATGCAAGAAACTTCTCATTTATAGAAATACCTCGTTCATTTACTTCAACATCGAGAATATCTGGATCTCTAGCACCTTGGAGCGATAGCGCAATGGCTGCAACAATTACAAACACTCCAAACAAAATATTTCCAAACATAAATGCGCTAACTGCGATAGAAATCGCAATCACAAACACGGCAATAAACCAATCAACTCCTTTTTCTATAAGGTCATATTCTGCTGTGCGCCATTGAAACATAATTATGGTGTGAGTGTGTTACTACATCCTTGAGCATAACTCGCGATAGATGTTCCCTCAAGACAAAATGTAATTGTATATGTCGTTCCTGAAGAGTTTGATACATATGTATAGTCGTATGTTGGAGAAAATGGATCTATTGGAGTTTCGCTGATGTGTCCTCCTGTTTCGAGGGTTGTTGAGAAATCATCTTCTCCTGTGATTGTGACAACCGAAGGTTCAATAGGGAATAGATTGTGTTCTGTGAAATATAGGTTGAGTGCGTTTTCGATTTCACCAAGATCAGACATTCTTCGTGCGTCTCGTGCTTTTATTTTTGCTTGCTCAAATGAAGCAAGTGCAACAGATGTGAGCACTGCGATAATTGCTATTACAACAAGGAGTTCTATGAGCGTAAAACCTCTTTTCATATATTGTTATTGTAACATCCCAGAGATTTGTAAAAACAATATTTATGGGAATAAAAACAACCCGATAATTCGGGTTGTTTTAATGCGAACCACTTCGGGTTAAGCGCTAAGTAATACAAAACAACAGAAGGTTTTATGGGGAAATTTTTTTCTAGAAAAGATTTGAAGTGTTCGTGTTAAATGGTAAATTTCATAAATTTTTATACTTGACAGTCATAAAAGTCATATGTAGACTAACTTTATGATTTATTAGACTAATTTAGCATATATGGAAAACGAAAAACAACCATTATATAAATTAAATTTATCAGGAGGAGATATAACAATAAAAGACAAAAGTATTACAGAGAAAGTTGCACGAGAAGTCATCTTGTTGATTATGGGCGGAGGGTTAAAAGCAAGCTCAGATTTGCTTGGTAATGATAATCCAAATACTAAAAATGGTCAGCCTTTGACGCCTAAGGATTTCATGTCTCTTAAAAAGCCTTCTTCTGAGGTTGAGAGGGTGACATGTCTTGGATATTATCTATCTCACTATGCTGATACCCCACATTTTAAAACTAAAAATATTACAAAGCTAAATCGGGATGCCGCACAACCAGATTTCTCAAACACTGCCGTATTTGTTCGAAATGCAGAAAGAGATGGATATTTTGCCAAAGCTGGAGCAGGTAATAAACAAATGTCAGTTTTAGGAGAAGCTGTGGTAGAAGCACTCCCTGACCGAGAAGAGGTAAAAAAAGCCATAGAAAAGAATAAAGTTAAGCGAAAGAAATATTCGGCTAAAAGAAAAAAGAAAACTAGCAAGTAACAAATAATGAATACAGGCTTATGTTTACCGTTATTCAATCCAGCCTTTACGCTCATTTTGACCACTCATTAGTTGATGAGCTTTTGGAATCCTATATAGAGGCAAAGCAAGAATTTCAAGTTGGTGGTCTGAGATTGAATGCTGTGGAGGGTGGACGATTTTGTGAAGCTGCCTTTCGTTTACTAGAACAAATAACGACTGGTAGTTTTACGCCGCTGGGAAGACAATTAGACGTTGAGAAATTGGCAATTAATCTTTCAAACACCCCAAAGCATTTACATTCTGATTCAATCCGCTTACATATTCCTCGTACATTAAGAGTAATTTATGATATACGCAATAATAGAGATGCGGCACATCTCTCTGATGACATAGATCCAAGTATGCAAGACGCAACAATTGTCGTCTCTGGAATTGATTGGACTCTTGCTGAATTTGTGCGTTTATATCATGGATGTGCTGCTGACGAAGCTCAGAAAATCATTAATAGTTTAGTGATAAGACGTATTCCGGCAATTCAAAATTTTGATGGGTTTTTAAAAATCTTAAAACCTAATCTTAAAGCTAGCCAATATATTTTGTTGTTGTTATATGAACGAGGCGATTTAGGCGCAACTTATGAAGAGATAGAAAAATGGATCAAGCCATCTATGAAAAAAAATCTTAGACGAACACTACATAGACTAGTACACGATAACGCCCACTTACACTTTAATGGAAGTAAGTATATGATTACCCAACTAGGAATGAATGAGGTGGAGTTAAAAAAATTACATCAATAATAAATAGACTAGGCTACTCCGACACTTTATCTTTAATGCGGAGAGGGTGGGAATCTCACGTCGCTTCGCTCCTTAAAAACCTCTCGGTTTTCAATGCTTTCCTCCACGGGAGAAACTAGAGTTTCTCCCGACCCCTCTTCCAGTTCGAATCCCATATATACAAAACAAAAAATCCCAATGCAAAACATTGGAACCTTTTATATTGTGCGGAGAGGGTGGGATTCGAACCCACGGTAGGTTGCCCTACGCTTGTTTTCAAGACAAGTCCGTTCGACCACTCCGGCACCTCTCCCTGTATACTGGCGTATAGTATCACGATTTAAATTTTTTGTAAGTGCTCTATGGCGTGGCAGTTTGGACAGAGTAGTTCTAAATTGCTCATTTTATTATTCCTTCTATCACGGTCCTTGTGATGGGTGTGTAAAATATTTGGATTTGAAAAACCACAACGCTCACATTTTTTACCACGATCCTCCAATAACCTCTTTTTGATAAATTTTTGAGATTTAACTTTATCTCTCTTTCTACCGGTTTTATAATTGTTGCCAGCACGGTTTTTGTTTGCGCATGAGCGACTGCATGTTTTTTTATTTAAACCAGCTAGTATGGGCTTATTACAAACCAAACAAGGAATCTCTTTTCTACAATAAATTCCGTAACACTTTTGACCGCAAAAAACATTACCTTTATTTTGTTTGATCTGGCCAGGTCTTTTGTAGATTTCCTTGTCACAAATTGTACATTTTGTATTTGGATTTCTTTTATACTTTTCCACTAATCCATTATACCATAAAATAACAACACATTTTTGTGTGTTGTTATCCTCTTTCTATCTCAACTTCAAGTACTTTCTCTTCCTCTTTATTATCCTCTCCTTTTTTTCGTGAGAAGTAAAAGATGTAGAGAATCTCTAGTATTCCAAGTGTGTTTAGAATCAAAAGTGCAATAAACCACTTTTTGTTTCCGTTTCGAGCTGAGACCCATAGTGCCCAACCCTTCCAGAAGAGACTCCAAATCATAAACAACACAAAGAAAATCATTGCGAGAGTACCTGCGTTTGTAAGTGTTTCTGTGATCATAATACAGAGTATATCAGTAATAGAGTTATCCGCCTATATAAAAGGAGCTATTTTGTGATACGCTTTTAGTATGTATATGGGAATTGATTATGGCGCTAAGCGTATTGGTATAGCGCTCTCAGACAAAAATGGAACAATCGCATTTCCTAAAGCTACGCTTCCGAATGATAAGTTTTTATACAGAGATCTAAGAGAGCTTTTGGAAACACACAGGATAAGTACTGTGGTGCTTGGTGAATCAAAAAGATTTGATGGAAGTGATAATCCAATAATGGACTCAATCGAGCGGTTTAAAAAAGAGTTAGAGCACCGATTTGATATTGATATTGTGTATGAACCAGAGTTTCTTTCTTCACACCAAGCTTCAAAAGAGAACCCACACAACACACAACTTGATGCTTCAGCTGCGGCAATAATTTTGCAGTCGTATTTAGATTCAAAAAACAATGCAGAGTAGCAACATAAAACAAATTATTGCAGAGGACCAACTTGTATCTTATAGGGTTTTTGGTGGTGGAAATGAAAATGGACCAGAACTTCTTTTGCTTCATGGTTGGGGCTCAGATTCACGTTGTTGGTATGGTGTGATAAATGCATGTAATGACGAGGTTTCGTCTATATATACAATCGATTTGCCTGGTTTTGGTGATTCAGAAAATCCTAGAGAGGATTTTTCTCCAGAAGATTATGCGCGTGTAGTAAAAGCATTTATAAAGCGTCTTGGTCTTAATAATATTGTGGTGGTGGGACACTCATTTGGTGGTCGTGTTGCAGCACGACTTTCAGACGGTTCTGTGCCAGAGGTGCGTTCGCTCGTTTTGGTAGGCTCATCTGGAGTACGAGAAAACATTCAAATAAAGAAAGGGGTGGGGTTTGTTTCTCGTTTGTTTAAGAGAGTTGTACCAAAACGAGCGAAGAAAAAGCTTTACAAGCTTGCTGGCTCTGACTACACACTTCGGCCCGATCTAGAAGGTACATTTAGAAAAAGCCTTGCCATTGATGATACTCTGGCGTATTCTCACATACAGATACCAACATTGCTGATTTGGGGTAGGGATGACAAAGCGGTCCCTGTATCAATAGCACGCTCACTCAACGAAGTGATACCCCAATCAACACTAACTGTCATAGATTCTGCAGGACACTACGTTTTTAATGATTCACTGCCACAATTTTGTGACAGCTTGAGACAATTCATATCATCATGACTCCAATAGAAAAACAAATCACTCATTTCTTTCGATACGCGCTCTATATATTGCAACTAGAGAACTATGACCTAGAGCGCTTTTTTAATGTTTTAAAAGAAACTCGTCTTGGTTTTGGGCGAAAACAAAACAAAGAAATAGTCTGGACTCCAAAAATGTACGCAGTACTCATCATCTCGATTGTTGGGTATGTATATGGAATATTTTCACTGATTACTTGGATATTGCCACTTTCGTATTACAGCATGATATTGATATGGATTGCTCCATTCCTACTCTCGTTTTTGTATGCAATCCCACTCGCGCTTGCGACAGTGATTCTTTCTCCTCTTGATTTGATTTTGAAAGAGTCGATTGTGCGAAAGGCACGAAAAAGGCTTGAAAGCTTTCCAAACATAAAGGTAGTTGCAATCACGGGAAGCTATGGGAAAACAACCATGAAGGAGATGGTAGCTCGCGTTCTTGAGCCACACTTTAATGTTGTAAAAACAAAAGAGAACTTTAATACACCACTTGGGATATCAGAACAGATTCTAAGAGAGATAGATAAGGACACAGAAGTTTTTGTAGTGGAGATGGGCGCACATGAGGCAGGGGATATCAAAGAGCTTTGCCAGATTGCACGACCTGACATATCTATTCTTACAGGCATAAACGAGGCTCACCTAGAGCGTTTTGGAAGTATTTCTACCACTATAAAGACCAAGTTTGAGATTGTGACAGAGTGTGCACCAGACGGGGTTGTGATTCTTAATGCTGATGATATGCGTGTTGTGAAAAGCGCGAGAGAGTTTATAGGAAATCAAATCACACATTATTACAGCAGTGATAATAATTCACTCTCTCGATATACATATACAAATAAAATATTTGACCAAGACGGAGGAGGGCTTCATTTCACACTTCTTCGCGACAAAAACCTGGTTGGAGAAATACGAACAAAAATACTTGCTTCATATGTGATAGGAAATGCAGTTGCTGGATTTATTGTTGGTAAAGAGTTTGGCCTTTCTGACGCACAGATTAGGAGCGCACTTCTTGGTGTCGCCCCTGCACCACACAGACTATCTTCTGCGCGAACTCCAAATAATATTGTGGTTGTAGATGACAGTTACAACGGTAATCCCGCTGGAGCAAAAGAGGCTCTTTCTGTGCTTTCACAGTTTGAAAATAGACGAAAAATATATGTTACTCCAGGCCTCGTAGAGATGGGAAGTGAGACGGAGGCTGTGCATCGAATTCTTGGGAACCAAATAGCAGAAGTTGCTGACCTTGTGTTTCTTGTAGAGAATTCTGTGTCAGACTATATTCACACAGGTCTACAAGAGAAAAATTTCCCAGAGAGAAATATTAATATTTCACAAAACTCAAAAGAGATGCATACTCGGGTTGCAAAAGAACTTGTTTCAGGTGATGTAGTTTTGTATCAAAACGATTGGCCTGATAACTACCTCTAATATAGAATGGGTACTATGAATACTAAAAGCAAAGTGGGAGTATTTTTTGGCTCTCGAACCCCAGAGCATGATGTCTCTATAATCTCAGCACAACTAGTAATAAAAGGACTAAAGAAGTCTGGATATGAAGTGGTTCCTGTGTATATCGACAGGGAAGGTCTTTGGTATGTTTCAGACGAGCTTGGTGATATTTCTTTTTTCAAAAACGAAGACCACATAGACAACTTGAGAAAACATGGAGGATGGAAGGTGTACGCTGATACATCAGAGAAAATGACTCTTGAAAAAGGAGGTCTTTTCTCTAAGAAGGTGGAGATTGATGTCGCATTCCCAGTATTTCATGGAGAGTTTGGCGAAGACGGAACAATACAAGGAATGTTTGAGATGCTTGGTGTGCCATATGTTGGTTGTGGCGTTGCTTCCTCTTCAATTTCAATGGATAAAGAGCTTACAAAAGAGCTATATACAGCACAAGAGATAAAAACCGCACCTTATACCGCTGTAACAAAAGCAAAGTGGGAAGCGCATAAAGATGCGATTCTCTCACACGTGGATTCAATAGGCCTTCCTGTTTTTGTTAAGCCTGCTCGAGCCGGTTCGTCTATTGGTATTACAAAAGTTGATAATACAAATGATCTGGAAACAGCTATTGAAGTTGCATTTCATTATGATTCAAAAGTGTTGATTGAGCGTGCAGTTGATAATCTTGTAGACCTTACTTGTGCCGTGAGAGAGGCAGATATGGGGCTTGAGGCATCGTTTGTACAGCAGTCTCTTTATACAGAAGGGTTATTTTCTTATGAAGATAAATACATAAATGATGGTGGAACGCAGACAGGCACAAATGAAAAAGGTTTTGTAATACCAGCAGATATCCCAAGTGATATAACAGAGAAAACACAGCAAATATCTAAAGACATTTTTAATATGCTTGGTTGCGAAGGAATGGCCAGAGTTGATTTTCTCTACAATAAAGAATCGGGAGAGCTTTTTGCAAACGAAGTAAATACAATACCGGGTACTCTTTATCATCATTTATGGAAAGAAAGTGGGGTAGAGCTAAAGACACTTCTGGATGATTTAATATCACAAGCGTTTCGTTCTCACAAAGAGCGAAAAAGAATCACGAGAACATTTAAATCATCAATCCTTTCTTCTGCCAATGAGAATAAGCTTGCAACTAAACTACAAAACAATGACTAAAATAAACATCGACCAATTCAAATCAATAAATATTCAAATCGGAACCATTACATCTGCAGAAATTGTAGAAGACGCAGATAAGCTGCTTAAGCTCTCTGTAAATCTTGGAGAAGAGGAAGAGAGAACAATTGTTTCAGGCATTCGCGAGCACGTCTCACCTGAAGATTTGGTAGGGAAACAAGTTCCATTTGTGACAAACCTAGAGCCACGAGAGATTAGAGGTATAGAGAGTAATGGAATGATACTTGCCGTAGGAGGTGATACATTTGCACTTCTTCATCCACATATTGATGTGAGTCCTGGAGCTCGTGTGGGATAATAGATGGTATGGACACCATCAAGGAACATCTTTTAAGTTCAATAGAGAAATATGCAGATTCAACTCGTTCACGAGTGATTCTTGCTCTTGTGGCGTTTTCTGAGGCGTCATTTTTTCTTATTCCACCTGATGTATTTTTGGTAGCTATACTTCTTTATGTGCCACATAGGTGGGTTACATACTCATCAATAACAACTATTTTTTCTGTACTTGGAGGTGTGTTTGGATATGCGATAGGGTATTTTCTTTTTGATGCGTTTGGTGAGTGGGTCCTTACTACATATAACTTGGTTGAAGATTTTGCGCATGTGCAGACACTATATGCAAACAACGCATTCATTTCGGTGTTTGTGTCCGCATTTACACCTATTCCATACAAGGTATTTACCATAGCTGCTGGTGTATTCAAGATTAACTTTCTCGTCTTTGTTATCGCTTCTGTTTTGGGGCGGGGAATTCGCTTTTTTGTAGAAGGATATGCAATGAAACATTTTGGAGAGAGAGCCCACGATTTTGTGGTTAAGTATTTCAATATACTTTCTTTGGTGGTTGTTTTTCTTGTTCTTTTAATCTTTCTTATATAATAAAGACATGAACGGTATTTCTATTTCTGACAATTCATTACGACTTGTGTGTTTGGCTCCAAAAGGAAGCACGTATATAGTTACTCATTTCCAAGACATGAAGATGCCTGAAGGAGTTTTGGAGCATGGTGTAGTGCGCGACAAAGAAGGTCTTTTTGATGCACTACGGACCCTTCGTCTTGATTCGGGTATTCGTGATGCAAAGGTTTCTCTTTATGACCCGTATGCACTTGTTATTACTGTGGAGATACCAAATGTGGGGGAATATAGCGAGCACTATATATATGAGGCACTTTCTAAAGAGCATCCAGAGATACAACTAGATGCATATGCAATGGACATAACCCCAGTATTTATTGGTGAAGACAAAGCTCGCTTTAATGTGTCTTTGGTTCCAGAGACTATGGTGGAAGAGTATATAAACATTTTCGAAGAAGCTGGTATTACTCCATCTGCAATAGAGCTTCATCATAAGGCAGTTTCTTCAGCGTTACCTAGAGAGGAGAGCCCTATCGCAGTTTTGGATGTTGGTCCGGTGTATTCATATGTTTATGTTGTAAAAAATGGAGTGTGTTTGTATCGCTCACAAATACCTTTTGGGAGCGCGTTCGATTCTTATACCGATATAAAACGATGTATACATGAGTTAATAGAAAGATTGAGTTTTTTTGAGGGGGCTTTTGAAGAAGGTAGCGTCGGTGCTCTTTTCCTTTCGGGAGATATAGTTCGGGGAGGCGCGCTATATAATACGCTCGTATCGCAACTTCCATACACACTTCGTGTGCCAAACCCTCTTGAGCATGTTGGGTATACCAGCACTGATGTACCACCGATTCATCACAACCACATGCCACTGTTTACCTCAGCAATTGGTGTACTTTTGCTGTAAAGAATTGATTTTTCTGGTATAAGTATTAGTTACCGTTAAGTTATTTGCCCCTGTAGTTAAATGGATATAACGGGAGCCTTCTAAGCTCCTATTCTAGGTTCGATTCCTGGCGGGGGCGCATGATTAAAAAATACTCCAAGCAAGGAGTGTTTTTTAATTAAATATACTCAAGCCAGGAATCGAACGGGAAGGGGGTCGGGGAAACTCTAGTTTCCCCGTGGAGGAAGGCAGCGAGCAGTGCTAGCGTTGGAAAACCGTGGGTTTCCAAGGAGTGAGATAGCGAAGCGTCCTGGCGGGGGCGCAAAAAACAAAACCACCTCAACTGAGGTGGTTTTGTTTTTCTGTGGGCGATGAGGGACTCGAACCCCCGGCCTTTTCGGTGTAAACGAACTGCTCTAGCCAACTGAGCTAATCGCCCCTAAACAATAGGTACTCAATAGATTACGGTATTATTCGTAATTTATCAAGCACTTTGGTAATCTTAATATATGAACATTCAGATTCTTTATGAGGATAAACATATTATTGCGGTAAATAAGCCGGCCGGTCTTATGGTGCATGAAGATGGAAGAAACGATGTTCGCACACTTACACATTGGATTCTTGAAAATTATCCAGATACACATGGCGTTGGTGAGCCTGTTATTACAAGTGACGGCAAAGTACTTGAGCGTCCAGGTATTATTCACAGGCTCGATAGAGAAACCTCAGGAGTAATACTTGTTGCAAAAACTCCAGAAGGCTTTGGTCATTTAAAGCTACAATTTCAAAATAGAACAATAGAAAAGACATATCATGCATTTGTTTATGGAAAGGTAAAAGAAAGCGAGGGGGAGATTGATAGAGCTATTGGTAGAAGCTCAAGTGATTTCCGTAAATTTTCTGCACAACGCGGAGCACGAGGGACTCTCAAAGACGCTGTAACAGAATACAAAGTACTCGAGCAAGGTAATGACTGGACGCTTCTTGAGGTGTATCCCAAAACAGGAAGGACACACCAAATTCGTGTTCACTTAAAAGCAATCCATCATCCAGTAATATCTGATGGTCTTTATGCGCCAAAAGGGGAGAAGATGTTTGGATTTTCGAGGGTAGCGCTTCACGCACGAGAGATTACTTTTGTTGATGTGGATGGAAAGAAACAAAAAGTCAGTGCCCCATACCCACAAGACTTTGAAAACGCATTTGACCAATTAGGTCTTGATATAAAATAACTACCGTGTTATTCTAGCGCCTACATAATTATTTATATGAGTCAGATTTTGCACAACATTATTTCACCAGTAAACGTTGAAGAACGGCGTAATTTGGATATCCGAACTGGAGATACTGTTCGCGTACACCAAAAAATCGAAGATAAAGGAAAAACTCGACTTCAGGTATTCGAGGGAGTAGTGCTTGCTCGAAAACATGGGAAAGAGGCAGGAGGAACATTTACTGTTCGTCGTGTGTCTGGTGGTGTTGGTGTAGAGAAAATCTACCCACTATATTCTCCAATGATTGATAAGATTGAGATTGTAAAACGAGCTAAAGTTCGACGATCAAAGCTTTACTACATTCGAGAGAAGGCTGCGAAACAGATTCGACGACAAATGCGACGCTCACGATTTATGGATCTTTCAACTGAGTCTGATATTGAATCAAAGGCACGAGCTGAGCAAGAGGCACAAGAAGCTGAAGCTAAGGCTCAAGAAGCTACTGCTACGCCAGAGGCTACGCAGGACGAGAGCACAACAGAGACTCCTCAGGACGAGGGCACACCAGAGACTCCAGCAGAGGAACCAACAACAGAAACTACAGAAGAAGTTTCAACAGAACCTGCCCGATCTGAAGATCATTCAGGCGGGGAACAAACAGAAACAGAGGAGAAATAATCTCCTCTTTTTTGTTGAAAGAAACACTTATTTAACCGAGGTGTTTTAAAAAACTTAAAATAACAATGTTCCTATATGTACAGTTAACTGTACATATCACAATTTAAATATTAGAATATATTCATGACAAATGTATCAAAAATAGATGTATCTCCTAAAATAAAAGAAGCGCTCAAAAACTACTTTACTAGCGTGCTTGGATATATTTCCACCAAAAAACAAATAGATGGATTTTTTTATGATTTTTTCACATATTCAGAAACTATAATGTTCCAAAAACGACTCGCTATAATTCTATTAGTTCATGACAATATACCCACTTCAGTCATTCAAGAAACATTAAAAGTCAGTAGGGTTACTATTGGGAAAATACAAGATGAGTATGAAAAAGGGAGTTTTGATAACATAATAAAAACAATAGAAAAGAAAAAAGACGTAGAAAATTTTACAACATTTCTAGGAAAGGTAATAAGTGTGGGGATGCCACCCAGAGGTCGTGGAAGGTGGAATTGGTTGAACGATCATACCGGTAAACGATAATCAAAAACTACTTTTGATTTTCAGGAGAGTTATCATACATGTACAGTTAACTGTACATATAGACTAAAAGTAAATTTGGATTGAAATAGTTACTTTTTTCTGCATAATACATCTACATGCCCAGGTGGCGGAACTGGTAGACGCGTATCCTTGAGGGGGATATGTCCATTACGGATGTGCAGGTTCGACTCCTGTCCTGGGCACCAAAATGAATAAATCCCAATACTTGCTATTGGATATTTTTTATTGTATTGTGCACCCGAAATAGAACATTCATAAACACAAGGTTATTCGTCATGACAACTATTAAAGTTCTCTTCACTGAACAGTCTGGGGTGTGGGATAGATTGCTCGAAATGTTTGAGTATAAACTAAAGCAGTTTGGCTATGAACTCATTCCCTGCTGGCTTGAAAATCGTGTCGATTTGCCCAACCGGCATGCTAAACAGTTTGAGGATGGGTTTTTTGATCAAGTTTGTGATGCCATTGAACATTTCGACCCTGACGTGGTTGTAATTGGAAACAACTTCGGAGCATGTGATGAATGGATGAAGGGTATTTTAAAATTATTTCCTTTATCTTTTTCTGATAGGGTTTTGTTTGTAAGTGGTTTAGGGTTTTTCGACAGGGAAATGGAGATGTATAAAGAAAGATATAATGTAAAACATTTCGAAGAAAGATATAAAGCATCAGATGGCTTTATTGATATATACGAATCAAATAATCCTCAGGAATAACCTCAACCCCGTCTGTGTAGACACACAGACGGGGCTTTGTTGTGCATATCTAAATAATACACATGTTTGATTTGCTATAATTCTTTTATATATAAATAACTATATTTTCATGAAAAAGATTTTTCTTACAATAATGCTTATTGCATTTTTTGCTGTCCCAGCAGTGTCATATGCATTATCTGATGCGCAGGTGAATGCAATTACAAGTTTACTTAATGCATTTGGTGCAGATACCACAGTAGTTACACAAATACGAAATGTTCTCTTAGGAGATGATTCTGGTTCAAATAACATTAGTACTAATAATTCCTATGGAGTTGATTATGACATTTTGTTAACAGAACCTAGTTCAAACGATGTGTTTACCCTAGGGGAGAATATAGTTTTTGAATGGGAGACAGAAGACATAGCAGCAAATAGTCTTGTGGACATAACCCTTATAAATGGGGCTTTACAATACAGAATTGCACAAATGCAAAATTCTGGCTTTTATGTGTGGGACAACGGTGGGTACACAGCTTCTGGAGTATTTGTTCCGGAAGGGACCTACGCAATAAAAACGTGTGCGGTTGTGGGTGCGATGCGAGTGTGTGACACCATAGGGGGAGTTTCTATTGTTAAAGATGATATAGATGGAAGTATTGGCTATGGAAATTACGATAATTCAGATACATCAAATAATCCTAAGAATAATTCAGTATCAACTCCATCAATAAAGGTTGATGGAGTTTGGGGAGAGTATCATCCAGGAGATACAGTAAGTATTACTTGGGATTCAGTTGGTGTGCCGAAAAACAACCCTATTGATATTTATATTTCAAAAGAAAAAGGTTTTGTTGTAGTAAGCGACACGGAAAATGATGGATTGTATAACTACACAATTCCAGAAAATATTCCAGAAGGTGACTATACAATATTTGTTGGTTCATATGATACAGAGCCTCTTGTAGAGGGTAGTGGGTATCCACTTAAAATAGTTAATCCCGAGGCAGGAGATCCATTAATTAATGTGAGCGGAGCGTGGGGATACCGACATCCAGGAGATGATGTAAGTATTGTGTGGACTTCAGAAAATATTCCAACAGATGCCTCTATTGATATTGAACTATGGGGAGCTAATAAATACACGGTTGTTAGGGGTATTAAAAATGAAGGTCTATACAACTACACAATTCCAGAAAATCTACCAGAAGATACATACACTGTAGTTGTAGAAGCAACTTATGGCGACAACTCTTTTGTAAGAGGTAAGGGACATTCACTCAATGTTGTTAATCCTGAGGTAGGAGAACCTTCAATAACGGTGAGTGGACATCAGGGTGAGCGTTATCCTGGACATACGGTAAGTTTTGCATGGAATTCTTTCAATGTTCCCCTAGATGCCTCTATTGATATTGAACTTTGGGGAGCTAATAAATATACAGTTGTTAGAGGTACTATTAATGATGGAGAGTACATTTATAAACTTCCAGAAAATCTACCAGAAGACACATACACTGTAGTTGTAGAAGCAACTTATGGTGACAACTCTTTTGTAAGAGGCAAGGGACACTCACTTAATGTTGTTGTGAGAGATGTTACAACAAGTTTTAGGGGTGATGTTTCTCTTGATGGAAAAATTACTTCGTATGACGCAGGTCTTATTGCAGGTTTTGTCAGTGGTAATTCAACACTAACTGATTATCAACAAGAGCTTTCAGATGTAAATCGTGATACACGAATTACCATGCTTGATGCACGTATTGTAAATGCGCATGCAATAGGTATTGTGGAGCAAATACCAGCACGAGATCTTATTTATGGAGATGTAAACTTTGATGGAAGCGTTACATCACATGATGCAGCTCTTGTATCACAGCATATAAACGGCACAGAGCTTCTTTCGGCAAAAGCTCAACTTGTTGCAGACGTAGATGATAGTGGTGAGATTAACTCAATAGATGCAGAGAAAATTCTTGAGTATTCAATAGGTCTTCGTAGCAGTTTTGGTTTTGTTGAAGAAACACAAAAGAAATCTCAATTTGCTACAGCAGTATATGCAATTGAAAATGCTTTCAAAGTAGTAGTAAAGTCATTGTTTGGTAGATAAAGTCCAAAACCCCGTCTGTGTAGACACACAGACGGGGTTTTGTTATTGTTTTAGCACTATGTTATATACTCGAAAAGGAGACAAGGGAACAACAAAAACACTTCGTGGTGATGCGCGCATTTCAAAAGACTCAGCTCTTACTGAAGCTCTTGGAACAGTAGATGAGCTGAACTCTGTTCTTGGCCTATGTAAAGTACATGCAGGTAGAGATGTTGTAATGATTGGTGATGAGAAAGAGGGCGTAGCATCTATAACAGAAGAGGTTCAGAAAAATCTATTTATAGTTCAAGCAGAGCTTGCGGGAGCAGATAAAACAATCAGTGAAGAAAAAATAAAAGATCTTGAGAGGGTAACTGATGCTATTGAAAAACAGCTTCCTCCAATCAAAAGCTTTTTAGTGTCAGGGGGAACAGAGCTTGGTGCACATTTTGATATTGCACGCTCAGTTTCACGAAGGGCGGAGAGGAGAGTGGTATCAGTGGTAAATCAGGGTGTTGGAATGGGCGAGCACACGCTCGGGTATCTCAATAGGCTTTCGTCTCTTTTGTATGCTTTAGCTCGACATTCTAACTATAAATCTGGTATAAAGGAGTCTGCTCCAGACTATAAGTAGGGGCATATATGGCGACCATGGTATAACGGTTATTACACAGGTTTGTGGAACCTGGAATTCGGGTTCGATTCCCGGTGGTCGCCCAAGAAAAGAAAGAGCGCATTATTGCGCTCTTTCTTTTATGGGTAAATATTTAAGGGAATCGAACAGGAAAGGGGTCGGGAAAACTCTAGTTTTCCCGTGGAGGAGAGCAGCGAAGCGTTGAGAACCGTGGGTTCTTAAAGAGCGTTTTAGAGCGAGTGAGATAGCGCAGCGTCCCGGTGGTCGCCCAGCGATATATAAACACAAAAAGCAGAAGTGAATAACTTCTGCTTTTTGTATTTTTTGAGGCGTATAATAATGGTTGAACATTATTAATGCACTAATTATAAATATATGGAACTAACAATACTTTTGTTGAAATTCTGGGGATTCTATCTATTTTTGATGGGGCTTTCAGTACTTATCAATAAATCAACATGGAAATCTTTTGTGAGCGAGCTTTCAAGTAATAAGCATTTCACATTTCTTGCAGGTATTTTTGCTCTCATTATCGGAATGCTTGTGGTGTCATACCACAATGTTTGGAGCGGGGGATTTGATGTTGTGATTGTAACTATTCTTGGTTGGCTCTCACTTGTGAAAGGTGTTGGATATCTTTTGTTTCCAAGCAAGGCGGTGGCATCTATCGCAAGAAAGTTTATGGAGGGCTCATTTATTACACCATGGGCAGCAATCATTTTAATTCTTGGAGCATATATGCTTCTGTCAGGATTTGCGATTGTTTAATGGTTAAATTAATTAAAAATGAATGCATCACTTAAAAAAATAGTCGCACTTCTTAGAATTTCTATGGGTTGGATATTCCTATGGGCATTCTTTGATAAGTTGTGCGGACTTGGATTTGCTACTCCAAAAGAGGCGGCGTGGCTCAGTGGAGGTTCACCAACATCAGGGTTCTTAACACACGCAACAACAGGACCGTTTATGGATTTTTTCCAATCACTTGCTGGAAGTCCATTTGTTGATTGGCTCTTTATGCTTGGGTTACTTGGGGTAGGTGTAGGTCTTCTTTTCGGTATTGCAGTAAAGCTATCAAGTTATGTTGGAGCTTTTATACTTCTACTTATGTATGTAGCTGGGTTTATGCCACCAGAGCACAATCCGTTTATGGATGACCACCTTATATATGCGTTTTTGATGTTTGTGTTTGCACTTTCTGATTCAGGGTATACATTTGGTTGTGCAAAGAAATGGAGAAAGACTGCATTTGTAAGAAAGTTTCCACTTTTCGAATAGAGATTAAACGAAAGACGCCCCGTTGCATTCTGCAACGGGGCGTTTTGTATAGGAAGCGGTACTTCCTAGAAATGATACGAAAGAGCAAAAGAGCCAGCTAGGCTCACATGGTAGTCACCATCTTCGAAAGACGGGAGCACCACGCCTTGTGGGAACATCCAGACTTCCTCGGTACCTACGAACTCCAGCCCCCACGAACGCCATCTGGTTTTGAGACCAAATCCGATCGAGGGCATGATGCCGGTAGTGTTGTATCCGATGCTTTTGTCCGGAGGTCCATTGTAGTTCACGTGAGCTACTCCGATACCGAGGTCCATGAAGATTCGAGCACTTTCGCCCAAGCTCTTCAGGTACGGCCTGATGATGAGTGAGGCACTGTACCACTTTCCCCAATGAAGAACTTCTTGATTAGGGTAGGGGCGGTGCAGTGCTTGTGCTTCGTGGCTTTCGTTTTCCGCAAATGCTTTGAGGCAGAAGTCGATGTTCTGGTCAAAGTAGTTACGACAAAGCGAGAAGGTGAAGCCAGTTCCAAATTTGCTCGAGAACTGCATGCCGGTCTGGAAGCTCCAGCGAGGGAGTTTCCATGACATGGCTGCAAGCTCATCGATTTGACGAGAGATGTTTGCAAGCTGTAGTTGCGATGCAATCATTTTCTCATCAACAGAACGCATAATCTCAAGCATTTCTGCCTGGTTTGCAAGATCAAGCTCCTTCCAAGGATTGAGGAATTCGTTGAAGAAGTCCTCCAGGTCCATGTTGTAGGAGTCTTGAGCCGTTTGGAAGTCTGAAGTATCTGAGAATCCCCAAATGATTGTGACTGTTCTGGACTCGTTCCCTTGAGGGTCGTCCGGATCACCGGGCGCAAATGAGCTCTGTACTGAGAAGTTGCTTCTGTGCATTGCGCACACGCGTTCCATGTATTGAGCTACATCAGCACCACGTCTGAGCCCTAAAAAGAACTGCTGATCATGGTTGTCCAGTGGGTATTCACGACTGTCGTAGTGTCCTCGTACAATAACGTGCGCTTCGCCACGGATTTCTCCGCACACAGCGTCGCGCAGTTCTGTCCTGAGGCTTACAGGAGCTTCGTGTTCACCGACAGGAAATTTTTCCGTGCTGGTGTACTCCATCTGCTGGGCGGTTGCAAACATCGGCACGAGTGCCAAGAGTGCAATCCACCAAAGAATCTTTTTCATTGAATTACCTCAAAAGATGGTTGGTTGTTTAGTTTCAATTCCGTCGGGAAGATACCATAAAAATACACTATGGTCAACAATTAGATGCCTTTTATACAAAAGAGTTTCTTATTTATATAAGGGTGTTATACTACGGGTGATTATAAAGATAATAACCATATATACATATGATTATTCCAGAGAATAAAACAAAACAGCTTGTAAACATGGGACTTTTGCTCCTAACTGTTCTTTCGTTGTTTGTGCTATTTAAGTTTATTAATGAAGCAAAAGAGACTCGATTTATCGGTTCTGAGTTTGCGTATCAAAACACTATTAGTGTTACAGGAGAAGGGGAAGTGGTGGCTATTCCAGATGTAGCAACATTTACATTCACTGTGCGAGAAGAGGCAAAGGATGTTGCTTCAGCACAAGAGGTTGTTACAAGAGAAATGAATGCAATTCTTGATTTGCTTAAAGAGAATGATGTAGAAGAAAAAGACATCAAAACTCTTAGCTACAACATTTACCCACAATACGACTACATTAGAATTCAGTGTATTACATATCCATGTGAGCCAGGACGAGAAGAGCTTCGCGGATATGAGGTAAATCATGCTGTACAAGTAAAAGTTCGAGACACTGAAGCGGTTGGTAATTTGCTATCACTTGTAGGAAATGAAGGGGCTGATAATGTTTCAGGAATCAATTTCTCAATTGATGACGAGGACACACTAAAAGCGGATGCAAGAGAGCAGGCGATTGAAGATGCGGAAGAAAAAGCAAAGCGACTTGCAAAAGATCTTGGTGTAAGGATTGTAAGAGTAGCTAGCTTTTATGAAGATAGGGGGTATCCAGGTGTGATGTATGCAGAATCACGAGCATATGGAGGAGATGCGATGATGGACGGTGCGGTTTCTTATCCGACAGCAAATATCCCTGTTGGAGAGAATACAATTCGTTCAACAGTAACAATTACATACCAAATTCGTTAAGTATTGGTGCTCAGAGCTCAGAACTTGGAGCTCGTGGGTAAAGACTAAGTATATTCAACGGCTCACTTTAAAAGTGAGCCGTTTTGATGGCTCAACAAAGCTGTTTTTTAGTTTTTTAAAAAAGAAAAGATAAAATCGCTTGACAAATATCTTGTATGCGCTATACTATTTATAGATTCGTACATTAAAAGAGCTGGAAAGACTGACCAGACAGGTCAGCGTATCGAACAGGAGGTAGCACCCTATGGGGTACAGGAACTACAAATGTTTGATATTCTTTTCACAACACCTTATGACCATCTCCCCAGAGATGAAGCAAGATGGTCGGCCTCAGCTTCCTGGGGTTAAAATCTAGCCCTGCGCTAGCCGGCGCGGTTCTCGACTCGAGAACCGCGCTTTTTTTTTTGTTTTAAAGAGAAGTCGTTGACTTATACATGTCTTTTGTGTATTGTATGTCCCATAAGCCGGAGATCATAGGTTACCCCTCGGGACATATAAATCCTGTGTTAGGTCGAACTACTATGCTTTTTGCATATTATGGCTTTGACCCTCTCTTGCGAGAGGTTTTTTAATTTCGAGTGAAAGGTGTTTTAGAAAATCCGCACAAATTTTCCTTCGGAAACTTAGGCGGATAAATAATTTCTAAATTCACTTCGCTCATTAAGAAATTATTTATGGCAATTACAAAAGAGAAAAAAGAACAGATTGTTTCAAAACTCAAAGATATATTTGAGAATGCTACTTCTATTGCGTTTGTGAACTTTCACGGACTTAATGTAGATGACACAACTGCTATGCGAGGTGCGCTTCGAGATAGCGGAGTATCATACTATGTTGCAAAGAAGAGTTTGATTCACCGAGCGCTCGCTGACACTTCATTTGAAGGAGAGGCACCAGCACTTGATGGAGAGATTGCTATTGCATACTCAGATGATGAAACTGGTTCTGCTCGCGAAATCTATGAGTTCCAAAAGAAGTACAAGGAAAATATTGCACTAGTCGGTGGAGTATTTGAAAAGAAACTTCTTTCAAAAGAGGAAATCACAGAGATTGCACAGATTCCAGGTCTTGATGTTCTACGAGGACAATTTGTACAGATTATTAATTCACCAATTAGCGGTTTTGCACGAGTAATCAATGCAATCGCTGAGAGTAAGGCATAAATTATGACTGAAGAAAACACAAACACTGAAGCAGTAGAGGAGACTACTCCCGAGACTGCAGAAGAAACAAAGGAAGAAGAAGCCGCTCCAGCTGAGGCTACAGAAGAGACATCTTCAGATGACTCTCCTGCAGAAGAGGCAGAGGAAGAGGTAGAGATTCCAAAAGAATTTGAAGAGATTGTTTCAAAAATTGAAGCAATGTCAGTGCTCGAGCTTCACTCACTTGTAAAAGTACTTGAGAAGAAGTTTGGAGTATCAGCTGCCGCTGTTGCAGTAGCTGCACCAGGTGCAGGAGGTGACGCAGGGGAAGAGAAAGACTCATTCACTGTAGAGCTTGCATCATTTGGTGATTCAAAGATTGGTGTTATCAAAGCCGTTAAGGCTGCACTTGGTCTTGGTCTCAAGGAGGCAAAAGACCTTGTAGAAGGAGCACCTGTTGCACTCAAGGAAGGAGCATCAAAGGATGACGCAGAGGCTATTAAGTCAGCTGTTGAGGAAGCAGGAGGTACAGTAAATCTTAAATAATCCTGTAGGTTGGGTAATTTGAGAACTACACTACACACCGACCAGACAAAAACCGCCCAAATGGGCGGTTTTTGAATTAAAAACTGATATAGACACGCTGTCTACTTTTAGAGCACTGTGCTCGTGTGTATACTCAAAACATATGGTCCCGATAGTGATTGAGTTATTTTTGAATACTCAAAATATCGGGATAAGTTAAAGTCTTATGAAAAACTTAATTTACAAACTAATTTTCGGAAACGCTTAATAAGCGGTTCCTATCACTATCGGGATGGAAATACTAGCAAAACTATTTGGTGGAGTATCGCGAGTGAAGATAATGCGACTTTTTATGTCTAACCCGGGCACAGCATATGACATCAAAATGATTTCAAAGAAAACTCAGGTGAAGACTGATATGGTACGCCGTGTTGTAAACATGCTTAAATCGGTTGGTCTTATAAAACCAAAGGTATTTTATAAAGAGGTAAAGAAAAAGAAAGGAAAAGAAGTGGTAACAAAGAAGCAAAAGACAAATGGCTTCATGCTTGATAAAACATTTCCGTATCTTTCAGGGCTTCATAAGCTTCTTATACAAGGAAGACGAAATGAAAGACTCGAGGTTTTGGACCGTATTAAGCCAGCAGGTGCTCCAAAGCTTGTTATTATCTCAGGAGTATTTCTTCAGATTCCAGATTCACGAGTAGACCTTCTTATTGTGGGAGACAAAATAAAGAAGGGTGCTCTCGATAGGGTCGTTCGAAAGATAGAATCAGAGATAGGGAAGGAGCTAAGGTATGCAGTATTTTCTACTGATGAGTTTCAGTATCGTATGAATGTATATGACAAGCTTGTGCGAGATGTTCTTGAGTTTCCACATGAGAAAGTACTAAATAAGATAGGTATTTAGATGTCAAAAAGCCCTTGTAATAGGGCTTTTTCAGTCCAAGACTAATGATTATCCACATTTTGTGTTGTGTAGAGATTGCTCTAGAGTGCTATTATATCCCCATATCATTACGATATAGTCAAAATAGGTCGTAATTTTAAATCATTACTAATAATGTCTAGATATTATGCTTATTAATACATGGAGTGACGTTCTGACACGTTCATTTCAAGATCTATGGGTAGGAGTAGTTGAATTTATTCCAGCTCTAGTAGTAGCAATCATTATCTTCATCCTTGGATGGGTAATTGGTGCTGTTCTTGGACGAGCGGTAGCTCAAATCATTCACTCATTGAAGCTTGATAATGCACTACGAAGCGCAGGTTTTGAATCTGCAGTTTCACGAGCAGGTATGAAGCTTGATTCTGGAGCATTCCTAGGAGCACTCGTAAAATGGTTCGTAATTGTAGTATTTCTCGTTGCTTCATTGGATGTTCTTGGACTCAGCCAAGTCAATGTATTCCTACAACAAGTAGTGCTTCTATTCCTTCCTAAGGTAATCGTTGCAGTACTTATCATGCTTGTTGCCGCAGTTATTGCTGAGGCAATGGAGAATGTTGTAGTTGGTTCAGCACGTGCCGCACACATGCGGTCAGCAAACTTCCTAGGAGCGCTCACACGATGGGCGATTTGGATATTTGCTGCTCTTGCTGCACTATTCCAACTTGGTGTTGCAGCTGCATTTATCCAAACTCTATTCACAGGAGTGATAATTGCACTTGCACTTGCATTCGGACTTTCATTTGGTCTTGGTGGTCAAAAAGCTGCTGCAGACTATGTTGAAAATCTTCGAAAAGAGATTTCACACCGATAAGGAACTCAAAAATCCTTTGATTTCAAAAACCGCCTCTTTATAGGGCGGTTTTTGTTCATAAAAAGTGTTGACGCACCTAAGATATTTGTTATGATACGGACACGTACACGAGATTGTGCGTCTTTTTAATCTAGGCGTACACCTTCATAGAAGGCGAGGTACACATTACACACAGCAACGCGAGAGGCATCTCGCGCGCTCTCGTGTTGCTATGTGGCAGTTTTATTAAATTAATTGTTTAGTTATGGCAGATGCATTTGATCGGTCAAAGCCACACGTGAACGTAGGTACAATCGGCCACGTTGACCATGGAAAGACCACACTTACTGCAGCTATTCTTAATGTACTTAACATAGCTGGAGACGGGTACTCTTCACAAGGAAAGGGTGTTGACGCAATCGACAACGCTCCTGAAGAGAAAGCTCGAGGTATTACTATTGCGCTTGCGCACGTAGAGTACCAAACACCTTCACGACACTACGCGCACGTTGATGCGCCAGGTCACGCAGACTACATTAAAAACATGATTACTGGTGCCGCGCAGATGGACGGTGCCGTACTTGTGGTGGCTGCTACAGACGGTTTGATGCCACAAACCCGAGAACACATCCTTCTTGCACGACAAGTAGGTGTGCCAAAAATTATTGTATTCATCAACAAGGTAGATATGGTTGATGACCCTGAGCTTGTAGACTTGGTGGAAGAAGAGATTCGAGAACTTCTTTCTAAGTACGAGTTCGATGGTGAGAACGCACCAATCATCAAAGGTTCAGCACTCAAGGCTCTTGAGGCAACTGACATCAACGATGAGTGGGCACAGAAAGTACTTGACCTTGCAAAGGCAATCGACGAGTACATTCCAACACCAGAACGAGAGACTGATAAGCCATTCTTGATGCCTATCGAGGACGTATTCTCAATCGAAGGACGAGGAACAGTAGTAACTGGTCGTATCGAGCGAGGAATCGTAAAGGTAGGAGAAGAGATTGAGATTGTTGGAATCAAGGACACAATGAAAACAACTGTTACTGGAGTGGAGATGTTCAACAAACAACTTCAAGAAGGTATGGCAGGAGACAACGCAGGAATTCTTCTACGAGGTCTCAAGAAAGAGGACGTTACACGAGGACAGGTTCTTGCAAAGACTGGCTCAGTAAATCCTCACACAGAGTTTGAAGCAGAGGTGTATATTCTTTCTAAAGAAGAAGGAGGACGACACACACCATTCTTCTCTGGATATAAGCCACAGTTCTACATTCGAACAACAGACGTAACAGGAGACGTAACCCTTCCAGATGGAACAGAGATGGTTATGCCTGGTGATACTATTACTTTCAAAGTAAAACTTATCGCACCAGTTGCGCTTGAAGAGAAGCAACGGTTTGCTATCCGAGAGGGTGGTAAGACTGTAGGGGCTGGAGTAGTAACAAAGGTTGTTGCCTAGTAAATTAGGGAGTTGAAACGACCATAATTTACAGGCCCTCCTAAGTTTCGCGGAGCGAAAATTTGTGAGGGCAACAATGGTAAAATATTATAGAGAATCCGCACATACTTTTATCAAAGATAAAACTAAGGCGGATAAATAATCTCTAACTCGTTTCACTCGAAGAATTATTTATGACCGCAGCTACTAAGAAAAAAGAAGAAGTAACCCAATTGCTACGAATGCGTGTACGCGCATACGACAGCAAGATTCTCGATGCTTCAGTGAAGCAGATTATGGATACAGCTATGAAGCTTAATGCTCATGTGCGAGGTCCTGTTCCGCTTCCAACTGAAATCAAAAAGCACACAGTGAATCGCTCAACGTTTGTGCACAAAGATGCGCGAGAGCAATTTGAGATGCGAACACACAAGCGACTCATTGATATCGTGAACCCAGGTGCAAAGATTATCGATGCACTTACAAACCTATCACTTCCATCAGGTGTTAACATCGATGTGAAGATGATGTAGAAATCGTTATAAAAAGCAATAGCTTTTCATAAAAACCCCTTAAAGGGGTTTTTATGTTGCTTAGCAATTATAACGATTTATATATTCGTCGTTCGCTCGGTATCACAAGTAAACTTGTGTACGCTCGCTTCACTAGAATATAATCAATAATAATCTATTGATTAACAAAAACCGCCTTCGGGCGGTTTTTGCTTGCATAAAAAAAGGAATAGTGTATAGTACCTCCTACAAATACGCCATGTACGAAATTACTCATTTCGGACCACTGGACACACTATCGTGTATCACAGTGCTTGGCTGTGATATTTTTATTTTCAATGAAGTTTCTACTAGGAACAAAAGAAGAAATGACACAAATCTACGACGAGAATAGTCGTGCTTATCCAGTGACTGCTGTAAAAGTAGGTCCTCTTACCGTTACTCAGAAAAAGACAAAAGAAACTGACGGATATGATGCGGTACAAGTAGGGTTTGGAGATCGTTCAGACAAGCATTTCAATAAAGCACTTAAAGGGCACCTTGGTAAAAACGGCACATTTGCTGTACTTAAGGAGTTCCGAGGAGAGTTTGAGCACAATGTAGGAGATACTATCAACCCAGATGTTTTTGAAGTAGGGGATGTAGTAGAAGTATCAGGAACATCAAAAGGAAAAGGTTTCCAAGGTGTAGTGAAACGACACGGTTTTGCCGGAGGTCGTCGAACACACGGACAAAAGCACTCAGAGCGAGAGCCTGGTTCTATTGGAGCAACAGGTCCACAGCGAGTTCTAAAAGGTACTCGAATGGCAGGACGAATGGGAAGCGACCGAGTGACTGTAAAGAATCTAAAGGTTATGCATATTGATGCTGACAATGGATTGGTTTACATCAAGGGAGCGATTCCAGGTCGTCGTGGTACTCTAATCGAGATAAAGGGATAATATGGAAAAGACAACATTGTACAACCAAAAAGGTGAGAAGAAAGGAGATATCAAGCTTCCAGAGAGTATTTTCGGAGTGAAGTGGAACCCTGATCTTGTTCATCAGGTAATGACAGTAATGCAAAGCAATGCACGAACTGTTATTGCGCACACTAAAGACAGAAGTGAAGTACGAGGAGGAGGACGAAAGCCATGGCGACAAAAAGGAACAGGACGTGCTCGACACGGTTCTCGAAGGTCACCTATTTGGGTAGGTGGAGGTGTAACATTTGGTCCTACAAATGAGCGAAACTTCTCAAAATCTGTAAACAAAAAGATGAAGGCACAAGCACTTTTCTCTGTACTTTCAGAGATGAACCGAAACGGACATGTTATCTTTGTTGACAGCATGACATTTGCAAATCCAAAGACAAAAGAAGCAAAGGAAGTTTTGGAGGCACTTTCAAAATCTACAGGATTTGAAAATATGCTTACAAAGAAGAACAACAGTGTATTCGTTGCACTTGCTGAGAAGGACACAAACACACAAAAGAGTTTTTCAAACTTTGGAAACGTAGAGGTAGATGAGGTACGAAATCTAAATGTGCTTGATCTTCTGAACACAACATATCTGGTAGTGGTTGACCCAGAAACATCATTTTCATTTCTTGAATCTAAGCTTTCATAATAATCATGGCTCTATTTAAAGGAAAAAAGAATACTCCTGCTTCGCCAGAGGCTACGCAGGACAAGTCAGTAAAAACAGAGGCTCCTGTGGTAGCAAAGAAAGAGGTTGTTTCTACTGACCGTTTTATCGATAACGATCGAATCGCGCGAGCTATTGTGCGACCACGCATAACTGAGAAAGCAACTGATTTGCAAATAGACAACAATGTATATACATTTGATGTCCATCCAGACGCCACAAAGCCAGAAGTGGCTCAAGCTATTAAGGCTATGTATGGTGTAAATGTAGTAAACGTGCGAATGGTACAAGTACCACGAAAGCAAGTGCGTTCACGACGAGGATACATCGGATTCAAGTCAGGAGGAAAGAAAGCTTATGTAGAGCTCAAAAAAGGAGATACTATCGAATTTGTATAATCATTATGAAAAAGTATAAGCCAACAACAGCATCACGACGTCATATGACGACACCTTCATACAAGAAGGTTCTTTCAGGTGCAAAAGGCCCAAACAAAAAACTTTCTTCAGGGTTCAAGCGAGGAGTAGGGCGAAACAACCAAGGACGCATCACAATGCGACACCGAGGAGGTGGACACAAGCGAAAGTATCGAGTAATCGATTTTCGATATGACAAAGTAGATATTCCTGCAAAGGTTGAGTCTGTTGAGTATGACCCAAACCGTTCAGGATTTATCGCTCTTGTTCTATTTGCAGATGGTGAGCGACGATATGTTTTGGCTCCTAAGGATGTAAAGGTGGGAGATACAATGCTTGTAAGCGAGAATGCTCCACTTGAGGCAGGAAACCGACTACCACTTAAAAATATTCCAATCGGAACATTTGTATACAATATTGAGATTAAAGCTGGTGGAGGTGCAAAGATTGCACGCTCAGCAGGAAACTACGCAGAGGTAGTAGCTCGAGATGGAGGATATGTAAACCTAAAGATGCCATCAAAGGAAATCCGAAAGGTTCCTGAGAAAGCATGGGCTTCAATAGGGGAAGTAGGAAACGAGGAGCACAAGCTCGTAACTATAGGAAAGGCCGGACGATCTCGATGGATGGGAAAGCGTCCAACAGTTCGAGGTTCTGCCATGAACCCGGTTGACCACCCATACGGAGGTGGAGAAGGACGAGGAGGACGAGGTATCCGAAGAGCCAAGACAAAGTGGGGAAAGCCTGCTGGAAAGGGACAAAAGACCCGAACTCCAAAGAAATACTCAAACAAACTTATCGTAAAGCGACGAAAAGGAGGAAAGAAACGATAATAACTATCATAAAATTCAACGGCTCAGTACTGAGCCGTTGGTTTTTTGTATATTGGAAACAAAATACCCGCCACAGTTTTACCTGTGACGGGTGGGTGGAAGAGAGAAGTTCATGCTGCGTTTTGTTGTTTGACACATCCGCAACATCGTACCGATTCGGGTCGTGCCCGAAGTCTGCCCATAGGAATCGGTCCTTCACATTGAGAACACTCACCATAGGTTCCGGCTTTGAGCCGGTTGAGTGCCGCTTTGAGCGCTTTGGAGCGACTCGTTGCACGGCCCATAATGATGTAGTTCAGATTGATTGCTTGTGTGTCGGTGCCAAGTTCCGTGAAATGGTCCTGATGCATACGACCATCACGCGAATCTTGAATGTCCGAATTCATCGCGGAGTGGAACTTGATATTCAATCCTTCTCGTTCGAGTCCGGCAATGATAAGTTCCATAATCTCTGGAACATCGTTCTGTGCGAATGGACGATGTGGGTCATCGTCTTCAACAGCTACACTAGTAGCTGAGATGGGTGCTTGTGAAGCAACCATCTGTGTGGCGGTTTCCATACAAACCTCTCTGTTCGTGTGAGTATTACTTTTATAGCCTCCCTCTGCTACAAAAGCCTAAAAAGAACGCGTCCAGAAATTTTCCAGACGGAATTCGATTGTATATAAAAAATTACTCGTTGACAAGGGTTTTTACTATGTTATAAATAAGGCGCCTTCATTTGCCCAAGAAGGCAAAGTGCGGTCGTGTCCCGAGCTCCCGTGGCGGTAGCTCCTCCTCCACACACCGAACTTACAGGTCCAGTTCCAGCGCGTACCGATTGAGTACAACCTGGAGCTGGGCCTCTTTTTTTACATAAAAAAAGAGCACAGCCTTACAGGGGCTATGCTCTTGGGTACAGCGAGTGCTGTGTCCACCTTACGCGGCAGCCTTGGGGCGACGCGTTGCCGGTTTGCTGGAGGAAATCTTGGCAACCGTCCCTTTGGGGGGAAGGATGTCCATGGGATTCCAGTTGCGAGCAAAGATCTGCTCGTTATTGTTTCCAACTTCGGCGGAGACGTGGATCGGTTTCATGTCAGTAGAGGGAGTAGGTGGTTTGTTCCTAGAAAGGAACCTTATTGAAGGTTCTAAGTGTATTATAGCACATTTTACTACTACTTGTCAAGCATATTTATATAATTCCCAAAATATGCTAAAAATACGCCATTTTACGCTTGACACATACACGCTTTCTGATACTATACCTCCAAGCTTTACGGGCTCGTACAGGGCTTTTTCTTTTGTCCCTGAAAGCCTGTTTGCGCTCATATTTTTTATGACACGATCACTTAAAAAAGGACCATATGTAGACGAGCGTCTACTTAAGAAAATTGATGGAAAGAAGCCAAACGAAGTTGGTGTTATTAAGACATGGGCTCGTCGAAGCCAAATCTCTCCAGAGATGGTTGGATTTACATTCGGAGTTCACAATGGGCGACAACACATCAATGTGCTCGTAACAGAGGACATGGTAGGGCACCGACTTGGAGAATTCTCACCAACACGAACATTCCACCGACACGGAGGAAAGATGCAGAAAGAGCTTGAGATTAAGCGAAAAGAGGCTGAGATTGCAGCTGCAAAAGCCGCTAAGGCTGCTGCGTAATATATATGATTATGAAAGCGCAACTCTCACACTACAGACAATCACCACGAAAGGTTCGCCTTGTTGCAGACCTTGTTAGGGGGAAGACAGTGCCACAGGCGCTTGCAGAGCTTCGGTATACACCAAAGCGTGCTTCACAGGCTGTTACAAAGCTTATTAACTCAGCAGTAGCAAATGCACAGAACAACAATGGTCTTTCAGCTGAAAAGCTTGTGGTAAAGAATGTTGAAGTGAATGAAGGGCGAAAGATGTATCGACTACTTCCTATGAGTCGTGGGCGAGCATTCCGAATCAGAAAGCGATCAAGCCACATTACACTTGAGCTAATGGAAAAGAAGGAGAAAAAGGAAAAGAAAGCTTCAAAGAAATAATAATATTTTATGACACATACAGTACATCCATACGCACATAGACTAGGAACACTACGAGATTGGAAATCTCGCTGGTTTGGTGGTAAGGAAAAGTACGCACAGTTCCTAAAGACAGATGTTCTTTTGCGAGAGTATCTTGAGGAGCGACTTCGAAAGTTCCATGTTAGCTCAATCGAGATGGAGCGAAATGAAAAGACAATGCGTGTCATTATCAAAACATCACGACCAGGTTTGATTATTGGTCGAAATGGAGAAGGGGCAGAAAAGCTCAAAAAAGATATCCAATCATTTATTCTTCGAAAGAAACTACTTTCAGCAGAGGAGCTAAAGATTGATATCGAGGAGGTTCGTTCACCAGAGAGTGATGCAGCTATTGTGTCACAAATGGTTCGAGACGGACTAGAGCGACGACTTCCATTCCGACGAGTAATGAAGCAAACAATCGAGAAGGTTATGGCCAATCGAAATGTTAAAGGAGTACGAATTCTTCTATCAGGACGACTTGGTGGTGCAGAGATGTCACGAAAAGAACAGCTAAAGAAGGGGCGAATTCCGCTTCAAACATTCCGAGCAGATATCGATTATTCACATGAGGAGGCACGACTTCCATATGGAGTGATTGGTATTAAGGTTTGGATTTACCGCGGAGACGTATTTGAAAAATAAGAACCATGTTGTATCCAAAGAAAGTAAAACATCGAAAATGGCACCGAATGCGACGAAACCTAAATAAGATTGGGGTTGCAAGTCGAGGTACAACAGTTGATTTTGGTTCATTTGGACTTAAGGCAACAAGTTATGGACGTATCCGAGCAAATCAAATCGAGGCAGCTCGACGTGTTGCAAAGCGTTCTTCAGGAAAGTTTTCACGAATTTGGATTCGTATTTTCCCAGACCGGCCGGTTACTAAAAAGGCCGCAGAGGTAGGTATGGGTAAAGGAAAAGGAGATCCTTTTGCATTTGAGGTAGAAGTACTACCAGGACGAGTGCTATTTGAGATTGATGGAGTAGATGAAGAGGTTGCACGAGAGGCACTACGAAAGGCCGGAACAAAGCTTCCAGTGAAGAGCAAAATAGTATCACGATCATAATATGGCTGATTTAAAGAAAAAAAGTAATACAGAGCTTGAAAAGATGCTTGCAGACTCACGAGAGCAGTTGCGAAAGTTTCGGTTTTCTATGTCTGGAGCAAAGACACGAAATGTAAAAGAGGGACGTGACCTTAAGCGAGAGATCGCACAAGTATTGACAGAACTCAATGCTCGAAATAAATAATCATTATGGAAGAAAACACACAAAACAACGGAAAAGTACTAAAAGGCAAGGTAGTGTCTGACAAAATGGACAAGACTGTTACTGTACTTGTGGATCGATATGTAAAGCATCCAAAATATGAGAAGTACATGAAGGTCAGCAAAAAGTACAAGGCGCATGATGAGAACAATGAATACACAGTAGGTGATACAGTAATGATTTCTGAGTCACGACCAGTTTCAAAGGACAAGTCATTTACCGTACTTAACCGCGTTGATGCGTAGATAACACAGAAATATGATTCAACCACAAACATTAGTAAAAATAACTGATAACTCTGGAGCAAAGATTGGACGAGTGTTCAAGGTTCTTGGAGGTTCAAAGCGACGATATGCTCGTATTGGTGATGTGGTGATTCTTTCAGTACAAAGCGCAGAGCCACGAAAGGCAGTGAAGAAAAAAGATGTAATGCAGGCAGTTATTGTTCGGCAAACAAAGCCATTCCGACGAAAAGATGGTTCATACATTCGATTTGATGAGAATGCAGCAGTATTGCTTGAAAAAGGTAAGCAAGATCCAAAAGCAAACCGAATTTTTGGTCCTATTCCACGAGAGATTCAGGAGCGGGGTTACCAAAAGATTGCTTCACTTGCACCTGAGGTAGTGTAATAAATAGATATATGAAAATTCACACAGGAGACACAGTTGTAATACGAACAGGAAAAGACCGAGGTAAAACCGGAAAGGTTCTTCGAGTTCTTGAGAACAGTGTCGTGGTAGAGGGTATCAATATTATGAAGAAGCATGTTCGAGCACGAAGTGCGGGACAAAGCGGAGGTATTGTTGATAAGCCAATGCCAATCAATGTTTCAAATGTTTCTTTGGCAAATCCAAAGACAGGTAAAGCTGCTCGAGTAGGATATGACGTAAAGGGAGGAAAAAAGACACGAGTAATCCGCTCAAAAGGGGAGACAATAAATATAAAGTAGTATGGAAATGATACGAGAAAAACTAAACAATGCTTTCGATTCACTAAAAGAAGCTTTTGGGTACACAAATACAATGCAAACACCACGAATTAAGAAGGTGGTTATTAGCACTGGCATTGGTTCTATTACTGATAAGCAAAAAGTAAGCATCATCCAAGATCGTCTTGCACTCATTACTGGTCAACAGCCAGCACCACGAGCAGCAAAGAAATCAATCGCTGGGTTCAAGATGCGAGAGGGAGATATTGTGGGATACCAAATCACACTCCGAGGTAAGCAAATGGAAACATTCCTAGACAAGCTTATTCATATTGCACTTCCTCGGACAAAAGACTTCCGAGGGCTCAATGACAGTGGGGTAGATGAGATGGGAAACTTTACTATTGGTATTAAGGAGCACACTGTGTTCCCAGAAACACAAGACGAGGAACTAAAGGATGTATTTGGATTTGCGGTAACTATCGTAACCACAGCTTCTTCAAAAGAAGAGGCAAAAGCCTTCCTTTCACATCTCGGTTTTCCATTTAAGAAAGAGAGCTCAACAAACAGCTAATATGGGAATGAATCATTTGACAGCAGGATACGGAATTGATATTATAGGGCTTAACAAAAAGCCGTTTCGGCTTTTTTAATTGTATATGGCAAAGAAATCAGTAATCGCTCGAAGCGAGAAAAAACCAAAATTTAAATCACGCGTTGTTCGACGGTGCTTTAAATGTGGTCGTGCTCGTGGATATATGAGAGATTTTGATTTGTGCCGAATTTGTTTCCGAGAGCTTGCAAACGAAGGAAAGATTCCCGGAATTCGCAAATCTTCATGGTAAGAGAGATATTATGATGTCAGACCCAATTTCAGATTTTCTAATACGAATCAAAAACGCAGGAGCAGTAGGTAAAGCTTCTGTTGTTATGCCATACTCAAAACAAAAACATGCTATCGCAGATGTTCTTCTCCGAGCTGGATACATCAAAGGTGTATCAAAGAAGGGAAAGAAAGTGCGAAAGACACTTGAAGTAGAGCTTCTATATACTCCGAATGGCGCACACAAGATCACAGATCTTTCTCGTGTATCAAAGCCATCTCGACGGCTATACACAAACGCAAAATCAATTCCTTCAGTTCAGCAAGGGCATGGAACACTTATTCTTTCAACTCCAAATGGAATGTTGACTGATGATGAGGCACGAGAGAAGCATGTGGGAGGAGAAATGCTATTTAAGATTTGGTAAATATTATGAGTAGAATTGGAAAAAAACCAATAGTAATTCCACAAGGAACCGAAGTAACAATCGACGGACAAAATGTTGTGGTAAGGGGCCCTCTAGGAGAGCTTTCTATGAATGTGCACAATAGTGTTTCTATAGAGAAGAATGAAAACGAAGTTGTGCTTACACCGACAAACGAAGAGATCCAAACAATCGCTTTGTGGGGAACAAATGCATCTTTGGTACAAAACATGGTAGATGGTGTAAACAAGGCATTTGAGAAAAAGCTTATTCTTGAAGGAGTTGGATACCGAGTAGAGATGCAGGGAACAGACCTTGTTCTCAATGTTGGGTTCTCACACCCAGTAAATGTATCTGTTCCAGAAGGACTTACTGTAACAGTAGAGAAAAACACTATTTCAATATCAGGAATCTCAAAGCATGCTGTAGGACAGTTTGCTGCAAAGGTACGAGCTATCAAAAAGCCAGAGCCTTATAAGGGGAAGGGAATCCGATATGACGATGAGGTTATCCGAAGAAAGGAAGGAAAGAAGGCAGTATAGTAAAACAATAATATGTCAGTTCGAAACGAATCAAAAAGAAATATTCGACACAACAGAGTTCGCGCTAAGATTTCAGGAACAAATGAGCGACCGCGACTTTCTGTGTTCAAGTCAAATACAACAATTTACGCACAGGTTATTGATGATATGACAGGAAACACACTTGCTGCTTCTTCATCAAAGGAAATCAAGAAAGATAAAACACCTACAGAACAAGCACAGTTTGTGGGAGAAGATATTGCAAAGAAGGCACAAGAAAAGGGCATTAAGTCAGTTGTATTTGATCGAGGTGGATATATTTATGGAGGTCGCGTGAAAGTGCTTGCAGATGCAGCACGAACAGCTGGGCTTGAATTTTAATACAAAAGGTTATGACAGAGGATACAAAGAAAACAGAAGAAACAACAGAGGTAAAAACAGAGCAAGCGCCTGTTGAAGCTAAATCAGAAACTCCAAAGAGTGAGGACGCAAAGCCTGCGCGAAGAAAAAATATTCGAAAAAACAATCGAAAACCTCGACGCCCACAGCGACAAAAGTCAGAGTTTGATCAAAAGATCATGGGAATTCGTCGCGTAACTCGTGTGGTAAAGGGAGGACGACGATTTAGCTTTAGTGTTGCTGCAGTTATCGGTGATAGAAAAGGACGAGTAGGAGTAGGAGTAGGAAAGGCAGGAGACACCGCACTTGCAATCGATAAGGCAATACGACAAGCAAAGAAAAACATGGTAACTATACCTCTTGAGGACGGAATGATTGCCCGACCTGTTCGAGCAAAGTACAATGCGTCTATTGTAGAGCTAAGACCAGCGCCAGGACGAGGTATTGTAGTGGGTAGCTCTGTTCGCGATGTTATTGAGCTTGCAGGAATCAAAGATGTAAGCGGAAAGCTTCTTTCACGAAGTAAAAACACAATCAACAATGCACGCGCAACGGTAAAGGCACTTGCTTCACTTTCATAAAGACAGATATGTATACTCATACAGTAAAAAGAAATACACAAAACAAGAAAAGCGCACGAGTAGGGCGCGGTGGAAAGCGTGGTAAGACTTCAGGACGAGGTCACAAGGGACAAAACGCACGAGCAGGTTCTTCTACACGACCACAAGAGCGTGACTACATTAAGCGAATTCCAAAACGACGAGGATACGGAAAAAACCGTGCACGAACAATCAACCCAAATAGAACTATCCCAACAGTTATTTCAGTTGCTGATGTAGAACAATTCGCTCAATCAGGTGTATCTGTAGTATCATCAAAGCGATTAGTAAAGGGAGGATTTATTAAAAAGAAAGGGGGGCAAGCTCCAACACTTAAGATTGTTGCAAACGGGGATATTTCATCAAAAGTAACCGTACCAAAAGGAGTGCTTCTAACAGATGGTGCACGCCAAAAGATTGAAAAAGCGGGAGGTACAATTCGCTAATCATGACAGCATTTACTACAAAACTCGGACTACTATTTAAGGACAAGTCGCTCCGAAACAAGATTCTTGCACTTATTGGGTTTCTTGGGTTGTTTCGAGTACTTGCGGCTGTTCCGATTCCAGGAATTGATGTATTTGCACTTGAGCAATTTTTCTCAAACAACCAATTTCTTGGTCTTCTAAACCTATTCTCAGGAGGAGGACTTTCAGGTCTTTCAATAATCATGCTTGGAGTAGGGCCATATATTACTGCGTCTATTGTGATGCAACTTTTGACTATTTTGATTCCACGACTAAAAGAGATGTATCACGAAGAAGGGGAGGCAGGAAAGAAAAAGTTTTCACAATACTCACGACTTCTTACTGTACCTCTAGCAGCATTCCAAGGATTTGCATTTATGATGCTCTTGCAACGACAGGGAGTTATAGCAAACCTAGCAACATTTGATCTCATTACAAACATTGTGATTGTTGTTGCTGGTGCAATGCTTCTTACATGGATTGGAGAGCTAATGACAGAGTTTAGTATTGGAAATGGTGTTTCAATACTTATTTTTGCTGGTATTGTTGCTGGTCTTCCAAATACAGTAAGTCAGCTTCTATTTACATTTGAGCCATCACAGATTCCACTTTATCTAGGATTTATTGTGGCTGCAGTTGTAATTACTATGGGTATTGTGGTTGTGTCAGAGGCTGAACGGCCAGTTCCTATTACATATGCAAAGCGTGTACGTGGAATGAAGGTATATGGTGGTGTGTCTACATACCTACCACTTCGTCTAAACCAAGCAGGTGTGATGCCAATCATTTTTGCGCTATCAATCGTTTTGTTCCCACAGATGGTATTCAACTTCCTTCAAAATGTTCCAAATGAGACATTCCAAGCAATCGGAACAATGTTTCTACGATTCCTAAATAATGGAGTATTTTACTCAGTAGTATACTTCTTGCTTGTATTTGCATTTACATATTTCTATACAGCAATTACATTTGATCCAGAATCAATTGCAAAAAACCTTCAAAAGGGTGGAGCGTTTATTCCAGGAGTACGACCAGGTAAATCAACAGTAGAGTATATTTCAAAGATTGTGACACGAATCACTTTTGTAGGAGCACTATTCCTTGGTGTAGTAGCGGTACTTCCGATTATTATGCAATCAATTACAGGTATTGCAGCACTTGCGATTGGAGGTACAGGGCTTCTCATTATAGTTGCGGTACTTATCGATCTTATTAAACGGATTGACGCCCAGCTGGCGATGCGAGAATACTAAAAACGACTCCCCGTTTATCGGGGAGTTTTTAGTATATAATGGGTGTATCTATGAGTAATATGAATCCCGTAGTATAAATTAGTTCGTTGAAGTAGTGTTAACTACTTCAACATAGATTAGTTACACCTATTACGAGGATATGAAAATACATAGATTTAACTTTGTCGAAACTGGTCTGTGTAATTAATCAAACTAATTTTTTACTACGGGATGAAACAAAAAACAATAGTATTTTTTGGTCGTTCAGGTTCAGGAAAAGGCACTCAAGCACAGCTTTTGACTGACTATATAAGAAATAATGACCCAGAAAAGCGCGAAGTGCTTTATATAGAAACGGGTGAGCGGTTTCGTGAATTTGTTAGCTCAAGCGAAACACTTACCGCAAAACTTACTGGTGAAGTTATGGATATGGGAGGACTTATGCCGGAGTTTATTCCTATTTGGATATGGACAGATTATCTTGTGCAAAACTATACAGGCACAGAACATCTTGTGCTTGATGGTCTATCTCGTCGTGCAGATGAAGCACCAATTTTTGATTCAGCTCTTCGTTTTTACCGACGTGAAAACTCACAAGTAATATTTTTAAATACTTCAAGAGAGTGGAGCATAGAAAGGCTGTTAGCTCGTGGAAGGGCAGATGACACAGAAGAAGATATTCACCGAAGACTCGATTGGTTTGAAGAAAACACTATGCCTGCATTGAATTATTTCAAATCCCATGTAGGATACGACTTTATTGAAATAGATGGTGAGCAAAGTATTGAAAAAGTACATGCAGATATCATTAGCAAAGTATTTCGAAGTACAGACGAAGAATAAATGTCCCGATAGTTCTTGCATATGTTTTATTACGTTTATATTCTGCAAAGCAAGAGAGATAAAAGGTTTTATGCAGGATTTACTAATGATTTACGGAAGCGCTTAGAACAACATAATCAAGGGAAAAATATTTCTACAAAAAATAGAAGACCTCTAGAATTAGTGTATTATGAAGCATATAAAAATAGAGAAGATGCAGAAAGGAGAGAATTACAACTTAAGTCAGGGCCTGGTAAGGCATATTTAAAGCGCAGAATTAAGCGCTTCCTAGAACTATCGGGATGAGCATTACATATAAAACAAAAGAAGAGATAGAGACACTTAAAGAGGCGGGGAAACGTCTTTTCTTTGTGCTGAACTCACTTAAAGACCAAGTAGCGCCAGGTGTATCACTTGATGATTTAAATACCTTAGGAGAGAGTCTTATTCGTGAGAAGGGTGATGAGCCAGCGTTTCTAAATTACACTCCTCATGGAGCGACACGGCCATACCCTGCAAGTATTTGTATTTCAGTAAATGATGAGATTGTTCATGGTATTCCAAACGAAGGTGGGAGAGTGCTGGAGGAAGGGGATATAGTTACACTTGATGCAGGGCTGGTGCACAATGGAATGTATGTAGATTCGGCCATAACAGTGCCTGTAGGTGCTGTTTCAGATGAAGCAAAGAAACTCATGGAGGTAACAAAAAACGCGCTTCTGGAGGGCATAGAGGCCGCCTTAGAGGGGAATAGAGTGGGAGATATATCTCACGCCATTGAGTCATATGTAAAGAAAAATAGCTCATTTTCTATATTCAAAGAGCTTGTGGGGCATGGTGTTGGATATGCCGTACATGAAGATCCATATGTTCCAAATGTAGGAAAGAAAGGAACAGGAGAAGTATTAAAAGAAGGTATGGTAATAGCAATCGAGCCAATGCTTGGAGTGACTTCAGGTGAGATTGTGATGGATGAAGATGGATACACATACAAGACAGATGATGGGTGTCTGAGCGCTCATTTTGAACATACTGTTGCTATTACAAAAGATGGCCCTTTGGTTTTGACCCAAGGATAATTTTGGGATAAGCTACAAACCATTAATCTATAAATAAAAAATTATGCACGCAAAAAAAGAGAGAACTCTTGTGATTGTGAAGCCTGATGGTGTACAACGATCACTTGTAGGAGAAGTAATAAAACGTTTTGAGAGAGTAGGACTCAAAATTGTAGGAGCAAAGTTTCTTGTGGCTTCAAGTGAGCAAGTAGAAGGACACTATCTTGTAGATCCAAATTGGAAAAAGGGCGCTGGAGCAAAGTCTATTGAAGCATATGAGAATGACACCACCTACAACAGATCCAGAAGAAGCAGGAGATAAGATTCTTGATGTATTGAAAAAGTACATCACCTCAGGTCCTGTGTTCGCTGTAGTGTTTGAAGGGGCAAACGCTGTTGGTTTGGTACGAAAAATTACTGGAGGAACAGAGCCACTTACGTCAGATGTAGGAACAATCCGTGGAGACTTCATGCTCGATTCATATCATGTTGCTGACACAGACGGACGCGCAGTGCGAAATGTAATTCATGCATCAGGTTCTGTAGATGAGGCAAACAAAGAAATCGCACATTGGTTTGGAAGTGATGAGATTGTTGACTACAACATTGTGCAAGAGAAAATTCTTTACGATGTAAATCTAGATGGCATTTTGGAATAATTTGCACGCAATATTCTAGAAGGTGTATAATATATCCGAGGGTAATTTGGAAACAATATCCACTAAACCTACACTCAGGGTAGCCTGGAGTAATGATGTCCCTCGGGATGCCATTCAGGGCCCCCACCTGGTCACTATCGGGTGTGTAGTTTCTCAAATTACTCTCGCTAAAATATCCAAGGTCAGACCTTGGATTTTTTAGTACCTATAAATCACTGATATACTTAAGAATATGGAAATAAAACAAACACGACTAACACTGCTTGCGATGCTATTGGTCACATCATTTGCATTGATGTGGTTTCATACACAGGCGCTTGAAAACTTTTGGTACTGGATATATCCGTGGTTCGATATTCTCACTCACTTTATCGGGGGAGTAGTGGTGGCATTTGCGATGGTTATTATGTATTTGTATTACCCTTTGGGCACACGAATATTAAACGAAAAGGTTCTAAAAACTCTCACGGTGGTATACGTGCTTGTTGTGGGTGTTTTATGGGAAGTTTTTGAGGTTTTGATACGCTCAACAGGTCCGCAAGAGGAGCACTATTTTATAGACACTATATCTGATTTATTTGTAGATGTATCAGGCGGGCTTCTGGTTTATCTAATTGTTTGGTTTTTATTTCTAAGACATCATCATGAGTAAACATAAACTTTCTTTCTATGGAGGAGCGGGGGCAGTAACAGGTGCAAACTTTGTTCTGGAAGGAGATAAAAAAATAATGGTTGACTGTGGTTTGGCGCAAGGCTGTGATGTGTGTGATGAGAAAAACAGAACACCGTTTGCATATAATCCAAAAGACATAGATATTCTTTTGGTAACACATGCTCACACTGATCATATTGGGCGTATTCCAAAGTTAGTAAAGAACGGTTTTAGCGGACGGATTATTTCTACCAATACTACAAAAGAAATTGTTCCACTTATGTTTGATGATGCGCTTTCTGTAATGCAGTATGAAAAGGACAGAAAAGATTTAGAACCTATTTATACAAAAGACGATGTAGAAAAAGCGCTCTCACTTTGGGAGGGGGTAGAGTATCACGAAGCTCTTGAATACGAGGGTTATTCAATTTTATTTAAAGATGCTGGGCATATTCTAGGCTCTGCGATTATCGAAATACAAAAAGATGGTAAAAAAATAGTGTTTACCGGAGATTTGGGGAACAGCCCAACACCATTTCTAAAAGACACAGAAGAAATCACAGGAGCAAATTTTATGGTGATGGAGAGTGTTTACGGAGACAGGAATCATGAAAATGTTTCAGGACGCACAGAAAAGCTAAGGTCTGTTATAGAGAGTACTATAGAAAAAAGTGGAACACTTATTATCCCAGCATTCTCACTTGAGCGTACACAGGTATTACTCTATGAGCTAAATGAACTTATCGAAGGAGGTGAGCTTGATAGTATCCCTGTATTTCTTGACTCACCGTTGGCAATAAAGCTTACCGAAGTGTATCGAAACAATCCGCATTTATATAAAAAAGAGGTTCAGGAAGATATCTCTTCAGGCGACGACATCTTTGATTTTCCAAAGCTAATGATGACACCTACAAAAGAGGACTCAAAAGAGATTTTCAATGTTCCGGGCCCAAAGATTATTATTGCAGGTTCAGGTATGTCTCATGGAGGGCGTGTTATTTTCCATGAAAAAGCATATCTATCTGACCCAGACACAACTGTGTTGCTTGTAGGGTTTCAGGTTCCTGGAAGTTTGGGTCGTCAACTCCAAGACGGTGCTCAAAGTGTAACTATTTTCAGAGATGAGATAAAAGTCCGTGCTACTATCGAGCATATTTTTGGATATTCAGCACACAAAGACTCCGATGGATTGTTTGCGTTTGTTGAGGATTCAAAAGAAACACTAGAGACTGTTTTTGTGGCAATGGGAGAGACAAAGGCAAGCTCATTTCTTGCACAAAGACTTCGGGATTATCTGGATATACATGCAGTGGTTCCAGAAGAAGGACAATCATTTGAGATTGATTTCTAGTCTTATTTATATATACTCAAATAAAATAGTTCCAAAAATAAACGAGGTAACTCAATGAGTATTACCAGAGAATCTCTTGCGCGTGCAAAGACTAAGCGTGAGGAAGAGCTGCGCAGGTTCGAAGCGCTTGAAACGCCCGAAATGAAAGCTGTTTGGGAAGAGGGCAGCATAATTGGTCGTCGTCTTATGAAAAAGCATATGAATAATGCTAGCCGCCTAAGAACTATTACTCCTGAAACCGCAAACTTTCGGATGAGGTAGAGTAAGATGAAGCAGTCCACAAAAACAATGCGCCAAGCTCTCAAGCGAAGACGCAGAAACTCTGTGATACATATGGTACGCTCTTGGCAACCAGCTGCATCTTTGGTTCGAGAAGTTAAAGGTGTTGATTGGAAAACTGCTTGTGCTTCTGCACAACAAGAATCCATAGAGGCTTCTAAAGAAGAGGAGAGGAGGCGATGTTCGCCCCGACCTGTTGCTCGCAGACGTACTTCGTAGCAACCACAACAAAAAAGACCGCACAATGTGCGGTCTTTAATCTTTTATCTATTTTACGTGTTCCACAACTCGCTCGAATGTCTTTGGCTCTTCTTTTACAAGAGTAGCAAGAATCTTTCTATCAACTCCTACTTCTTTTTTCTTTAGAGCGTCAATGAATTTGCTGTATGAGAATCCAAGTGGGCGAACTGCGTAGTTGATTGTTGTTTGCCAATCTCGTCGCATGTTTTGCTTCTTTTGCTTTCGGTGGTTGAAGGCGTGGTTACCTGCATGTGAGATAGCCTCTCGTGCTTGTCGAAGCTTGCTTTTTCGTCCGTGTCGATATCCTTTTGTCATTTTTAGGATATTTTTTCGCTTCTTGTTTTTGATTGTTCCTCTTTTTACTCGTGTCATGATTGAAAATATTATCGGCCTGCTTTCCCAGGAAGGAATCGAGATACCTTTTTAGGTGTCATGTTGTACTTTGTAGCACGACGCTTAGACATCTTTTTGCTTGAAGACTCTTTTGCATTGAAATGGTTCAAGCCTGGCTTTTTGGCTACAAGCTTTCCGTTTTTCGTTACTTTTATTCGTTTTGTATAACTTTTATTTGTCTTCATAATATGAGTCACTACTATATGTGAAAATGGACTTTTTGTCCATAGATTATCGCTTTTTCTCGACAATCATGTATAGACCCTTAGGATTTTTCTTTGGTCCCTCTGCTACAGTATATTCTTCCGTAATTAGTTTAAGAATTCGGTCTAGTCGCTCTTCTAGAAAGCTTTTTTCCATGTATTTACTTCGTCCTCTTAGATAAAGCTCTACCTTTACTCTGTGTCCTTCTTTTAGCCACTCTGATACTCGTCCTGCTTTGAGGTTGAGATCATGGTCGCCTGTAGCTGGCTTTATTTGTACGCTTTTTATCTCTACGTTGTGTGCTTTGGCTTTTTGGGCCTGCATTTTCTTTTTCTGGTCGTATTGATATTTTCCGTAGTCCATTATTTTGGCCACAGGAGGTTTTGCAGTAGGGGAAATCTCAATGAGGTCTAGCCCTGCATCTTCTGCACGCTTAATAGCGTCAGATGTAGAAATAACGCCGATGTTTTCACCATCACTACCAATAACACGCAATTCGCGTGATCTGATTTGTCCGTTAATACGAACTCTATCTGTTTGTTTTCCTCCTTTTCTCAAAACTAAATTCTTAAAAAGCCCTTAATTTATAACATTTTTTGGGCTTTTTGGCAATATATTGATTTTTGACCCATTGGGTAAATGGGTGTATTCTCGATTAGGAAACTGAACCAAAAACAATATGGAGAAATCCATTATGGAACCGCTTACAATAGAGGTTTTGTCGCCACAAGGTGTCGCACCGACACCTTCAAATCAGAAGATTCTTTCTGGTCTTCACAACCCAATAAGCAGCACGCCACACTCTTTTTGTGTTGAAACAAAAGAAAGGCGGATTGATGTTCCTGTACGGTTTAAGGGGTTTGAGCATATTGCTCAGAACCATGAACCCGAATCAGACTCCAGATGTGTTGGTTTGTGGGGTCAGATCATCTCTGGAAATGCTCCGTCAGACTTCTTTTTCATAATCATTCCAAATATCCATGAATTTCCTACAGGGGAGTGTGGAGTTTGGTTTGCAGATGAGCCAGGATTTACTGATTTGTATCGTGAAATGCGAAAGAATTGGTTGGTTGCAATCGAGGCGCTTGCTGTTTCATAGGCATCAAAAAAGGCGTGACCCGCGGGTCACGCCTTTTCTCTAGTCGTGTATTTGGTGTAAATACATTGCTCTGACTGTTCGCACACTGTAGTAGAGTGCAAATAGGAATATGAGAGCAATTATTTGTCGTATTAAAAAGTGAAGTACTCCAGGGTCTTTGTACGCAAGTGCGTATGCTTCAAATGCGATAAGGAAAACCGCAGATAGAATACTGTTTACAACCATTGCCCACATTTGAATGTAGCTTGTTATGGCTGCCGCAATAGCAAGAATTACCACAGCGGTAATGGTTACCAAGGGTGAAATAGGTAGAAGGTCAGGGAAGAGAGGGAGACTTACTAGAATGAGAATGCCCGCCGACAGAAAAAGTTTTCGCACAGTGTTTCCGTGGTAGTGCGATTTTTGACCTTTTTTTCTCTGAACTGGTGCATCAAAAAAGTCCTGCATATATTGATAGTACTCCTTATTTATAAGAAATGTCAATAGGTTATAAGAGGTGCCTGATATATACTCACATCAGAATACAACGTTTCGATGTTGTATTGTTCCTAATCACAAAAAAGAGGACATAGTCATGACTTCGGACACGACTACTAAAAAAACAAAAGCTCGTAAAGAACTTGATATTGCAATGGGTCGAGGCAAAGTATCTCTCTCTACAATGTCTGATAATGAGGTGGGAGAATTGCTTGAATCTGAGCTTTTTAATGTAGAACTCAGAGATTTAAGAGGATTTAAACCTCTTAAAGATATTTTGAATACAAGATTCAACGATAGCTCCTTTGTGGGTCATATGTTTCTTTTTCAAAATGTAGAGTTTCGTCTATCCAAAGAAATAGCTCCAGACTTTGCTGATGGAGAAGGTGAGATGTTTGAGCAATATTTCTTACTCTTGCAGAGTTATTTTAGTCCTGACAATTTTAATTATTTCGTGAAAGAAACAGGACAAAAGATTACAAGAGACGAACTTAACAAGAGTTATCGGGAAAGTGATGTAGTGCTAAGATCCGGAACCTTTTCCGTTCTTGTGCTTAGGAGGCCTCGAGACAGATCTCCTGCCACTAAAAATCTGTTTCATATATATTGTAGTTTTGAAAAAGTGCCCTTGAAGCAAGAATATGAAATCATGGAAATTTCGATAAAGAAAATCTCCATAGATGATTTGGTACTTTGTGCTTCGATGGCTATGGATGTTTTAGGGGGTGTGAATAGCGCATATTACAAGACTCAGAGTGAGTTAGATTCAGATGCGAAAAGGTTTCGTGCCATGTCTGATCATTGGGAAAGACTTGTAAGAGCACTTCGACAATAAAAACACAACAAAGGCCAGCTGGCGCGCTCCAGCTGGCCTTTTTCAATCCACAAATAAAAAACCACCCTAACGGGCAGGTTTCCAAATTGTGGAAGTGGGCGGAATCGAGGGTCAAGTTTCTAAGCTCTTTTGTTACATAGCACGCTACGTAACAAAAGTCGCTAAGAACTTAATCTTACAGATTCTGTACACCTTTTCAGTAAATGTACAGTTAACTGTACATTTACTAGAAGAAGGTCTTGCGAAAGTGCACAGCACTTTCTCACCCCGGACTCAGCGCTTCATCGTCCACAGGACGCGCGCTTCCGTCTGTTCGATTCCGCTTTACAAAACCAGCAAATAAAAAACCCTATCAAAAGATAGGATTTTTTACTTGTGGAGATGGGCGGAATCGAACCGCCGTGTAAAAGAGTGCATGAATCGAGTCTACAAAGTATAGACTGTTTGTGATTTAAACAGGGGAGTATAAAGCAGTCAAAACCTCCGTCTATCGAGCTCAGGAAATTTCAAAATATAGAGAAGAGCAGATTCTATATCTCTAGTCTGATGGGTATTACACCCAACAATGTCTATCAGACATCAACACTGTTGAATGTCGCAACGGCTTACGCGGTCGCGAACGCAAAGCCATAAGGAGACTTTACGCTTACGTGGTTTGAATTTGCACGTATGATTTCACACTGTTTTGGAAGAGATGTGTGCACTCTTACTTCGCACGAAGCATACATATTCTTTTGTCAAAGCCGATCACCCCCCTAAAACATATTTTACAAGAGAGTGAGAGTCTGACTCTCACACTCAAAGGTATGCTTTAGGCGAATGATCAAAGGAGGATAAGATAATCCTCAAATAGTAGAGGTATGTAAAGAACAGGGTATATAGTACCTCTACTATTTGCGAATGACCTTATCGAAGTTTAGTTTTAAACTCACGCTCAACATCTCGAGAAGTGTCCTTTCTTTTGATGTCTTCTCGTTTGTCGTGCTTCTTTTTACCAGAAACAACAGCAATATCAAGCTTGATTAAATTCGATTTATTATACATTGAAATTGGCACTATTGTCAAGCCTTTCTGTTTTTCTATCCCTACAAGTTCATCTATTTCATTTTTATTTAGGAGAAGTCGTCTATTTCGGTACGGATCGTAGTCATTTGGGGTGTTGTTGCTTTGATATGGGGGGATAAATGCACCCACTAGATATGCTTCACCTCCACGAATAGTGACATGCGCTCCTTCAAGAGAGCCAAGCTTTCCTTTAACCGACTTTACTTCAAAACCAAAAAGCTCAATACCTGCGCTGTATTGCTCAATTTTTTTATAATCTTTATTAAACTTTTTGTTCTGAATAAAAGTATTCATGAGGGTATAGTAGCAATTCTACTAATTATTGACAACACAACACCAGAGGCGTATTGTAAAGACAGACGAACAACAAAACATGAGGTAATACCATGCATCCTTATAGACTTTTATGGGATACATTTGCTCAGCTATGCTGGGGTGTTGGCTACTGGTGCATTTGGATACCAATAAGAACTGCCTTTATTTTGATCTTTGGACTACTTGGCTGGCTCTTCTTTGTTACTTTTGTTCCAAGGAATTCCGAGACAGAAAAGATTTTCCGCCATTGATCTGCTGTATCAGTAAAACCTTTTGCCCGCATACTTGAATGAGTATGCGGGCTTTCCTTTTAATAAGGCTTATTTTATGCCATAATCAATCGACTTATGCCTAAGCAAACGAACAAAAAGAAGAAAAATAACAAGAAAAAAGGGAAAAATGTGGTGAAAATCCGCATCCCACTCGGACCACGATTTATTCTCAATTTCCTCACCACAATACTCCTATTTGTGCTTTTGGTGAGTCTGTTTTCATACGCAAGCAACGAAGACAGTGAGACATCTGTTGTGTCACTTTCAACACTTGCAACACAGGTAGAAAATGGAGAAATAGCAAAGATTGTTGTTAAAGGTGATGATGTAGAAGCAACACTCCTTGATGGTTCTATGGTAGAAACCAAAAAAGAAACAGGTACCGCACTCACTGACACTTTGGTGAACTACGGAGTAGACCTTTCATCTCTTGAGACCCTTGAGCTTTCGGTAGAGCGACAATCCGGATTCTGGTATTGGGTTTTGAACCTTCTTCCATTTTTGATTCCTATTTTGTTTATCTTTTTCTTTTTGTGGCTTTTGACACGACAAGCAAAAGGGCAGGGAATGCAAGCATTTACATTTGGACAGTCACGGGCTCGTATCATTGATCCAAACAACAAAAACACCAAAATCACATTTGATGATGTGGCAGGGGCAAAAGAAGCAAAGCAAGAGCTTCTTGAGATTGTGGATTTTCTTAGAAACCCAAAGAAGTTTCTTGATATTGGCGCACAGATTCCAAAGGGAGTTGTCCTTATGGGAGCACCAGGTACCGGAAAGACGCTTCTTGCACGAGCAGTAGCAGGGGAGGCAAAGGTGCCGTTTTTCTCAATCTCTGGTTCTGAGTTTGTAGAGATGTTTGTAGGAGTAGGAGCATCACGAGTGCGTGATCTATTTAAACTTGCAAAGAAGTCTGCACCAGCGATTATTTTCGTAGATGAGATTGATGCGGTGGGGCGAGTGCGAGGAAGCGGAGTAGGTGGAGGAAACGATGAGCGAGAGCAGACGCTCAATCAGATTCTTGTAGAGATGGATGGTTTTGAGCCAAACGAAAAGGTAATCGTGATGGCGGCAACCAACCGACCAGATGTACTCGACCCGGCGCTTTTACGACCAGGGCGTTTTGATCGGCGTATCACCATTGATCTTCCTGATCTTGATGACCGTGAAGAGATTCTCAAAGTACAGGTACGCAAAAAACCTCTTGCAGAGGATGTAAACTTGCGAGTAATCGCAGAGCGTACCCCAGGGTTCTCAGGGGCAGATCTATACTCACTTGTGAATGAGGCGGCTATTTGGGCAGCTCGAGAAGATAGAAAAAAGGTAGGTCAGTTTGATTTTATCCGAGCAATCGAGAAGGTGATTCTTGGCCCAGAACGACGAAGTCACATTCTCTCAAAAGATGAGAAAAAGATTGTCGCATATCATGAAGCAGGGCACGCGCTTGTGGCGTCTGTACTTCCTGATGCAGATCCAGTACATAAAGTAACTATTATTTCTCGTGGACGAGCGCTTGGATATACATTCCACTTGCCAGTAGTAGAGCGAAAGCTTAAGTCACGAAAAGAATACAAAGATGATTTGGCCGTAACTCTTGGTGGGTATGTGGTAGAGCAGATGGTATTTGGAGATATAACAACAGGACCATCAAATGACTTGCAGGTAGTGGCAGGAAAAGCACGAGCCATGGTGACACGATATGGAATGTCTGATGTGATTGGGCCAATGGCGCTTGAGGGTGAAGATGGAAAGGCGCTTTCAGGAAGGTCTCCATATTCAAAAGAGCACTCAGAAAAGGTGGCTGCTGATATTGATAATGAAGTATCAAAGATTGTAAATGAGGCAAAAGAGCGAGCGACACAAGTGGTCACAGAGCACCGAGCACTTCTCGATATTATTGCTCAAGAACTTATAGAAAAAGAAACACTCGAACGAGACGAGTTTGAGACACTACTTCGCGCTCACGGTATAAAAATAAAGCGTGACAAAGACGAGGAGATTGCAAAAGGCATACCAGAAGAAGATTCTGTTGAGTAGTCTATTGTTCTCCTGTATATTTAGCGGTACGCGCTCGTAGCTCAGTTGGTAGTAGCGCGGAGCTTATACCTCCGTGGTCGCAGGTTCGAGTCCTGCCGAGCGCACAATGAAAGAACGATACTCTCACTACATTAAGCTTATAAAAGTTCCTCTTATTTTTATTGGGGTTATTATAAGCCTATTTTTTATGGCGAAGATATTTAATTTGCCTGAGCCAGAAAAGATGCTTTTGTCATTAGAAGGCGCATATAACAGATATGGTGTTCTCATTATTTTACTGAGCTCTATTATTGAAGGACTATTGTTGATTGGTAATTATGTGCCAGGGGGAACAATGATATTTCTTGGAGTTATACTTGCGTCAAGTGTGCTAGAGGCGGTGTGGGTTGTATTTTTGGTTACAGTTGGTCTTTATTCTGGATATTTAGTGAGTTATCTTCTTGGGAGATATGGGTGGTATGTACTACTGACACGATTTGGTTTTAGTGAGGCTATTGAAAGATCAAAGATGCGTCTTGAAAAGCACGCAGGAAAAGCATTTGCAACAAGTTACTCTGTACCAAACTTGGCGGCACTTACCGCAACCGCTGCAGGCATAACGAAATTTGGTTTTAGGAAATTTTTATTGTATTCACTCGCTTCAACAGTTGGGTGGAATATTTTTTGGGGAACATTTGTATATACTCTGGGCACGCGAGCTTTTGAACTCACAGGATTCAAGTCCGCATTTGCTGTGTTGGGGGTATGGATTGTTATATTGATAATTAGTGATTTGATAAATAGAAATAGAACGAAAAATGAAGACATAGGACTGGAAGTACGTGAAAATCTTTAAGTCAAAACCACTTTCATTGACGGAGGTGGTTTTTTGCGTATACTCTTTATCAGGTGCCAGTGATTGCTGTGTTTAATGGATATGTATCAAGATCAAGTTATACGCCAAAGTCGGATGAGGTGTGTGCAAATCGTACATCTCCAGCCGCCAGCGAAGCAACGGCTTGAACCCTAGCTCTTGGTATATATGGGTACCCATTCAAAGAATCATCAATCACTAACTGCAGGCCCAATGGCTGCTCTCCCAAACTGCCGTGCGGGGGAGTGGCCATTTTTTATTGCTCCATTTTGTTTTTTCATATAATATTCGGCTAGAACGCAAACTAACAAAAAGGTGATTTAAATGGAAAAAGGTAAATGCATCTGTGTCTTTCTTTCTTCTAAAGATTTGCCCGAACCAATAACAAAAGAATGTCTTAAATTTGCTGAATTACTTGGCAAGAAAGGATATACACTAGTGTGGGGAGGTGTAGATATGGGTCTTATGGGTGATGTCGCTAGAACCGCTCAAAAAAATGGAGCAGTACTTATGGGTCTTGTTCCTGAGCGATTAAGTGATTACACTTACCAGACTGCACACTTTTCGATTCCAGTGAAAGATGTTGCCGAAAGAAAAACCCTAATGATTACTTCGGGTGCGGCGTTTGTTGTGCTCCCGGGAGGTATTGGAACTCTTGATGAGTTTATTTATACCCTTGAGATGAAGAAGCCGGGTAGTCATGATAAGCCAATTGTTGTTTTGAACATCCAGGGTTTTTTCGACTCTTTTTATGAGCAACTTGCTAGAATAAATGAAGCTGGCGCATACAATGGTGAACCGAGATCTTTGTTTGTTTCTGTGAATACAGCAGAAGAGGTGTTTGAGTATCTCGAAGCGCTTGAGCCCGCATGAGCTTGAAACCAAAATCAAAGCGAGGACAGAGATGTCCTCGCTTTTTTCATTGTTACGTAGCTTGCTACGTAACATGCTACGTAGCAAAATTTTCTATAAGGGTGTATTATTTTGGTATATGAAATGCGTATATTGTGAACTCCCAGAAATAAAAGAGAGAGGGTCTATAGAAAATGATTTAGCAAAAGCTTTTCCAACAAATATACCTATAGTGCCTGGCCATTTTCTTATTACACCAAAGAGGTGTGTATCAAAGTTTGAAGATTTAACCTCACAAGAGATTGAAGCAATTTTTGACCTACGCACAAAGCTTGAGAGGGTGTTTGTAAAGTTGTTTGATGCAGAAGGTTTTAATTATGCATGGAATGAGGGGAGAGTAGCGGGACAAACAGTACCTCATTTTCATTTACATATTCTTCCAAGAAAAGAAGGTGATGATGGTATTACTGAATACGAGCCTAGAAAGTTTTTATATAGACCTGGAAGCCGAGAGACGACTCCAGAAGAAGAGCTTAAAGAAGTTCTGAGAACTGTAAAAGAAGTAATAGAATAAGGTTATGGCAAAAGAATTTGTACGAAAAGTTACACGGGTGGGGAAGAGGAGTCTTTCTGTGGTAATTCCTGCAGAAATAGTAGATGAACTTCGTATTCGTGAGAAACAAAAACTCTCTATCCGCCGAAGCGGAAAGAAAATTATTATTGAGGATTGGAGGTAATAAGCTATTTTTTACTTGACTTCTATTTTTCCATTTGTTATCTTACTGTTCATCGTCGACACCGTATTTTCGATACTACTGTGTTATGAATGCTTTCTGGATCGCAGATCAACGAAGGAAAGCTTAATTCATGCACAGGATGATGGGCTGATCTACCATCGTATGAAAATCGTGTCGGCGATTTTTTTTTACTCAAAGTGAATATCTCTTTGGAACTCGCTGAGGTGCTCGGCGAGTTTTTTATTTTTCTTGAGCTCTGGGTCACCAGAAACTATATCTTGTGCTTCCTTTCGTGCAGCTTCCACCATTTTTATATTCTTGAGTGCTTCCATAGCTACATCAGAGATACCCCATTGTTTTGTGCCCACAAGCTGTCCTGGTCCGCGAAGTGCTAGGTCATACTCAGCAAGCTCGAATCCGTTTTTGGCATCACGAAGTGCTTTGAGGCGTTCAAAAGTTTTCTCATTTGAAGAGTCTGTAAAAACAAAACAATATGCTTGGTGTGTGCTTCGTACTACGCGTCCGCGTAATTGGTGAAGTTGTGATAGTCCAAACCGCTCTGCGCCCTCGATAATGATATTGGTAGCATTGGGCACATTTACTCCCACCTCCACCACAGATGTAGACACCAAGATATCTATCCTGTGCTCTAGGAAATCAATCATGACTTCTTCTTTTTTCTTTGCATTCATCTTTCCATGAAGCACACCAATTCGGTACTCAGGAAATACAGACTTTTTCAAACGCTTAGACTCCTCGTTTACTGATTTGAGCTGAAGTGCGTTTTGTTTTTCTGGGTCGGGCTCGTCGATTCGAGGGCAGATTACATATGCTTGTCGACCTGCTTTGAGCTCTTCTCTTATATGCTCATATGTATTCTCGCGTTTATCAGGCGACACAATCTCTGTGACGATTGGCTTTCGCCCGAGTGGCATCTGGTCTAGAAGTGTTAGGTCTAGGTCTCCATATATAGTGAGCGCGAGCGTGCGGGGAATAGGGGTGGCGGTCATGCTCAAAAGATGTGGAAGTGGGCCGTCGCTCTTTCGGGTGAGCTTTTTTCGCTGGTTGATACCAAAGCGATGTTGCTCGTCGATAACCACATATGCAAGGTTTTGAAACTCTACTGTCTTTTGAATGAGTGAATGTGTCCCAATGAGTATTGCTATCTCTCCATTTTTTACCCACCTTAGAAGTTGTGCTCGTGAAATATCGGTATAACCTTCAGGATTTACTTTTGAGGGGAACTTTCTACAACCACTTGATGTGATAAGTCCAATCTGAATAGGGAGGTGTTTGAAATATTCGATAAATGACTCGAAGTGTTGCTTGGCGAGTATCTCTGTGGGTGCCATGTATGCCACTTGTAGATTTCCAAATGTTTGGCGTTCTCCTTTGATATTTTCAGGTCGCGTTGTTACTACAGCATATGCCGTACTTGCAGCAACTGCCGTCTTTCCAGAGCCCACATCTCCTTCAAGTAGTCGCGACATGGCTACAGGTGTAGAAATATCATCGATAATTTCATTGATAGCACTTTTTTGTGCAGTGGTTGGTTCAAATGGAAAGCGTTTCATAAATCCTTCTACATTTTCAAAGTCATCACTTGAAAGTTCCACCACATATGAAGATTCTTTTTCGTATTCTGCCTTCTCCATCTTTTTTTGGAGCTGTATAAAGAACACTTCTTCAAATGCAAATCGTTTGCGAGCCATGGTGCTATGTGACTCTTTCTTGGGAGAGTGAAGCCAGATGAGCGCTGTTTTAATATCAGGTAGGTTGTATGTGTTTCGGATATTTTCAGGAAGCGGGTCTTCCATGGTGTCGAGTACGCCTGAGGTAATAATCTTTTGGATGGTGTGAAATATCCATTTGGATGTTACTCCGCGACGCTCGCCATATATCGGTACAGAAAAAGAGTCATCGCTTTCTCCAAAGAGCGATGTACCCACTGAGTCGGGAAGGGCGGTGATGACTTCGTACTCGGGGTTGCTGATATATAGACCTTGTTTACCTGAGAGCACCCTTCCTTCCATACGCACAGTCATGCCGTCTTTGAGCATTTTGGCAATGTATGCCTGGTTGAACCACACAAGATTTATCTCTCCTGTGTCATCAGAGAGTATCCCTTGCGCCATGGGAATTTTGCTTTTGTATCCCTTTTTGGTTTTTAGCTTTGAAACCTTTCCGTATAGAAGTGCATGGTCTCCCGCTTCTAGATTTTCAATATATTTTACATCCGCAGTAGTGATGTATCGGGTGGGGAAATGATAGAGAATGTCACGAATGCTCTCTATGCCAAGCTTTTTAAGTGCTTTTTGTTGTTTTTCGTTAATACGAAAGTGTTCCTTGAGCGTATCCGTGAGTTTCATATTTTAGTGTGTCTATGCAGTGTTTAGTGACACTGCAACTTTTGCTTTTATAAATTCTCCTAAAATAACATCGATCCCTTGTGGGTTTTTGTACCAAGAGTCTTTTTGGTAAAGCTCTCCCGTTTTTGAGTTTACTCTAATTAGAGCAACAGAGTCATTTGTATACTTTTTAAAATGAGCCCAACCTCTTCTTTGTGTGTATGGAGAATTAACCAATATAATTGAGTCATGGTTTATTTTTTGTTTTTCAATTAAATTCAAAGAACTTCTAACATTATCAGGTATTGTTATTGAGTTATTTTCAAGGATGAGTGAATCTTGAGGCACTCCCGCTTCTATGGCTTTTTTTGCATATATTTTTGCTTCGGTAATGTCAGGGTTGTCTTTGTAGTGAGGACCCTTTCCGCTTATAAGAATACGTTTTGATACATTTTTTTTATATAGTTCAATAGCTTTTTCAATTCTCAAAGGTGTTTTAGCACCAAATACAAAGATTATATCTGCATTCTTAAGAGAGTCTTCTTTTGAAAGATATTCGTATACATTATCAAGGTGTTTGACGCTTTCTGGATCTAGACGAGATTTTAAGATTGCATCTTTTAGTTCATTAATAAAAACCTGTCCTTTTGAAAGAAGTTCTTTTGTAGATGATTTCTCTAAAGTGTTCTCTAACGAGAGAATGTCTGCGTTGATACCAAAGTGTGTTGCCAAATTAATTAAAGTTGTGAACTCGAAGAAGTGGACACCCTCTTTATCTTTGGGGATTTTTCTGTGCTGTTCCTGTTCCAATATTTTTTCTAATTCCCGAGAGCTTGGTAGTTGGCTAAAATTGTTTCTATTCATATATAGCTTAGGATATCACGAAATATTGATATGTTTCGTTGCTCGTGTATTATGGCCTTAGAAGTCACTTTCAAGCAAACGAGATAAAATCATGAGTACTCGTATTTCACAAAAACTTTCTGCTCGGCGTGTTCTTCCGAGCGATGATGAGCTCAAAAAGGAGTTCGCATACCTCAACCGTCCTGGTCTGAAAAAGATCATTCGATGGCGTTTGACCGGATTCTGAGCACAAGTTTCAGAAAAAGAGCTTTAGCGCACAAGCTAAAGCTCTTTTTATTTTATAAATGCGGAGAGGGAGGGATTCGAACCCTCGGTACCCGTAAGGGCACACTTCCTTAGCAGGGAAGCCCATTCGACCGCTCTGGCACCTCTCCATAAATTTGTTCTCGTTTATAACCTTTTTTCATTTCTTTTTCAATTCTGACTGCTTCTTCGCGGGTAGAGCATTCAATTGTTTTTAAAAGAATAAAAGGTTTTCGAGATTTTGTTGATTGAACTTTTCCTGAGCTGTGATCTTTCAATCTTCTGGAGAGGTTATTTGTTTGACCAATATAAATACCGTTATCTTTCTTACTTTGTAAGATGTAAACGAAATAGTTCATATACGGTCTTCATTCGACCCCTGCCTGCCGGCAGGCAGGGCTCTGGCACCTCTCCGTGTGTGATAAAAATAACATATTTAGTCCTAGTGAGCTATCGTTACGCACTCCACTTTTTCTGCGCCTGCTTCACTTAGAACTTTGCTTATTTCAGAGAGTGTACTGCCCGTGGTGGTTACATCATCAAGCACTACAATATGTCGTCTGTTGAATGGGTGAAAATCTACCACATCAAATGAGCCTACAACATTAGAGAGTCTTTCTTTTCTGTGTTTGGTGCGTGCTTGGGCGGGTGTGTGATGCACTTTCAAAAGCGACTTATAGTCAAAATCAAACACATCTCCATAATTCTTTTCTATATATTTCATCACACGATGCATGTGATTGTCTCCACGCTCGCGAACGCGAGTGCTATGCATCGGCACGGTAGTAATCAGAATATTTTGACTCTCTGAAAACATTTTTGAGTCAGCCTGAAGCTCGAGGAGATAATCAGAAAATAGCTCGCCACAAATACGCACTGCATCAGCATTTCTTTTGTACTTGAGCACTTTGATGAGCTCACGCACGTCACTTGTCTTATAAGAGAGAAGCGATGTTACATTTCCATGACTGTGTACTGAGAGTCCTCCGACACTATCGATAAAATCACTAGTCTGAAAAGTAGAAAGCATTTTCTCAAACCTGTTTCGCGGAAAGATGATATCAAGGATGTTTTGGAGTAGGGAATATGCCATAATAGTATTGTAAATCATTTTGATATGGGAGTACTGACAGATACATTTCTTAAAGTTGTAGACAAAATAAAACCTAAAAAAGGCTCATCTGGTTCATCTGTGGTGGGTGTGGATGTTTCGTCTTCTTCTATTAAGATAGTCCAGCTTAAGAAAAAGCGAGGCAAGGCAGTACTCGAGACATATGGAGAGCTTGCGCTTGGTCCATATGCAAAAGTAGAGGAGGGGCAAGCTACAAATCTATCAACAGATATTATCGCCACAGGTCTTTCTGACCTTATAACTGAAGCAAAAGTTACAAGTACAAACGCTGGTGTGGCTGTGCCTCTTTCATCTAGTCTAATTTCTGTAATACAGGTGCCGAAGATGGATCAAAAAGCACTTGAGTCTGCGATACCTATTGAGGCACGAAAATATATTCCTGTTCCAATATCAGAGGTAATGCTTGATTGGAGTATTGTTCCAAATCTTTCAGGTCAAGAGACAGAAAGTAACAAACTCGATGTTTTGATTGTGGCAATACACAAAGAAACCATCTCTAAATATCAGCAAATAGTACAGCAAGCAAATCTCGACGCATCATTTTTTGAAATAGAAATCTTTAGCACCATCAGGGCATCACTTGATAGGGGTATCGCGCCCGTGCTTCTCATGGATTTTGGAGTGAGCACCACAAAACTATATGTAATAGAGGCAGGAATAGTGCGTGACTCGCACACAATAAACCGTGGTTCACAAAGTATCACTATGGCGCTCTCAAAGTCACTAAATATATCTATAAAAGAAGCAGAAGATTTAAAGAGAAGGGTAGGAGTAATAGAAGGAGCAGAAGATCCCACTGCACACACCACAACATCGGCAACACTAAACTACATACTTGCAGAGACACGGAGAGTAATGCGTTCATATGAGCAAAAGTACAACCGCCCAATATCAAAAGTAGTACTTACAGGGGGAGGTTCTCTTTTACGCGGGTTTCCTGAATATGCCCAAAAAGAGCTCAATGTAGAGACGGTTCGTGCCAATCCATTTGCAAAAGTAGAGACACCTGCATTTCTTGATGATGTGCTCACAGATGCGGGCCCTGAATTCGCAGTAGCGCTCGGTACTGCACTTCGCAAACTCGAAGAGTCTGCCTAGCTAAAAGCTATCAACATCTAAGCGATATCTCACCTCATTTTTAAGAGGGGCGTGTAGTATAATAATGAGTATAAAGTAGGTGCAGACTCGAAGCATTTGCTTTCTCGTATTGATATGGCAGGAAATTTTCAACCATCTTCGTTTATACCAAAGAAAAATCTATCTGCGACAGGCAAGCCTAGCAAGGTAACACGCTCTGTTAACATCTTTTTGATAATTGCAGGTATTATTTTCGTACTCACACTCGTGGGAGCAGGAGCTGCTTTTTTCTATGAGAGAACACTTACATCAAGCCTTGCCAATAAACAGACATCTCTTGAGCGAGCACGCGACGCATTCGAGCCTAGACTCATTGAAGAGCTTGCTCGTCTTGATACACGGATGGAAGTAGCAGAACACCTACTTGATAGGCACATTACCGCAACACCATTTTTGCGACTGCTCTCAGAGAACACACTTCGTTCAGTACAGTTTGAAACATTCAATTTTGCTAGAGCAGAAAATGGCGCGCTACTTGTAGTAATGGATGGAATAGCAGAGAGCTATGGAGCTATTGCTCTACAGTCAGAACTTTTTGGAAACAATGAATATATTCAAGACCCAATCTTTTCAGATTTTAGTCTTGAAAATGATGGAACAGTACTCTTTACGGTCGAGCTGTTTGTTGATGACGATCTTCTTTTGTATGTAAACAATATCTAATATGAAGCGATTTATAGCACCCATAGCACTCATATTGATTGCCGGAATACTCTTCTTTACATTCATTTCACCAACAATGGCGCGTATTGATATTGTGAAAGCTGACCTTACTCAGTATGACGAAGCTCTATCAAAATCACGAGAGCTACAAGGTCTTCGTGATTCACTGCTTTCAAAATACAACACATTCTCACAGACAGACCTTGATGACCTTAAAAAGATTGTTCCAGACCATGTAGACAATGTACGACTCATTATTGAGATAGATAACATTGCTTCACAGTACGGCATGACAGTTCGAGACGCACTTGTGGCTACAGATTCAACAACAGATGAAACCATTTTCGAATCAGCGGGACGACAGCAAAAAGACGTAACACTAAGTTTTTCAGTAGTGGCTCCGTACCAAGATTTCCTAGCATTTCTATCTGACCTTGAGCAGAGCCTGCGCATCGTTGATATTGAAGGTATAGAATTCAAGGCATCACAAGCAGACCTAAACGAGTACTTTGTTGATGTAAAGACTTACTGGCTATCTAGTGAACAATAATTATGAAAAAAGCATTTACTACAATCGCAACATTAACACTTTCACTCATAATTATATTTGGAGTGAATGAGCTTCTTTTTGCACAAAACGATTCGCTTCTAGCTTCTTCAAACAACAACGCTGTTGATTCAAGTGCTCAGCGAGAGATACTTTCACTCCTTATAGAGCTTCGTTCTATTGATATTGATGATGGCCTGTTCCAGTCGAACGTATTCCGCTCACTAAAAGACTTTGGGGTAGTGCTCGAGTCACAACCGGTTGGGCGAAACAACCCTTTTGCTCCTATTGGCATTGATGACCCACTTCCAGAAAGTGATGAAGATGAGGAGCTATCAGCAGATGCTGAGGATTTGGAAAATCTAGATCTTGGGCTCGATGAGCTTGATGATTTAGATATTTAGACAACTTATGGATCTATTACCACTACTCGTACAAAAACAAATTATATCTGAGAGTGATAAACAAGAGCTAGAAAACGAAATACAAAGTACAGGGAAGGGAGTAGAAGAGCTATTGTTACAACGAGGTATTACAAGCGCCGACATCATGACAGCAAAGTCGGAATTTTTCTCTGTACCAGCAAAGGACATAAATGGGCGATCTATTCCTTTTGAGATTCTCAAATATATTCCAGAGAAATCTGCAAGACACTATCAAATAGCACCACTTGGAATTGTTGATGGTGTGTTGGAAGTTGGGTTTGTGAACCCAGACAACTTCGAAGCACGAGATGCTGTACAGTTTATTGCAACAAAGAACAATCTTCCATTCAAAATTTTTGTTCTCTCAGGAGAGCAGTTTCAAGATATTCTTGATGCATACAGCGGACTTTCAGGAGAGGTAAGTGAGGCTCTTGTAGAGCTTGAAGGAGAGCTGTCTGCAGATGAGGAAGAGATTTCAAAAGAGGCAGACGATGTAAAAACAAAAGGCAAGCAAGAGACTATTACAGAAGATGCGCCTGTTACAAAGATTGTAGCGACAATACTTCGGTATGCGGCAGAGGGAAGAGCATCTGATATTCATATTGAACCACTTGATAATCAGGTAAGGGTGAGATTTCGAGTTGATGGAGTGCTCAATACGAGCTTGGTACTACCAAAGAAAGTTCTCGACGCAGTAGTGGCGCGTATCAAAATTCTTTCAAAGCTAAAGCTTGATGAGAAAAGAAAGCCACAAGATGGACGATTTTCTGCTCATATTGAGGGGCGAAAGATTGATTTTCGTGTATCTACATTCCCAACATATTATGGAGAAAAGGTGGTAATGCGACTTCTTGATTCAGAGCGCGGTGTTATAAAACTCGATGAAATGGGTATTCGCCCAGAAAACCTAAAGCTCATTAAAGATGCTATCAAAAGACCGTACGGACTCATTCTTATTTCTGGTCCGACCGGTTCAGGTAAAACCACAACACTATATTCCATGCTCAATGAGCTTGATAGAGATAGGCACAACGTGCTCTCTCTTGAAGACCCGGTAGAGTACAACATTCCAGGTATGAACCAGTCGCAAGTACGACCAGAGATTGGGTATACATTTGCCACAGGGCTTCGTACTACACTCCGACAAGACCCCGATATCATCATGGTGGGAGAGATTCGAGACAAAGAGACCGCAGGTCTTGCTATTCAGGCTGCTCTTACTGGACACTTGGTGCTCTCTACTATTCACACCAACACAGCGGTGGGTGTGATTCCTCGACTTATCGACATGGGAGTTGATCCGTACCTTATTGCTCCAACACTTATTTTGGCTATGGCACAAAGACTCGTGAAAAGAATTTGTCCAAAATCAGGAAAAGAGATTCCAATAGAGGGAAGTGTGGAGGCCATGATAAACAACTCATTTGAAGGTCTTCCACCAGAAATGCGCTCACAGATAAAAATCCCACAACATGTTTTGGGCATCCAAGAGACACCAGAGTGTCCAAGTGGTACACGAGGGCGTACTGCTGTGTTTGAGATTCTCAAGGTAGACAAAGACATTGAAGAGACAATCCTTAGTGAGCCAAATGAAATCGCAATCACAAAGGCCGCACGCGCAAAGGGTATGATGACACTCAAAGAAGATGCGCTTCTCAAGGCCTTTGACCACGTTATTCCAATGGAAGAAGTAAACACTCTATAATATGGAAGTAAGTCAGAATAAAAATATATTGATAATAGATGATGATGTAATGGTCTTGGAGGTGTATACGAGAAAGTTTAGAGAAGCAGGGTATGGAGTACGGGCAGTAAAAGACGCAGCACAAGCATTTGAGCAATTAAAAGACAAAGACATTTCATTTTCTGCGGTTTTGATCGATATGTTTATGCCAAGTATGGATGGCTCAGCATTTCTCACAGAGATGAAGCAAAAAGGACTCGATAGAAATATAAAGAAAATTATTCTTTCAAACGCAGGAGAAGAAGAGGATATAAAGAGGGCGCAAGAGATTGGTATAGATGGGTATATAATAAAGGCAATGATGACACCATCAGAAGTATGTGAGTTTGTAGAGGAGACAATAAGCGACACACAATAATATGGAAAACTATCAAGAAGAGCTACAAAACCTAATACAAATTGTAATTGCAGAAAATGCATCTGATTTGCATATTTCTGTGGGGAGAAACCCAACACTTCGAGTGGCGGGGTCTTTGGTGCCATTGGTGAAAAAACCTGTTCTTACAGCACAAGATACAGAAGGTTTGGTGCGAGCGCTTTTAAATGAAAAACAGCTTCGAACACTTAGTGAGAAAAAACAAATAGATTTTTCATACGCATATCAAGACAAAGCACGTTTTCGATGCAATGTATTTTTTGCAGGAGGTACTCTTGGTGTTGCAATGCGTCTTATTCCACGGCAAATCCCAACACTTGAAGAGCTAAATCTTCCGCAAGTGTTGCGTGACTTTGCAAATAGACAGCAAGGATTTTTCTTGGTTGTTGGGCCAGTAGGGCACGGAAAGACTACCACGCTTGCGGCTATGATTGAGCTTATAAACCAAGAGCGTGCAGAGCACATTATTACTGTTGAGGATCCTATTGAGTATATATATGAGCAAAAGCAGTCCATCATTGATCAGCGTGAAGTTGGCTCAGACACTGATAGTTTTAGCGATGCTCTTTACGGCACATTCAGGCAAGACGTTGACGTAGTGATGATTGGAGAGATGCGTGGTGCAGAAACAATTTCTACTGCAGTAACAGCAGCAGAGACAGGGCACCTTATTTTCTCAACACTTCATACCAACAATGCTTCACAAACGATTGACCGTATTATTGATAGCTTCCCACCAGATCAGCAGGGACAGATTCGGGTTCAGCTCGCAGGCTCACTTGCAGGAATATTTTCACAGCGTCTTGTTCCACGAATCTCAGGTGGAGTGGTGCCAGTGTATGAGCTTTTGATAAACAACACTGCAGTTTCAAACCTTATACGAGAGGGGCGAACTCATGAGATTGATACTGTGATTCAAACTGGCTTCGAATCAGGTATGATAGATATGCACCGTTCACTTGCTGACCTTGTATCAAAAGGGGAGATTACTATAGATACAGCACGAACATTTGCGCTTCGACCACAACTTCTAGATAGACTACTCTAATATGGCACTATTCAACTACCAAGCAATTGATCAAAACAACCAAAACACCTCAGGAAGCATTGAGGCGGTTAACAAAGATGTCGCAATTAGCTCTCTTCAGCGGCGCGGGCTTACTATTGTGTCTCTTAAGACAGAAAGTGAGAAAAGTATTTTCAAAAAAGATATTACATGGTTCCAGCGAGTAAAGAACAAAGAAATTGTTGTACTCTCACGACAAATTGCGACACTATTTGAGGCGCAAGTATCAGCGCTTCGAGTATTTAACCTTATTGCATCAGAAGTAGAAAACCCACTACTTCAGAGAAAGCTAACAGAAATAGCTGCAGATCTTCAAGGCGGGGCACCTCTTTCAAAGGCAATGGGGAAACATAACGATATTTTCTCTCCGTTTTATATAAACATGGTTCGCTCAGGAGAGGAGTCAGGACGTCTGGATGAGACATTTATGTATTTGGCAGACTACCTTGATAGAAACTACGAGCTTTCTTCAAAGGCCAAAAACGCACTTATTTATCCTGCATTTGTTATCTCTACATTCGTTGCAGTGATGATACTCATGCTCACTACTGTGATTCCAAGAATTAGCTCTATTTTGATTGAGTCAGGTCAAGAGATTCCTTCATATACAAAAGTTGTGATTGCGCTCTCTGACGCCCTTCAAAACTATGGAATATTTATACTTATTGCATTGGTGATTGGCGCATATTTCTTGTATCGTTTTATGAAAACAGATACCGGAAAGGAATACATGGCACGATTAAAGATTTCTATTCCATATGTGGGAAGTTTGTATAAAAAACTCTACCTTTCTCGACTAGCAGACAACATGAACACGATGCTTATCTCTGGTATTCCTATGGTTCGTGCTATTGAAGTAACAGCAGATGTGGTAGACAACGAGATTTATAAAAATATTTTGCTTGAGGCGGTAGAGGCAGTAAAAGGGGGAAAGAGTGTGTCTGATTCACTCAGTGCACATGAAGAGATTCCAAAAATTATGATTCAAATGATGCGAGTAGGCGAGGAAACAGGTGAGCTTGGGAACATTCTAAAGACTCTATCGGCCTTTTATCGTCGCGAAGTTACTAATGCAGTAGACACCCTTGTTGACCTTATTGAGCCTATGATGATTGTGCTTCTTGGTCTGGGCGTAGGGCTATTGTTGGCATCAGTATTGATACCGATATATAACGTATCGACTGGAGTATAGAAAAACTCAACGGCTCATTTTCAAAATGAGCCGTTGCTTTTTTATTGTGGCTCAACACAGCCCTTTGAAACCTGTCTGCCGGTATGTAGCCGCCTGCCTGCCGGCAGGCAGGTTGAAAATCATTCTCTTATCCACACCACAAAGCTTTCTAGGCTACTAGCTGGGCTATAATGGTAAGTACCAACCTAGTTGGAGAGATGGTTTGGTCGAACCGTATCGCTTCGCGATATTCATTTCATCTCTAATTGGTTTGCAAAATTTTGCTAATTAATAATGAAAATGATGTTTAAAGAAAAAGTGAACGCAATCATCAATGGGCGACGAGAAGGAGGTTTTACTCTTATCGAGCTTTTGGTGGTTATTGCTATCATTGGAATTCTTTCATCAGTTGTGCTTGCTTCACTAAACAGCGCTCGTGCAAAATCACGAGACGCCCGACGTGTTGCGGATGTTAAACAGCTTCAGCTAGCACTTGAGCTCTACTTTGACTCATGTGGACGATATCCAGCAGATTCAAGCAACGCACTTGCAACATCACTCAGTGATGGATGTCCTTCAGGAACAACATTTGGTGACTTTATTGCATCAATCCCTGTAGACCCATCAACAGGAACTGCATATCGATATGCAGATACAGGAACAAGCGGTTCAAGCTATCACCTTGGAGCAGATCTTGAGTCAAGCAGCCACTCATCACTTGATGCGGATGCCGACGTAGACAGCTCACAGGTTGACGGTCCTGACGCCGACGGATGTGCCGACGGTTCTGGAGTGTATTGTTACGATGTAATTCCGTAGTACACACTACATAAAAAAACGCCCTTCGGGGCGTTTTTTTGTACTCTACATGGTTATCTGCTGTAGTATAATATAGTGGTATGACAACGCTAATTCTCATTGGTGCATTTATTTTTGGCTCTATTATAGGGAGTTTTTTGAATGTTTTGATATATCGCTTTAACACGGGGCTTTCACTGATGACACGCTCTTCATGTATGTCATGTAGTACACAGCTTGTATGGTATGACATGTTGCCTGCAGGTATATCATATGTAGTTTTGCGTGGTAAATGTCGCTCATGTAAAAGCGCATTTTCATTTCAATACCCCGTTGCAGAAGTACTTACTGGACTTTTGTTTCTTGGGATTATTTACAAACTAGGACTTACTCTTCAGGCGCTTATTTCTCTTGTAATATTTTCTGTATTAGTAGTGATTGGAGTATATGATTTGAAGCACAAGATTATTCCAAATCCTTTTGTATATACATTTATTGCTCTTGGTTTTTTGTATAATTTTGTAATAGGTAATACTGTTAGTTCTGTATTTTTTAACAACAGTACTCTATATACAGCCCTTATACTTTTTGGAATATTTGGGGCGCTATGGCTGTTCTCTGGAGGAAGAATTATGGGGTTTGGTGATGCAAAGCTTGTTTTGGGGATTGGATTATTTTTAGGAATGATAGGTGGCATATCTGCAACAGTATTAGGGTTTTGGATAGGGGCACTTGTGGGAGTGGCATTGCTTGTGTATGCAAAGTTTAAAGGAGGTGTAGAAATTAGTGGTCAAACAGAGATTCCTTTTGCGCCGTTTCTTTTACTTGGTGTGTTGCTTGTGTTTTTCTGGGATATAAATGTGTTAGTTCTTACGTTTTAATATGAAAATGAATCTAGTACAAAAAATGAAAGAGGCGATAGGTGGTTTCTCTATAGTTGAGCTTATGGTTACTCTCGGGATTTTTATATTGATTACTGGCATTACACTTACTAAGCAGTCAGATTTTAACTCCACAATAAGACTTACAAATCTCACATACGAGATTGCTCTTCAGATAAGACAAGCTCAAACATATGGAGTGTCCGTGAGAGAGTTTGGGGTAGGAAGTGGAAATTTTGATTTGGGTTATGGTGTTTATTTTGATGCAAACTCACCAACTACATTTTCATTTTTTGCTGATGACGATGGTGATAGGGAATTTGATGTAGGAACTGAATTTATAGATGAGCTTTCTATCCTGGGTGGAAATACAATAAGTCGTTTCTGTGTATTACCACAAGGCGGTTCAGAGCTATGTAGTAACCTTGATGAAATAACAGAGCTTGTTGTTGTGTTTGAGCGCCCAAAACCTGAAGCTCTTATTGAGACTGACATTGGTTCAAGTTACCAGCGTGCAACTATTTATGTACAAGAGCCTTCAGGTAGGGAAAAGTCTGTGATAGTAGAGTCAACAGGACAAATTTCAGTAAATTAGTTATATGATTGATTTTAAATTCAAAAGGAAAAATTTGAAATTTGACCATGGGTATTCACTGATTGAGACCATGGTGGCGCTTTCTATATTTACTATTGTTATGACTGTGGCTATGGGCTCACTTCTTACTATTATTGGTGCCAATAAAAAGTCACAAGCAATACAATCTTTGATGACAAATCTAAACTTTGTTATTGACGACATCACTCGAAATGCTCGTGTGTCCACCACATATCACTGTAGTGATGCAAGTTTGGGTGATAACGTGTCTGTAGCAACTAACTGTCCAAGTGGTGACACAGCATTTGCGTTTGAAGAGCCTAGAGGAGACGGAGGAACCTCATCAGACCAGATTGTATTCAGATACAATTCAGGTGCTATAGAGAAATCAACAAATGGAGGTTCTACATACAACACTGTTACATCGAGCGACATTACCATTACCAATATGAAGTTTTATGTAACTGGTGCTACTTCTGCTGATAGTGTTCAGCCGAAAGTTCTTATTGTGTTACAAGGAACGGCTGGCAACGATGATGCAGAAACTGACTTTGATATACAAACAACAATCACTCAGCGATTGCTTGATAATTAGTTATGAATAGATTTTCTCAACAAAAAAATAAAGGGTTTTCAATAGTAGAGGCGCTAGTGGCGATTTCTGTTTTGCTTGTGTCTATTGCTGGTCCAATGACGATTGCACAAAAAGGTTTAACAACTGCAAACATCGCGAGGGATCAAATTACTGCGTTCTATCTTGGGCAAGAGGCTATTGAATATATTCGCTATATGAGAGATACAAACAGAACAAATGGACAGTTATGGACAAATGGTTTCACTCAGTGCATCGATGCTGTTTGTACTGTTGATACAACCAAAGAGGAGCTTGATATATGTATTGGAGGAATAGGAACATGTGACAATGTGCGAAACGACAGCTCCACAGGCCTTTATGGGCACGATGCCCTGTGGGATGAGACAAGGTTTAATCGGGAGTTTACTATTTCACAAACAGGCCCAGCAGAGATCGCGATTGATGTTGTGGTTACATGGAATATGGGCAACCTAACAAGAGACATAACACTTCATGAAGTTCTATTTAATTGGCAATAGTATGAATACTAAGAATGTACAAAAAAATAAAGGCTTCGTTCTCCTGATTGCTGTGGTTCTCTCATCACTTCTTCTCTCGATTGGTCTTGCGATTTTTAATACAACACTAAAAGAGTTGGAGCTTTCATCTCTTGGGAGGGATTCACAATTCGCTTTTTATGCAGCTGACTCTGGTATGGAATGTGCGCTTTATTGGGATATCAGAGGTGCAGCATTTCCAACCTCAACAAGCTCTACGGTTCCGTCTTCAGGAGTGTCATGTGAGAACGAAGATATTGCTACCACATGGTCTGTAACTAGTGATTCAAGTAGTGCTCAAACAACATTTGATCTTGTCTTTCCTCCTGACTCATTTTGTGCGACAGTGGTCGTGTCAAAAGATGATGACGGAGACACCATTACTACGACAATTGAGTCGCGTGGTTATAACACATGTGATACAAACAACATTCGTCGTGTAGAGCGTGCTATAAGGACAACATATGAGTAATCCCGTTAGAAATAAAGGCTGGTACTATGTATATGTATTAAAAAGTAATCGAACAGGAAAGATGTATACTGGATTTACAAATAATTTACGGAAGCGCTTTAAAGAACACAACTCTGGTAAAGTAAGATCCACAAAAGGTTGGGGACCATTCGAAATGATATATGCAGAGGCATGTAAAAACATAGAAGATGCACAGGCACGAGAAATATATCTTAAATCAGGTATGGGTAAGCGTTATTTAGCAAATAGGCTGAAGCGCTTCCTATTTCTAACGGGATGAGTAAGGATATAGAAAAAAGGATAGAACAGTTAAGAGAGCTACTTAGGAAACACAACCATCTCTATTATGTAGAGGATAACCCGGATATAAGTGACGAAGCGTACGACTCACTAATGCGAGAGCTTATTTCTCTTGAGGAGGAACATCCAGAATATAAAAGCAACACAAGCCCAAGTGTTCGTGTTGGGGGAGATGCTATAGATTCATTTCAAAAAGTAGTACACCAAAAAGAACAATATTCATTTGATAATATTTTTAACCACGAGGAGCTTGTTAAGTGGGATGAAAAGACTAGGCGTTTTGTAGAGAAAGCGGGATTTAATCCTAGTGATATTTCATATATGTGTGAGCCAAAAATTGATGGCTTGAAGATTGTTCTTTCATATGAAGAAGGAGTTCTTGTTCGTGCAGCAACACGGGGCGATGGAAAGGTTGGAGAAGATGTAACGCACAATGTAAGAACTATAAAAAGTGTTCCGCTCAAGTTAAACAAACCTGAAAATATTGTAGTAGTTGGAGAGTGTTGGCTTTCTCATAGTGAGTTTTCACGTATCAACAAAGAGCGAGAAAATCGTGGAGAGCAATTATTTGCAAATCCAAGAAATGCAGCAGCTGGCACGTTGCGACAACTTGATCCTAAGGTGGCTTCATCACGAGGTTTAGATACATTTATCTATGATATAGAGGTTATTGACGGGGATACACCAGAAACACAAGAAGGCGAGCTTGCGCTTTTGGCTGAGCTTGGTTTTAAGACAAATTCGCACAGTACTCTATGCTCTAGCGTTGATGAGATTGAATCTTTTTATAAAGAACTTATTTCTATTAGAGAAAAGGAAGATTATGAGATTGATGGATTGGTTTTAAAGCTCAATAGTGTAGAGGTGCAAATTGCTGTCGGATATACGGCAAAATCACCAAGATTTGGTGTGGCATATAAGTTTCCTGCAGAGCAAACCACCACAGTAGTGCGTGATATTGTGTTTCAAATTGGGCGCACAGGTGTGGTAACGCCAGTTGCAGAGCTTGATCCTGTTTTTGTAGCGGGCTCAACAGTGTCTCGTGCCACACTTCATAACGAAGATGAAATACAAAGGCTTGATGTAAGAGTGGGTGATACTGTGGTAATACAAAAAGCAGGTGATGTTATTCCTGACATTGTTTCAGTTGTAGAGGAGCTTCGCGATGGAACGCAGACACCATTTGTATTTCCTACCCATATACCTGAGTGTGGGGGAGACGGGCGCATCGAGAGAATACCAGGACAGGTCGCACATCGGTGTGTTGATAGAAACTCATTCTCTCTTTTGAAGCGAAAGTTTGAATATTTTGTTTCAAAGAAGAATTTCAACATTGATGGACTAGGTACACAAATAGTAGAGCTTTTGTTGGAGAAAGGTTTTATACATACATATAAAGATATTTTTACTCTCAATCAAAAGCGAGAAGAGCTTCTAGAGCTTGAAGGTTTTAAAGAACGCTCAGTTGATAACCTGCTTTCGTCTATTGAATCTGCACGGAAGGTAAGTCTTGCGAGACTCATTGCATCACTTTCTATTGATCATGTAGGTGAGGAGACCGCAATACTTCTATCAAAGAATTTTGATTCTATAGACTCACTCAGGGGAGCGAGTGTGGAAGCGCTATCAGCAATCGATGGTATTGGTTATGTTGTGGCGCAGTCTATTGTTGATTGGTTTTCAAAAAAAGACAACGAACATATTCTTGATGGTTTGCTCGAAGAGATTGAAATAGAAAAAGAAACCTCATCAAGTACGCTTTCAGGGGAGACCTTTGTATTAACAGGAACGCTCCAAAACATGTCCCGAGACGAAGCAAAAGAACATATTCGAAATAGAGGAGGGAAAGTTTCTAGTTCCGTATCGCAAAAAACAGATTTTGTGGTTGCTGGAGAAAATCCGGGCTCAAAGTACGATGACGCAAAAGAATTAGGGGTAAAGGTAGTTTCTGAGTCAGAATTTCAAAAAATGCTTGGATAATTTTATCCACAGACTCATCACGATAGGCGCCTTAAAGGGCTTATAATATGAGTATTATCAGTACACTTAAAGAAATAACTATATGTCAGCAATGCTTTGGGGTTTGATTCTTATTACACTTGCGTGGCTCGTTCAATTTTTTGCGTCACTCAAAGATAAAAAGCAAATCCAACAATCATTCTTGGTACTCCACTCTCTCGGGGCACTTCTGCTTGTGGTAGAAGAGTTTGCACTCGGACTGACAGAGAAAGGGCTACTCTATGTAGCAATACTCTTCCTTACACTTCTAGTTTGGTTTAAGAGTAAATAAATCCATTTTCTTAAAAAAGCCCTCTTTAGAGGGCTTTTTTGTTGGTTTTTACTGTGTTACTATTGCCTATATGTCAGATAAGCCAGATATAGACAATCTTCTCGAGCTTGCTCGTATGGAGATCACTGATGTCGAAAAAGAGAAGCTTGAGAATGAGATCAAGGGTATTTTGGATTATGTAGAGCAAATACAAGAAGCTTCAGTAGATATAGATATCACTCCAACTATTGGAACCCCACACAACGTTATGAGAGAGGATACTGATCCGCACGAATCAGGTGTGTATACTGATGTATTAATGAAATCTGCGCCAGTAACAAAAGACGGATATATAAAGGTGCAGAAAATTTTGTAATGAACATAGATTTAAAAAGCCTAACAATAGAAAAAGCTCATGTGCATTTGGTTGCGGGCGATTTTTCAGCGATGGATTTGTTGGAGGCATATATTGCCGAGATAGAGAAGAAAAACCCAGATATAAATGCATATGTTGGAGATTTATTTTTAGAGCAAGCCCGCGAGCAGGCAGAATATGCCGACACCCTAATTAAAGAAGGGAGGGCAGATGTTCTTACTGGTATACCGATCGCACTTAAGGATAATATTTTAATAAAGGGAGAGTTTGCTACTGGTGCATCAAATATTTTGACAGGACATCGGGCGGTATATGACTCTACTGTTGTAGCAAAACTTCGAGAGAAGGGAGTTGTTTTTGTAGGAAGAACAAATATGGACGACGCCGCTATGGGTTCTTCTACACAAACATCTCCATATGGTCCTACAAAAAACCCTCTAGATACAACAAAGGTGCCAGGTGGTTCATCAGGAGGTTCTGCTGCTGTGGTTGCATCTGATCTTGCGGTAGCTTCATTTGGTTCTGATACAGCTGGTTCAGTTAGGCAACCATCTAGCTTTTGTGGAGTAGTTGGCCTTAAGCCTACATATGGGAGCGTGTCGCGAAGCGGTTTGATTGCACTTGGTTCATCACTTGATGTTATTGGGCCTATTACAAAGACTGTTACAGATGCAGAGATTTTATTTAATGCAATAAAAGGAAAAGATATTCTTGATAGTACAACTGTTGATGACAAAGACTATCCTAAAAATGAGTATAAGGAAGAAAAGCCAGTAATCGGATATGTTGATTTGATGGAGCTTATTGATCTGGATACAGACAATGCTGTTTCTGTAGATACACCACGATTTAATGCTTTGAAACAAAACTATGAAGAAAGCATAGAAAAACTAAAAGGTCTTGGATACACGCTTAAGAAGGTTGATTTTCCAAATATTAAATACTCTGTTCCTGCCTATTATATTGTTTTACCAGCAGAGGCTTCTACTAACTTGGCTAGGTATGACAGTGTTCGTTATGGATTTCACAAAGAGGGAGAAGATTTGTTGCAGACATACAAGCTGACAAGAGGACAAGGTTTTGGGGAAGAAGTTCGTCGGCGTATTATTTTAGGTACTTATGTATTATCTGCTGGATATTATGATGCCTATTACAACAAGGCGCAGGCGATACGAAAGCGAATTACAGAAGACTTTGATAAAGCATTTTCTAGTGTAGATGCTGTTGTAATGCCTACTACACCAGGAAGTGCATTTAATTTGGGAGAAAAGATGGATGATCCTGTGGCTATGTATCTTGAGGATGTATTTACTGTGCCTTCTAACTTGGTGGGTATCCCAACAATCAGCATTCCTTCAAACAGAAAAGATGGCGAAGGTTTTGAAGGTGGGCTTCCTCTTGGGCTTCAGATTCTTGCGCCTCATATGAGAGAGGACACAATCTTTTCTATTGGTAAAGAATTCTTAGGGGAAAAATAAATAAATCAGCAAGTGGAGCTGATATAATTTAGTTACATCTATTTTTGGTATGCAAGATCCAATTACATTTTTTAATATTGAATATCTTTATCAGCTTATCTATTTCCTTATTACAGGAGATAAGAGCTTGGAGATTTTTGCACGGCTTGAGCCAGTATGGAATGTGCTGGTAATACTTGGGTATATACTCATAGTTCTATTTATTTTGGGAATTGTATACAGTGTGATGCGCCTAAGGCAAATACGAAAGGCAGAGGCAGAAACTCTATACTCACTTACACAAGACAAGCTAAATAAAAAGAAGGGTGCTTACAAAAACGAGCGATGGGACAAAATCAAAGCACATGCATATTCACTCAATGAAAATGATTGGCGTCTGGCTATTATCGAGGCAGACACAATTCTCTATGAGATGATGACAACTATGGGATACCACCAAGAGACTCTTGGTGAGAAGCTAAAGGCCGTAGAAAAGAGTGATTTTAATACAATAGATAAGGCATGGGAGGCACACAAGGTACGAAATGCCATTGCTCATGAGGGAAGTGGGTTCATGCTTTCTCAGCGTGAGGCACAGAGGATTATTGCTCTATACGAAGATGTATTCAGAGAATTCGAATATATTTAGAAAAATAGGGAGTTTTATACGACCATATTTTTCTTAACCCGCCTAAGTTTCTCGCAGAGAAAATTTGTGCGGGTAGGGATTTGAAATACTATGTACCGCCTAAGTTTCGCGAAGCGAAAATTTGTGCGGGTTTTGGTTTTTGTTGTAATTTTTCTGAGTACAGAGTCCTGAGTCCTGATATCTATAAATATCCTTGCTTTTTCTCCTTATTTCTTATAGAATAATCCTCACTTCTGCGCTTTCGAAGTGCTTTTATTTTTCGGAGCGTTGATGGGAGGAATTTTGACAACTAGCTTGTGAAGAACACACATATTTTTATATGTGAGTCTATTCAATAACAAACAACAAACAACATACATACACAATGTAAACAGCAATTAAACAAAGGAGTATTTCTTTTGTTTTGTTCAATTCTTTAGTTAGAGTTTGATCCTAGCTCAGGATGAACGCTGGCGACGTGGATAAGGCATGCAAGTCGAACGAG
>CAZMIM010000001.1:45798-283212 GCA_964566505.1 uncultured Candidatus Saccharibacteria bacterium | reverse complement strand
GAAATACGACAAGTTCCCATACGACGCATCTATTATCATTACTGGAAATGAAGTAAATGAGTATTTTAAGGTTTTACTCAAGGCGCTGTCACTCATATCACCAATACTTGAAGACAAAACAACTCACATTGGTACAGGAATGCTCAGACTTCCATCTGGAAAAATGTCGTCTCGTACTGGAGACATTGTGACCACCAAAGATTTCCTAGATGAAGTAAAAGAAGAGGCACTAAAAAAGATAGAAGGTGATTTCACTGATGAGGAGCGGGATGTTACAGCAGAGCGTGTTGCTATTTCTGCTGTGAAGTACTCAATACTTCGGCAGGGGATTGGGAAAGATGTGGTATTTGAGAGAGAAAAGGCACTTTCGTTTGAAGGAGACTCAGGTCCGTACATACAATACTCAGCTGTGCGTGCAAAAAGAATACTTCAAAAGGCAAAAGAAGCAGGAATTGTAGGTGATATGGATGTGGCCGATGAACCAACAGAGATTGAGAGAATACTGATACGGTTTCCTGATATTGTGTCTCGCGCGCAGAGCGAGCACGCACCACACCAAATACTTTCATACATTACAGAGGTTGCTAGCCTTTATAACTCATACTACGCAAATACACAGATTCTAGATGCAGGAGAAAGCACATCGTATCGTGTGGCACTATCTAGTGCAGTACTTAAAGTGCTTGAAAATGGTCTATATATTTTAGGTATTCGCATTCCTGAGAAAATGTAGTATTGTGGATAGGAATTTGTTCAACCAAATGTGGTGACGATATGCCTATTGAATACTGGCTTGCACTAGGGGGCCTCGCATTAGCGTTGTTTGTCTCCGGAATGTTGTTGCTGTCAGCAACTCGTTGGGGGAAACCATCTTATAACGAGATGAACAGAGACACGGATATGGTCACGTCGGCTTCACCAAAAGAGACTCTTTGAGGGTCTCTTTTTCTATGCTAGAGTAATCAATATGAACGCTAAACAAACGCCTAAAAAAACAGAGCGTGTAGCAAAAGAAGAGGAAATACTCCAGATGTGGAGCAATAAGGATATTTTCTCAAAAACACTCCAAAAAGAATCACCTGCGGGTGAGTTTGTCTTCTATGAGGGTCCACCAACAGCAAATGGACGACCAGGTATTCACCACCTAGAATCACGAGCATTCAAAGACATTATTCCGCGATATAAAACAATGCGAGGGTATCATGTGCGCCGAAAGGGTGGATGGGATACACACGGACTTCCTGTAGAGATTGAGGTAGAGAAAGAGCTTGGTATTTCATCAAAGAAAGAAATTGAAGAGTACGGTATCGCACAATTCAATGAGAAGTGTAAGGAAAATGTTTGGAAATATGTAGACGAGTGGACAGAGTTCACAAAGCGTATTGGGTATTGGATGGATTTAAACGATCCATATGTTACATACTATCCAAGCTACATGGAGACACTCTGGTGGATTGTAGGCGAGATAGACAAAAAGGGCTATCTATACAAGGACTATAAAGTGCTTCCTTGGTGTGCACGGTGTGGTACTGCGCTTTCATCTCATGAGCTTGCTCAAGGATATGAAGATGTAAAAGATCTATCTGTTACTGCAGAATTTAATGTGGTAGAAGGTTCACACGAGCTTCTATCAAGTGATATTCGAACTGCTATTTTGGCATGGACTACGACACCATGGACACTTCCTGGGAACGTTGCTCTTGCGGTGGGCTCTGATATTGAATATGTCGTTGTGGAGAAAGATGACGAGGACGGAAGCGGTAGAGTACGATTTGTGCTTGCAAAAGATTTACTCGAAAACATTTTTGAAGACTCATCTTATGATGTGGTAGGTACACTGAAGGGTTCTGAAGTGGCGGGTACTACATACGAGCCACTTTATCCATACCTCAAAGACATAATTGTAGATGAGCAAAAAGAGGCACTTGAGGAAAGGGCATATCGAGTATATGAAGCAGATTTTGTTACCACAGAAGATGGAACGGGTATTGTGCACACAGCAGTAATGTATGGACAAGACGACTTTGAGCTTGGTACAAATGTAGGACTTCCAAAACAACACCTCATAAATGAGAGCGGACATTTTCTTTCAGGCACAGATTTTCTAGAAGGGAAGTTTGTAAAAGACGAAGAGACAGATATTTCAATAATAAAAGACTTGGCACACAGGGGGCTTCTATTTTCAAAGAAAAAGTATGAGCACAGCTATCCTCACTGTTGGCGATGTAAAACCCCGCTTATCTATTTTGCTAGAGACTCATGGTATGTGCGTATGTCAGAGCTTAAAGACAAGCTTATTTCCGCAAATCAAAAAGTAAATTGGCATCCAGAGCACATCAAAGAAGGGCGTTTTGGAGAGTGGCTTTCTGGTATTAAGGACTGGGCTATCTCAAGAGAGCGCTATTGGGGGACACCTCTGCCTGTTTGGATGAATGAGGATGGGACAGAGCGTATTGTGGTGGACTCGCTTGAGACACTAAAGAAACATACAAAGAAGTCAGGAAACAAATATTTTGTAATACGACACGGAGAGGCAGAGAGTAATGTTGAGCGAATTGTGAGTGATAAGAAAGAAAACCCACACCACCTGACAGAGAATGGAATAGAGCAGGTAAAAGAATCCGCAAAAAATCTAAAAGAAAAAGGTGTCGATGTAATAATTTCATCTCCTTTTGTGCGCACAAAAGAAACAGCAGAAATTGTTGCTGATGCTGTGGGTATTTCACGAGGCAATATTGTATATGACGAGCGCATTCAAGAAATACAAACAGGTTTCAATCTAAAACCATTTGATGAATTTCATAATTTATTTCATTCAGAAGCAGATCATTTTCATGTAAAAGTAGATGGTGGTGAAACACTTACTGATGTAAAGAAGCGGGTGGGAGAATTTCTATATGACATTGATACAAAATATGAAGGAAAAACTATTCTGGTAGTGACACACGCATCTCCTTCATGGATGCTTTTTGCAGCTGCTGCAGGTGCAACAGAGAAAGAGCTCACATCAGACACAGGTTCTTTGATGTCTCATTTGAGTGCATATCTTAAAAATGCCGAAGTAAAAGAAATGGATTTTGTACCACTTCCACACAATGATAACTATGAGCGCGATTTACACCGACCATATGTGGATGATGTGGTTCTTTATAGCGATAAAGGCACAGAGCTTCGAAGAGTAAAAGAGGTGATGGATGTTTGGTTTGATTCAGGAGCTATGCCATATGCACAAGATCATTATCCGTTTGAGAATAAAGAGTGGGTAGAGAAAGCGGGTGTACCAGCAGACTATATTTCAGAAGGAATCGACCAGACACGAGGATGGTTCTACACACTACACGCTATTGCGACTCTTCTAGGACGAGAGGAGGCATACAAAAATGTGATTTCACTTGGACTTATTCTTGATGCAGAAGGCAAAAAGATGAGTAAATCAAAAGGAAATAGTGTGAATCCATTTGAAATGATTGATAAGTATGGAGTAGATACACTTCGAATGTGGATGTACAGCGTGAATCAGCCGGGGGACTCAAAGAACTTTGATGAAAAGACTGTAGATGAGGTTTCTAAAAAAGTGCTTAATCTTTTGGAGAATGTAGTGAGCTTTTATGAGATGTACAAAACAGATGATCAGAGCTCAGAAATCGGAGCTCATAAAAGCACACATGTGATGGATAGGTGGATTGTGGCACGACTTTCTAAAACAGAAGAGGTTGTACGAACAAACTTGGATGAATACAGAGTAATGGAGGCGTCTCGAGAGATACGAGAGCTTATTGGTGACCTTTCACAGTGGTATGTACGTCGTTCACGAGACAGGTTCAAGAGTGATGATGAAAAAGAAAAAGAAGAAGCGGTAAGCACTACACGATTTGTTTTGTATAATCTTTCAAAGATAATTGCACCATTTATGCCTTTCTTGGGAGAGTCTGTATATGCATCTGTTGGAGGAGTACAGGAGAGCGTACATCTTGATGTGTGGCCAGAGCTTTCAAAGTATGCTGATGAGGAGCTACTCAGTGATATGTATAGGACTCGCGAGGTTTCCTCTTGGGGGCTTGAGGCTCGCTCAAGAGCAGATGTGCCCGTACGACAACCACTTTCAAGTGTTACTGTTAAATCAGAAGAGCTGTCTGGCGATTTTGTAGATGTAATAAAGGAAGAATTAAACGTAAAAGAAGTTGTATTCGATGATTCGCAAGAAGAATCTGCTGTACTTGATCTTGAGATTACATCAGAGCTTCGAAACGAAGGATATGTTCGAGAGCTTTTGCGATTTATTCAAAATATGAGAAAGGAGAAAGGCCTTGACCCACAAGATGATATAGACACACTATCGATTTCAGGAGAAGACATAGATTTCCTAAAAGATTTCCAAGCTGAAATAGCTCAAGCTGTACGAGCAAAAGAAATCACATTTAGTGAGAGTGGGGAAGGGGAAGAAATCACTCTTGGTGAGAATACACTAAATATTTCTATATAAAATGGCTTATGTAAGTCACCACTGACCCAAATGCAAATGATTTGCATTTGGGTTTTTGGTTTGTATCCAGTGAAGGTGCGTTATACTAGTGTGTATGTCATACACTATTTATCACACAGAAGGTTTTGTACTTACATCTTTTGACTCTGGTGAGGCAAATAAATTTTTCTATATCTACACAAAAGACTTTGGGCTTATTGGTGCTACCGCACAGGGTGTTCGACACCTTAAATCAAAGCTTCGTTTTTCTCTTCAGGATCTTTCGTTTGTGAATGTTTCACTGGTTCGCGGAAAGGGGGTGTGGCGTATTGTAAATGCGCGGATGCACGATGAGTCTATAGCCGATGTTGTATCACACAAAGAAAAGCGAATTGTGTTTTCTCGAATCATTTCGCTTATACGAAGGCTCGTAAATGGGGAACAGGCGGATGACGCTCTTTATCGCGTGCTTCGAAATGGGTACAGCTATTTAGAGTCGCCCGAGCCTAGCAAAAGTGATTTACGAAACCTGGAGATCATGAGTGTTTTGCAGATTCTTTATATACTTGGGTATCTTGCTCCACCACAGGAGTATCTTTCATTTATTGAAAGTGATGTGGTGAGCTTGTCTTTGTTGCGGGCCATGGATGATGTACAAAAAGATGCTATTTCTGTAATTAATACAACGCTTCGCTCTATTGATATGTAGCTTTTTCTTTTATAGAGAGGCGGTATACTAGTGATATATGAATGAGCAATTTAATAACAACGAAAAAGAGTCACCGATTGAAGCATTCAAGAAAAAACTCTATTCCAAAAATGAGCGACCAAGTGCGCGAATAAACCCAACGCTTGATTATGATGCGCCCACAGATGTGCCACGAGATTGGGATTATGAAAACACATCAGCTGAAGAAATACATATGACTAGAAAAAAGAAATCACTTCTCAATAAAGCACTATACGGTTCAGTAATATTTGTACTGATTGCTATTTTGTACGCGGTTATATCTTTAGGAACAGGAGGAGGAACTATTTCATCTAAAAATATTGATATATCTGTGTCTGGGCCAGTTTCTATTTCAGCTGGAGATGTACTATCTCTTGAGGTAAAGGTAAAAAATGAAAATGATGTAGCACTCGAGCTTACGGATCTTTTGGTGGAGTATCCAGAAGGCACACGAGAAGTAGATAATATCTCTACTGCACTGAAGCGATACAGAGAATCACTTGGCGATATTCCAGCTGGAAAGTCAGGAGAGACGCTTATTGGGTCTGTTTTGTTTGGGCAAGAAGGTGAAAAAAAGACTATTGTTTTAGGGGTAGAGTATAGGGTGAGTGGCTCAAACGCTATTTTCTATACAGAGCGCGAATATGAAGTGGAGATTGTTTCATCACCAATCACAATGTCTATACAATCACCAAACAGTATTAGCTCAGGCCAAGATATTGAGTTTGTAATACAGGTACGCTCAAACTCAGAAGAAACCGTCGAGGATGTAATGCTTTTTGCAGAGTATCCATTTGGTTTTGAATTTGATGACAACAACAGCACCGAGCCTCTTTATGATGAAGATGTTTGGGAGATAGGGGACTTGCGCTCAGGTGCACAAAGAACAATACGAATCAGAGGTATCGTTCTCGGGCAAGATGAAGAAGAGAGAACCTTTAGATTTATTGCGGGTATCTCAGATGAGTTTGATGAGAAAAAAGTAGGAACACCATTTTTGACACATACACGCACTGTTGCTATCGAGCGACCATTTTTGGGACTTGATTTGGCAATCAATGGCCGTACTAGTGATGATGTGGTAGCAAAGGTTGGCTCAAGTGTACGAGGAGATATTGGGTGGATAAACAATCTTCGTTCACAAGTTTCAAATCTTGAAATCACGCTTTCATTTTCTGGAGACATTCTTGATAGAAGCACTATAAGCTCGCCAGATGGATTTTATCGCTCAGGTGACAATACTCTTGTGTGGGATCAGCGAAGTAGCGCAAGTCTTTCATTTTTAGAATCAGGAGGACGTGACCAAACAAGTTTTTCATTCCGCTCACTCGAGACAAGCAATCTAATAGGACAAAGTATAAACCCTGTTGTAAATATTGAAGCGCGAATCAGGGGTACAGTACAAGAAGAGGGGGTGTCAGAAGATATTGATACTGTAGTAAGGCGCACAGTTACTCTTCAAACTATTGCCGATGTGTCTGCAAGAGCGATACACTTCTCAGGGCCTTTTATAAACAATGGTCCAATGCCACCAAAAGCAGATCAAGAAACTACATACACTATTACATTTAGTGCTTCAAACCTTCTCAATGATGTGATTGGAGCAAAAGTAGAGGCAGTATTGCCAGCATATGTACGATATATGGATGTGGTAGCACCTAAAAATGAGCGAATAACATATAATCCTGTTGGAGGAAAACTAACATGGGATATTGGAGATATACGCTCTGGTATAGGGTATGAAGGCCCTTCAAAAGACGTTTCATTCCAAATTGGTCTCACACCATCTACTTCACAAATAGGGCAAATCCCACCAATACTCACAAACATCAAGCTTTCAGGAACAGATGCTGTTACCGATACAAAGGTTGAGTACGATTTTGGGTCTATAAATACACGACTTTCAAACGATCCTCAGTTTATCGATGACTACAGCTTTGTTGTACAGTAGTTTGATTGCTACTACTTCTTTGGGGTGATATTATAAGGCTAATGTCAGCTTCAGGAGCACAACGTCTATCTATTGATTCAGGAACAATTGTTCGGTTTCTTGGCTTTATTGTACTTGGATTTTTGATTTATTTACTGCGAGATATTGTAATGATATTTCTTGCAGCTGTTGTGATTGCATCAGCCATTGAGCCAGCAACATCAAAGTTTGAGCGAATGAAAATACCACGGATTTTGACCGTGATTATGATTTACATATGTATGGCTCTGTTTTTTGTGGGTATATTTTACTTTTTCCTACCGCCATTGGTAGATGATATTGCACATGTTGTATCACGGGCGCCACAATATATTGAGTCAATACAGCTTTGGGAGTCAGGAGGCGGAGCAGCAAGTGGTTTCTTTGGTCGTATCACAGGACAAGGAGTATCTATTTCAGAAGTAATCACGGGTCTTCAGCAGTCAGCCCAAAGTATTGGTGGAGGAGCAGTTGGATTTTTGAGCAACCTCTTTGGTGGCTTCCTGCGCTTTATGCTTATTGTGGTTCTTTCATTTTATCTTTCAGTACAAAAAGACGGTCTTGTGGACTTTCTCAAGGTAGTAACGCCATTCCAGTACGAATCGTATGTGATTGGGTTATGGAGGCGCTCACAGCAAAAGATTGGACGATGGTTCCAGGGGCAGTTGATACTTGGGCTTATAGTGGGTGTCTTGGTGTATCTTGGGCTTACTATTTTGGGAGTAAAGAGTGCACTTCTTCTTGCGATTTTGGCTGGTCTCCTAGAGCTTATACCGCTCTTTGGCCCAACACTTTCTGCAATACCAGCAATTGCCATTGCTCTCATTGATGGGGGAGTAACTCTTGGTCTAATGGTAGTTGGACTTTATCTCATCGTGCAACAATTTGAAAATCATCTTATTTATCCACTAGTGGTTAAGAAGGTGGTAGGGGTGCCTCCATTGGTAGTTATTATTTCACTTGTAGTAGGAGGACAGCTTGCAGGCTTCCTAGGAGTATTGCTTGCGGTGCCTATAGTTGCAGCGATTATGGAGTACGCGAGTGATGTACAAGAGCGAAAGCGAAAGATGCACGAAGCATACGACAACAATCTCAATCAAGGCAATCTCACTGCTTCGTAGTATACAAATACTATGGCAGAGAATTCTAAAGAAAATATTTATATCACCACCACGCTTCCATATGTGAATGCGCCAGCACATGTGGGTTTTGCGCTTGAGATAATTCAGGCGGATGTGCTTTCAAGACTCTATAGACTGCTTGGGCATAATGTATTTTTCTCTACAGGAGTAGATGAGCATGGGCAAAAGATTTATCAAAAAGCACAAGAAGAGGGGGTAGAGGTGCAAAACTATACAGACACGCTTGCAGAAAAGTTTAGCTCACTCCGCTCTGTTTTAGGGGTAGAAACAGATGCATTTATTCGCACCACTGATGCTCGACATATATCTGCAGCACAAGAGATGTGGAGGCGTGCAGAAAAAGCTGGTGATATATACAAGAAAAAATACAAAGGACTTTACTGTGTTGGGTGCGAGAGGTTTTTGACAGAGAAAGATGTTGTGGACGGACATTGTCCAGACCATCTCACTACAGAGCTTCAAGAGATTGAAGAAGAAAATTATTTCTTTGCATTTTCAAAATACCAAGAAAAACTTCTTGAGTATCTCTCAGAAGAAGGAGTAGTGGTGCCAGATTTTAGACGAAAAGAAGCAATCTCTTTTGTAGAGGCAGGGCTTGAGGATTTTAGCATTTCAAGACAAAAAGAGCGTATGCCTTGGGGAATATCTGTTCCGGGTGATGCTGAGCATGTAATGTATGTGTGGTTTGATGCACTTACAAACTATATCTCTGTGCTCGGATGGCCCGAGGATATGGACGGACATTTTGATACATTTTGGAAAAACGGAAAAACTATTCAAATGGCGGGCAAAGACCAAGTAAGGTTTCAGTCTTTGATGTTTCAAGCAATGCTTTTCTCTGTTGGGGTAGAGAATACAGATGAGATTTTTTATCACGGGTTTATCACAAGCGGTGGGCAGAAAATGTCTAAGTCTATTGGAAATGTTATCGACCCACTTTCACTTGTGCAAGAGTATGGAGCTGATGCGCTAAGGTACTATATGCTTCGCCATGTACATCCATTTGATGACTCAGACATGACATCTGAGCGCTTTTTAGAGCTCTACAATGCTGACTTGGCAAACGGTTTGGGCAACTTAGTATCGCGGGTTATGCAGATGGCTGTTAATTATGAAGTAGAGTACACGCTATCTTCAAAAGAAGAAGTGTGGAATAGCGCTGATGCAAAGAAATATATAGAGTCAATACAAAAGTATGATTTTAATACAGCACTTGGGATGCTTTGGAAGATGATAGGGGATGCAGACTCATTTATTACTACACATGAGCCTTTTAAGGTTTATAAAGAGGACAAAGAAAAAGCACAAGAACTTGTTCGTGAGCTTGTGGAGCGCATTTATGTCGTGTCTGTTTTGCTTGAGCCAGTTATGTCAGAAACTTCACGAACAATACTTGAAGCAATAGATAAGAAAGAAAAGCCCGAGAATCTTTTTGCACGAAAGTAAGACATGGAAATAAAATATTTTGATTCACATTCGCATTTAAACTTTCCTCAATACGACGAAGATAGAGATGGGGTAATAAAGGAAATGAAAGAGATATCTCTTGCGACTATTGCTGTGGGTACAGACAAACAAACTTCTAAAGAGTCGGTAGCGCTTGCAAACACACACGAAAACATTTGGGCAACTATTGGAGTGCACCCAACAGATAGTAAAGAAGGTTTTGATGAAGAGTATTTCGAAAGTCTTCTCGGACCTCGTGTGGTGGGGGTAGGAGAGTGTGGGCTCGATTATTTTCGCTCAGCCAACCGGACTGATGAAGACAAAGCGAGACAAAAAGAGACCTTTAAAGCTCAAATCGAGTTTGCACTGAAGCACGACTTACCACTAATGCTTCATATGCGCCCATCTACAAATACTATGGACGCGTATGAGGACGGCCTTGAGATTCTTGAGGAGTATCACAAAGAACATGGAAGCAAATTGCGAGGTAATGCTCACTTTTTTGTCGGTAATATAGATATTGCAAAGCGGTTTCTTGATATTGGCTTTACTATAGCGTTTCCGGGAGTGATAACTTTTGCTCCAGAGTATGAAGAAGTGGTGAAATATGTGCCAATTGAGAGCATTCTCTCTGAAACAGACGCCCCATTTGCGTCTCCAGAGCCATTTAGAGGCAAGCGTAACAACCCTCTATATGTACGCTATATAGTGGACAAAATAGCGAGTCTTAAGGGTGTATCACCGGCAGAATGTGCGGAAGCAATGGTTTCAAACGCTAAGCGCGTATTTAATATAGAAATATAGCCAAAAACCTTGCATTTGTGAGGCACTATGGTACTCTGTGTGGGATGGAAAATCCAGAAAACAACAACGAAAAAAGCACTATTTATGAAGCAGGTCTCTTGATTGATCCTGCGCTTTCTGATGAGGAAGCAGTTTCTGCTGTAGCAGAAGTTAAAGCCCTATTTGAACAAAATGGTGGAGTATTTGTATCAGAGGCACAGCCAACAAAGCGTGTGCTTGCATACACTATTACAACATCACGAGATGGAAAAAAAGCACACTTTGATCAAGCATATTTTGCATGGGTAAAGTATGAAGTATCTCCAGAGTCTATCGAGGCTATTCAAGGCGCAATCGATTCACAAGACGCAGTTGTTCGTTCTCTGGTAATAAAAGCTCCACGAGAGGATTTTGCGCCATTTAAGCCAATGAAGCGAACTGTTTCATCAGATAAGGCGCCAGAAGGAGACTCAAGTGAGCCAATCTCAATCTCAAAAGAAGAGCTAGATAAAACTATCGAAGAGCTCGTAATCGAATAATCATTATGTATCTCAACAAAGCATTTGTAATTGGAAACCTTACTCGTGATCCGGAGCTAAAAGCGCTCCCATCAGGAACATCTGTTGCTACTTTTTCTATTGCAACAAACCGAGTATGGAATGACAAAGATGGAAGCCGACAAGAGTCTGTTGATTATCACAACATTGTAGTATTTGGACGACAGGCAGAAACTACAGCTCAGTATCTAAAGAAGGGAAGCATGGCTCTTATTGAGGGGCGAATTCAGACACGAAGCTGGGAGCAAGATGGTCAGAAGCGATATCGAACAGAGATTGTAGCTGATCGGGTTCAGTTTGGTCCACGAAGTGCTGGAGGAGGTTCTTCTTCAAACACACAAGCAGATGCTCCATCACAAGAGCAAAAGAAAGACGATGTACCAACTATTGAGTACCCAGATGATGATGGAATTAATCCAGACGATATACCGTTTTAATATAAAATTATGAACAAGAGAGAATGTTATTTCAAAAAGCATGGAATTAAGTATATCGACTACAAAGATGTCGACTTGCTTAAGAAGTTCATGAACCCACATGCGCGAATGATCGGAAAGCACCGAACAGGCGTATCTGCTTCAAAGCAACGAGAGCTTGCACGAGCTATCAAGAGAGCACGATTCATGGCACTTATTCCATACGTAGAAAGTTAAAAATCGCCCTAGAGGGCGATTTTTTATTTGCTCACACGAGATATATAATCTCCGGTTCCTGTATTTATCTCTATTATATCTCCTGCTTCGATAAACAGGGGAGTAGTAACTTCAAGTCCTGTCTCAGTTACTACTTTTTTGTTACCTCCTGCTGAGGTATTTCCTCGTATATTTGGTGGAGCTTGAGTAACTTCTAGCTCTACTTTTATAGGTATTGAAAATCCTATTATTTCCTCATTAAATATGAGTGCTTCAATATTCTCGTTTACCTTTGTGTATTTTAGCTCATTTTCAATAATAGTATTTGGCACACTGTGTCTGTCTGAAGGATCTTCTGGGTTACAAAGCCACACCTCTTCTCCTTTGGTATAGAGGTATTTAAGTGTCCTTCTTCCTACTTCTGCCTCTTCCACGGTGTCTGACTGGTGAAAAGAGTGTTCACGAACCTTTCCAGATATAAGGTTTTTTAACTTTGTCTGGTTTACAGGCTTTCTTTGTTGTTTTCGAAAGACATGACTATCTAGCACTTCATATGGTTCTCCATCGAGCTCAATAAAAGCGCCTGGTTTTACATCGCTATATGAAAGCATGTCTATTCTTCTTTAAGTGCGTCAGCAATTGCTTTTTCAAGCTCTTTTGCGATAGATTTTTCTTCTCGAAGTGTTGTTCGAGCGGCATCATATCCACGACCAAGTTTATTTTCTCCAAAGCTGTAGAATGCTCCGGCTTTTTGTACAAGCTTGTGTTTCTCACCAAGTGCAAGCATCTCTCCTTCGTGTGAGATACCTTCTCCATAGATAATATCGAACTCTGTCTTTCGGAATGGGGCAGCGGTTTTGTTCTTTACTACTTTTACACGAGTACGCGAACCGACGACTTCTTCTCCTTTTTTAATCTGTGCAATACGACGAATATCGATTCGTACTGATGAGTAGAATTTGAGAGCCTTTCCTCCTGGCGTTGTCTCGGGTGAGCCAAACATAACACCAATTTTCATTCTGATTTGGTTGATGAAGATAACAACGGTCTTACTCTTTGCAACAATGGCTGTAAGCTTTCGGAGTGCTTGTGACATTAGGCGAGCTTGTTTTCCTACATGTGTTGCTCCCATATCACCCTCAATCTCATCTTTTGGGGTAAGTGCTGCAACAGAGTCCACCACAATTACATCAAGGTCTCCTGAGCGCACAAGTGACTCCACAATCTCAAGAGCTTGTTCTCCTGTGTCTGGCTGTGAGATAAGTAGCTCGTTTGTCTTTACACCAAGTTTCTTTGCATAGTCAGGGTCCATGGCATGCTCTGCATCCACAAAGGCACAAATGCCTCCTGTTTTTTGTGCTTCTGCAACTACATGAAGTGCGAGTGTTGTTTTACCAGATGACTCAGGTCCATAGATCTCTACAATTCGTCCGCGGGGAAGACCGCCAATACCAAGTGCATGGTCAAGACCCATAGAACCAGTAGAAATACTCGCTACACCAACTTTTTGTTGGTCACCAAGTTTCATAATAGCTCCTTCTCCAAACTTTGCTTGGATGCTTTTTAGTGTGTCTTCTAGGTGAGTTACTTTCTCTTGTTTAATCTCACTCTTGGTTTTCTTCTTGTTCTTGCTCATTATTCTCTGTTAGTTCGTTTGTAATAGTTTCTGGGGGTACGGTAGGGAGAATAACGTTTTCCTCTTTCAGTACGAGCTCCAGACGTTTTGTTTGAGCACGCTCAAACTTATCAGTTGCTTCTATGGTAATTATATTATAGCCCGGAGATAGGAGCAATTTTTCGCTAAAACGGCCAAACTCGTCCACGAAAATCTGATTATCATTGAGATAAAGCATAGAAATATGGCGTGCGGTACCCACTATTTCTACTGTTGGTGTGGTAAATACATCGCCATTTTGTGGCGATTCTATAGATATTCGAGGTCCTTCAATGAACCTGCGTGATTGGTAGTATCCGTATGAAAGTAGGCCTATCGCTATGACAACAGTGATAGTGGTGAGTGCGATTTTTCGTGCATTGAACATATTACTCCATTAGGTCTGTGCTTCCTGTATCTTCCTCTACTTGAGGTTCGTTTCCTACAAGCACATCGCGTGGTTTTGAGCCTTGTGCTGGTCCGATAACACCACGCTCTTCAAGCATGTCCATAAGACGTGCTGCACGAGCATATCCCACACGGAGTTTTCGTTGTAAATATGATGTAGATGCTTTTCCTGCTCTTATCACTGTCTCTCGTGCGTCTTCGTATAGGTCATCTTCGTCTTCATCAAGACCGTCATTATCAAGATCCATCTCAAATAGGGCATTACCGTCATTTGATGCTATCTCAATATCTACCTCATCAGGCACTTCGTCCTCGTACTCTTTCTTGAGATATTTCACTACAGCTTTTACTTCAGCTTCTGCCATGAATGCAGACTGGATACGCTCTGGCTTAGACATTTCACCTGAAAGGTAGAGCATATCTCCTGCACCAAGAAGCTTCTCGGCCCCAACTGTGTCGAGAATTGTTCGAGAGTCAATTTGTGATGCAACTTGAAGTGCAATACGTGCTGGAACGTTTGCTTTGATAAGGCCAGTAATAACGTTTACTGAAGGTCGTTGTGTTGAGAGGATAAGGTGAATACCAACAGCACGGCTCATTTGTGCAAGTCGTACAATCGCAGACTCAAGCTCTCGTGGGTATGCCTGCATAATATCTGCAAGCTCATCAATAATTACTGCAATATATGGCATTTTGTATGGAAGCTCTGTCTCAGTGTCTCCATCTTGGTATTTCTTGAGCGCTGGGCCATAGATGTTTTTGTGATATGACTGAATGTCACGAACTTTGTTTTGCTCGAGGATATCGTAGCGCCTATCCATTTCTTTTGTAGCCCACTTAAGCGCAAGAATAGCTTTCTTTGCTTGCGTGATAACTGGTGTTAGCAGGTGTGGGATGCCGTTATATAGCGTAAGCTCTACACGCTTAGGGTCAATCATGATGAACTTGAGTTGGTCAGGTGAGTTTCGGAAGAGTAGGGAATTCACAAGGGTGTGGATGGTTACTGACTTTCCTGAACCAGTAGCACCAGCGATAAGCACGTGAGGCATCTTTGCCAGGTTTGCAAAGTATGATTTTCCTGAAATACCTTTACCAAGTGATATAAGAAGAGGCTTGTCAGACTCTTGATAGTCAACAGATGAGAGTAGACCTGCGAGACCCACAGTTGATTTGGTTGTGTTTGGCACCTCGATTCCTACTAGTGACTTACCAGGAATTGGAGCCTCAATTCGAACAGGGTGGGCAGCAAGTGCTAGCTCTAGGTTGTTCTGAAGGCTCACAATCTTTGAGAGTCGTACACCTTCTGCTGGCTTGAGAGCGTATCGGGTTACTGTTGGCCCAATAGAAATCTCATCCATCACCACGCTGATACCAAAGTTCTCAAGTGTTCGTTTGATAAGGTTTGCGTTTGCTTTGATGTCACCAACACCTGGCTTTCCTTTGTCAGTCCCTAGTATTGAAAGGGGAGGTGGAATGTATTCTTTGAGACTTGGTGCTGTTGATGGGAGCAAGCTCAGCTCGCTTGGCTGTTTTTCTTTCTTTCTTTTACCAAGAATACCTGTGAGCTTTAGCTCTCGTGGTCGTGTTTCTTCCTCCACTACTTCTTCCTCGTCATCTTCTTGTTCATACTCATCCTCATATTCTTCGTCATCCTCATATACATCTTCTTCGTCTCTTCTCCAGAATGCGAGTTGTTCAAATGAGATCTTTGCCTCAAACATTACAATCACTGCGATGATTAGGAGTGCACACAAAACAATCACACTACCCCAGAAGTCGAATAGTAGCTGAAGCCATGTCGCAAGTTTGCCTCCGATGATTCCTCCTTTTTCTATATTGAATACACCGATAAGTGTGAGACCAGAAAGAAAGAACAAAACACCACCAAAAAGTCGGATGCGTTTTAGTTCCTGTGTTAGAGGTTTGATGAATGCAGATGCGACAAGTATGAGAACAAGTGGTACAAGATAAAATCCTACGCCAAGAAGGTTTGTAGTAACAGAAGAAACTCCATTTCCAACCATTCCTGCTTTACCTGCTTTTGCAATGAGAAAGAAAACCGCAAGAACAAAAAAGACAACAGACCATATTCCGTTGCGCGTTTCTTTTTCAAGGTTTTCTAAAATTGGTTTTTTTGCTTTTTTTCGTCCTCTTTTTCGTGCCATCTTTTTCTCTTAATTTCACTAGTTTAATACTCATATATGATATCACACCACTTACTCTCATATGATATTTACATAAGTATGTATCCAATACACAAATAAGTAAGCGATTTTTAAATATAAAACCTAAAAACAAATAAAAGTAAGGAGTGTGGGAGTCAGACTCTCACACTCCAGTGTAAATAAATGTTTGGGAAGGTCAGACCTTCCCAAATAGGGCTTGGGGGGTGGTTTTATATATAAAGGACAAGGGGGTTTACAAATTAAAATGTCTGATATATAATAAAGGACATAATTTAAAGGACATGTCTGTAAAAGACATATTTTAAGGGACAAAATCTAAAAGACATTTTATGTCCGATAGCTCAACAAACACACAATACGGATTTGCCGACTATTGTGTCAAAAAAGCAGAAAAGATTTCTAATGCTGTATATATACTCAGCAATTTTATTTCTGCTGAAGATCCACTTCGCTCTACCTTAAGAAAAAATGTCCTTGAGCTTCTATCGGACATGTATGGCCTACGAAAGAGCCAAAAGACAAAAGGGGATGTATATCATTTTGTCTTTAAGGGTGCATATCAGACAATTCCAGAAGCAATCTCACTCATTACTATAGCCCAGAATTCAGGCTTTATTACAGCTATGAATGCCTCAATTATTAATGGAGAACTATCTACTCTTAAAAAGGAGATTGCACAACACTTTGATACAGACAAGATTATGGATATATCTGCACAAGATTTTTCAGTACCTAGACTTGCGGAAGGTGCAAAATATCGCTCAACAACAATGCAAAAAGAGTATTCACAGCCAAAAACATCTACGACACGACCAAAACCATCACAAAACAATACAGGAAGTCGTGTGGCACAAAAAAGAAATCGACGAAGAGAAATTATAATTAAACTTCTTAAAGAAAAAGGTAAGCTTGCCATCAAAGATGTGGCAAAAGAGTTACCACAATACTCAGAAAAAACACTCCAACGAGAGCTTTTGAAGATGACAAATGAAGGTCTTGTTTCAAAGGAAGGGGAGCGTCGATGGACGCGATATTCTCTTATATAATCCACCTATTTTTCCGTTGACTTTTGGGTGTCTTTATGAGAGCATGTATGCATAAAAGTTTGATGATTTGGTGTGCAAAATAGTTATCCACAAAGGACTTTTTGCAACACTTTGTTCGTATCGATATAATTATTTTCACTAGGGTGACAGAACCCTTTTGTGTGTATGCACATGAGGTCGGTCGGTCATCCTTTGGAGGATAATTATCTAAAAGTCGGACAGGAATGACCTTTGAAAATTTCATATTCTGAAATTCAAAAAACAAACCTATGCAACTTTTTGCATGGGAGAGTTATCGCAAAGGTTATATTTCTGTATACAGAAATGTACACATATTATTAGTGTAATTCCGGATTACACGCCATCCAGATTTATGGGTGACACCTTGTAATCGGTATTATTATTCGGTGTCCTTGAGAATGTCTTATAAACATTTCTCTGGACACATCACAATAGTAAATCAGACTCACATTATTAATTGATTATCAATTAGCGAGTCGTAAGATTTATTTAATTTGTAGATATGTATAAATTTAGAAAATCACGAACAGCACGAGTTGTTGCTACAGTGGTTGGTCTAACTGCAGGTATGTTCATGATGTTTGGCGTAGCCACATCAGCACACGCAGCACTTTCATCTGCACAAATCGATTCAATCATTTCATTGCTTGAATCATTCGGAGCAGATGCAGCAACAGTGTCAAATGTGCGAGCAACCCTAAATGGACAACCAACTTCAGGAGGTTCTACTTCAGGAGGTAGCACAACAACAGCATGTAACTTCACACGAAGTCTCACAATGGAATCTGAAGGAGCAGATGTGGTATGTCTTCAAGACTACTTGACCTCAACAGGTCACTTCACATTCTCAGGAGGATCAACAGGATACTTCGGGTCAGTTACACGAACAGCAGTTGCAGCATGGCAGGCAGCAAATGGAGTTTCTCCAGCAGTAGGATACTTTGGGCCAGTTTCACAGGCTAAGTATTCAGAAGTTGCAGGAACATCAACTGGAAACACTGGAAACAACGGAGGAGGAACAACTACTCCAGCTCCAGGAACAGGACTTACTGTTTCAGCAGGTTCACATCCAGCAAACACACTTGCACCAGCTAGCGCAGCACGCGTTCCTTTCACTCGAGTTAACTTCACAGCCGGAAACGACGGTGCAGTAACAGTGACAGGAGTTACAGTTAAGCGAACAGGTATCGCTGCTGACTCTTCATTCTCAGGAGTAGTACTTCTGGATTCAAACGGAACTCAGCTTGGCGTTGCAAAGACACTTAACTCAGATCATCAAGCAACTCTATCAGAGCCATTTACAGTACCAGCAGGTCAAACACGAACAATGACTATCGCTGCGAACATGTCAGGTTCTGTAAACAACGGAGAAGTAGCATCATTTGATGTTGTTTCTGTAAATACTTCAGCAACAGTATCAGGAGCTCTTCCAATCCGAGGTGCGTCACACACAATCAACTCAACATTGAGTATTGGAGCAGTGACAGTACAACGAGGAAACCTTGACCCAGGGTCAAGCCAAACAAAGGAGGTTGGAACAACTGGTTACACATTCTCATCAGTACGTGTAACAGCAGGTTCAGCTGAGAAAGTATGGCTTCACTCTATCCGATGGAACCAAACAGGTTCTGCGGCAGCAAGCGACCTTTCAAATGTTATGACTTACGTAGACGGTGTTGCATACCCTGCAACAGTATCTTCAGATGGTAAGTACTACACATCAACATTTGGATCAGGAATCCTTATTGATAAGGGATTCAGCAAAGACATCTCTGTTAAGGGAGACATCACAGATGGATCAAACCGAACAGTAGACTTTGACATCGCTAAGCGAGCAGACCTTGCAGTGTCAGGAGAGCTTTATGGTTATGGCCTAATGCCTCCATATGGTTCTGACTCATCAGGAACTGATGACTCAGCATTCCACACTACAGAGGATCCATGGTACGACGCTTCACAAGTAACTGTATCAGCAGGAACACTTACAGTTTCAGCTGACAACACAGTTGCTCCAGCTCAAAACATCGCTATCAACCTTGCAGATCAAGTAATCGGAGGTTACTCAGTAGATGTACGAGGTGAGTCAGTTTCGGTTGCACAAATCGTATTCAACGTAATGGCAACAGGAAACGAAGTATCAGACCTTACAAACGTTACACTTGTGGACCAAAACGGAGCTGTATTGGCAGGACCAGTAGATGGTGCTGACACAACAGACCCAGCAGGTACACTTACATTCACTGACACAGTTACATTCCCAGTAGGAGTTACACGAATGACTCTTAAAGGAAAACTAGGAACAGACTTTGCAAACAATGACTCTGTTCAAGCGTCAACAACGCCTTCAACTCAGTGGACAACAGTAACAGGACAAACAACAGGAAACTCATTGACAGCAGCTCCAGCATCAGCTATCACATCAGCTTCAATGACTGTTAAGGCAGGTGCATTGGCAATCAGCCAGTCATCACAACCAACAGCACGAACTGTGATCGCAGGAGCACAAGACTTTGAGTTTGCTCGATACGTATTCGATGCAACATCTTCAGGAGAAGATCTACGGGTAACATCATTCCCAGCAAAACTCTCATACTCAACAAACGTTGCGACATACCTAACAGGATGTCAGCTATGGGACGGATCAACAGCAGTGACAACAGGATCAAACATTGTTAATCCTGCATCAAGTCACTCAACTGGAGAAGACATCACATTCACATTTGATGGAACAGGAATCACAGTTCCTAAGGGAACAGCGAAGACTCTTTCACTTACATGTGACGTGTCAACATCAGCTACTTCAGGAAGCTTCACATTTGGAAATGATGACAATGCGTCATCATACTCAGCAGCTTCAGGAGTATCTTCAGGAACAACTATTACTGAGACATGGTCAACATCATCAGGACAGGCTATGACATCAGCAACAGGAGGTTCTTACACAGTGTCAGCAGACACATCAATCCTTTACACAATTGCACAAGCGGGAACAACAGGTGTTACACTTGCTGCTCTTCGATTTGAGGCAGGAACTGCAGAGGATGTGCAGATTAAGCAACTTGCACTTGCACTTGGAAACACAGCTTCAAACTCACCAACAGATCTTGTAGATCAGAAGGTGACTCTATGGCACGACGGTGTTAAGGTTGGAGAAGCAAACTTTGTTGGTACAAACGCCGACAATGCTACAACAACACTATCAACACCAGTGACAGTTGAGGCAGGTGAATTCGAGACAATCACTATTAAGGGTGATCTCGCAGGACAAAATGCTAACTCAGCATCAGGAGCATTCGGAGCATTCCTAGAAGTAAACTACGATGGAGACAACAACGGTCTCAACGGTAACTACGGAACAGGAGTAGCGTCAGGAACAACTATCAGCCCATCTTCATCAGATACTGATACAAATGGTCTACGTGTGTTCCGAAGCGTTCCAACAGTTGAAGATGTAACAACTTCAACTACACTTGCAGCTGGTTCAGATCTTTACAAGATCAAGATCACAGCAGGTACAGGACGAGACATTGGTCTTCGAAGACTACAATTCGATGTTGCTACAACAGGTGCGACAACAACTGGATTCCAACTATTTGGACCATCAGGAGCAGTTAACTCATCAGCAGCTGAAGCTGCAGGTGTAACTGGCTCACAAGTTGTATCAATTGCATTTGACAACACAAATGTAGATCGACGAATTCCAGCAGGAGGTTCTAAGACATTTGCTCTTCGAGCATCATCAATCTCAGGACTTTCAGCAGCAAACACAGAAACACTCAATGTTAATCTACGAGCGGATAGCGCATATCCATCACTTGCAGAGAACATGGGAACTGTGTCAACTGTTGAGGCAGGTAGCGTAGACAACTTTGTTTGGACTCCGTTCTCAACAACCACTCCAACTCAAACTGCTGCTATGAACAGCAATCTTGACTGGACAAACGGTTATGGAGTACCTGGATACCCATCAGTTGGACAGGACTTCGCGGTACGAGTATTCTCACACTAATTCTTAATTAGTTGCGAGTAATCTCGAACTAACAAAAACCCCGCTTCGGCGGGGTTTTTGTGTACCCGAGTTTATTCAGGGTGTACCCGAGTTTATTTAAGTTTGGGAGAGTCTGACTCTCCCAAACTGATAGGATGCTTATCAAAGAGGGAAATGTTGATATAATGGCCGTATCATTCGTCCCGTTAGTAATTCAATAAAATAACGGGATATAATGAATTACGTATTGTTAGAAAGATACGCCAAATGAAAAAAAAGATTATAATAAATAATTACTAACGGGATGAAATATAGATACATAATAATTATATTGGCAGTTATTCTTGCTCTTATTATTGCAGGGGCTGTATATCAGATGAATACATTAGATGGTGATATAGATAAAAGCCCAACAGAAGATACAGAAGATGTAGCAGACGGTATTCTAAACATAGAGGAAACTATTGAGGTTGTGCCTATTGTGGATACTGATTCAGGCGTTGAAGCTCCATCGTTAGACAGAAACATCGATATATCAAAGCTTTCAAAGCAGTCAAAGGATTTTCTTCAATTTGTTATAAATATGGCAAAAGAAAACATATATAACACAGATGCATGGATTGACATTGGTATATATTGGAAGAATGCAGGAGCATATTCTGATGCAGAGGAAGTGTGGTTGTACGTACTTGCCATAGAGCCTGGCAATGCTATTGTAGCGGCTAACTTGGCGGATCTTTATGCATATGACTTGCGAGATTATACAAAGGCAGAAGAGTATTACAATAAAGCTCAACAGATTGCGCCTAAATATCTCCCAACATATTTCAAGGCTGTGGAGTTTTTCCAACATGTATTAAAAGATACAAAGAAAGCACGCGATTTTGTAAACCTTGGAATCAAGGAGCTTCCACAAGATTTAGAACTACAATCACTTAAAAGCTCAATAAAATAATATGTTCAACAAAAGTTATTTTAAATTTCTACTTGGATTTGCGGGAATTATTGCACTGTCTGCACTTTTAGTGCTTGCGAGCCAGTATGTAGAGCTAAAAATGGGAGGGGAGATACAGGAAGCTTCTGTAATAAGCTCTCAATAAACATTTTATCCACATAAAAATCCCCACATTTGTGGGGACTTTGTGTTTTTGGAGTAAAGATATCCTAAGGTTATCAGAGACTTATTATTTAGATATTAGAAAGTTATCAACATGGTTATACACATGTATATGTATATATAAATCAAAAACCGCTCTATTGAGCGGTCTGACAGCCAAATGCAAATCATTTGCATTTAGGAAAGAGCTTCTTCTACAGCTTGTTTTACGTCATTTCCTTCTGCTTTTCCTTTCAATTCTCCCATAACAGCTCCCATAAGCATTCCCATTTTGCTTTTGTCTTCTACACCAAGTGAAGATTTTTTCTCTTCCACAACCTTCTTTATTTCATCCATACTTATCATTTCAGGGAGGTACTCTTGGAGAATAGAGAGCTCTTTTTCTTCTTTTTCTGCTAAATCAGGTCGATTTCCAGCATTAAACTGTGTAATAGACTCTTTTCTTTGCTTTGCGAGTCGAGTAATAACTGCAATAACCTCGTCATCCGCTAGCTTTTCTTGCGGTGTTCTTTTTGTTGCCACAAGCTCATTTGTAAATGCAGAAATCATTCCTCGAAGCACAGAGAGTCTTAGCTCGTCTCGCGCTTTGAGAGCGTCCTGCATTTGTTGTTGTATTTTGTCATGCATATATCGATATGTTACTACTCGGGTGGTTGATTTGCAATTATCTTGAGCCAAGCGAGTCTCCTCGCTATAATAGAGATATATGGAACCAACAAAGAAAGAGTCACAGCCAGTATTGTGGGCATCATTTTTTCAAAGACGAAAAACAATCGAAACACTCACAGAAGAAAGTCGTGCAAATGCAAACTTCTACATCTTTCTTTCGTTCTCTGCTTTTATCTCTGCATTGGGGCTACTTCTAGATAACCCTATAGTTATTGTAGGAGCTATGCTTATTGCTCCGATTCTATTTCCAATACTTTCATTTGGAATGGGTATTGTGACATCAAGTAGGGATGCAATAATGCGCTCTCTTAAAATATTATGGAGAGCAATACTTGTTGTGTTTGGAGTATCTTTTGTAACTGCATTTGTGGTGAACGAGCGCGAAGTAACAGAACAGTTACTTCTATCATCAACGCCAAACTTTCTATTCTTTCTCGTAGCATTTTTCTCAGGAGGTATTGCGTCATTTTCTTGGGTTAAACAAAATGCACCAAATATTTTGCCAGGTGTTGCCATTACCGTGTCGCTTTTGCCACCGCTCTCGGCAGTAGGTATTTCAGTGTCATTATTTTCACGAGATCTTTTTGCAGGAGGATTGCTTCTTTTTGTGATCAACCTTTTGGGTATTGTGCTTTCAAGCATTGTTATATTTTCATTGTTTGGATTTTCACGAGATCAAGACATACAAGAAGAGGAGATAGAGGAGGAGAAAAAAGAGGTAAAAAAAGAGGAGCCTATTATCAATCCATCTCTTGAGAAGAGTACAATAGATGAACATGAATAAGGTTGATACTGATACATCACAACATACAGCTATTGGTGTTAGGTGGTATCAGATTGATAAAACACAGCTTGAGGTACGACTCTCAAGCGATTTTTCAAATGGAATAACATATAAAAGGGCAGAAGCTCTCCAAAAACGATACGGTAGAAATGAATTCGACTCAGATACTGGAGGTGGTTTGTGGTCGCGTATTATTTCACAATTTAAAAGTCCGCTTGTTTTAATATTGGTGGTTGCGGGGTTTGCGACACTTCTCTTGGGGCACAATGTTGATACTGCAGTGATTTTCTTGGCGGTACTTATAAATGTTTTGATTGGGGTATTTCAAGAAGGTCGCGCATCAAAGGCATTCGATAGACTTAGTGCATCTGTTCAAAAATATGCAACTGTTATAAGAGAAGGAAAAAAGAAAAAGATATTAGCAAGTGAGTTGGTGGTGGGTGATGTGGTAGAGCTTGATGCGGGGCAATCTATACCTGCAGATATTCGACTTCTTGAAGAGACAGAATTTGAGGTAAATGAATCAGCGCTTACAGGTGAGTGGGCGCCTGTTTCAAAAGACGCACGACTGATTGCAGAGGACAGAGCTGTGGCAGAGCAGTCAAATATGGCATGGATGGGCACGCTTGCGGTATCTGGATCTGCACGCGGTGTTGTAGTGGATATTGGTGAAGATACACAAATCGGCGCAATCGCGAGTCAGTTAATAGAGAAAGATGGTGTAGAGACACCAATACAGAAAAATATAAAAACACTTGCACGATTTCTATCTATTGTAGTGGTGGCAGGAACGGTACTTATTTTTGGGCTGGGTCTTTTGCGGGGTGGTGATTTGGTGGAAATGGTTTTGGTAGCTATTGCAATTGCGGTGTCGGTGGTGCCCGAGGGGCTTCCTGCCGCCGTGACTGTGGTGCTTGCTATTGGTATGGAGCGAATACTAAAAGCAGGAGGTCTTGTGCGGAACCTTTTGGCAGCAGAGACACTTGGGAGTACGACTGTGATTTTGACAGACAAAACAGGGACACTAACACAAGCACAGATGGTGCTTAATGGTTTTATTAGCTTCTCTGACATACAAGATGGTGATAGCGAAGTTTTAAATACAGAAATATTGCGTATTGCTATTGCAGCATCAGATGCATTTATTGAAGATGAATATGACGAGAAGGGGGGAGAGCATAAAGTTGTTCATGGGCGCCCTATAGAGAAAGCTATTTTGACATATGGACTTGAGCATTTTACTGAACAGGTTGATGTGCACCAAAAAGAACCTCGTGTAGACTTTTTGGCTTTTAGCTCTGAAAATCGCTTTGCGGCATCACTTCATCAAAAAAACGGAGCATATCGCCTGTATCTTTCAGGAGAGCCGGAGAAGCTACTAACGCTTTCAGGCGATGTATATCGTGGTGAGGATACGGTTCACAAAACAAAAGATATTGAAAATGCATTTTTGAGTGAGCAAAAGAAAGAGAGTAAAAAAGGTTCTCGAATGATTGCGGTGGCATATATGGATGTATCATATGACTCAATTCCTAAAAACGAGCACGGAGCGCTTGATGAGAAAGTGTTGAAAAACCTTGTTTTTGCAGGATATCTTTCTTTCAATGACCCTATTCGTGAGGATGTGCCATCTCAAATAAAGATAGCCCAAGAGGCTGGCGCTCGGGTAGTAATGGCTACTGGCGATAACCCTGAAACTGCACGAGCGATTGCACGTGAGGCAGGAATAGTACGCTCTCGGGCTCGTACTGTACTTGGTGCAGAAACAGAATCTTTGACTGACAAAGAACTTTTTGATCTTGTGATGGAGCGTGATGTATTTGCTCGAATGCTTCCGTCTCACAAACTTAGAGTGGTAAATATATTGCGTGCGCATGATGAGGTTGTGGCAATGACGGGTGATGGTATCAATGACGCTCCTGCACTTTTCAATGCGGATATTGGCGTGGCTGTGGGTTCTGGAACAGATGTAGCAAAAGAAGCATCTGATTTGGTGCTTTTGGAAAATAGCTTTGGCGTAATTACGGCTGCTATAAAAGAGGGAAGAAGGATTATTGATAATCTAAAGCGTATTGTGACCCACTTGGTATCTACAAGTTTTGGAGAGATATTTTTGGTTATGGGGGCGCTTGTATTTGGTGTCGCGCTTCCTATTTTGCCAGCACAGATTTTGTGGGTGAATATTATCGAAGGAGGTCTTTTAAACTTTGCATTCGCTTTCGAGCCAGCAGAAGATAGTGTAATGAAGCGAAAGCCTCAGAAAAATGCATCTGCGCATTTGCTGGATGGAAGTGTACGAACTCTGATTGCTCTTATCGGTGCAATCACTGGAGTGATAACACTTTTGCTTTTCCTTGTGCTGTTGCGCTTTGGTGTGCCGATTGAAGAAGTTCGAACAATGATGTTTGTTACACTCTCACTCGATGCACTCTTCTTTATTGTTTCATTGAAAAGTTTTTCACAGCCTATTTGGAAAATAAAACTCTTTAATAATAAATTCCTTATTCTTTCATCTTTAATTAGCTTGGCTCTACTTTTTGTGGCTCTTACTCTCGCGCCACTTCGTGCATTGCTTCAGCTCACAACACTTCATTTCTACGAAGTTTTGATTCTTGTAGGTGTTGCACTCCTTAATATTGCTACCATTGAAGTTTCAAAATATATCGTATTTAAAAGTGCATATACGCTTGATTCACTCATGTTTTGGAAAAAGTCATAAGCACTGATATGATAGTGGTATGACAACGGTTATTGTTATTATTGGTTTGGTATTTATAGCCCTCAACGTAGGGGTTTTGTGGTTTTTTGTGGGTCGCAAAAAAGATGAAACCGATGATAAAGGAATGCTTTATATACAAAACCAAATCAATGACCTTTCTCGTACAGTAGATCAAAAGCTTGGGGAGAGTACAGAGCGAATGCAAAAAGCGATTCACACACAGTTTTCTGAATCAGCAAAAATTATCAAAGACGTAACAGAGGGACTCACCAAACTAGATGAGACAAACAAGCAGGTGGTGTCATTTGCCGACCAGCTTCAAAATCTTCAGGATATTTTGAAAAACCCAAAACAGCGCGGAGTGCTGGGTGAGTATTATCTTGAGACAGTTCTTAAAAATGTATTGCCACCAGAGCGATTTCAAATGCAGTATGGATTTTCAAATGGTGAGATAGTAGATGCGGTAATCTTTTTGGATAAAAACAAAATACTTCCAGTAGACTCAAAGTTTTCACTTGAAAACTACAACCGTATTCTTGAGACAAACGACAAGACAGAGCGTGAGCGACTTGAGAAGCTGTTTAAACAGGATTTGAAAAACAGAATTGATGAAACCTCAAAATATATTCGACCAGAGGAAGACACAATGGACTTTGCGTTTATGTTTATTCCATCAGAGGGTATTTATTATGATCTTTTGATAAACCAAGTTGGAGCAGTAAAGACATCCACTCGGGATTTGATTGAGTACGCGTTTCAGCAAAAGAAGGTGATTATTGTTTCTCCAACTTCTTTCATGGCGTATCTTCAAACAGTTCTACAAGGTTTGCGAAGTTTGCAGATTGAGGAGCAGGCAAAAGAGATTCGAAAGAGGGTAGGAGAACTTGGGCGCCATATGAAAGTATATGAAGAGTATATGGGAAAGATCGGAAACACTCTTGGCACAACGGTGAATCACTACAACAGAGCGTATAAAGAGCTAGGGAAGATTGATAAGGATGTAATGCGGATTACAGGAGAGTCACCAGGAATAGAGACTGAGACACTGAATAAACCAGAGGAATAACAAAAACCGGCATATGCCGGTTTTTGTTTAATGCGCAACGGACGGGACTTGAACCCGCAACCTCCCGCGTGACAGGCGGGTGCTCTAACCAAATTGAGCTACCGCTGCATGTGCAGGATAACTCCAAAATATGAGATAGTTTTTTTAGGAGCACTTGTGCTCTAACCTCTATCTAATATTCTGGAGCTACCGCTGCATGTGCGTGATGATTATATTACAAAAGTAAATAAAAATCACGCCTAGTGCCGGGGGGCGGAATTGAACCGCCGACCTTAGGTTTATGAGTCCTACGCTCTAACCAACTGAGCTACCCCGACAATACTCGATAGCATAGTATATTTAAGCCTTTTTTTCAATAAAAGATTGACGAATATATTAGTGTATATACAATGGCTTTGACCGTGGTGACGTTCCTTTTGTTCGCGACATGAGCAATCGCGAGTACGCAATTGGATACAGGTGTCTCTATGGCCAAAACTCGTCTCCCTATCGACTCCCAGTGGGTGTGTCGGGCTGGGGGAGGCGAGTTTTTTGTTTGTCAGAATATAAAAAATATAGTATTATGCTCTCTACACGCTTATTCTTCTAAGCTAATTATAGCGGGGTGGAGAAGTAGTATCTCGGGAGGCTCATAACCTCCAGACCCGGGTGCAATTCCCGGCCCCGCAACAATCATACAAAATACCGTGCCGTAAGGTGCGGTATTTTGTATTGGAAACCCCAGCACGATTGTGCTGGGGTTTGGGATAGTCAGGGCTATTAAATGGCCCCCTTGACTCTATTTACAGGCCATGTGTCGCGGGTGGTCTTCTCAGGAAGAAGAAGCACATTTACCACAAACTCAGAATATGCTTTTTCAAGTTCATATCTTGAGTCTTTAGGAATTGCTTGTCCGCGCTCTCCTGTGGGTTCTCCATTTTCATCCAAAAACAGAAGTACTTGGTTTGGCCGAATGTCTGAACGGTTCATTTATTTTTTGGTTTATGAACAATTTTACCCTGAAGGATTGTAGCATAATATTGAAAACCCAATCAATGTATAATAGGATTTGTTCACTAGCCAATGTAGCTCAGTCGGTCAGAGCGCGCCCATGGTAAGGGCGAGGCCGGCGGTTCAATTCCGCCCATTGGCTCAGATGTTTTGTTACGTAGCATGCTACGTAACACGCTACGTAACAATATGGATAAAGAGCAAATCGAAAAAGAAATACAGGAGATAGAGGGGCAAATGTCTGCACCTGATTTTTGGGAAGATAAACGCTTTGCGCAGGAGGTAATAAATAGGTACCAAGAGCTCAAAGACGAAAAAGAAGGACTTGGAAAATATGACAAAGGAGATGCTGTAATAACAATTTTTGCTGGCGCAGGCGGACAAGATTCAGAAGATTTTGTGCGTATTTTGTACAACATGTATTCAGGATATATTTCTTCAAAAGGTTGGACACAAATGACGGTTCACGAGCATTCTACAGACCATGGTGGATATAGAAATATTACATTTGAAGTGATTGGCTCACGCTCATATGGAACACTTAAAAATGAGTCGGGTGTACACCGGCTTGTGCGTATTTCTCCATTTGATTCAAACAAAAAGAGGCATACATCATTTGCAATGGTGGAGGTAGTACCAAGTTTGCCAGATGTGAAGAGTGTGGAAATCGATGAGAGCGAGCTAGAAATAGAATTTTCAAAATCTAGTGGTCCAGGTGGGCAAAATGTAAACAAGCGCGAAACAGCAGTGCGTATTGTGCATACGCCAACAGGAATTTCTGCTCAGTCGGATAGCGAGAGAACACAGGAAGCAAATCGTGTAAAGGCACTTTCAATACTTTCGGGTAAGTTGTATCATAAGAGAGAAGAAGATAGAAAGAAGGTAGAGAAAGGGCTCTCAGTATCTGCAAATACTGCAAATGAATGGGGGTCACAGATTCGTTCGTATGTCTTTCATCCGTATCAGATGGTCAAAGACCATCGTACTGATGTAGAGGTGCGCTCGGTAGACTCGGTTCTAGATGGGGATATAGAAGCGTTTATAGAAGCAGAACGCGAATTGTAATAATAATCACACATGACACACCACACAGACGAGGGTGACTCGAAGAAAAAAGAGCCACTTTTACATTTCAATAAAGTAAAGAAGGAATACATAGGAGGAGTAAATGCGCTCGATGGCGTGTCTTTGGATGTATATCCAAAAGAGTTTGTTTCTATTGTGGGGCACTCAGGAGCAGGAAAGAGTACGCTTTTGAAAATGATTCTTGCAGAGGAGCGACCAACTTCAGGAGATGTGTTTTTCGATAGAATAAGAGTACACGACCTAGATAAAAAAGAGCTCAACTTGTATAGGCGCCGAATTGGTATGGTGTTTCAGGACTTTAGACTTCTTCCTCACAAGACAGCGTTTGAAAATATTGCTTTTGCTATGGAAGCGGCGGGGCGAAGCGATGAAGATATTGAGTCTGATGTACCTCATGTACTTGACCTTGTAGACCTAGGAGACAAGATTTGGAATTTCCCTGGAGAGCTCTCAGGTGGAGAAAAGCAACGGCTTGCTATCGCGCGAGCGATTGTGAACCAACCTGATTTGGTGATTGCAGATGAGCCTACAGGAAACCTTGACCCTATTAACACTCACGATATTGTGCAGATTCTCAAAAAAATTAATGATCTTGGCACAACGGTTATTCTCACCACTCACAACAAAGGTGTAATCGATTCACTTAAAAAGCGAGTTATTACTATGGAGAATGGTAAAATAGTGAGCGACGACGAACACGGTAAATATAAAATATAATTATGGATCTTTGGACTTCAACAAAACGAGTAATAAAAGCGGGGTTTGTAAGCTTTTGGCGTAACGCATTTATTACTGCTGCAAGTATTTTGGTAACGACTGTAACACTTTTTGTGCTCGGGTCTCTTATTTTCCTTGACGCAATGCTCGAGTCTTCTCTCGGACAGCTTCAATCAAAGGTGGATGTGAATGTGTATTTCACACTTGATGCAACAGAGCCAGAAATATTGGCGCTTAAAGGTGACTTGGAACAACTTCCAGAGACTTCATCTGTAGAATATATATCACGAGAGCAGGCGTTAGAAGAATTCACACGCCGACACGAGAATGATCAGCTTATTATCCAAGCACTTGATGAGCTTGATGAGAACCCGCTTGGTGCACACCTAAATATTCGTGCACAAGAAACATCTCAGTATGAGAGTATCGCCAATTTCCTAGAGTCAGACAACGCGCTCGGGGCAGGCAACACGCAGATTATTGAGAAGGTAAACTATTTCCAAAACAAAGAGGCAATCGACAAACTCTCACGACTTATAAACTCTATCGACACACTTTCATTTGCGATACTAGTGATGTTTGTGATCATCTCGATTGCTATTGTATTCAACACTATTAGGCTTGCTATATACACTGCGCGTGAGGAGATTGCGGTGATGAAGCTTGTGGGTGCTAGCAACTCATATATACGGTGGCCATTTATTCTTGAGGGAATGATGTATGGGGTAGTGTCTGCGGTATTTGCGCTAATAATTTTCTACCCAGTAACTATTTGGCTAGGGCCGTTTACAGAAAGCTTCTTCGGAGCTACAAATGTGTTCGACTATTATGTTGATCACTTTGGACAAATGTTCTTGATACTACTTGTGGCAGGAATACTACTAGGAGCACTATCAAGTTTCCTTGCAATCAGAAAGCATCTCAAGGTATAAATTCGTTGCACAAAGCAGATTACTACGGTAATCTGTTTTGTATATTGCCAGTTTTTAGGTAATACATTGCCGGATCGTCTAATGGTAGGATGCTTGCAAGATTTTGTATTGCGGTCCAAGTTGGACCTTGAAATTTGGCAGATATATAAAAATTAAATACATTGCCGGATCGTCTAATGGCAGGACGCTTGGTTTTGGTCCAAGAAATCGGGGTTCGAGTCCCTGTCCGGCAGCCAAATCGAGCTAGCACGAGATCTCTACGCTCCACGAGCGCACGAGAATCGTCAAAAAGCCGATTGATTATCTATTCCGATAAATTGCATACCTGCTGAGTGCAGTAATCAAACAAGAAAGTCACCCCCGAACGGGTGACTTTCTTGTTGTGGATACCACCTGTACACGTATACCCCCTAGGGGTATAATATGTTGCATATGAAAGCAGCTACCAAAAAACAGGTGCAAAATCGTCTCCGGCGCGTTGAGGGTCAGGTACGCGGACTCCAAAAGATGGTCGATGAGGAGCAGTACTGCGTAGATATTATTACGCAGTCATCCGCAGTACGCAGCGCACTCTCGGCCGTTGAGGATCTGATGCTTGAGAATCACCTCTCCGAGCACGTCATTCATCAGATGAAACAGGGGCAGGAGAAAAAAGCGATCAGTGAGATTATCAGTATATTTAATAAAGCTAAGAAAAAATAGTATGGAAAACAAAAATCAAACAATCATTATTGGTCTTCTCGCCCTTATCGTCGGCCTGCTTCTCGGCTACTTCTTTGGTGCCAACAATATGCCGCATCGCGGTTTCTTCTCAAATGAATCCATGTACGAGGAAATGGAAGAACACATGGGAGGTTCTTACGAAGATGAAATCGTGAACGGTGATGGCGAATTGATGCACATGATGGATGAAATGATGCTTATTGGTCGCGGACAAACTGGTGATGCATACGAGGAGGCATGGCTTCGCGGCATGATTGTACATCATCTTGGTGCGATCAGAATGTCAGAGAACCTACTAGAGCAGACAGATCGCCCAGAGCTTATTGAACTTGCAAACAACATCATTGCAAGTCAGTCAGCTGAAGTTGAGCAAATGAAAGGTTGGCTACAAACATGGTTCAATGAAAACTAGTATGAAGAGCAACCTTATTATCGGCATACTCGTTGTTGCAGTCATCGGTGTTATCGGTGTCATGGCGATGCAAACACTCCCAAAAGGAGACACAATCTCTGAAGCTCCTGCGAACGGGCTCCTGGCGACAATTTATAAATCACCAAGTTGCGGATGTTGCGGACAATACGCAGCGTACTTAGAGAAGAAAGGATACGGTGTTGATATTGAGGGCATAGCAGACATGCAGTCGATCAAAGAGCAATTCGATGTGCCATACGAGCTTGAGAGTTGTCACACAATGGAAATTGACGGCTATGTTGTTGAGGGGCACGTACCGGAGGAAGCGGTTCAGAAATTACTTGCTGAACGTCCCGACATCAAAGGTATCGGCATGGCAGGTATGCCCTCTGGCTCTCCAGGAATGCCCGGACCAAAAACGTCTGATTTTGTTATCTATGAGATCACCCACGATGGCGCAAAGGGTGAAGTATTTATGACGATCTAACTATGGCACATGAGCACCATCACAATCACGCAAGTCATGGAGCACATGGAATGAGTCACGGATCTGCCGCGCAGTACTTAAGACGATTCTGGATTGTCACATTTCTCCTCATTCCACTCGTACTCGTACATCCGAAAGTATCAGAGATACTTGGCATCTCCTTCGGACTTAACAAGTGGATACAGTTTGGGATTGCAACAATTATCTTTGGGTTTGCGCTCGTATTCTTCCAGCACGCGTGGCATGAAATAAAATCTCGCAAATACGGCATGATGACACTCGTGTCGCTTGCGGTGGGTAGCGGGTATCTTTTTTCCGTTGCCTCAACGTTTATTACCTCACTTCATGCTGAGTTTTATCTTGAAATCTCCACCCTCGTGTGGGTACTTCTTTTCGGACATTACCTCGAGGCCAAATCAAGCTCTGCTGCAGGAGATGCGCTCTCCGAAGTCGCAAAGCTCTTGCCGAAGAAAGCGCATAAGCTTGAGAATGGCACGGAAGTTGATGTCGATATCGCCGAGCTTCAGGAGGGCGATATTGTCATAGTGAAGCCGGGTGAAAAGATTCCAGCGGATGGTGTTATTACCAAAGGATTCGCAAATGTAGATGAGTCGCTTATAAGCGGTGAGTCAAAGCCGGTGAAGAAAGAAGTGGATGCTCAAGTGGTCGCGGGATCAATTTGTCTTGATGGATCGCTTACCATCAAGCTCTCCCGTGTTGGAGAGCATTCAACAGTCGGGCAAATACAAAAGCTCATAGCACAAGCCGGTCAAACAAAGCCACGTTCACAGAGAATTGCGGATAAAGCATCTGCCGTACTCACCTTTGTTGCTGGCATCACGGCACTCGGTACGCTTCTCGTGTGGACACTAGTGATCGGTCAGCCGTTTGTGTTCGCTGTGACGCTCGCTATTACGGTGCTCGTTATTGCATGTCCGCATGCGCTTGGTCTTGCGATTCCTACAGTGACAACCATCACCACGTCACTTGCCGTGAAGAACGGATTTTTCATCAAAGACCTTTCGAAGATAGAGACAATACGAAAAGCTGACTATGTAGTGTTTGATAAGACAGGAACGCTCACTAAGGGAGAATTCGGCGTGACCGATGTTATTCCTCTGGCAGAGCAAGATACAAACAACATTCTCTCCATCGCAGCGTCTCTCGAACAGCATTCTTCACATATCATCGGACAGTCAATACTCAAATATGCACGAGAGCAAAAGGTATCTATTTCCGATATTGATAATTTTCAAAATGTTGCAGGACAGGGTGTGAAAGCAGAAATTGAGGGCACGGAATACTTTGCAGGAAACGAACGTCTGGTTCGAAGTTTAAACTTACATCTTGACGCTCCCACTAATCTAAATGGCACGCTCGTCTTTGTAGCAAGTAAGGAAGCGGTGCTCGGATATCTGGTTCTCTCCGATGCGATAAAAGAATCTTCAAAGGAGGCGGTCCAAAAGCTACACGGCATGGGTGTGAAAGTCGCTATGCTTACCGGCGACAACGAACAGGTCGCACAGTCGGTATCAGAAGAACTTGGCATTGATACCTATTTTGCAAATGTCTTGCCGGAAGATAAATACACTCACATCAAGAAGCTTCAGGAGGATGGCAGTGTAGTGCTTATGGTCGGTGATGGAGTGAACGATGCTCCTGCACTCACACAAGCCGACGCAGGAGTCGCCATTGGCGCAGGCACCGATGTCGCGGTTGAATCTGGCGATGTGGTGCTTACCGACAATGACCCTCAAGATATCGTGCGCCTCATAACGCTCTCAAAGAAGGTATACGCAAAGATGATTCAGAACCTCGTCTGGGCACTTGGGTACAATATCGTTGCCATTCCCGCAGCAGCCGGAGTATTTGCTGTGTGGGGTTTCTTTTTGCGCCCTGAAATAGGTGCGCTTGTCATGAGCCTCTCAACGGTGATTGTCGTTGTGAATGCAATGACTCTAAAGAGGTTAGATCTTGAGAAAGCCTAATTTCTTTATTCGCAAGGAAAATTTTGCTTTTTAAATTACCCAACAGCTCTCGTTTTTCTGCTATCGAACCTTCTCTAAGAAGATATATCGTATAATTTCGTATATCTATATCTACCACTTCAATTTTCTGGATATTACCTACTAGCATTTGCTGAAATTTCTTGAAACGAACCACTTCCTGTTTAATCTTTTCTTTAATACCAATTTCATCCAAATTAATCTCATCAATTAGCTTCTCAAACTGAGCTATCAAATCAGCTTCGTTAATGTAGCCACACTTACAGTTTCTATCTCGTACTTTAGTGCAGCCATAGTATATGTGAGTGTTTACAGTGCCGTCTTTCAATTTTTTGTATTTTTCATCAGCGGTAATTCCAGATCCACAGAGTCCGCAGATCATTAGCCTTGTGAACGCAAACTCTTTTTCTTTTCGAGTCTTTAGCTCGTTTCCTTTAAGCTGCATCTGTGCCTGATCAAAAAGCTCTTTAGTGATGATTGGTTTGTGTTTTCCTTGATACCAATTACCGCTCTTCTTTGGATATTCAAATGTGCCGTAGTAAAAGTGATTTTGGAGGATGACATAGATATTTCCTAGCGTGAGATTCTTGTTTCCTCCAACAGTTTTGAAATTGAGATCAAATTTGAGCCAGTTATAGAGTTTGCGCCCCGACCACTTTTCATAGGCGACTTTCTCAAACATTTGTTTAATAACCGGCGCTCGTTCTGGATCAATGATGGTTTCGCATTTACGATCCATTCGTTTTTCTTTCAAATATCCAGTTGGAGCAGGGGCTGGCCAAAGTCCCATTTCAACTCTTGTCCTCAAACCACGCTTTACGTTGATGCTTTTGTTGTCGTTCTCAAGTTTCGCTTGAGAACAAAGAATCATAAGGAGGAATTTCTCATTTGGGTTGTTGGTGAATATTTGGCTGTATGTTCTTATTTGGACAAGTAATTTCTCGTCCATAAGGTCAACAACTGATCCTAAGTCTCCAGCGTTTCTGCTGAGTCTATCTGGATGCCAAACGAGAATTCCGTTGAACCGTTCTCTTCGTATATCCTCAAGAATTTCTTTAAAGACTGGTCGTTGTCCCGAGTTTTTTGCTGAGTGGGACTCACGTCTAATATCAACAATCTCTAGATTCTCTCGCTCAGCTATTGCAAGCATTTCTTTAACTTGAGACTCAATTGAGAGTGCTTGTTTCTCATCTTGCTCGGTCGATTTACGAGCATAAAGTACATATTTTACTTTCTCAATTTGGACAGCTTGCTGAGACGCTGATTGAGTAATATTCGCTAGTTCCATAGGGAACCATTAATGCCAGAGAAAACTAGTCTTGCTAAGCTATGCAGAACCAGTGATTCGTCGCATACTCGCTTCTTGCTTAACACCACCTTTATTTAGCGATATTATGTATATGTTGAGCGAAGAGCTCGACATCACAATATAGCGACCTAACCCGACACGTTTGTGGCGGTATGGTCCGAATATAAAAGTCTCAAGGAGAATAAAGAACCCGTCATCAAGGGTCTCTCCTTGAGCTATTCCAGGGAAACTTGGGATATGAGCTTCGGCTCTACTTGGTGGCGGGCTTTTTGTTACCCGCCATAAGATTTATTCGTCATTAAAAAATCTATGGCAAAAACATTAATTTGTACCCAGTGCGGTCACGTTGGTAAACCGAAAAGATTAGCAAAAGGAAGTCTTGGTGTTGAAATCGTACTATGGCTCTGCTTTCTTGTTCCTGGTCTTATTTATTCAGTATGGCGATCTAGTTCGTATCACCCGGCATGTGCAAAATGTCAGAGTACAGACATGATTCCTTTAGACTCGCCAAGAGCAAAGAAGATTCTTCAAGAAATGGATTCTGAAAAAGATATTGAAGAAGTTATTGCGGAAGAAAAACAAGAAACCACAAGAAGGAACAAGAAGTATTGGATCATTATTGCTGTGTTCGTTGTAATAACTATTTGGGGATTTATTTCTTTGGCTTTTTAAGGCGCTGTGCTTGGCTAGCTTTTTCACTGAGGAAGTCTTCTTTCCATTCTTCGAATAGTTTCCTGGCTTCTTTGTGTTGAGATTCGCTTATTACATTTTTCCACTTGTCCATGAATCCCTGTACTTCTTCTCGTGCCTTCTCTAATCTTACGCCTTCAATTCTGGTTGCTTCATCTGCAATTTCTTGAGCAATTTCACGTTTCCGTATACCTTCCATAACAGACCGGAAATGAGTGAGTAGATCATCAGAGTCAACCTTATGGACGAAGGGTCTCCTGAAGTCAGGATGTTTGTGGCTCAGCCAGTACTTTGTGTACATCGGATCTTTTCTTTTTACACCCTCTAAAACGTTACTTATCGCAACATCATTTGCCAACCCAGTGCCAAGAGACATGGCTTCACTCATGCGCTCCATAAGCTCAGAGTCCTCTTTGATCCAACGGTAGAAGGTGTTTCTTGAGATACCTACCTTATCGCACGCCACTTGTATAACAGGAGCTTTCTCAATTTCCGCAAGCAGTTTATTTACCAGTACCTTTGTCTTTTTCATAGGACACTTTCTTGCCTGTTAGCTTTTCCCATCTCCGAACGATGAGATCGCAGAACGCAGGTTCAAGTTCACACCCATATACTCTTCGACCAAGTGATTCTGCGGCAATAAGGGTGCTGCCAGAACCAAGGAAACTGTCGAGAATAATGTCGTTTGGTTTGGTGCAGCGTTTAATCGCTTTCTCGTGAAGCTGTGGCGGTTTTGATGTGGCGTGCTCGTACTCTTTGGCGGTCAGACGTTTTGCTGTCCAGATGTCGTCGAGCAGGGAATTGCCAGTACCGAGTTCCTTATTCATTACCTCGTTGAGGTTATGTATGTTGGCGAGGTATGGTTTGCCTCGTACGCCGTATACCGCAGGTTCATACGCTTTATTGAACGCAACCGAGGGAACAGGGTTCTGATTATTCTTGAGCCACAAACACACACGCTTATTAGCAATACCAAGCCACCGGTACAGGTTTTGTACAACGCCGATGTATATCTGATCGCACCAATAGAAGATATGTAGGTCTTCTTTGGAAACGGCAAGTGCTGCTTCCATGCTGTCGTTGAGGAATGTGCGGTACTCATCGAACGAACGTGTATCGTTTACATCTCCGCCGTATTCTTTCTTTCCGCCAATACCACCGTCATAGTCGATATCAATGTTGTATACAGGGTCGCTGTATATCATCGATGCCTTTTTGTTCCCGAAGAGTCTCTTCAGGTTCTCTTTCTTAGTGGAGTCGCCACATAGAATACGGTGATTACCAAGAACAACGATGTCGCCAAGCTTTGTTTTTGGCTTCTTAATCTTTTTTAGTTCTTTCTCAACATCAAAGTCTTCTTCGGCAACTTCGTTATCTCTGTCGAAGAGTTCCCCGACTTCGATGGGATCAAACCCTGCGAACTCCAAGGTATCGAAATCAAAAGACTTCAGAAGATCAAAATCCCAGTCACCGCCAAGCTTGTTGGACGCTATGAGATATGTTTTAGATTCTTCCTTGGTGAGTTTTCGGTTGGGTACACGGACATCAATCATATCCTCACCGCGCCCAAGGAGTTGCAGTGCCTTAATACGCTGATGACCAGCTAATATCGTCCCATCTACATCAATAGCGGGAATCTCCACAAGATTGTATTTCTTGAGGCTTCTTTTAAGATCCGACATTTGCTTGTCGGAAATAGTGCGGGGATTAACCTCCTGGGGGAGCAGATCGTTAACCTTTTGTTGGGTTGTAGACCAAGCAAGTTTTTTCATATGCTGTTTTCATAATGATTCTTCTAATTGCTTGATTGCTACCACTACTCCTTATATAAACAAGTTTATCATTTTGATTAATCTTTTCAAATCAAATTGTGGATAATATAATGCAGTAGTTATGGCGACTGACCATGAATTCGATAAACAATTAGGTGAGAAGATACGTGAATGTCGACTTGAAGCTGGATATTCACAAACAAACCTTGCTCAAATACTGGAATTTGATTCTCCAACCGCTATTTCTCTTATTGAAAGAGGAGAGCGAAGTTTGAAAATTAGAGATCTAGTGATACTCGCAGATTTGTTTATGAAGGATTACGAATACTTTCTCGGTCGACCTTCAAAATCTGTAAGGAAGAAAACTGCAGGATCTGACGCTGAGCTTGAGGCCTTGGCACGTAAACTTCTTCGTGCTGCTAGGCATAAGTAGGTTGTAATAATTTGTTGTTATGGATGATTCTCGATATATATTCCCAGTAACAGAAGTATCCTCTACTTTTAAGGAGGCAAAAGAAGAGTATGGGAAATATGGTCATGGTTTTGTTTTTGACGATGCTAGTCCAACTACTATCTCTGATCTTACCCAAGATAAAAATACGATAGTGGTTGGAGAGCCTGGTATTGGCAAAACAGAGTTAATGAAGAGAATTGATGTGGAATTTCAGAGCAAAGGATTTACAACTAAGTTTATTCCTCTTCGATCTCCAAATTCTTTCGAGGAAATAAGTAACTTTGTGAAGAAAGGAACAAAGAAACCAAAAGCATTATTACTTGATGCTTTAGATGAGGTTCCCTCATCACATTTTTCTGACATTCTTCAGGAGGTCCAGAATATATCCCGTCAGTACCCAAATCTAATTATTTATATATCAAGTCGTTGGGTATTTATGGAAAGATATGCAAATGTCTTTTCTAAATATCGTTTTATTTCCATAAAACCATTTACCTCGAATCAGCTCAGGGAATATCTCTCTAGTGGAAGCCGTAGCTCTGCTGACATTGATGTGTTAATGCAGCGAGCAATGCAATTTCATGGAAGGATTATTATCCAAATTCCACGCTATCTTTTTCTCTTTGAGCAGTTTATGACTGATAAGTCAGTTACTGATGTACAGGAGATATCAAGAAATGAACTTTTTGAACATTTTATCTATTCAAAATTAAGAATTGAAGCTCAGAATAATCAAGATATTCGTGAAATGGAGCAAGTGTTAAAGCGACTGTTGGAGAAGTTGGCTTTGACAATGGAGATTTATCAAGCGAATTCAATTACTCGCGATGAGTTAGTAACTTTTTTTGACGATGTAAGGTCCGATATCAAGTTAATGGTACTTGCCCAAGTAGGTATCGATATCCTTTTGAAAAATTCATTATTGCAAATTTCAAAAGAGGACACGAACAGTATTGAATTTGAGAATGCTGAATTTCAAGAATATCTTGCAGCAAAAGAATTGACACGATTCCCAGAACCAAGACGGGCAACTTTTAGTTTTGCTGCTGACGAAACGATAAATGAATTTTATCCATCTTGGTATAACACTCTTAGTTTTTTTGTTGATATGGATCGAGATATACTCGGTCAGCTTTTGGATTTCTCTGGAATTCATGGACAGGCATTTAAGGTTGTCGACGAGGCCTTCTTCAACTTCCTAAGTAGAGTTAATCCAAAATTTATTCCCGACACCACCAAAGAGCGTTTGTTTATCGATTCTGTTTCTTATCACAATACAAAATTACAATGGATTCCTGGGCAGCTCACCTCGTCTCTTCCTGGGTTCTATTCATCAAGCCTAGAATCTTTTTTAAAGGCACAAACTGAAGAGGCTGAGGCATTCACCTCGAATGAAACAAAGTACTATGTTCCTTTAGGAAACATATCTTATGTAATTTCTTATTTATTACGTGCTGGATTGGAGATTGATATCACTTATTGGCGTGGGCGGCTCATAAGTTATGCATCTGGACAATCTGACAATGGAGTCTTGCCGCGCCATGCATTATTGGCATTAGCAAAACTTGGAGATCCGACAGTTATCGATGAATTACCAGATTTGACCAATGCTCCTGATGAACTCGTCATGAGGGAGTTTGTTTCTTTGTGTAGTGAACTTGACCCTAACAAAGATGAAAGTGTCGATGCATTCATAAAACTCATAAGGAGCAATGATTTGCACGGAAGATATGGACTCTTCGAGGTTACGGGACTCGGTGCTCTGAAGCGTTTCTTGCGAAAATATAACGAAGATGAACAACTTCGTAGGGAATTTCTGGACGATTCCTCGATTTTCAAAGACAAAGACCATGTGCTAGTTGATCATATTCGCGCTGTTGCAGACGAAGAGATGCGAGAAATTGTCTTAGAGGTAATTGTAAAATCTTTACACTACTCCGTTGCACACACACGCGGAGAATCGCAGTTTGTAATTGGATTAATGCATTTTTTGCGTGAAGAGAATCCTGATTTTATTCCTAATCTCATTCGTCAAATCCAGAACAGTGATGATGGAGAGAATGGTTTATATTTTGCACAAGATTTATTTGCAGAGATACTCACACCGTCTGATGTTGGTCAATATATAGATATGATGCTAGAAGCTGGCTTACACAAAATGCATTTAATGAATACTTTAATTCGTATTAAGTTGCGAGGAGACGAAGACTCAGATGCTATTTATGAGGCAGGGCGTGAAAAATTACCTGATTCTTATAGAGAATATGAGGAGGCACGCAGACAACCACCGTCAGATCATGAGCATGTGTACGATGAAAGAATTCTTTCGGAGTTTCGTAATGCACTTGAACCAGCTCCACAACAATACATGACACGAGTTTTCCATGATTACAATTCAAATGTCGAGAAACTCGAAAAATTAATGAGCGATGCTGATCGGGAGCGATTCGATACGCTTATTCGTCAGGAGGTACTTAGGCACGATCCTGCAGAGCGCGGATTAACAATAAATTCGGAGACTGATGGAGGTTCGAGCAGAAACTACACTACAAGCGGAGCAGCAATAGTTTTTGGAGATGCTCTTGCTGCAGCAAAACATCGAGGTATAGATATAACACCGTATCGATCAAATATAGCTCGCTTTATACCATTCGCGCACAGTGAAAATTTAAAGACCGTGTTTGAATTAGTACCCGATTTTTCTGCGGAAGAACTAAACTCTGTGATAAGGATTTATAACGACCGAGATAGCGATTTGTGGAGGTGGCAACCAGACTCACTTATCGAAGCAGCAGAGCAATATAATTTAACTGCAGCTGGACAGATCCTTCGTGATTTTGTGCGAGAGACACAATTCCGAAGGTATGATCGAGAGCAATCTTTGTCTGTGGCTGAACTACTTCAGCCGGATGAGGGTTTCCTCAAGGAAATCTTTTCGGAATACATAGAAGGGTCTAATGACGAGAAAGCTATTGCTACAAAGGCTAATGGTTTGCTCATTACTAAGTATGCTAAGCCAGAAGCAGTACATTGGCGCTTAGAACAGGTGCAGGCAAGAGTTGCAGCAAGTGCTATAAGACCAAGATCTGGTGTTGTTCAAGATGTAACGCCTTTTGAGGATGAACTTCATTTTGGGAAAGAGTTTGCAAAACCACTCATGGAATTAAAAAGTTATGGATTCGAAGAAAAATTTTTAGATCTTATAGATAAGGCTCTCGAGGTTTGGGCACTCGGCGACGGTTACCATCCTTATGCTCAATATTTATGGGAAATAGTTTATGCGTACTTCGAAAACTTAAAAGAGTATGGGGACTACAAGCCTTTGCGTTTACTTGAAGAAAAGATTGCTTTAGTTGGTAATAAAAAAGAGGGGGCGAATTGGCTTGCAGCTCGCATGGTTAGCTTACGCCGTTCATACCTCAATACCATTGGTAAACCGTCACAGTTTGCCGAAGCTGTTCGAAAATATAATTCAGCACGGGAGTACGATGATAAGCGGATCATTACTTCTGCAGACCTGGCTCGTCATTTACATGACGCGATTGATACCGATTTACGTCGATGGATTGAGGGAGAGGGAGCATATGAACTTATTCTCACAGGTAAGATTTACGAAACGAAGAAACAGGAGTACGAGAAATTGATTCAGAAGACATTAAAATCACAGATTGAAAACGTGATGCTTAAACGAGGTTTTCACGTTGATCTTTTGCGAGAGCCTGATTTGCTAGATGACAAACGAGTCGATTTGATAATTCGATACGGATTTGTAGGTCCTGTTATTTTGGAAGTTAAACTTACATCAAATAGCGACATTCGTTCAACAAGCGTCAGCTCCTCAAAGTCATACAAGAGCTTGAGTCAATACATGCGAGGGTATGGTGCAGATTACGGCATCTTTCTCATTATTGTTAATAGCAGTATACGGACACTTCCTCGTATAAAAGAAGAATTTAGCAAGATAAAGGGAGTCACTCCTGTTTCTATTGACTGTACAAAGTTTGTTACACCTAAAAAGAAGGTTGCCAAAAAGACGACAAAGAAAATAGCGAAAAAGAAATCCTCCAAGAAAGTAACAAGTCGACGAAGTTAATAGAAGTACCATGTTTGATATTCTTGGTATTTTCAATAATCGTGAACTTGCAGTTGTTATCTGGACCGCAGTATTTTTTATTTGGGTTCTATTCGCGGTGCCAAATATTCATAAAAGTTTATGGAGCATTCTTTGCTTTTCTCTTTGGTATCGTGAGTTACCGCATCATAAAGCGCTACGAGCGTTTTATTAAGCATCGTGACGCGCTAGTAATCTTAGAAAGGTTGTTAAATGAGCATATCGATACTATAGGTTTGAACAGGACAAATGCTTTGAAAACCCAAAGGATCTTGGAAACGCACAAGCTAACACATAACCGACTTATAGAGCTTCCTGTGAGAAAGGAACTGAGTATTGATCTGGGAAGCCTCAGTGTTATTAACCAATATTTCTCCTAATCAATGTAGATTCGCAATCCATGAATTACACTCTCACCAGGTTTGAAGATATTATGATCGGGGGTCGTGTTCTTGAAGCTGAGAACTGGCACTACATAACAGGTGCGTTTGCTCAGATGCCCGGTCTGATGGATAGACTCGAAAAGGAAACAAAAGAGCTATTGAGCTTGGTGCGAATTCACATCTCAAGACTTTCCGGAAAAGGTATTTGGTATGCAAACACCAATAAGAGTTGGGATATTGAAGTGTCGGATGGAGATTTAAAGCAGGAGATCTCAGTCCTAGAAAAAGAGATCGAGGAATCGGCTAAACAAACTATTTCTTAAGCGCTCGAGACGCGTCGTTTAATGGGTGTAAAATAGAGCTATTCCGTCAAACAGGGCTTGACCGAACACGGTTCTAGCCCGAGTCGGCCAACAAGCGAAATATCCACGAGAGTGACCTAGTCTCCAGTTATAAAACTGGTGTTATAATAAACTCATGAAAAGAAATCTTATCTCAGCAATTATATTACTCGCGGTGGTATTTTTAGGATATTACTTACTTTCATTTGAAGAAGCGCATGCGCCAACGGTTTATAATGACCTAATTTCTTCAAATATTTCAGATGGAGAAACAATATCGTCACCACTTGAGATTACAGGTGAAGCACGCGGACAATGGTTTTTTGAAGCAAACTTTCCAATTGTTCTTACTAACTGGGATGGCCTCATAATCGCAGAAGGTTATGCAACCGCACAAGATGAATGGATGACCACAGATTTTGTGCCATTTACAGCGACAATAGATTTTGAAAGACCTGAGTATGGGGAGCGGGGGACACTAATACTTCAAAAAGCAAACGCATCTGGCTTACCAGAACATGACGACGCACTCGAGATACAAGTAATATTTAAATAATATGAATATATTCAGCCGATATATCGCATATCTAAAAGACAATCAAGAGGGGTATTGGTTTAAGCGAAAGATTTTTGGCTGGGGATGGACACCTGCAACATGGCAAGGTTGGCTAGTTACTCTTGTATTTTTAGGTGCTGTGATCTTATTTGCACTTACTATTGATGAGTCAAGCTCAGGAAAAGAAATGGTATTTACTTTTTTCTTACCTGTAGCAATTCTTACATCTGCATTTTTACGTATTGCATATAAAAGGGGAGAAAAACCAAAGTGGCAGTGGGGCATTAAAGGGCAAGAAAATATTCAAGATGTGGATAAAGTAAATGACCCCTCTGTATAGGGGTTATTTTTCTATAAAAAAGTATTGCCTTTTTTGGAAATAGAAATACAATGTGGGGGACGCAACGCGCGTATGGTCGGTTTGGCCCACCAAAGTAATTGTACGGGCCAGTTCTATTAACAAAAAGAACTAACATCACAAACAAAATGATGATGGAAGAATTTGAAAACGACTTCGACCTCGAGGATGAAGAAATGGAAGACGAAGAAATGGAAGATGATGATTCTGATGAGGACGAAGAAGAGGATGAAGACGATGATATGCCTTCATTCGACGATGACGAAGAAGAAGACTGGTAATTAATAAAAAACACCTCGCACGCGGGGTGTTTTTTATTTTGGTATGATTAGTATGTATGGAAATATTAACTCAAGAATTCTTAGGGCTGTTTATATTTATCTCAGGATTCGTAATAGGTCTTGGTGCCGTAACGGTGATCGATCTACATGGGTTTCTCGGCCGTAACTCAGGTTACTGGACAAGAGCAACAACAACGGCTCATAAAGTAACAAAACCACTTATATGGATTGGGACACTTCTGGCAATTTTTGGTGGTGTGCTATTTTACTCATCTGTAGAGCGAGTATGGACATCGTATGTGCACACCATACTTGCGGTGCTTCTGGTGCTTAATGGTCTATTCCTTACATTTGTAGTAAGTCCTTATCTTTTGAAACAAGAGAGAAATGGGCTTTCAGAGAAACTGCTTCCAAAACAAATGCAAAGAAAAATTACTGCATCATTTTTAGTATCTATTCTGGGTTGGTGGGGAAGTTTGGCGCTTCTTGTGTATTATCTTGTTTTTATATATGGCTAAAGAAGTTGTTGTTAATAACAAGATGCAGAAAGGTTATCGATACGAGCGTGTAGAACCAATGGGTAAAAACTTTGACCCAGAATTCAAACCAGACCTTTCACCAAAAGAAATGCTAGAGCTAGGAGTATTTGGAGGCAAATATATGACAGACACAAAAGACGAGTACCCTAAGGATTGGTTTAAGAAGGCAAAACTTTCTCCAGAGGAGCATGACGATTCGCTCAATTTTTTTGGAGTGCATGCAAGTCAGCCACTTTCTGTATGGAGAAAGAAGGGATGGATAAATGAAAAGCACGACCCACGAGGGTGGTTTGAGTGGTATTGCCGGTATTATTCAGGCAGAAGGATCCCTGAAGAAGATGAGAGACAAATAAAGAGGTGGAAGGCATACAGGCGCCACATGGCACAACTTACTAAAAATTGTAGAAAAGGTGACTGGGCATGCAGAACAAAACAAAGACAATCGCTTATACATTGGGCATACGACTCAAGAGAGATGTAGAAAACCCCACACAGAGTGTGGGGTTTTTGGTTTTCGAATTTTATCCGGTGAAAGTCGAAGCGATTGTTGATGTAACAATTAACGCCAAAAGTATTGTGGGTATGTGCAAATCTAGAAGTGGAATGATGTTTGATTCATACCTCCTTCTATTGTATGTCTCTCTTCGTTTTTTGAACATGAAGTATGTCTGGAAGCTACACATAAGCATAACTCCAGCTAATGTAACGCTTGAGAGTGTTTCAATGACGCTCCAAACCGTTTGGAGCTCCTGTATTTGAAACCATCCATGGAATGACATTATCACTCCAGATACACACACCACGATAGCTGACACAACGTGGATTTTGTTGACTTCATTTCCGTTCAAAAACCTTAGCCTTGTGTAGTACCAAAGGCACAAAGTGGCTACTAACAGACACATGAAGACAAGCACTGGCTCGCTGGTCATGGAAATATCCTCGGTTTGTGAGTGTTCAGTTTCTGTAAACACAATACAACATATTTTGTGTTTATGCAAGAAAGCCCCCGCATCATAAGATGCGAGGGCTTTGAAAGGGGAGAGACACGTTTTAATGTCCCATGTGCCCAAAAAGCAAAACAGTTGTCATCAAAACAACGCCAGCAACAAAGGAAAGGCCGTGTTGTCTGTATTTTCCTGAAGCTTTCATTGTTTTGTACGAGCTTGGCATCATGTCGACTATCACCATATAGATGAAGCCTCCACCAGCCATAGCAAGAAGTGGTCCAAGAAAATCCTGTTGTTGAGATAAAACAAGTCCTGCTCCAGCCCCGATGAAAATCGTAGATGCAGACAGGAAGTTTAGCGCAAGGGCTTTTCTGGTACTGTATCCTGCTTTTTTGTATAGAAAGAACTCTCCAATCTCTTGCACGATTTCGTGCGTGAGTATGCCGATTGTTGCGCTTATACCAAGTGGTACGCTTATCATAAACGCAGGAGCGATAATGGCTCCATCGGCAATATTACAAAGAGAGTCTCCTATAAGCATGTGCTTTGCGCCACGCTTTGAATGAGTGTCTGTGCACTCGGCTGATTCGTGGTGGTGTGACTCTGGAAACCATGTACCAATCTTCCAGAGAGCAAACACTCCAACGACTGCATACAATACAATCATCGCAGTATTTTCGAGTATGTGCGCCGCTTCCATAATTAAGTGCAATGCTACAATCCCAAACACTCCGGCAGACAATGCGCCGAGGTAGGGGAGGTTTCGTTCCATGAATACTTTGAAGGTAGTCCATGTAAACAATACTCCCACGAGTGAAATAAGCATTATTGAAGATGCAGCGAGTAGTGTGTATGTGACTACGCTCATTTTTTCGTGTTTTTTGAGGTTTTCTCTCTCCTATTTCAAATGCAAATCATTTGCATTTAGTCCAGAGACAGTGTAATATAGCCCTATATTGATGTCAACGTAATATTTTACTATGCATTCAAACAACTCTTCAGCAAAATCAATTTTATCTTCTGCTGGTATCAAATCTACATCTTTGCGAATCAAACTAATCTCAATCGTGATGGCTTTTTCGGGGCCATTTAGTGCAGACGATGTTATTGATGTTCTTGCAGATAGCGGTGTGCACTTTGTTACGATTTATCGAAATCTAAAACTATTTAAAGATAAAGGAATACTTCGAGAAGTCGATATGCGTCGTGATAGTATGTTTTATGAATTTAATGGAGATGATCATCACCACCATATCGTATGTACTGATTGTGGTTATATAGAAAAGTTTTATATATGTGAGTCAGATTCTCTTTCTAGGCAAGTACTAGAGCAGTCTGAGAAGTTTAACAAAATCACAGACCACTCTTTTGAAATGTTCGGCACATGTGATCGGTGTTCATCTAAATAGAGACTATGTCAGAAAAAGTTCAAGCAACATTTTGGATAATTGTTTTACTATCATTTGTAGGAATCCTTGATTCTGGGTATTTAACTATTTCTCATCTTTCAAACACAGAAGTAATTTGCTCTATTGTAGAAGGATGTGATGTTGTGCTTTCAAGTATATATTCAGAAGTGTTTGGTGTTCCCCTTGCTGGGTTCGGGCTTCTTTTCTACCTATCACTTTTCTTTGGGGGTCTTTATGTGCTTGGGTCAAAAAATATGGCGTTTGCTAAAAAGCTCCTAGTACTTCCGTTGATTGGATTGGGCGTAAGTCTATATCTTGTTTATCTACAGCTCTTTGTTTTAAATGCTATTTGTCAGTATTGTATGATATCGGCAACTCTATCTCTTCTTCTTTTTATTCTGGGTGCATATGTGTGTAAGAAAATAGAAATCTAATGTCTGATAAGGAAAAACATAAAGAGCGAAAAGAACGTGCACAAAAAATCTCAAAAGCACTCAAAGAAGCTTATCCAGGAAAGATAAAAACAGTTCTTGAATATTCAAACCCACTAGAGATGCTTGTGGCTGTTATTTTATCTGCGCAATGTACTGATGAGCGGGTGAATATGGTGACAAAAGATTTGTTTCAAAAGTACAAAACTGCAGAGGATTATGCGAATGCAGACTTAGAAGAGTTTCAAAAAGATATTTACTCTACTGGTTTTTATAAAAACAAAGCAAAAAATATTATAGGCATGGCAAAAGCGCTTGTTGAGAAATATGGTGGGGTAGTTCCTCGTACTATGGAGGAAATGCGTGAGCTTCCAGGTGTGGGACGAAAGACCGCAAATGTAGTTCTTGGTAATGCATATGATGTGGTGGAAGGTATTGCGGTGGACACACATGTGCGAAGGTTTGCGCAAAAATTTGACCTTACGGATTCAAAGAATCCTGACATTATTGAGAGAGATTTAATGGGGTTATTACCCCGCGATGAGTGGTTTGACCTAACCTATAGATTTATTACATATGGACGCGAAGTGTGTACTGCCAGAGAACATGATTGTGAGGAGCATTTTCTTACAAAAATATATCCAGAGGCGGCAAATAGGTGGCCAAAATCAAAATAAAGAGGAGTATACAAACACATTTTTGTCTAGTACACAGAAATGTGTTTTTTCGTATACGTACTCAATACGTCTGTACTGAATGTCCCGGCATTCTCCACACAAGTCCCTTAGACAAGGACACTGTTCTTTCGAATTAACAGACGAAATGATTCAACTCGATCTCGCGATGGTCATCTCCATCCCGATGCGAAGGGCGCACGGGCAAAATACTGTCTGTATCTTCGTACCTCGATCAACGAAGAATCTAATCTGTATCGTATTCCACGGTTCAACAAGCTGCTGACTCGTATCCAAAAACGATGTTTCGTCAGAACAAACAAGTCTGTCTTCCGTCCCCTTTTTGCGCCACCTGGTGTGGATGTATAAAAGGAGCTAGAAGACAGCACCTGAGCCGATCCTTGATCGGCCAGCGCACGAGAAGTGTTGCGATAAAGAAAGTACCCTATGGGTGGCTCGAATCGCACGTCGCCCATCACGGTGGGCTACACCAAAACACCTCGTTGCGCTGGCCGATAGGACGGTTTTTTTTATTTCTCTGATATAATGCGTTTATATGGCAAGTATTCAAGAGCGAGGTGGAGGTAAAAAACGAATAGTTATCGTTGGGGCTGGCTTTGCTGGTCTATATACATATCTTGGATTGCACGAACTTTTTCATAATAGAGATGATGTATTTATCACAATAATCAACAAAAACGATTATTTTGTATTCAAACCAATGATTCACGAGGTTGCCATTGGTAACCTTTTGCCAGGTAGTATCACACAGTCAATTCGCTCACTTCCAGAGTGTTGTTTGGATGATTTTGTAGAAGGAGAGGTTACAGAGATTGATTTTGATAGAAAGCAAATTACTTATCTAAATCAAAGTGTTTCAGATGAACATAGTGATCATATAAAAGGCGGGCTAGTTTCTTATGATTATTTGGTTCTTGCAACAGGCTCAAAAACAAACTTTTTTGGTGTAGAAGGAGCAGAGAAATACTGTATGACCATGAATGACCTGGAGGATGCACGCAAAATCAAAAATCATATTCTGAACCGCTTTGAAGAGGCACAGCTTGTTTCAGAAGAAGATAAAAAGAAACAACTTCTAACATTTATTATTGTTGGAGGTGGTCCTTCTGGTGTTGAGCTTGCTGGTGAAATGGGGGATATTTTAAATGGGGAGCTCAGGAAAATTTATCCAGAGCTTTACCCTCTTTCTTCTATCCATGTAGTTCAAGGTGGTGCACAGCTTATTTCAGTAGAAGAAGAATGGTTTGCAAAAAAGACGCAGGAGATTTTGGAGGCAAAAGGAAAGGTACGTGTATTACTAAACTCACGGGTTTCAAAAGTTGATGAGAGTGGGGTGTGGGTAGGAGACACACACATAAGTGGTGGGACTGTTATATGGACTGCTGGCGTTACAGCAAACAATACAATGTATAAATCTTCAAAAGAAATTTCACTCGATGAGCGTAGTGGTAGAGTAAAGACAAATCGTGCGCTCTCTCTCCCCTCACATGAACATGTTTTTGCTATTGGAGATATTGGATGGGTGCCACATAGAGATGACGACACAAAAGCATATCCAACACGAGCGCAATTTGCGGTAAAGCAAGGAGTTGTTGCTGCTCGTAATATTTTTAATATGGTAGAAGGAAATTCAGATAGAGCTCCATTTCATGCCGAAGATAAGGGATTTATCGTGTCTCTTGGTAAGGGTGGAGCGCTCGCTAGGCTATTTGGTATGAGATTTTCTGGATTTATTGCATGGTGGATATACAGAACAGCATATCTCTCTAAGATATTTGGTGCTCGTGCCAAGGCTCGAACAGCACTTGAGTGGACACTTAACCTATTTACAGATAGGGATCTGTCTGAGATTTAGTGTGGAATACATAGGTTGTGGTGATTGGAACATTGTATAATTAAAATATGAATCCCGTAGTATAAATTAGTTCGTTGAAGTAGTACTAACTACTTCAACAGAGATTAATTAGACATACGGGAAATGATATACATAGACTTGGTTGTGTCGAAACCAACTTGTCTAATTAATCAAACTAATTTTTTACTACAGGATGAAGAATTTTATGGACACATGGCTAAAGGACCGTGCAACAAGAATCGCCTTTATTACTGGATTTTTCAGTATGGTGATTACACTACTTAACTTTGCAGTGTTGGCTGCTCAGTAATTCCAAGCTGTGAAAATAGAATACTCTTTTCTTTTTCTGTAAGTGGGCGCTGTGCGCCTTCTTTTAGTTTAGAAAGTTTTATATCCATCATTCGTACGCGTTTTAGTGTAACTACTGTATAGCCAAGAGCCATGCACATTCTTCGGATTTGGTGTTTTTTACCTTCTGTGAGAATTATTTTAAATGTTTTATCTCCTGTGATTTTAATGCGTGCAGGCTTTGTAACATATCCTTCTATGTTTACCCCACCTTCCATTTTTTTCTTGAAGCTTGGTTTTAGCTCTTTGTTTACACTCACAACATATTCTTTTTCATGTGAAAAATCTGGGTGAAGCATTTTGTTTACAAGTCGTCCATCGTTTGAGAGAAGCATCAGGCCTGTAGAGTCTTTGTCTAGACGCCCAATGGGGTCTACTTTTTGCTTACTTTTTACAAGGTCTGTCACTGCTTTTTCTCCACGTTGTGGGTTGTGGCTGACAACTCCACGAGGTTTGTGGTAAATAATATATTGATAGTTTGATACATGCTTTTGAGCCCTACCTTTTAGCTCTACAGTGTCACCCTCTTCTACTTGTTGCCCTAGTACAGCGGGCTTACCGTTTATATATACGAGTTTTTGTTCAATAAAACGGTCTGCTTGTCGTCGACTGCAGATATTGTTGAGATAAAGATATCTATTTATTCGTATTGGATATTCCATATCTAGAGATTACTTGAGGTTTTGGAAAAAGCAAATGTTGTACACAGAGGTATTACTTCTTTGTGGGTGTATAATGAAAGTAAGTCTTGTTGCAGCCAATGAGACCAGTCAAGGACCGCCAGAGGTCCGAAAGAGTACCAGGTAGTTGGTTGTGTGACAGACTCCCAAGCCGACGACGCTCGAAGCCCCATCAGCAATGTGCTGTTGGGGCTTGTCTTTTTCAATTATTATAAGCTGGTATACTGACTCTATATGACAGGACAAGAACTGTTTTTCGGACAATCTCTGTTTCAATGGCTTTCTGAATACGGATACTATATTTACCCCCTGCTTGTTATAGCACTTGGCCCCGTTGCTGGTTTTGCTGGTGGGTTTTTTGCATCAATCAGCTCACTTAACCCCTTCACTTTCTTTTTGATTTGGTTTGTTACTACTACCACTACAGATGCATCACTTTTCTGGCTTGGGAGAAGAGGGCAAGGTTTTCTAAAGCGATTTCCTAAATCTCGAAGAATTATTGCTCGTATTGAAGAAGCAGAACACACTCCAGGTACAAGCTGGGTAAATGTGGTCAAAGACCACTATGGAAAACTCTTTTTCTTTCTTAAGGTTTCTCCAACGGTCGCTTTGACTGATATTTTGGCGGTAATAGGTGGAATGCTTGGAGTGGCATTTAAAAGACACTATATCGCTTCGTTTTTTAGTCAGATAATATGGAGTGGTATTTTTGTGGGTCTTGGGTATTACCTTGGAGGTGCCGTGCAGGACGCGCGATTTTTGATAAATACTACAGGACTTGTTCTTGGTGCATTTCTTATAATTCTATTTTTGTATGCAAAGTTTATGCACGATAGGATTATGCGCAAATGGGGAGATGCGATTATTTATATGAAAGAAACTGTGTTTACTGCAGGGAAAAGCTCAAAGCGTGCAAGACGCAAATAAGGTATTATTAATAAATAATAAACTATATTTATGAATAAAAAGGTGAGAGTAGCAATCAATGGTTTTGGGAGAATTGGGCGTGCTTTTTTTCGTCTCTCTGAAAATTATCCTGAGATAGAAGTAGTTGCCATCAATGACTTGGCTGACATTGAAAACCTTGAGTATCTACTAAGGTATGACTCAGCGTATGGTAAATATGCTAATTCTCTTGAGGCGCGTACAGGCGATGATCCCGCGCTTATTGTGAATAAAAGAGAAATCCCCTTTCTATCTGTAAAAGATCCAAAAGAGCTTCCATGGAAAGATATGGATATTGATGTTGTGGTAGAGTCGACTGGATTTTTTGCAAGCTATGAAGGAGCTCGTGCTCATATTGATGCTGGTGCGAAAAAGGTTGTTGTCTCTTCCCCAATAAAAGGTGAGCCACAATCAGACGTGCCCGGGGCAACAGTGTTGATGGGCGTAAACCACGATAAGTTAAAGACATGCAAAATATCTGCAAATGCTTCATGTACTACAAATGCAGCCTCTCCTGTGGTGTCTGTGATGGAGGAGTCTCTTGATATAGATAAAGCGGTTCTCAATACAATACACGGCGTTACATCAAGTCAGCGTCTTGTAGATTCACCACATCACAAAGACCCTCGTCGTGGGCGTGCAGCTATTACAAATATTATTCCTACTACAACAGGAGCTGCGGCTGCCACAACAAAAGCGGTAGAAGGAATTGATTTCTTTGATGGAGTTTCTGTGAGGGTTCCTATTTTGGTAGGTTCACTTGTTGATATTACATTTATTACCAACAAAGAAACCACTGTAGAGGAAGTAAATGAGATATTTAGAAAAGCAGCAAAAGAAGAGCGATGGCAGGGTATTCTTTCTGCCTCAGAAGAACCATTGGTTTCATCAGACATTGTGGGAGACACACATGCGTCTATTGTAGATTTATCAATGACAAAGGTTGTTGGTGGAAATATGGTGAAAGTACTTGCATGGTATGACAATGAAATGGGATATACCAATACTTTGGTTCGGCATGTTATAGAAACAGCTAAAAGTTTATAGTTATGAAAATATATATTGGAGCAGACCACGCAGGTTTTGACCTAAAAGAAGACATAATCGCGTGGCTTATAGAAAAAGAATATGAGGTGGTAGACAAAGGGGCGTTTGGGCCAGATGAAGATGATGATTTTGTAGATTTTGTAAGGCCTGTTGCTGAGGCTGTTTCTGAAGACCCAGAGCACAGAAAAGGAATTGTTCTTGGTGGTTCAGGACAAGGTGAGGCGATTGTGTGTAATAGATATAAGGGGATATATGCAGGTGTGTATTATGGAGGAAGTGAGGAGATAGTAAAACTTACTCGTGAGCACAATGATGCGAATATTCTTTCTCTTGGGGCAAGATTTCTTACTTCACAAGAGGCAATACGCGCTATAGAGATTTGGCTTTCTACAGAATTTTCTAACAAAGAGCGATATGCTCGACGAATTCAAGCAATTGATGAATAGTATGGGGCGCAAAGTTTCTGTGGTTCCGGCTATTATTCCGGAATCTTTTCCTGACATTACTGAACATGTTTCAAAAGTCAGTGGTGTTGAGCGTGTGCAGATTGATGTTATGGATGGGTTATACACTCCAAAGCCTAGCTGGCCATTTCTAAATCAGGAAAGTAGGGCAGAGTTCCAAGACATGCATGAAAATAAGAAAGCAATGACAGAGATTGATTTTGAGCTTGATTTGATGGTGCAAGATCCACAATATTTTCTAGATCACTTTATAGATGTTGGAGCAAAACTTCTTGTTGTTCACATAGAAAGCACACAAAGCATGGAAGGCATTATTAAAAGGGCACATGATAGGGGTGTGCGAGTGTGTATTGCGATTCGTCCTTCTACTGATATCAAGCTTCTTCTTCCCTATCTTGAATATGCAGATTCAGTACAAATGATGGGCAGTGACAAGATTGGATTTCATGGAGTAGAGCTTGATGAGCGGGTATACACACGAGTAAAAGATTTACGAAGTATCTACCGTGGTACAATTGCTGTTGATATTGGAGTAAATAAAGAAACTGCTCCAAAGCTTGTAGAGGCGGGAGTCGATAAATTGGTTTCTGGCTCTGCTATTTTTAACTCTGGCGATATTGCCGGAACGATTGAATATTTCTCTTCACTATAATATGCATCTAAGCGACGAACGAATAAAAGAACTAGAGCTAAAAGCAAATGATATACGTACATCTATTATAGAGATGCTTGTAGAGGCTGGCTCAGGACATACCGCAGGCCCTCTTGGTATGGCAGATATTTTTACATATCTATATTTTGAAAGATTAAATCATAAACCAAAAGATCCACTATGGACTGATAGAGACAGAGTAATTCTTTCAAACGGACACATTTGCCCTGTTTTGTATGCGACCATGGCGCACTCTGGATATTTTCCAGTAAAAGAGTTGTCTACTTTGCGAAAATTTAAATCACGACTCCAAGGGCACCCCCACAAAGAGTATTTGCCAGGAATTGAAACATCATCTGGTCCGCTTGGCTCAGGACTTTCACAAGCAGTTGGAATGGCGCTTGCTGAGAGAATTGACAACGGAAAAACAAGCGATAAGCATTTTTACTGCCTCATGAGTGACGGAGAGCTTGATTGTGGGCAGAGCTGGGAGGCGGCGATGCTTGCAGGTAAAGAAGAACTTCATAACCTTGTTGTGGTGATTGATAGAAATAATATTCAGATTGACGGAAATACAGAAGATGTAATGCCTCTTGAGCCACTTGATGCAAAATGGGAATCATTTGGATGGCATGTAATAGAAATAGATGGTAATAATTTTGAAGAGATTCATTCTGCATTTGGGCAAGCGCATGCAGTATTTGAAAAACCATCAGTGATTATTGCACATACCATTCCAGGCAAAGGTGTGAAAGAGTTTATGCGAAAAGCAGAATGGCACGGCAAACCACCAAGTGATAGTGAGGGAAAAATGGCCATAAATGAACTACGAACACTTCGAGGAACAATCGAAGCAAGCCACCTTGATTAAATTGTATGAAAGATTTAGAAAAAGATATTTTAGAATATTTGAAAGAAAGAGGTTGGGATAATTTAAACCCTTCTGATTTGGTTAAATCTATTAGCATTGAAGCTGCTGAGCTTTTAGAGATTTTTCAATGGGAAAGCGCATCTATAGAAGAAGTAAAAAATAATTCCGAAAAAATGAAAGAATTAAGAGACGAAATACCAGATGTAATTATTTATTGCTTAGAATTATCTGTTCTTCTTGGTTTAGATTCAGAAAAGATGATTAGAGAGAAGTTAGAAAAAGCGAAGAAAAAATATCCTGCTGAATTAATGAAAATCGGAGATAGTGGATCTGGAAGGGATAAGGCATATTGGCAAATAAAGAAAAAACATAGAATTGAGAAATTATCTGATAATTAATGATAAATAAAACTCTAAATAAAAAAATATTTACAGATGAGACAGACATGACTCCTATTCGAAATGGATTTGGAGAAGGGCTTTTTGAAGCGGGTAAAAAGGATGAAAAAGTAGTGGGGCTTTGCGCAGATTTAACCGACTCTACTCGTATGACAGAATTTGCAAAGTCATTTCCTGAGCGATATATCCAAATAGGTGTTGCTGAGCAAAATCTGGCGTCTGTGGCGTCTGGAATGGCAGCAATGGGCAAGATTCCATTTATCACAAGTTATGCAATGTTTTCACCAGGTAGGAACTGGGAACAGATTCGCACCACTATTTGCTATAACAATGTGCCAGTAAAAATTGCTGGCTCACACGCAGGCGTCTCTGTGGGTCCTGATGGAGGAACGCACCAAGCAGTAGAGGATATTGCCATTATGCGAGTAATTCCAAGAATGGTTGTGATTTCACCATGTGATGCAATTGAAGCAAAAAAAGCAACAATAGCGTGTGCTAAAACTGTCTCCCCTACATATCTTCGTCTTGCACGAGAGAAAACTCCAATTATTACAACAGAGAAAACTCCATTTAAGATAGGAAAGGCAGAGCTATTTTGGGAATCAAAAAAGCCAGAAGTTGCAGTGGTTGCAACTGGTGCACTGGTGTACAAAGCTCTTCGTGTTGCAGAATCACTAAAAGATGAGGTTGCTATAAGTGTTCTTAATCTCTCAACAATAAAACCTCTTGATGAAAAAGCGGTTATTGCTATTGCTAAAAAAGCAGGAGCAGTAGTAACTGTAGAAGAGCATCAAAAAGCAGGCGGTATGGGGAGCGCTGTTGCTGAGGTACTTGCTCGTGAAAACCCTGTGCCGATTGAGTTTGTTGGTGTAGATGATGTATTTGGACAGTCAGGTAAGCCAGAAGAACTCATTGCTCACTATGGTATGGAAGAGAGTGATATAGAAAAAGCTATAAATAGAGTATTAAAACGAAAATAAAATTATTAGATTATTTTAATTAATATTACATGAATAATTATCATTCGGGTCTTATATTTATAGTTTTGGCCATAATATATTTCTTTGTACCGATTCAGATTGGATCTGAGTCTGTATCGACATTTATGACAATTTCAACTTTTATATTTGCGATTTTGACAGGATTTTTTGTTTCGAGACAAAACAATAGATATAACAACATTAGATCAACAATATCTGAGTTTGACGGCAATATATCAGCTCTATATAGAAGTTTTGAAACACTTAGTAAGTCTTCTCAAAAAAAAGGCTGGTGAAATCATCAAGAAGCACTACAGCAAGATTTTAAGCACGGGTCAGTGGGATTATCATTTTGTAAATAAATCAAACACCATTACTTCTTTTGGGAAACTTACTTTCAGATACTGGTGGTGATGAAAATCTTCCGTCTGTAAAAAATGAAACGATTAGTAATATGATCGCAAGTCTTGATTCACTGCAACTCGCCCGTAAGAGAATGGTTTCGTTGCAAGTAGAAAGAATGCCTTCTCAAGAGTGGATGTTGGTGAATTTTTTGGCAATTTTGCTACTAGTATCACTTCTTTTTGTTCCAAGTTATGAAATGTTAGTTGATTCTATAATGAAAGCAATTTTTGGAACATTAGTAGTCCAAGTTCTCGTGTTGCTGTATGAGTTAGACACATTAAAACTATTTGAATCTACACTCGGTAAATCTTCTGCAGAAGATATTCTAAATATCATTGATGGTAAAAAATAATATGTTTTAATAAACAAAACATATTAATTAATAATTGCAAAAAGTATGAAAACAGGACTATATAAACACTCAAAATCAGGGAGGATGTATAAAGTGTTGGGCGTAGCAAAGCACTCAGAAACACTTGAAGACCTGGTGGTATACGAAGCGCAATATGACAATGATATGTCTAAGTTGTGGGTTCGACCAATTGCGATGTTTGAAGAGTTGGTAGAAATAGACGGAAAGCAAACAAAGAGATTTGAATATATAGGTGAATAAGATAAACGGCTCATTTTCAAAATGAGCCGTTTGTTTATTTAAGAGCGATAGTGTTTATTGTTATATTCTTCAATTCTTTTTCTTAACTTGCCACGAAAGCCGGTAAAGATTGGAAAATGTATACAAAATGCGAAAGTGCCTATTGCATTAATAATGTATAGAGCCGTAGCATTTTCTGCAACAATAGTTGCGACTGTATCTACATTAAAGAAAGTTAAAAATAAATATGCCTCAGTAATCCAGAAAAAAGCAAATACAACAAAATAGTAAATGGTTGATATTGCTTGGCAAATAAAACGTTTAGTAAGAGAGAAGGAACTAACATCTATTGGGAACATCATTATTACTCTGTTTTGTTGAGAGTTTTTTCTTTTTTAAAGTATCATAAAAACCACGATTTGAATATATAAGTGAATAAAAAAAGCGAACCGAGGCAGGTTCGCTTTTTATTTACAGCAACCCTCAGTAAAGAAGGTTGTGAAATTCTTTTGGGACGGCTGTCTGTATAAAATACTCAACCTGTTTCTTGTACAGTTTGTGTATTTTAATTGATGGATAAATTCCCAGTAGAATGAAAACAAAAGCTACTGTAAATTGTGTCCAGGGTGTTGAAAAAAATAACCAATTAGACAGCGTCATCACTAACGTTGCTATTAAAGAAAAAATCATTACACCCATTGTCATACGCGTAGCGCTCAGGAGTCCACAATAGAATGACCAGAACATAATATACCCAAGTTTTCTTCCCATTTCTTTAATTGGGCTAACAAATCTCTCGATAGTCATGTTGTCCACCTTTTATTTTGAATGTGCGTCTTGTCTAACATATAAATGTTTATTGCTTTTGTCAAAAATACTTATTACAAAAATGCTAATTTTGATGTATTTTTCCACAATTATGTAAAAGAGGAGTTCCGTATTATGATGGGACTTCTCTTTACTATTTATTTTTTTAAAATGCATAAACGAAAAACGAAGATAATAGCAACTATTGGACCAACATCAGAATCATATGAAACATTAGAAAAGCTTGCACTTGCTGGGATGGACATAGCAAGAATGAACTTTTCACATTGTACAGAAGAAGAGTTTTTAGCTCGTAAAGAAAAAATAGAAGACATAAACAAAAAACACAACTTAAATGTGAAGATTCTTCAGGATCTCCAAGGGCCCCGTATTCGTGTGGGAAAAGTATCTGACGAAGGAGTACATCTTTCATATGGACAGGATGTTATATTTTCTATAAATCAAGATGACACAGAAGCAATATTTATAGACAGCAAAAGTCTGGTGAGCGATATTAAGATTGAACAACCTCTATATCTTGCAAATGGAGCAATAAAGCTGGTTGTAACAGAGGTTGATGATAGTCGTATTTATGCTCGAGTTACTCAAGCCGGAGTTTTGTATTCACGTAAATCTGTTAACGTACCCGACACACGACTGTCTCTATCTGGCCTAACAGAAAAAGATAAAAAAGATGTATTATTTGGGTTATCTCAAGGTGTAGATTTTGTTGCTATATCGTTTGTTCAAGATGAAGGAGATGTTCTTGAGCTCAAAGAAATGATTGGAGGTAAAGCAAAAGTTATTGCAAAAATGGAGACAAGGCTTTCTGTGGATAATATGGATGGAATTATTCAAGGATCAGACGCAATCATGATTGCACGTGGTGATTTGGGAGTTGAAATACCTGTAGAGGAACTTCCGTTTACTCAGAAGCACATGATTAGAAATGGACGCTGGCATGACACACCCGCCATCACGGCAACACAAATGATGCTTTCTATGGTGAATAGCCCAGAACCAACACGAGCAGAAGTTTCAGATGTTGCAAATGCAGTATATGACGGCTCAAGTGCTGTTATGCTATCTGACGAAACTGCATCTGGTAAATATCCAGTAGAGGCAGTTTCTTTTATGAATAGAATCATTACGCACGCAGAAAGCTTCAAACTCGGGCGAGTAGAAGGGTTATAAAGATAAACGGCTCAACTTAAAAAAGTTGAGCCGTTGTGTTTTTGGGCACATGTTTATGTACCCAGCATTTTGATTGTTTGCCAGGTGCCAATACCAGCGCCGCCAAAGTTGAGAGCAATTCCAGCGTATAGGGGCATTTGAGAAAAGGTTTCTCCAAAAATTGATCCTATGAGAATGACCCATAAGATAAAAAGTGCAATACTGAGCCCTGTCATCTTCAGCGCTTTTGTAACAAGCAGATATGTTGGCGTGTTCATTGAATATACCTTTTTGTGTTAGAGGTGCGAACTAAAATCAATATATCATAAAAGTGATGATATTATTATTCCTATGAATCCCGTAGTATAAATTAGTTCGTTGAAGTAGTGTTAACTACTTCAACAGAGATTAATTAGATATACTTACGGGAAATGAGAGATAGACTTGGTTGTGTCGAAACCAACTTGTCTAATTAATCAAACTAATTTTTTACTACGGGATGAAAAATAGATGTATCTGGCCACAGGAAAGTGATGGGCTTATGATTGCCTACCACGATACAGAGTGGGGTGTGCCATGCTATGACGACAAGAAGCTATTCGAATATATGCTCTTGGATACATTCCAAGCTGGTCTTTCGTGGAGAACAATTTTACACAAACGAGCAAATTTTAAAAAAGTGTTTGATAATTTTAACTATAAAAAAATCGCAAAATATGACGCGAAAAAGAAAACAGAACTTCTAAAAGATGCAGGAATTATTAGAAATAGATTAAAAATAGAAGGAGCAATTACAAACGCTCGAGTGTTTCAGGAAATACAAAAAGAGTTTGGAAGCTTTTCTGATTATATTTGGGGTTTTGTAGGAGGTGCGCCAAAAATAAACAAATGTAAAACACAAAAAGATATACCCACTACATCAAAAGAGTCTGATGCTCTATCAAAAGATTTAAAGAAGAGAGGAATGAAGTTTGTGGGCTCTACTACTATATACGCATTCATGCAGGCGGCAGGGCTCGTGAATGATCACACAGTTGACTGCTTTCGATATAAAGAGGTTATTAAACTGAAAAGATAAGGATGAAGGCGTAGAGAATAATAAACACCCAAGGAATAAGGAGACTTATTTTAAAGAAATGATACCGAAATCCTCCATGTCTGCTTTTTAGCATTTTCCACTCCACTTGGTAGAGAGATAGTGGAAGATAATCTTCCACACACTGTACAACCGTTGTCTTAACTATACTTCTCTGTTTGTATGAGTACACAATTGCCCACCAAATAATACAAATAATTATTCCTACTAACGGAAGTGCAAACTGGCCACCATTGGAAATAAAAGGATTTTCTTGGGTAAACGAAATACCCATTGCAGTGATGAGAAGAGTGTGGAGTGTAAGGAAGAAAGAATTTACTTTTTGCTTTACATCACTGGTGTGATTGAGCGTTTTTATATAAATATCATATTGTCGCAATAGGTGCTCTTTGTATAGTGGCCCGTATTCTTTTTCTGGAACACTTGTAAACCCTGTCTCACATATTTGGTTTCTGAGTTTTTCTGCTTTTTTCATCATATGATTTTCTCAGGTTTGTAATCTTCTGGTGCGTTTTCAAGGTGTTTTTTAAGCTCTTCAAGCGATAGAAGTCCTTTTTGTGCACCAACATGTTGAACTACACTCATAGAGTTGATAGGCCCCCATGAAAGAGCTGTTGGTATGTCGTGCCCAAGCGCCAAAGCTGAGGTAAAAGTAGATGAGAAAGAGTCACCGGCACCAGTTCTGTCTACAGGAGGTGCTGGGTCTGGGTACATCGGCATGTGCCACCCCTCTTTTCCGTCATATGCATATGCGCCCTTTGGACCATCAGTAATGATTGCTATAGATGGCCCTAGTGCATGCATTTCCTTTAGTATTTCTTTCATGTCATCTGTGTCTGTTTTGAGGATTCTTTTAGCCTCTTCTTTGTTACAGAAAAATAGTTCTGAAGCCCCATAAACATCTTTAAGTTTTTCGTACCCAAGCTTTATTTGAAATGTTCCAGGTTGGAACGCTAGCTTTACATTATTTTCTGTTACGTATTTAGCAATTTCGTGATGAAAGGGAATTGAGTTTTCTCCTACTGATGAGAAATATATCCATGAAGGTGCTTCATCAAAATTTGGTATTTCATATGTATATTCTTCGTGTTTTACCAAAATGGTTCTTTCTGCCTCAACCCGGAGTACGAAATGGTAGTTTGACTGTCGTCCTTTATGAACTTTTACAAAATCTGTGGAAACACCTTCTTTTTTGAGTGCTTCTAAATCTTCTTTTCCAAAACGATCATCTCCTATGTTTGTTACGAGAGCAGATGAAAGTCCAAGTCGGTGTGCTGATACCGATGCATTTGGGCTATTTCCCACAGCTGGAATCACATCAAGAGTGTTGTACTCAAGCTTGTCACCAAAATTTATTGAAAGTTGGCATGGACGTCCATCGATATCACATGTGACCTGTGTGTTGTCTGTGCGCAGACCAATAAATGCGTCTGTAACAATATCTCCGATTGATACAAAGTCGAATTTCATCCCGTAGTAAAAAATTAGTTTGATTAATTAGACAAGTTGGTTTCGACACAACCAAGTCTATCTCTCATTTCCCGTAAGTATATCTAATTAATCTCTGTTGAAGTAGTTAACACTACTTCAACGAACTAATTTATACTACGGGATTCATACATTAAATTGTATCACGAAACATTTTTTACAAATGATATAATATTGTGTATGAAAACTCTGCGAGAACATATTAGTGAGGCACGAAATAATGGTATTGCACTTGCTCATTTTAATGTTTCAAATATTGAAATGGTTAATGCATTGGTGCGTCTATCCCAAGAAATGAAAACACCCATTGTGATTGGAACATCAGAAGGTGAGCGTGACTATATATGTGTAGATAATTTCATTTCTATTATCAGAAATGCACAATCAAAGGGTGTTTCTGTTTTTTCAAACGCTGACCACACATACTCATATGAGCGAGTTGTAGAAGCGATTGATGCAGGATATGACATGGTTGTGTATGACGGAGCAAAAGAATCACTTGAAGACAATATTCGCATAGCAAAGGAGTGTGTTTCGTATGCGAGGGCACAGAAAAGAGATATTTTGGTAGAAGGAGAAATGGGCTACATTGGCTCATCATCAAAACTACTTGATGAAATACCAGAAGGAGCTCAGATTACTGATGACTCACTAACTACAGTTAATGACGCCGTGAGGTTTGTACAAGAAACAGGTGTAGATTTGTTTGCTCCTGCAGTCGGTAATCTCCATGGAATGTTGAAGGGGGGTCAGAATCCAAATTTGAATATAGACAGAATAAGAGAAATAGCACAAGAAACAAATGTTCCGCTTGTTCTTCACGGTGGCTCAGGCTTATCTGATGAAGATTTTGTGTCTGCTATAGAGGGAGGAATGCACATGGTCCACATAAGCACAGAGCTAAGAAAGGCATATACTGATGGACTTCGGGCTGAATTAAATGAAAAACCAGATGAGGTTGCTCCATATAAATACACACAAAAAGCAATTTCAGGCTTTGAACAAGTTTCAAAACGTAGAATAGAGCTATTTAGTACAAAAAAGGCTTAATACCCTTGTAATTTGTGTTCAAGTCTGTATAATCGACCTTCATGATTACGCTTAATGCAACACAGCGAAATACTAAAGACAACACAGAGAATCTTCGAGGAGAAGGCGTTCTTCCCGCTGTTGTTTATGGAAAAAAGACTGAATCAACTCCTATTTCAGTACAAATCTCAGATTTTAAGAAGGTATACAAAGAAGCTGGAGAGTCTACAGTGATTTCACTCAATGATGGAAAAGAAGATCACGAAGTGCTTATTCACCGTGTAGATATTCACCCAGTCTCAGATGAGCCAGTTCATGTAGATTTCTACGCACTTGAGAAGGGTCAAAAGGTAACAGTTACAATCCCAGTAGAATTTACTGGAGAAGCACCGGCAGAAAAAGAAGGAGCAGTTTTGGTTAAAGTACTTCATGAAATTGAAGTTGAGGCCCCTGCAACAAAGCTCCCACATGAAATCGTGGTAGATGTTTCATCTCTTGAAAAAATTGATGATAAAATCACTATCTCAGATATTTCATTTGGCGATGAAGTTGAGCCAACAGCTGATCCAGAAGATGTGATTGTTCTAGCAACAGAGGCAAAAGAGATTGAAGAGCCAGAGGAACCAGAAGAAGTAGACTTTGATTCAATCGAAGTTGAAGAAAAAGGAAAGGAGGAAAGTGCTTCAGACGAGGCTCCAAAAGAGGAAGCTCCCAAAGAAGAATAATCGAATGCGACCCTCTCGGTCGCATTTTTTATTTTTGGTATAATACAGATATGAAGACGCGAGTATTATTGCTCGGATATTTTTTTCTCACCGCATTTTGTTTGGGGGTTTATGACGTGCATGCACAAGCAAGCTCTCAAGTGGATGCAAGGCGAGCAGAGCTTCAAAGAGAGCTTGATGTTCTTGAAGAAGAAATTGCACAACAAGAAGCAATTCTCAATGGTAAACGAGAAGAAACACAATCTCTTGAGCGTGATGTTGCTATTTTGACTGCACAGATTAGAAAGTCACAGCTTGCTATTCAGGCACGTGACCTAACAATCAGAAATCTCACAAACGATATTGTAGGCAAACAAGGAACAATAGAATCCCTTTCCGCAGAGCTTGAGCGTGAAAAGAGATCGCTTGCACAGCTTTTACGTAAGAGATACGAAACCGACTCACTCTCACTTGTAGAGATGGTTTTGGGCAACAAAAATCTATCTGATTTCTTTGAAGACTTTGATTCATTTTCTGCTATAGAAGAGGGTCTTCAGGATTCCTTTGAAGAAATTGAGGTTGCAAAAGAGAATACACAAACTCAAAAACTTTCACTTGAAAACAAAAGAGAAGAGGAGCAAGAGCTTCGTTCTATTCAGATTCTCGAGAAACGAAAAATAGAAGAGAGAGAAGATGAAAAACAACAACTGCTTGAGATCACTAAGGGAGTAGAGGCAGTGTATCAACAGATTTTAAATGAAAAAGAAAAGAGCGCAGCACAGATTCGCTCAGAACTCTTCTCTTTGCGTGGTTCAAGTGCAATTCCTTTTGAAAAGGCGCTTGAGTATGCAAACTTTGCATCAAAACAAACAGGTGTACGGCCAGCATTTATTCTTGGAGTGATTGCACAAGAGTCTAACCTTGGTGCAAATGTAGGAACAGGAAACTGGCGTACTGATATGCACCCAACACGCGACAGGCCTGTATTTGAGGTGATTGCACGAACACTTGGTCTTGATCCAGATCAGTTGCCAGTATCTAAAAAGCCATGGTATGGATGGGGTGGTGCTATGGGTCCTGCTCAGTTTATTCCTTCAACATGGGTTCATTATGGCGGATATGAAAAGAACTCAAATGGAGAATGGGTGTATAAACAAAACAAAGACTACATTAGAAAGCTTCTTGGAAACAACGCCCCTTCAAATCCTTGGGATCCACAAACTGCATTTATGGCATCAGCAAACCTACTTGCAGATAACGGAGCAGACAAAGGTACTTGGGCTTCAGAGCGACTAGCAGCGCTACGATACTTTGCTGGATGGGGAAATGCCAACAAGCCTGCATATGCATTCTATGGTGATGGCGTGATGGAGCTCGCAGCAAAATACCAAGGACTTATTGATATTCTAAATAGAAGTTAGTTGACGACTCAGTTTTGTCCAAGTAGTATGCCTTTGGAATAAGAAATACACACGGAGGTGTATTATGAACATAAAAATAATAGAAATAGAACTTCGAAGAGTTTCTGACGGAAATGTCAGGAAACTTTTAGTGAAATTTCCAAGACCTCTTACAAAACCTCAGCTTAAACGAGTTGGTGATGGACTCAATAAGCTTCTGAGGAAGAACTCAAAAGAAGGAGTCAATTATGTAGGGGTAGATAGATCTTACGAGCTTATAGCTGGATTTTTGAAAGAGAAACACGGAGCTTGTTTGATTGAGCCTAATGAAAAGCTTGTTATGTGTGTCGAGCACAAAAAAACCCAAGCTGGCGTTCAAATAGGCTTGATTCCATGAATCGAGAAAACCCTCAGTAAAACCTCTAATACTATGTATTAGAGGTTTTCTCTTGTTTTATGGAAAATAAAATGGTACTCTACCCCTCATGAAAAAAGATATTCATCCAGAAAATCACAGACAAGTAATCTTTCGCGACAACACTAGTGGCGAGGACTTTTTGGTATATTCAACAGTAGAGACAGAGAAAACTGCAAAATATAAAGATGGAAAAGAATATCCTCTATATACAGTAGAAATCTCAAGCGCATCTCACCCGTTTTACACAGGAAAAGAGACTATTGTTGACACAGCAGGTCGTGTGGAGAAGTTCAAAGCACGAGCAAAAAAGGCAGGGTCTGGAAAATAACTACAGACATATACAAGAGACCAGCACCATATGTGTGCTGGTCTTTGTGCTAATCGTGATACTATAAATTCTATGGAAGACCTTAATCTACAAGAGCTAAAAGAAAATCCAAAAACAAGCTTTCTAGCGACAGAGCTTGAGCGACTTTCTGCTGAGAAAGAAGAGCTTGAGGCAATGATAGAAAAAGATCCTTCAATGGAGGCTCTTGCTCAAGAAGAGAGAAAAACAATACAAACACAGTTTGACGCAATACTCACTCAAATAGAAGAAATACAAAAGGTAGAAGAAGAGGAGGAGCAATCTCCAAACCACATTATTCTAGAAGTACGCGCTGGCGCAGGTGGTGAAGAGGCTGCTATTTTTGCACAAGATCTGGCTTTGATGTATGAGAAATATGCACAGAAGATGGGGTGGAGCTTTACGCCAAACGATGATTCATCAAGCTCGTTTGGTGGATATAAAGAAGCAAGCTTTGAAATAAAAGGACAAGACGCATACAAGAACCTGCGATTTGAAACAGGTGTTCACCGTGTTCAGCGTGTGCCCGCAACAGAAAAATCAGGACGTATTCATACATCTACTGCTTCAGTTGCAATTTTGCCAATGCGCAAAAAGGTAAATGTAGAGCTAAATGACGCCGATTTGGAAGTTGAATTTTCACGCTCAGGAGGAAAAGGAGGACAAAACGTAAACAAGGTAGAAACAGCAGTACGCATGACACATAAACCTACTGGTATGTCTGTTCGGGTTACCGCAGAGCGCTCACAGGCTAAAAACCGAGAAAAAGCAAAGAGTATTATTGCTGCACGACTCCAAGCAATGAAGGAAGAGGAAGAGGCAAAGAAATATTCAGAAAGGCGCGCATCACAAGTAGGTACAGGAGATAGAAGTGAAAAGATACGAACATACAATGTTTTGCAGGATCGCGTTACTGACCACCGTATAAAAGAGTCATGGCACAATCTTGAGGGTATTTTGGCTGGAAACATTGAAGATATTATAGAAGCACTTCAAGAGGCTGACTCAAGGGAGGAATAAGGTAAATCTTGCCAAAAATGGGGTTTTTTGGTACTCTACTTCGGCATACGGACTCTATTTCCGTATCAGCCGATACGGACAGTATTAGCGTATAAATATCACACAGAGTGATGATTTAATTACTCACAATAATTTATTGAAATGACAGATAGTAATACACAGACACCAGCTGTTTCAAAAGATCAACAAGCGCTTATTGAGCGTATGTTTGAGGTTGGTGCGCACTACGGATACTCAAAGTCAAAGCGACACCCGTCGTCAGAGGCTTTTATCTTTGGAAACAAGAGCAATACACAGATTTTTGATCTTGAAAAAACAAGCCAAGCACTTTTGTACGCAAAGAAGTTTGTGTCAGAGCTTGCAGCTGGTGGAAAGCAAATTCTTTTTGTTTCAAGTAAAAACGAGGCACAAAAAGCAATTGTTGATTCAGCAGAGTCAATCTCACAACCATATGTAATCAGGCGTTGGATTGGAGGAACTCTTACAAACTTTGAAATGATTAAAAAGCGAGCAGAGAAGCTTATTGATCTGAAAGAAAAGCAAGAGCGAGGAGAGCTTGATAAATATACTAAAAAGGAGCAACTACTTCTTACTCGTGAAATCCAGACACTCGAGGAGAAGTTTGGAGGAATTGTTGATATGAAGACTCGTCCAGCAGCTCTATTTATTGTTGATGTAAACAAGGAGTCAATCGCAGCAGCTGAAGCAAAGCGACTTGGTATTCCAGTTATTGCACTTTCTAACAACGACTGTGATTATTCAAAAGCAGATGTTGTGATTCCAGGAAACGACTCAACAAAGCAAAGTATTTCATTCTTCCTTGGGGAGATTGTAGACGCATACAAAAACGCAAAGAAATAATACAGCTGTATTATTTTTTGCTAGAATATAACATTGTAAATTAAACGTAATTACTTTTTAGTAATTTTCTAAACTAATTATCATGACTATCACCACAGAAGACGTAAAGAAACTTAGAGATGAAACAGGCATCTCTATTATGCAGTGTAAAAAAGCGCTTGAAGAGGCTGGGGGAGATTTCAAGCAGGCTGTTGTGATTTTGCAAAAGCGAAGTGGAGCAACTGCAGAGAAGAAGAGCGACCGAACTCTAAAGGCTGGTACTGTGGCTTCATACATTCACGCAGGAGGAAGTGTAGGAGCAATGGTAGAGATTGCATGTGAGACAGACTTTGTATCAAAAAATGAAGAGTTTCAGGCATTTGCTCGAGATATTGCAATGCATGTAGCAGCAATGAACCCACAATTCCTGGCTTCAGAAGATATTACAGATGCTGATAAAGAAGCAGCTCTTGAGGTATTTAAAAAAGAGGTAGAAGACAAGCCAGCTGAAATGCAAGAACAGATTCTTCAAGGTAAAATGGATTCATACTTCAAAGACAAAGTTCTATTGAATCAGACATTTATCAAAGACGGCGACAAGACAATCGATGATCTTGTAAAAGCAGCTGTTCAAAAATTTGGAGAAAACACCCAAATTGTTCGCTACTCACGATTTGCTGTGGGGGCATAATCTATCATGATTTCACTCATTATATTTTTCGCGATTGCGCTTCTAGGACTCATTCTTGTGTTTGCTTTTAAGATGCGTCACATGAAAACGGGTGCTTCTGTATATCCTAAGGGGTTTATGGACTCAATGGACTCTTCTGCAACATATTTGCGCAATCACATTGGAGAGCATATGACTGATATGGACTCGCAAAAAATGCATCGAGCCACAAAAGCTATCAAGGATTCTGTGGTACGAACAACTCAAGGTGTATATCAAAAAATAAATAATGGGGATAGCAAGATGTCTCGTTTTATCAAAGGTGAAAGAACACTTGCACGAGGAAATAAACGCTCTGACTTTCTTGAAGATATAGAGAAACACAAGCGTGATACACAAGGAGGAGAGATTGACTGGAACGCATAGGTTGTAAAAAATATCGTTTTGTAGTTTAATAAGGTCTCCTAAATGCCACCGTAGCTCAGTTGGCTAGAGCAGCCGACTTGTAATCGGCAGGTCGTCGGTTCGAACCCGACCGGTGGCTCAAGAAAATATCCCCCGTTGGGGGGATATTTTTGTTATACTTAAGTTTGTAAAAGTTTATAAAAATAAAAACGTTTATAATATGAAAGAATTAAAACAAGCAAGAGGCTGGTATGTAGGAATTACCCATTTTTTAACTTCTGGGTTTGTTGTTCCTATTATTGCAGGAATTTTTTTGGGGTACATATTCAATCTATTGGAAATATTCAATCAATCTTCATTATTTGCAAGTATTTTCATGGGAATTATTGGAGTGCTGATAATTTGGGGTGGAGTAATCTACTCAGCAAAGTGGATTATGGGAAGATATTATATCTCTAATGCTAAAAAAGTTGTAACAGTATCTACATCAATTATGGCCGTATTTGGGCTCTTCTCTATCGCGTTTGGATTTTTGGGAATACTAATAACAGGCACTACAATACTTTGGGTTATAGAATCAATATTTACCATATTAGGTATATTTGTTTTTTATTCTGTAAGTAAAAAATATATAAATTAAAATACTTTATTTATAATGTTTAATAAAGATGGACTTTTTGGTGAAAATTCAAAAAAATGGTTGTTAAAAAATTTTGGTGAGGAAAGAGTGATAAGTATAGGTTCTAGGAAATATATATTTAAACAACCTTTATGGTTGCAACAATATAGATTGTCCATAGTTTCTATATTTATTTTTTGGGTTATATACAAAACCAATATAGGAGATTTATTACTTTCTTTTTTGGATACTAATGTTTTTCCTTATTTGGGACAACGATTTAATTTTATTTTTGGTGAAGTTGTTCCAAAGATCTTACATTTTTTAGCTGGTTGATATTTTTGTATTTACGCTACATTTCAGCTAGAATAAGCCCTATATATGAAAGAAAAACCTAAAGGACACCATCATCCTATTACTACTGCTATCCGAGAGATTAATAGAATCTTTTCTGATATGGGATTTGATATCGCATCAGGTCCACAAATAGAGACAGAACATTATAATTTTGATGCTCTAAATATTCCTGAGAATCACCCGGCGCGTGACATGTGGGATACATTTTGGCTTAAGGAAAATAAGCTTGGACAACTACTTCGTACTCATACATCTCCTGTACAAATTAGGTTTATGGAAAATCACAAACCTCCATTTGCCATTATTGCTCCTGGAAAGGTTTTTCGATATGAAGCAACAGACGCTACACATGAAGCACAGTTTAATCAGCTCGAAGGTTTGATGATTGGTGAGAATGTTTCTCTTGCTACACTTCGTGGAGTACTAAAGAAATTTCTCTCAGAGTTTTATGGAGAAGAAATGGACGTACGTATGCGTCCTGGATACTTTCCGTTTGTAGAACCGGGTGTAGAGCTTGATATGAGACGACCAGAAGGTCAAAAGGGTTCAAGTAAGGGCAATCCCTGGATTGAGATAATGGGAGCTGGAATGGTACATCCAAAAGTACTTGAGGCTGTAGGTATTGATTCAGAAAAATACCAAGGGTTTGCATTTGGTGTTGGTATCGATAGGCTTGTGATGCTTAAAACAGGTATTCCAGATGTTCGTATTCTCTACCAAGGAGATGTGCGTATAACTAATCAATTTTAAATATGTTGTTCTCAAAGGACTGGCTCTCACAATACATAGATGGTGAGATGCCAAAAACAGAAGATATAGCGGAACAAATAGGACTTCACTCATTTGAAGTAGAAGGATTTGAGGAGAAAGACGGAGATGCGATTATTGATATTGATGTGCTTCCTAACAGAGCGCATGATGCACTTTCTTATTTAGGAATGGCAGGAGAAGTAGCACTTATTTTTAATTTGCCATTTAAGATGGTTGATACGGAGGTAGAGACTACTGACTTTCAGTCAAAAGACATGCTCGCACTTTCTGTAGAAGACAGCACTCTTGTACCACGTGCCACAAAGCGTGTGATACGAAATGTAAAAGTAGGGCCTTCACCAGAATGGCTTGTAGAGCGTCTTGAGACTATGGGACAGCGTTCCATTAACAACATTGTAGATATTACAAACTTTGTAATGTATGAGTTTGGTCAGCCTGTTCATGCATTTGATTATGAAAAAATTGCAGGTGATGGTGTAAAAAATATTTCAATTCGTACGGCAAAAGATGGAGAAGAAATAGAGACGCTTGATGGAAATACATTTTCTCTTATTAAAGACATGGTGGTGATTGCAGACGATGAGAAGGCTCTTGATATCGCTGGCATAAAAGGAGGAAGTGTTTCTGGTATTGATGAGAATACGCATACTATTGTTTTGTCTGTTTGTAACTTTGATGCAGAAAATATTCGAAAAACATCAAAAACTCTTGGTCTTCGTACAGATGCATCTTCTCGGTTTGAGAAAGGTATTTCACCCATGCTTGCCATCGAAGCTTCAAATCGTGCTTCAAAGCTAATCAGAGATTTCGCTGGTGGCGAGGTTTTGTCTGATGTTTTGGATGAATATCCTAATACTCAAGAAAAAGTAGTAGTTCGTGTACGACATGAGCGTGTAAACAAATTACTTGGTACAAATATTTCTATAGATGAGATTAAAAACATATTTGAAAGACTTGATTTTTCATATGAAGAAAAAGAATCAGGTGTATTTGATGTATCTGGACCGCTTTATAGGCTGGATATAAATATTGAGGAGGATGTGATAGAGGAGATTGCGCGCGTATATGGATATCAAAATATAGAAGAAGAAAAAGCATACGAAGGACATGGTCCGGTGGAGATTCATAAAGAGTTTTATTGGATAAACAAAATCAAAGATATTTTGGTACGGGAAGGCTTTTCAGAAGTTTCAACATATTCATTTGTGGATGAGGGAGAGATAGAGCTTCAAAAGCCGATGGCTCAAGACAAAGGGTTTCTTCGCCCAACACTTTCTATTGGTTTTGAAAAAGCGCTTGAGCACGCAAGACACAATGCACCACTTTTGGGTACAGATAATGTAAGAATATTTGAAATAGGAACAGTATTTTCAAAAGATGATGAGAGGGTAGAACTCATTGCTTCAGAAGATGTCTCAGAAATACTCAAAGAAGCTCTTGGTATAGATCTGGTGGTAGAAAACATGATAGTGAATCTAAGTGAGCTGTTTGAAAAACTTCCAGATCCAGAGAATTATGATGACCTAGAAGAACTTTCTTTTGATGGAAAAGAATACAAAGAGATTTCACAGTATCCTTTTGTACTTCGAGACATTGCAGTGTGGGTGCCTGAGTCAGTGGCGCAAGAAGAGCTTGAAAATATTATTAGAGAAAATGCTAGCAATCTTCTGGTAAATATGTATCCATTTGATGAGTTTAAAAAAGATGGACGGGTGTCATATGGTTTGCGAATGGTGTTTCAATCAATGGATAAAACCCTTACAGACAGTGAGGTAAATGAGGTTATGGATAAGGTTACAAACACTCTCAACTCGCAAGACGGTTTTGAGGTTCGATAAACGAAAATAGACTCTATTTTAAGCCACTTTTCCACTTTCTCTTTTCTGTAAATAGATTGAGGTAAAGCGATATTTTTGCTATAATACAGTATCTAAAAAGGTGCGCCTTTTGGTGCATTTTGTAGTAAATTAAGGAATGAAAATGACTATAATTTACACATCCGCCTTAGTTTCGCAGGGCGAAAATATGGCGGATTGGTAGGTTTTCGACTTACCCGCACACATTTTTTGCAAAAGCAAAAACTGAGGCGGGTAAATGTTTTCTAAGCTCGCTTCGCTCACCAAGTAAACATTTATGGCAAAAGAAAAAACAAAAAAAGAAGAAAAACCAAAGAAAAAAAGCTCATATAGCGCTTCGGATATTACTGTTCTAGAAGGGCTTGATCCGGTACGAAAACGACCAGGTATGTATATTGGTACTACTGGTCCAGATGGTCTACATCACCTTATTACAGAGGTGTTTGATAACTCTCGGGATGAGGCCATGGGTGGCTTTGCTGACGATGTAGAAATCGTTTTGCTACCAGACAATATGGTGCGTGTAGCTGACAACGGACGAGGTATTCCAGTAGACAAGCACAAACAAACAAAAGTATCTGCACTTGAAACTATTATGACTACACTCCACGCCGGAGGTAAGTTTGGTGGTGAGGGGTATAAGGTATCAGGAGGTCTTCACGGAGTGGGTGTTTCTGTGGTAAACGCTCTTTCAACATACACAAAAGCAGAGGTTCACCGTGATGGTGGGTACTACACACAAGAGTACAACCAAGGAAAGAAAAAGGGCGCTGTAAAGAAAGTAAGTGCTTCAAAAAAGACAGGAACAGCTATTACATTCCAGCCTGACCCAGAGATTTTCAAAGAAATCGAGTTTAACTGGAAAAAGATTACCGCTCACATGCGACAGCAGGCTTATTTGGTAAAAGGACTTCGCATTAGTGTTTATGACGCACGAGAGTACGAAGGGAAAATTGATTTCAAAGATGCCTTTTATTTCAAAGAGCTTGGACTAGATGTGCCCTCAATGTCATTTTATTTTGAAGGAGGTCTCGTTTCTCTTATTCAGTTCTATAACACTCCACTCAAGCCAGTGCACAAAAATATTTTCTATGTAGAGAAAGAGATTGATGATGTTATGGTAGAGGTTTCATTTCAATATGCAGATGATATTTCTTCACGAATATTGCCATTTGCCAACAATATCCATAACCCAGAAGGAGGAACACATATCACTGGATTTAAAACGGCTCTAACACGAACGCTCAACAACTATGCGCGTGACAATAAAATCCTTAAAGACAAAGACGGCAACCTTGCAGGAGATGATGCCCTAGAGGGCCTAACTGCCGTTGTGTCTGTGAAGCTTCCTGAGATTCAGTTTGAGGGGCAAACAAAGGCAAAGCTTGGTTCTATGGAGGCACGAGGTGCTGTAGAGTCTGTATTTGGAGAAGCTCTTTCTGTATTTCTTGAAGAGAATCCAGATGATGCAAAGCAAATGATAAACAAGAGCATTCTTGCTATGCGCGCACGAAAGGCTGCTAAAGCTGCCAAAGACAGCGTGCTTCGAAAGGGTGCACTTGATGGAATGACACTACCAGGAAAGCTTGCAGACTGTTCAAGCAAAAAGGCAGAGAACTCAGAGCTATTTATTGTAGAGGGAGACTCTGCTGGAGGTACAGCAAAAACAGGGCGAGACCGAAAGACACAAGCTATACTCCCACTTCGAGGAAAGATTCTCAATGTGGAGCGAGCACGACTCGACAGGATGCTTTCATCTGAGCAGATTAAAAACCTTGTTATTGCGCTTGGTACTGCTATTGGAGACACATTTGATCTAGAAAAACTTCGATATCACAAAATTATTATCGCAACCGACGCCGATGTCGATGGTGCTCACATTAGAACACTTCTTTTGACTCTGTTTTACCGATATTTCCGAGCGCTTATTGATGGAGGGTATCTATACATTGCACAACCACCTCTATATAAGATAAAGAAAGGAAAGGAGCTCGTGTATGTATATACAGAAGATGAAAAAGCAGAATATCTAAAGGCACAGGGAATAGAAGTAGGCGATGAAGATACAGAGGATGAACCCGAAGAAGATTCTGACGAAGAGGAGCAAGACGAAGAGAAAAAAGCAAAATCTAGAAAGATTCACCTACAACGATATAAGGGTCTTGGAGAGATGAACGCAGAAGAGCTATGGGAAACAACAATGGATCCAGGTAATCGCGTGCTCAAGCAAGTAACTGTTGAGGACGCAGAAGAAGCTGATAGAATCTTTGATATTCTTATGGGTACAGAAGTAAGCTCTCGAAAGGCGTTTATCCAAAACAACGCCAAGATGGCCAATATTGACGTATAGCGCTCTTGATGGGCAAAGTGGATAAGTCCTTGAAAGTAACGATTTTAAGCGCTAAAATGGCAATAACTACCACGCTCTGTGCGTGAGAGGTTAAAGTTAAAAGTTAACTTTTAGTTTTATTATGAACAAAGGTAATGCATGGTTGATCGTACTTCTGATCGTTGCAATCATCGTAGTAGCACTTCTTCTTACAAAGAATGGTGACGAGGATGCAGCAGTGGAAGGAGATACAACTGAGGAAGTAATGGAAGGAGACGCAATGACAGACGACAGTGCAGCAGCTGCAGCAGCTTCAGATGATGAAGCAGCTTCAGATGACGCAATGGAGGCTGACGCTGACGCAGAAGACGCACAGTAATTGCACTCACTCGATTCAAAAGACCGCTTAGGCGGTTTTTTGTTTGCTTTAACTCCTTTGGGGTATAATAATCCTATGAGCGACATATCATTTTTTGTGGCATTTACAGCAGGAATAGTTTCATTCCTGTCCCCATGTATTTTGCCCGTAATTCCTGGCTATCTTGCATATCTTGGCGGAGTGTCAGTTGAGGGGGAATCATCTCGAAAGAGTACTTTTATTAATGCAATATTTTTTGTTATTGGATTCAGCGTCGTGTTTGCGCTGTTGGGCGTAATACTCAACTCATTTTTGGTAGATATTGCCGGAAGTGTGCAGACTTGGCTTGCACGACTTGGAGGAACTTTGGTGATTATTTTTGGTTTGTATTTGGCTGGTCTTATAAAGATTCCATTTCTTGAGGTGAATCGACAAATTGCTGTAAAACATAAATTCAACTCACGATACATGACCTCGTTTGTGTTTGGAGCAGCTTTTGCTGCTGGCTGGACGCCTTGTGTAGGTGCAATACTAGGTGCAATACTTGGCCTTGCGCTATCTTCACCTGGCGCCGCATTTGGACTTCTTATCTCATATTCACTTGGTCTTGCGTTACCGTTTCTATTCGTAGGGGCATTTGCCACACAGGCTGGTGGATGGATTTCACGATATCAAGAAAAGCTTAAGTATCTCAATATGGTATTTGGAGTACTTTTGGTAGTGATTGGTATTTTGGCATTTACAGAGAGTCTGTCGTTGGTGGCAAACTTTGAGTTTATTAACAAGTTAGTATTGTAATTATGGGTCCCGATAGTGATTGATTTACGAAAGAAGAATGGGATGTAAAATAAATGATATATATGTTGAGAATAAGAATTAATAATTTAATTATCGAAAGTGCCTAATATGCACTTTCTATCACTATCGGGATGGGAAAGCAGAAAACATTAGTATTGATAATTACACTTGTAGCGATTGTTGGGATTATATTCTGGCTTGAGTCTATGAAGGTAGGAGGAAGTGGGCAAACTACAGGTGATGTGGTGGCAAGCGTGGGAATGGACATAGAAGAAAAGTTAAATAAATATCCTAGAGCAAAGGAGGTAGATCAAACACATGGGTTTATAAATACTGACGAGGACGGTATTACCATCTCAGAGCTTATTGGAGACAAGGTTGTGCTTCTGGATATTTGGACATATAGCTGTATTAACTGTCAGCGAACGTTGCCGTATCTAAACGCGTGGTATGAGAAATATAAAGACCAAGGTCTTGAGATTGTGGCGGTGCACACTCCAGAGTTTGAGTTTGAAAAAGACATCAATAATGTACAACAAGCAGTAGATCAGTTTGATGTAAAGTATCCGGTGGTTCTAGATAATGATTATCGAACATGGAATGCATATAACAACCGCTACTGGCCACGAAAGTATCTTATCGATATAGACGGTTTTGTGGTGTATGACCACATCGGAGAGGGCGCATATGAAGAAACAGAAGAAGTAATACAAAGACTACTTGCTGAGCGAGCCGAGCGTCTTGGTCTCGATACAGAGATTTCAGGTGATATTTCAAATCCAGAAAATGTAGAGTCTGTAAGCAACCAAAAGCGAAGTCCAGAGATTTATTTTGGAGCTTGGCGAAACGAGAGGTTAGGAAATGGAACACAAAAAGTAGAGGGTGAGCGTGACTATGAGCTTCCAAAAACACTAAAAACAAGCACTCTGTACTTTGATGGTCTATGGAATGTTACACGCGAGTATGCAGAAAATACAGAAGCGGGAGCATCTATTGTGTTTAAATATCAGGCACAAAAAGTATTCATGGTTGCATCAAGCGATGAGCCAGTACGAGTAAAGGTGTTAGTAGATGGAGAGCCAGTAGGAGATAGAGCAGGAGCTGATGTGGATAGTGGGGGCTATATGACAGTAGGAGAGGAGCAGTTGTATCGGATTATTGAAGATGAAGCGTGGGGAGAGCATGTTCTCGAGCTTATCCCAGAAGAGCCTGGTCTTGAAGCATTTACATTTACTTTTGGTTAAAAAAGGCCTATTTCAAGCACAAAACCCCAAATGCAAATCATTTGCATTTGGGGTTTTTAGGTGCATGCTATGCACCACCGACATCTTTGTAGAGTGGTCCGTTGCCACCGCCACACTTGAAAAGAGGACCTCCTCCCACTTCTTTTTCAGAAGGAGAACCTCCTTCGGTTTTGGGTCGGCTTCCACCACCAGCGCGAGACTTGGGGTGAACCCTGATAAAACGTTCCATGAGGACTGTTTGTTTGGTAGGAAAGAACGGGCGAACTATCTCAATATTACCGCTTACACCACCTATCGTAAAGGATTGGTACGAGTACCAGCGTTAGTACTACAGAGAATGTAAGTCCAAATATGATAGACCACGCGAGCGGTGACCATAGCTCTGCGGCGTATGTAAGTGGAAAGATTCCAATCACGGTTGTAAGAGTTGTAAGCAAGATAGGTCGAAGCCGTGATGTGCTTGCCGCAACCACCACATCTCGAATAGCAAGCATTGGATACTCTTCGCGAAGAGAGTTCATTTTATCAATAAGAATGATTGAGTTGTTTACCAAAATTCCAGATAGTGCAATCACACCCATAAGAGATGGGAACGATAGTGCTTTTCCTGTGAGAGCGAGTCCTATGAAGATTCCAATAAATGAGAATGGAATAATAGCAAGTATAAAGAGGGCATATCGAATAGAATCAAACTGAAGCACGAGTATTGCAAGCATCAAAACAAGTCCTGCAATAAATGCGAGCCCCATCTCTTTAAATGATTGGTCTACGTCTTCTGTTTCTCCTCCTACACGCATTTCAACAGTATCTGGTAGTACCAGTGCACCATCTGCTATTTGTGCGCGAAACTCGCTTACAATAGCTCCTACGACAGCCCCATCTTGTAGTTGGCTTGATACACTCGCGATACGCTTTGTATCCTCGTGTCGAATGCTTGAGCTACTTCTATCAAGTGATGTATCGAGTACAGAGCCAAGTAGCACAGAACCGCTAGGTGTTGTCACACTTATCTGCCTGATGCTGTCTATTGTTGTTCGGTTTGTATCATGTGGGCCTTGGTAGTTTGGATTAAGGTTTAGCTTCACCACTACATCAATATCGTCAGTATCAGTTTTGATTGTGGTAGCGGTCGTTCCCACGATTGCTGTTCGTAGTGTTTGTGCAATAGATAGTGGAGATAGGCCAAGCTGTGTCGCCTTTGAGCGATCTACAGACAGCAGGAACTCCGTACCGCTATCGCTAATGCTTGTAGAAACATCACGCGTTCCTTCAATGTTTTTGAGTATATCTTCTGACTGTGACGCAAGAGTTTCAAGCTCTTCTAGTGAGTCACCAAAAAATGTAATCAGTACAGGGGCACCAGTTGGCGGTCCGTTGTTTGTTTGTACTACTCGTACATCTGCTTCTTTGATAAGTGCGAGTTCCTCGCGAAGCTGTTGCGACACCTCTGAGCTTGAATCTTTTCGATTCTTTTTGAGGTTTATGGTCATATTTGCAATGTTTCCATTGTCAGAACTTCCTCCAAAGTCTGTCCCTGCAAACGCACTACCAGTACCAACCGTAGTTACAAATGACTCAATATTTTCATTCTCATACAAAATCTCTTCTACTTGTCGTGTTACGAAATCAGTATCCTCAATAACTGTTCCTCGCTCTTTTTCTACTTCAAGAAATACAAAATCCAAGTCTTCTTGTGGGAAGAATTCTACATTAACAATTCCGATAATAGGGAATGAAAATACAATAAAGAATGCAATCACAGACCACTTTATTACTTTTTTCTCCCGCTTTTTATTTCCAAGAATTTTATTCAGCTTTCTTTGGTACCACTTCTCAACAATGTCTGAATATCGAACGCGTTTTTCTTCAAGAGAAGTTTCTTCTTTGTTGCTTTGTGATTTAAGGACTGATGATGCAATAAGTGGCAAGAATCCAAGTGCTACCACAATAGATGCGGTCAGCACAAAAATCATAGTAAATGGAATACTTGCGATAAACTCACCAGTAATACCTGAGATAAAGAATAGTGGGAAAAACACTGCAATGGTTGTCATTGTTCCTGAGAACAGTGGCTTGTAGAACTCTTTGAGTGTTTGAAAGGCAATAACATTCATCGACTCATTTTGTCGCTTTATTGAATTTGCGTGCATTCCTTCAACAATCACAATAGCTGAGTCCACCAAAATACCCACCGCCAAAATAAGTGAGAAAAGGCTCACAAAGTTTACAGTGTTTCCAGATGCCGATAGACCAATAAACGAAAGCAAGAATGAAAGCGGGATAGCAAGCCCTGCAAGGAGCGCTTCTTTAAGTCCAACCGCCAAGAATAGAATAATCATTACCAAAAGGACTGTTTGCAGTGCTGTGAATGTAAGGTTTGAAAGGTCTTGTTTTATGAACTCTCCTACATCAAAAGAAACAAGTACTTCAGAGTCAGAAAGCACACCTCCGTCTTGAAGCTCTTCAAGTTTGTCTCTTACAGCCTGGGTGGTCTCTATAATATTTCCTCCTGTTTGTTTGAATACTGAAAAAGAAATTGCGTTCTCGCTAGGGTTTACTTCTAGACTGATACGAGAGATAGTAGACGCTTCCTCTACTCCAATAGATACATCGGCAATGTCTCTAATGTATATAGGGAATCCATTGTTGTTTGCGATTGCAATATCAGGGATTTCATTTGGGTCTTTTATGTCTCCGTTGAATGAAACAGGGTATACGATTCCATTTGTTTTGATTGTCCCTACTGGAAGAGAGCTGTTTGTTCCTGAAAGCGCTCTAACAACAGTGTCTGTAGAAAGTCCAAATGCTTGGAGTCGCTCTTGGTTTACGATTACTTGCACCTCTCGCTCACGAAGTCCTTGTGGAGTTACATCTGATACACCTGGAATACGCTTGAGCTCTCGCTCTATTGTTTGTGCAAGTGATACTACCTCTGGTGCAGGTCTGTCGGTCGCTACAGAGATAATCATTATTGGCTCAGCAGAGAAATCTACTTGTGCCACTACTGGGTCTTCTGCTTCTGATGGTAGGTTTGGTGCTACCGTGTCCACTGCGTCTTTGAGGTCTTGGATAGCCTTGTCTATATTTGCGCTCGCATCAAATTCAACCACGATACTTGAGATACGCGATGCTGATGTTGATGTGATTTTCTTTACCTCATCAAGATTTTGCAGACCTGATTCAATCTCATTTGTAATGAGTGTTTCTACATCTTCTGCAGAACCTCCAGGTAGAAATGTGCTCACAACTCCGATAGGAACCTCTACTTCAGGATTTGATTCTTTTGGGATAGAGAATAGAGAAACAAGCCCTGCTCCGATAAGGGCTATGAGAATCAGTTGGCTGAATCGTTTATTCTTAAGAAAAAATGACCAAAATGAAAACATAGCTATTGGTTATTTTGCTTTTCTACCACTTGTCCTTCTTTGAGTCCTCGCGCATCAACCACGATAGACATATCTGGAGTGATTCCTTTCTCGATAATCACTTTGTCTCCCACGATAAGACCAACTGTAACAGGGTGTGCTACTAGCGCGTTATTCTCATCGAGTGAAAATACAACTGTTCTTGTCGGCTCTATTTTGAGTGCAGAAATTGGTACTCGGATTGGGTCGTTGGCATTAAATGCGGTTACATCTTTTCGTACAATATCAATTCGCACAGACTCACCATTTTGAAGTGTTGAATCTTCCTCTTGGATAGAAACAGTCGCTTCAATCTTTTTGGTGATAGGGTCAATTCCGGGTGCAATAGCAGTTACAGTTCCGTTGTATACACCCTCCACTAGTACATTTGCGCCCACTGCTATCTCACGACGATCCTCCTCTGTCATGTATGTTTTGATAAGAAGAGCGTTGTTGTTTGAAACTACTGCAATAGGTTCATAGAGTGTTACGAAATCTCCTCGTTTAACTGCGAATCTGTTAAGTGTTCCGCTTATTGGTGTGCGGATAATTGTCTTTTCAAAGTTTGCACGAGCGACAGCGAGTGCACCTTTTGCTTGTTTTACTTGAGCCTGTGCTGCTTGCACATCCTCGTTTCGTCCACCAGAGAATCCAATATCTTTGTTTGTTGTTGCTACAGCAAGAGCTGTCTCTGTTCCATTGAGAGCATTTACTTCACTAATGAGCGCATTAATAGTTGCGTTTAGAGTTGTCCGTGCAGATGAGACATTTGCTTTCCATGTAGCGATTGTGGTCTCGCTAATCTCTGCATTTGGGCGAAGTATGTTTACTGCACGCGCAACATCATCAAGAAAGTCTTGTGTTTGTACTGTGTATGCTTGTGCATTTTCAAGTGCAGTTTGTAGGTCTGATGAAGTGGTAAGGGAGTCAATCTCATCTTCCCAAATAGAAAGTACTCGCCCTACTGATACACGACCGCTTTCAACATCAATTTTTATTTGTGTTTCTGGAACAACAAATGAAAGTTCTGGTCGGTATGTTCGTGGTCCATCAAATAGAACATCCACTTTGTTGTAAAGTGCGTCATCTACTGAAGAGAATGCATTTTCAATCTCCGCGATAGCTGCATTTTGTGCTTGCGCAAGTGCAACCCGTGCATCTTCAGCTGAAAGAACAAGAATATCTTGCTCCTCTGCTCGAGAACCCGATTGAATTTTTAGTAGCTGTGCCTCTGCTGCCTCTAGAGCACCCTCTGCTTGAGTAACTTGTGCTCGTGCTGCTTGGTTTTCAAATTCTGCCAAAACAGAGCCCGCGTACACATAATCTCCTAGCTGTGCATACACACGAGTAATCTCTCCTTGTGATTCTGCTCGTAGGTCTGCTTCATTTGTAGATTCAATCTGCCCAATAAGAGAAAGAGGGGATTGATTACTTGAAAGTGCCGCAACAAATGCGGTCTTAACAACCTTTTGGTTGTTTTGCTCAATAGCATCATCTCTATTACCTGCAGTTGCGATAAGAATAATAAGACCTACCAACATAAGCACGGTTACAAGCACCGCGATTATTCCGAATTGTTTGTAGAGACTCTTGATGTAGTTATAGAGCCTTTTTGCGTATGAATATATTCGTGAAAATAGTCGTTTAAACATAAAAATTTCTGTAATAATAAGCGGCTCAATATACCGTGATTTTGGGCTTGAGTCAATAATTTGGGGTATGTACTAGCTTGCTTTTGTGTGGGGTGTTACAATGCGTGTCATGTTAAAGAAAATGTTAATGAAGAAAATGATGAAGTCTCAGCTCAAGGATGTGCCTGAGGCACAGCAAGAGCAAATGCTTTCTATGCTTGAGAAAGACCCAGAGCTTTTTGAAACTATCGCAAAGGAGACAAAAGAGCTTATGGATCAGGGACTTGATCAAATGAGCGCTACCATGAAGGTGGCACAAAAATATCAAGATAGACTAAAAAACTTGATGTAGTGCTAGTTGTTAGTCACTAGGTGTTAGGGGTTAGAAAAACCAACGGCTCATTTTGAAAATGAGCCGTTGGTTTTTGTTTTAGAGAGTCTGACTTCCCAAACATTGACAAGGTGTATTGTATTATGATATAATATATTCAGGTTGAACTTAACAAACCGAGAATCAAATGAATCTCAAAGCAAAACTTGAAAGCTTCTCACAGTGGCAACACTCAGTACTAGTAACACTGTTTGTATGTGTTGTGTATGTTGTTGTATTGCTTATTACTTCTGATTCAGAAGCAGCAATCGCAACAGCAACACTCGCAGCGAGCGTAGCATTCATAGCGGCAGCAATCGTAGTATCCATAGCGGCAGCATTCGCAGCATTCGCAGCAGCACTCGCAGCAGATGAACGCGGAGATTCAAAAATCATCGCAATCACTATTGTTGTAGTACAGTTTGCTATAATGCTGGCGTTTTTCCACTATGTTCCAGTAATTCTCATTTCTTGACGGATAGATACCGTCAAGAAATAAACCCCATCTCATCTGTGATGAGTGGGGTTTTGTTTTATTCTATATACAAAATACTAAATACTAGATACTATACGCATTATGTCATTATCAATGGGAATTGTGGGGCTACCGAATGTTGGGAAATCAACACTCTTCAACGCCCTGACTAAAAAATCTGCACCTGCAGAAAACTATCCATTTTGTACTATTGATCCATCAGTAGGACTTGTGGAAGTGCCCGACGAGCGTCTTTGGAAGCTCAATGATTTTTCCAATTCAGAGAAAACTATTCCAGCAGTGGTGGAGTTTGTGGATATTGCTGGGCTGGTAAAAGGTGCATCAAAAGGAGAAGGTTTGGGGAACCAGTTTCTTTCAAATATTAGAGAAGTAGATGCAATTTTGGAGATGGTGCGGATTTTTGAGGATGAAAACATTCACCATGTTGATGGGCGGATTGATCCAATGAGTGATATTGAAACTATTAACCTTGAACTTGTTCTTGCAGATTTTCAAACTGTTTCAAAAAGACGAGCAAATGTTTCCCGAGAGGTAAAGCGAAATGTAAAAGAAGCGGTGTTTGAGGATGGTGTACTTGCTAAGCTTGAAGAACTTTTAGACGCAGGAAAGCTTGCCTCAATGCTCGAATGTACACCCGAAGAAGAAGCGGTGGTAAAGAATCTTCACCTTCTTACAAGAAAAAAGATTGTTTATGCACTCAATAAAAAAGCTGGCGCACAAAATCTTGATGAGCTTAAAGATGAGCGATGGGAAGAGCTCATGAACTTTTTCAATGAAACAAACTCACAATTTGTAATTGTGGATGCTGGTGTAGAGCACGAGCTGAAAGATCTTGTAGGTGATGAGCGTGATGAATTTCGAAAAGAGCTTGGCGGAGATGATGATGGTATCAACAATCTTATTCGTACAAGTTATGAGACGCTTGGTCTTATGACATTTTTTACCACAGGTGAAAAAGAAACACGAGCTTGGACTACAAAAATAGGAGCGACTGCGCCAGGGGCGGGCGCAGCTATTCATACAGACTTTAAAGATAAGTTTATTAAGGCGGATGTTATTCTCTGGAGTGACTTACTAGAGGCTGGCTCTCGAGCTAACGCCAGAGAAAAAGGACTAATCCGTCTTGAAGGGAAGGAATATATTGTAAAGGACGGTGACGTAATTGAATTTAAAGTATAACCAACGGCTCATTTTGAAAATGAGCCGTTCAACTTATTGACATAATTTGGTTTTGAATGTATTTTATTTGTGGAAATTTCACATAATCAACACACACAAATACACTAGGTGTTCTCATGGAAGTCGGAAATACAATTACCGCAACCATTGTCCAAGTTACCGTTGATCTCGAGTTGGTATCTCCAAAGCACTGTGAAGGCTTTACTCGATTTGATGTTATAGGCCTCGGAAAACGTGTGCTTGCTAACAACGAAGGTTCAATTGTTGGCTTTGTAGACAGAAACAATGTTTGTCGCCACTTTTTTTGTGATGTTTGGATTACTAAAAATCATATCCTTGTGTTTTTTAACGAAAGGGACCCCTTTTCATGCAGGCTTTTCACAAGAGAAGGTATTAATTTGGTTTCTTTGGTGGATGATGAAGGAAACCAGTTTTTTGAATTCGAGGCCGTTGCACGTCATGGTGACGAATATGCCGAGTTAAGAAAAGAACCTGACGGTGAAACTTTTGTTTACGACATAAGCGATTGGAGAGTAATAACCGATTAGTTCATTTTTCATCAACCTACACAGAAAACAACTCTGTGTGGGTTGTTTTCTTTATTGACATAATTTTTTAGAGTTGTATTGTATAGAAAGAACAACGGTACAACAAAAATTACGGAGGACGCTATGAGCACGCTTGCATGGAGTCTTGCTTTCATTGGTTTTCTTGCTTTGTTTTTTGGTTTTGTAAAGCGGAAACGCAAAGAATCGAAAAATGAGAGCAACACAAAATGGGAAAGGATTTTTCCGGATACCGTAGAAGGAAACAACATGTTGGATGATCGAATCAGACAAATGTGTTTCGCTAGAGACTCATATCCTCCAAGGCTTACTGAGGCAGGTAGGCAAGATTTGGAGGCATTGAGGTTGCTACGCCAAAAAAGAAATGCTCGGAATGGAGTAAAGTCCGCATTACTTGAAAGACGCTCTCTTTCGGGTAGTTCTGGAACGATGAATCATGCAAGTGGTTCTGGTTCAGGATTTCGCCGCTAGAATCTATTCCAAAAGCTCGTCGTGTTGATACACGGCGGGCTTTTTACGTACATTACTATTTGTTGTATAATTACTCATTATGAAAACACCAACACAATCTCGTGTCCTTAGATGGGCACTCATTATAGGTATTATTATTGTTTTAAACCTTTTCTTTAATTACACAATCTCGCTGTTTTACCCAGCGCCAGACAGCAATGATTATTACGGGGCACAGACAATGGAAGAGTGCGAGGCCATTGGAGGAGATTGGGAGAAATATGACGCAATAGAAGGAGAAGTGCGCGCACCAAAGACAGACGGATACTGTGATGCTCGTGAGGCATACGATGCAGTTCGAAAGCCATATGAGCGAAATGTATTTATTGCACTTGTTATTCTTGGTGTAGCTTCACTCTTTATAGGGTTTGGACTTGCGGCATACGAAGCAGTGGCAGCTGGTCTATCATATGGAGGAGTGCTCTCACTTCTTATTGCATCAATGCGGTATTGGGAAAATGCAGACAACTATCTAAGGGTAATTATCCTTGCGATAGCACTCGCTGCACTTATTTGGATTGGACTCAAAAAAGATAACTAATGCACAGTGATTACGATCACAAAAAGATAGAAGAAAAGTGGCAGAAACATTGGGAGGAGGAAAATATATACAAAACTGACGAGGACAATACCCAAAGAATGTATATCCTCGACATGTTTCCTTACCCATCTGGCGCTGGGCTTCATGTTGGTCATCCAAAGGGATATATAGCTACAGATATACTCTCTCGCTTTTATCGAATGAATGGGAATGCAGTATTACACCCAATGGGGTGGGACTCATTTGGTCTGCCAGCAGAAAACTACGCTATAAAGACCCAAATTCATCCAAGCGAAACCACAGAGAAATCAATTGAGAATTTCAAATCTCAAATCAAAGGACTTTCACTTTCATATGATTGGGGAAAAGAGATAACCACATCATCGCCCGAGTACTGCAAATGGACGCAGTGGCTTTTCTTGGAGTTATATAAAAAAGGTCTTGCGTACAAAAAGGATGCAAATGTAAATTATTGTGAAGATTGTAAAACAGTACTTGCCAATGAGCAGGTAATGGGCGACAACTCTTGTGAGAGGTGTAAAAACCAAGTAATACAGAAAAAGATGCCTCAGTGGTTTTTCAAAATCACCGAGTATGCAGATGAGCTTATTGATGGACTTGATACTGTAGATTGGCCAGATAGCACAAAGGCCCTCCAAACAAACTGGATTGGTAAAAGTGTAGGTGCAGAGCTCGACTTTACACTCACTCCTACAAATACAAAGCTAACTGTGTTTACTACACGACCGGATACTCTATACGGAGCAACATATGTGGTAATAGCTCCAGAGCACCCACTACTAGAAGTCTTAAAAGAAGACATTACAAACTGGGGGCATGTAGAGAACTATATTGAGGAAGCAAAAAAGAAAACAGAGCTCGACAGAATATCTGCAGGAAAAGAAAAGACAGGAATAAAGCTTCTTGGTGTAACTGCGGTGAATCCAATAAATGACGAAGAGGTTCCTGTGTTTGTTGCTGACTATGTTCTTTCTTCATATGGAACAGGAGCGATTATGGCGGTGCCGGCGCATGACGAGAGAGACAAAGAGTTTGCAGAGCAGTTCGACTTGCCAATAGTAGAGGTGGTTACGGAAGAAGGAGTACTTGTAAATTCAGGAGAACACACAGGGATGAAAAGTGTTGTGGCAAAACAAGCTATTACTAAATCAGTAAACGGAACACCAAAAACAACATACCGACTTAGAGACTGGCTTGTATCACGACAAAGATATTGGGGAGCACCTATTCCCATCATTTATTGTGATGAGTGTGGCGAGGTTCCAGTACCCACAAAAGACTTGCCAGTGAAGCTTCCTGTGGATGTGGACTTTATGCCGACAGGAGAGTCGCCACTAGCAGATTCAAAAGAGTTTCACAATATTAAATGTCCATCATGTGGTGGAGATGCACGAAGAGAGTCAGACACAATGGATACATTTGTATGTTCGTCTTGGTATTACCTAAGATTTGCTGATCCACAAAACAATGATGTGTTTGCGAAAGAGGATGCGGTTTCAAAATGGTTGCCTGTAGATATATATGTTGGCGGTGCAGAGCACTCAGTTCTTCATCTTCTTTATGCGCGGTTTATCACAAAAGCACTTCGGGATATGGGTCACCTGTATTTTGACGAGCCCTTTATAAAGCTTCGACACCAAGGGCTTATTATTGCAGAAGATGGGCGAAAGATGTCTAAGTCTTTTGGAAATGTAGTAAACCCAGATGACATTATAGAGCGCTATGGTTCTGATTCTTTGAGGCTCTATGAGATGTTTATGGGTCCATTCAAAGATTCTATTTCTTGGAGCACAGAAAATATTATAGGTGTTCGAAGATTTATAGAGAAAGTATGGCGTATGTCAGATTATGTTACTGATGGATATGAAAATGATTCTCAAGAACAGCTACTTCATCAAACAATAAAGACAGTTACCGGCCATATTGCTGATATGAAATTCAACACAGCAATCAGTAATATGATGATTTTTGCAAATAAAGTAGAGTCTGATATGAGTATTACAAAAGAGTCTTTCATGCTCTTCTTGCAGATTCTTTCTCCATTCGCACCACATGTTACAGAAGAGCTTTGGCACAAACATGGAAACACAGGTTCTATACACAAAGAAAAATGGCCACTATTTGATGAAGAAAAAGCACGACCTAACAGCGTGACGATAGGTATTCAAATAAATGGAAAGGTGCGCGATGAAATAGAACTCTCTCCTGATGCTTCTGAGGATGAAGTTAGGGCTCTTGTGATGGCTAGAAAAAAGGTAGGAGAGTGGATGGAAGGGCAAACTGAGAAGAGGTTTGTGTATGTTCCAGGGAAGATCATTAACATTGTTGTAGGATAGCTTGACTTAGAAGTTGTGAGTCTGTATTATAACCACACGACTTCTTATACAACGATATCACTCTTTGTCTAGGGCTTGTTGACAAGACCCTTGACAAAAAGTCTATCGATGGTATTTTAGTACCTCACGCGACACAGTTCGCATATACAATAAATCAAATAAACATTATGAGTTCATTTAGCTTTAAACCACATCAGGTAACAAAACAGCTTATTAAAGAGCTTCCTGAGCGTGCCCAAGATGTTATCGTACGTCGATATGGATTGGGAGAAGACGGAAACACAATGACCCTAGAAGCAATTGGGGGCATTTATGGTATTACACGAGAGCGTGTACGACAGATTGAAAATCATGCACTGAATAAGATTCGACAGTCTGATGCTATGCAAGAAAATGCAGATGTTTTCGCAGAGCTAAAAGAGAAAATCGCAGAACTTGGATTTATTGTATCTGAAGACGAACTCCTAGATTATCTTTCAGGAAAGAGTTCAAAGAAAAATATCAAGAACCACATTCATCTACTACTTGTTCTTGGTGAAGATTTTAATAAAGAAAAAGAAGACAAAAACTTCAAGCACCGATGGAATGTAGACAAGGGTGTATCTGGATATGTTCACAACGCACTCAAGAAGCTTCATGACATGTTTACAGACGATGACCTTGTATCAGAGGAAGAGATTGTATCTTCATTTGAAAAACTTTTTGCAGAAGAGTTTGGAGAGCATTCATATGACGCAAATGTGCTCAAGCGATGGCTAGCACTTTCAAAGAATATTGATAAGAACCCACTAGGTGAATGGGGAAAGGCAGACTCACCAAATGTACGAGTAAAGGGAATGCGAGACTATGCATACCTTGTGATTCGACAACACGGGTCTCCAATGCACTTCACAGAAGTAACAAAGAAAATCCAAAAGCTATTTGGAAAGCAAGCTCATGTAGCAACTACCCACAACGAGCTCATTAAGGACGGACGATTCGTACTTGTAGGACGAGGACTTTACGCACTTAAGTCATGGGGATACATGGAAGGAATCGTAAAGGACGTTATTGAGCAAGTTCTTGATAAGCATGGCCCACTTTCACGAGATGAGATTGTAGATTATGTACTCAAGGAGCGATATGTAAAGCCAAACACGGTATTGGTAAACCTTCAAGACAGCGACACATTTAAAAAGACAAAGGAAGGAAAGTACGCACTTAAATAATACAGTACCCACAGCGCCCCCTACTCGGGGGCGCTGTTTTTTTGTATCATGGGTAGTACATGATAATAATCGACACAATAATGTATTACGGTACTGCCGTGGTGGCAGACGGACTTCGTGTGATTGGAACACTACTTCCAGTAATACTTCCTATTTTTCTTGGGATGATATTTTGGCATGTTTGGATACTCTATCGGCGTGCACAGTTTATGGCCAAGCAAGATCATGTTCTTCTTGAGATAAAGCTTCCCAAAGAACAGCTCAAGTCACCACTTGCCATGGAGCTCTTTCTCTCTGCTCTAAACCAGCGAGGTGGAGAGGCGACTTGGATAAAGAGATATATAGATGGTTCTATACGGCCATGGTTCTCACTGGAGATTATTTCTATAGAAGGGGAGATTCACTTTATCATTTGGACACGAAGTGGCTTCAAGGCGTTTATTGAATCACAAGTATATTCTCAGTTTCCTGATGCAGAGGTGTTTGAAGTAGACGACTATACGCACTTTATCCAATACAACCCAGACAATATTTCACTTTGGGGATGTCAGTTTGATTTGGTAAATGAGGATGTATTTCCAATAAAAACATATATTGATTATGGTCTTGATAAAGATCCAAAAGAGGAATTTAAAGTAGACCCGATGACTCCTATGATGGAGTTCCTGGGTTCTCTAGGGCCGGGTGAGCAGGTGTGGTACCAGATTTTGATTCAGTTTCATAAAGAGCGACCCGCAAAGCCGAGTAACATAAAAGAGTTTATTTTTGGGGCAAAAAGTAAATGGAAAAAAGACGCAGAAGCAAAGGTGGATGAAATACTTTGTCGTGATCCAAAAACAAAAGCACCAAAAGCAGAAAAAATCGAAGGTTCTGACTTCCCTGTGGCACCAACCATTTCAGAGGGCGAGCGAGATGTAGCAAAGGCAATAGAACGAAGTGTTACAAAACCTGCTTTTGATGTGGGTATTCGAGGTATTTATCTTGCAGAGGGCGACAACTTTAATCCAATAAACATTACTGGACTCATTGCATCATGGCGTACATTTGCATCTGAGAATCTAAACGCCATAAAGCCAACAGGCGGGATGACGTCATTTAGTTATCCTTGGCAAGATTTTAGAGGTATTAGGCAAAACAGAACCCGTCAAGCGCTTTTTGATGCATTTCAAAGGCGTTCATACTTTTATCCTCCGTATCAGGAAAAGCCATTTGTATTTAATACAGAAGAGCTTGCAACAATATTCCACTTCCCAGGAAGTGTGGCACAAACACCAACACTCAAACGAATCGAAGCAAAGAAGACAGAGCCGCCATCAAACCTTCCGGTATAGCAACATATGTCATTATTTATTCAAGAAAATAACGAGCGTCTTAGAGAGACTCGTCGCGTTATCAAATTTAATATCAAAAAGACCAAGTGGCTTGCGGGGCAAAACCCTGCATACGCTGTTATTGGTGGGCTAGTACTGCTCTCGCTTGTATATCTTCTATTTCTTGGAGCGCCATTTTCATTTCCAGTAGGAACCACAGTAACAGTAGAAGAAGGTGCGACAGTAAGTGATATTGCACAGATGCTTGATGAGGAAAATATTATCAAGTCAGAAATACTATTCAAAACACTTGTAAGACTTCGCCCGGGTAATGCGGGAGTGTTAGCGGGAGATTATTTCTTTGTGCGACCACGAACAGTATTTGGTGTTGCTGGTGCTATCTCTAGAGGAGACTTTGGGTTTACTCCAACCACAGTCACTATTCCCGAGGGTACGAGCGTTGTAGAGATGGCGGTTATGCTTGAGAGAAGGTTTGGTGGTTTTGATGCAGAGCACTTTGTAGAGATTGCACTTCCATACGAGGGGTATCTATTTCCTGACACATACTTCTTTCTTCCAAACGTGAGTGAGGAGGAGATTGTTAGAGTGATGCGTGAGCACTTTGAAGAAAAAGTTGCAGAAATACAAGAGGAGATAGATGCATTCGGGGAACCGCTTGAGGATATTGTCATAATGGCGTCACTTCTCGAGGAAGAAGCACGGACACTAGAGTCAAAGCGAATGATTTCTGATATTCTCTGGTCACGACTTGAGATAGGGATGGCGCTTCAAGTAGACGCAGTATTTCCATATATTATTGGACGAAATACATATGAGGTAACTCTAGAGGATTTACAAGTAGACTCACCATATAACACATACAAATACCCAGGGCTTCCGATAGGTCCTATCACAAACCCAGGGCTCGACTCACTTCTAGCTGCGGTAACGCCAACTCCAAATAAGTATCTATTTTATCTATCAGATGATGACGGCCGTTTTCACTATGCAGTCACATTTGATCAGCATAAGATAAACAAAGCTCGTTATTTGAGGTAATTTTCAACGGCTCAACCGGTTGAGCCGTTGAAAAGGGCTTTGTAAAGCCATTAAAAAAAGCAACGGCTCAGCTTCTAGAAGCTGAGCCGTTTGAATTACGGTTATATTCTGCTAATATATTACTACTATGATTATCACACACCACGGATTACAGTGCTTTAGAGTACAGTTTGGGGACACTGTTTTGGCATTCAACCCACCATCAAAAAAATCAAAGCACTCATCAGTACGATTTGGAGCTGATATTACACTTTCATCCATTATGCACCCCGACTTTAATGGGTCAGACGACATGTCAGCAAAGAATGACGAGGTCTTTTCTATAGTTGGTCCAGGTGAATACGAAGTAAAAGGAGTTTTTGTTAAAGGATTTTTGACTGAGTCAGAGTACGATGGGAAAAAACGAAACAACACAGTGTATTTTGTAAAACTAGAAGACATGATGCTCTGCTTTCTAGGGGCGCTATCTACCAAAGATCTTCCACAAAACGTATTGGAGGCAATCGATGAGATAGATATTCTTTTTGTACCAATTTCTGGCGAAGGAGTACTAGATGCAGTAGAGGCTTCAAAGCTTGCAGTAAAGCTCTCTTCAAAACTTGTTATCCCAATGCACTTCAAAGATGAAAAAGATAAAGCTCTTCAAACATTTCTAAAAGAAATGAGCGCAGAAGACGTGAAAGGAGTTGATAAGCTCACTATCAAGCAAAGAGATATTTCAGACAAAGAAGGAGATGTGGCGGTCCTTCTCTCATCAAATGCATAACAATGCGACACAAAGAGATACGATATAAAAAACACATTGCGTTTTTCTCAGCACTGGTCATCACAGCGCTTATTGTGTCTTTGTGGTCTAGCACCACTTCATACAACTCATTTGTGGCTGTTAAGAACTTCTTCTTTGGTGGAAATACACAGCCACAAACACAAGAAGAGGTTATCGAACACGAGCCTGATGTATATATGGCGTCTCCAATGGAGGCTATTGGGAGTGATTTCAAAGTAATCACAAAAGAGGTTCAGGGTGTCTGGGACGATGTACTAAGTCTTTTTGGGAAGACAGAATATAGACAAGAAAACGAGTAGTAAATATGGGTATAAAGAGGCGTTTTTGCGCTCGATTTTTGTATCCAAATATGATATAATTACACTTTAAATATGGCTAAAAAGAGCGATAAAAACGAAAAACCAGAGGATGTAAAGGTGGTAAAAGAGGGCGTAATTGACCGCCCTATTGTGAGCGAAATGCGCGAGGCGTATCTCGACTATGCGATGTCCGTTATTACCTCTCGAGCGCTTCCTGATGTGCGTGATGGTCTAAAGCCAGTGCACCGACGAATTCTCTATTCTATGAATGAGATGGGACTTACTGCAGGAGCAAAATTCCGAAAGTCAGCGACTGTTATCGGACACGTTCTTGGTAGTTATCACCCACATGGTGACGCCGCAGCATATGATGCCATGGTGAAAATGGCACAAGATTTTTCATACAGATATCCGCTCGTAATCGGACAAGGTAACTTTGGTTCTATCGATGGTGATGCACCAGCTGCGTATCGATATACTGAGGCAAAGATGTCAAAAATCTCAGCAGACCTGCTTTCTGACCTCAACAAAAACACAGTAGATTTTCGTGAAAACTACGACGGCACAAAGAAAGAGCCGTCAGTATTGCCAGCAGCTGTTCCAAATCTACTTCTCAATGGAACACTTGGTATTGCTGTGGGTATGGCAACCAACATTCCACCACATAACCTTGGTGAAGTTATTGATGCCACAGTGCACCTTATTGAAAACAAGAGTGCAACCACAGAAGACCTACTACAGTTTGTAAAAGGTCCAGACTTCCCAACAGGAGGAATGATTTTTGGTAAAAATGATATTGCACATGCATACGCAAGTGGGCGAGGAGGTGTACTCACGCGAGGTCATGCAGAGATTGTAGAGAAAAAGGCAGGACAGTTTGAGATTGTTATTACATCAATCCCATATCGAGTAAACAAATCAGCGCTTATTATGAAGATGGCTGATTTACTGAGAGCTAAAAAACTAGAAGGCATAAAAGACATTCGAGATGAGTCTACAAAAGATATTCGTATTGTTATAGAGCTAAAATCAAGCGCACATCCAAACAAGCTACTCAACTCACTATACAAACACACACAGCTAGAAGAGCGTTTCCACTTCAACATGGTTGCGCTAGTAGATGGTGTACCACAAACACTTTCACTAAAGGCAATTCTTGAAGAGTTCGTATCACACCGAATTACAGTGATTACACGTCGAACTCAGTATGATTTGGACAAAGCAGAGGCACGAGAGCACATTCTTCTTGGTCTTAAAAAGGCGCTCGATCATATCGATGAGATTATCAAGCTCATTAAAGCTTCAAAGGATACACAAGTTGCGCACGCAAACTTGATGAAGAAGTTCAAATTCTCAGAGAAACAAGCAACAGCTATTCTTGAGATGAAACTTCAACGACTCGCTGGACTTGAGCGAAAGAAGATTGAGGACGAGCTCAAATCTATCCAAGCACTTATAAAAGAGCTAAAGGCGCTTCTTGCAAGCGATACAAAGATTCGAAATCAAGTAAAGAAAGAGCTACTTGAGGTGCGAGATAAGCATGCAGACGACAGACGCACAAAGGTGGTAGCAACAAAAGCAAAAGATATCTCAGATGAAGACCTTATTCCAGATGAGGAGAGTGTACTTGTATACACATCAGGAGGTTATGTAAAGCGCACAAACCCAAGTGAGTACAAAAAGCAAAAGCGAGGAGGTGTTGGTGTGGTAGACCTAAACACAAAGGATGAGGACTTTATTACATCACTTATTTACACCACGCTTCACAGCGACATTCTATTCTTCACAAGCGCAGGAAAGGTGTACAAGCTAAAGATGTACGAGCTTCCAGAAGGACGTAGAGCTACACGAGGAAAATCAATCGCAAACTTTATTGCGCTTGAAGAAGGTGAGGTGGTGACATCTATTCTGCCAATGCCAAAGGTAATCAAGAAAAAAGATACAACTCTTGCAATGATTACTAAGAACGGAGTTACAAAGCGTGTAGATGCAGAAAGCTTCCATGATGTACGACGAAGCGGACTTATCGCCATTTCACTCAAGAAGGGGGACACACTTGTTTCAGCATCTTTTGCAAAAGACAGTGATGATCTGATGATTATGACTAGAAAGGGACAATCAATTCGATTTAAAGCAAGCGATGTTCGAGAAATGGGTCGCTCAGCGGCAGGTGTAAAGGGAATCAAGCTTGGAGCAAAAGACGAAGTGATAGATGCAACGGTTATAAATGATGAGAAGAAAGACGGAGACCTATTTGTTATTAGTGCAAATGGATACGGAAAGAGAACAAGTCTTTCTGAGTACAAAGTACAAAAGCGAGGAGGAAGCGGTATAAAGACTGTAAACCTCACAGCAAAGACAGGAGATTTGATGGGGGCAAAGATTATTTTCAATGACGAGCAAGAGATTGTAGCAATGTCTAAGAAATCGCAAGTAATACGACTCGATTCTGGTGAGGTACCAACACTTGGTCGCTCAACACAAGGAGTACGAATCATGAAGCTAAAAGCAGGCGACAGTGTAGCAACACTTATCTGCGTATAACCAAAACCCCGCATATGCGGGGTTTTGTGTTGAAGTTGAGCTATATTTTGCTATTTTAATATTAAACATTGACAATATACTTTAAATATAGTATAATACACGTAGATACATGAACCAACCACTCCTTCTACGGAGTAACTACAATGAAAAACATCGTTTTCATACTCGTACTGATTGTTTTCTCAACTTGCATTCTCACCGGATGTGAATTCAATGACGTGAAGCTTGCTAAAGTTACGTCAATTGACAATGTCGTTTGCGTAGATAACAACGCAAACGACTGCACTGCAGTCGTTGAATTTGAAGAAACATTCGGGATGTCTTCTGCCAAGATTGCAATTTGGAGTGATACAATTGAGTTGCTCAATGACTCCACTGAAGCAAACTTTTACGTCGCTATTATTGGGACGGATGAGTTTGTTGAAAAGGTTGTTCTTGAAAAGGAAGGCCTGGAGACATCAATAGGATCTTTCGTTTATCGCTAGGTTTCCAGGAGGATCCAAACAGCGTATCACACATTGTGTGGTACGCTGTTCTCTTTTGTGTATAGAGGTGTGTAATATGGTGCGTGGGTAGTGTATTATAGGGAGTATACAAGAGGGATATATGTCATTTTCTGATCCAGATAAAAATATTTCACACCTTGATTTGCTTGCAGGTATGCATGTAGCTGATTTTGGTTCTGGTTCTGGATTTTATACTATTGCGGCGGCACAAGAAGTGGGTAAATCGGGAGTTGTGTATGCGGTGGATATTCAAAAAGACCTACTCACACGAACACAGCGCTTTGCTCGAGAGCAAGAGCTCGCAAATATAGAAATAGTATGGGCTGACCTTGAGAAAGAAAACGGAAGCACACTTTCACCACAGTCACTTGATGCAGTGGTGCTTTCAAACACACTCTTCCAAATAGAAAACAAAGAAGCACTAGTAAAAGAGGCATATAGAGTACTAAAAATAGGTGGGAAGCTTCTTGTAATAGATTGGAGTGATTCGTTTGGAGGACTTGGTCCAAAGACAGAGGACATTGTTCCAGAGCATGCAGTGCGCACAATATGTGAAGAAGTAGGGTTTACAATAGGAAAGACAGTGGATGCGGGGGCTCATCACTACGGCTTTATTGCGGTAAAATAATACAAACATGAAAGGAAATACATTTCAGCTAATAATCACAATCATTTTCGGTGCATTTGCAGTTATCGGAGTGATTTTCTTGGGTCTTCAGCGCTCTACTCCACAAGACGCTATTAATGTAGAAGTATGGGGAGTGCTAGACGAAGATGTGTTTGAGCGTGTTACAGGAGAGCTTTTTGCTGGAAACAATGCTGTAAATATTTCATACGAGGAGTTCTCTCGTGATGATTTTGATATAGAGCTTACAGAAGCGCTTGCAGAAGACAGAGGTCCTGACGCTATTTTGATAAATGAAGACCAGATTCTCACACACCAAGAGAAAATAATCGCCATTCCATACGAGACATTTTCTCTGCGTGATTTCAAAGACACATATATCGATGGGGCAGATATATTCACAAATGAAGAGGGTATAATTGGATTTCCTCTATATGTAGATCCGCTTGTGATGTATTGGAACAAAAATATATTTGCAAATGCTGGTCTTGTATCACCTCCTTCATATTGGGATGAGTTTAATACTGTCGTACCAGACCTTACCGAAAGTGACTTCAATGGCACAATACAGCAAGCAGGTGTGTCGTTTGGAGAAATGCGAAATGTTGATAATGCAAAAGATGTACTTTCTGCAATGCTTATTCAGGCGGGTACACCCATTGTAGAGCGAAACAGTTTTGGAGAGCTTGAAAATGTACTACGAGAGAGATTTGGTTCTACACTGGTCCCAGCAGAGACAGCGCTTCGTTTCTATACAGAATTTTCAGACCCAGTAAAACCTATTTATTCATGGAACCGCTCACTCCCAAGAGCATCACGAATGTTCTCATCAGGTGATTTGGCAATGTACTTTGGTTTTGCGTCAGAGATTGATGATATTCGGCTAGTAAATCCAAACCTGAATTTTGATGTAGCACCATTTCCACAAATCAGAAGCGCAAATACTCGAATGACACTTGGGCACATTGGAGCACTATCTGTTCTAAAACGAGCCCAAGATCCAAATGGAGCGCTTGCTCTTGCACTTATTCTCTCTGAGAGAGACGCAGGAGAGCTTTTTGTAGTAAATAGAAATGTAGCACCGGTACAGAGACGATTGCTTCGTGAGCCAGCAGATGACGCATACAAGAGTGTATTTTATGAGAGTGCTGTCATTGCTCGATCATGGCTAGACCCAAATCCAGCAGGTTCACGAGGAATATTCCAAGAAATGGTAGAGGATGTTACATCTGGGCGATTGAGAATAGGAGAGTCGGTAAACAGAGCAAGTGATTTGATGGATATTCTACTTGGACAATAATTATGAGTCCCGTTAGAAATTTCATACATAAACGGGAAAACATAAAATACGTATAATGGGTAATATATACCTAAATAAATTAAACCTAGTTATCAATAATTTCTAAAGGGATGAATAAAAGAAAGCTTATACTTCATATATTTTCAGGATTGCTAATATTGGTGGTTTTTGTTTTACCACTTCTTACTTCAGCTGCAGGATTGGTTCCATGTGGAGGTGATGGTGAGCCAGTATGTGACTTTAATCAGTTCATGGTACTTCTTAATACTGTCATAAATACCCTTATTTTCTGGTCTGTAACGATTATTGCCCCACTTCTGTTTGTATATGCAGGTTTTCTACTTATTACTTCTGGAGGTAGCCCAGGTAAGAAAGATCAGGCTAAAAATGTATTCAAAAAGACTGTTATAGGGCTTTTAATCATGCTTTCAGCGTGGCTCGTTGTTAACACACTGCTAGAGAGTTTTATTGACCCGCGTGCTAACATAGATATACCGCTAGATCAGCAATAAATATGAAAAAGAAAGCAATATTTCTATATACTTCGGTACTGTCTGTGATTGCATTTGCTCCAATGATTGTATTTGGGCAAGGTGTTACAAATCCGATAAAGAGCAGAAACCTACAAGAGCTACTGGCAGCTATTCTTGATATTGTAGTACAGCTTGGTACACCACTTATTATTCTTGGTTTTATATACGCAGGATTCCTTTTTGTGCGAGCACAAGGTAACCCAGAGAAAATCTCAGAGGCACGACGGGCATTTACATATACAGCTATTGGTGCGGCGGTTCTACTTGGGGCTACAGTTCTAAGTACGCTTATCAGTAATACAGTAACAGAACTACTCTAATGGACTATCACTATTATTATTTTGTATATAGTGTGCTTTTCTACTCTGTGTTTCCACGAGTGGCTCATGCTGCACCCCAAAACTTTCGACAACTTGCAGATTCTATTACAGGCATGATTACATCTATTATTCCCATCCTTTCAGGTGCGGCACTATTGGTATTTCTATGGGGAATAGCAGACTTTGTACGAAATGCAGAGAGTTCTACAGGGCGCGAAGAGGGAAAACAGCGTATGGTCTGGGGAGTTGTAGGGCTTTTTGTTCTACTTTCTCTTTGGGGGCTTGTGTCATTTGTTGGCTCAAGTCTGGGTATTCCTACACGATAGCTATCCACAAAGCTTGTTTTCGCTATTGTTTTTGACATGGTATCCTAATATAAACTGAGTCAGAGGTCGTTTTTGGCTCGTGTATATTGATTTATTTATTACACATTATTAATACAAATATGAAAAGATATTTAACAATCGCAGCAGGAATGGTATCTCTATATTTCATGACACCGTTCTTTGCATTTGCACAAGGAGTTTCAAACCAAACACGAAATCTTGATGATTTTCTTTTGAAAATTGCAGGATGGATCAACACGCTCCTTCCAATCGTGGTTGCGCTAGCACTTCTATACTTCCTATGGGGACTTGTGAAGTATGTTGTATCGAGTGGAGATGCTCGAGAAGAGGCAAAAGGCATCATGATCTGGGGAATCATCGCACTTTTTGTGATGGTATCTGTATGGGGATTGGTAGCATTCCTTGGAAACACACTTGGAATTAGCTCAGGAGGAAATGTGGATAGAGGTGATATCCCAACAGTTGACCTCCGATAACGTTTATAACGACCAGAACGCCTCGTAATGAGGTGTTTTTGGCGTATATGGGAATTGTATGAAGAATCAAAAAGGAACAATTATAAATGGAGTGTTATTGTCTATATTCGCACTGCCAAGCGTTGCATACGCACAAACAATCGAGAACCTAATCATTAGTGTTGGTATTTGGGTTGAGTGGATTATTCCTATTGTGGTGGGGCTCTCACTACTCTACTTTTTGTGGGGTGTGGCGAACTTTATCCGCAAGTCAGGAGACTCAGGTGCACGAGAGGACGCAAAGCAACAAATGTTGTGGGGAATCGTTGCTCTATTTGTGATGGTATCTGTATGGGGGTTGGTTGCATTTTTGCAAAACTCTCTTGGTATCAAAGACAATAGAAGCGCAGAGAGCGTTATAAGCGTGCCACGAATTCCACAATAGTGTATGACAACAGAGAGAATCATTCAGCGACTTGGAGATGCGATTATTAATCCGCTCATAAGTTTGATATTTGCATTAGCACTTCTCTATTTTGTATGGGGAATTGTGAAGTTTATTGCTGGTGCTGAAAATCCAGAAAAACGAAAAGAGGGAACACGGCATATGATTTGGGGAATACTAGGAATGTTTATTATGGTAGCCGCATGGGGAATTCTCGCATTTATAAAAAGTAGTATCGGAGTGTAAAACAATAGTGGATATTGTTTCCAATTACATAATAAAAACACCCGCGTCATGCGGGTGTTTTAAGACTATTCAAATATAGAGAAGAGTTTTCCGTTATCCAAAAGAGGTTCTTTTGTTAGACAGTCAAACAAAAACTCTTGAGTTGAGGTTGCAATGCCAGCTAAAATTTTCGCTTCAAATTTATCACTACCTCTTTCACATTCAGCATCTTGACCTAAATTGATGCCATATAAAGTTTGGTTTCTTTTATCTCCAGGATAAGATTCTATTGATATTTTAAAAAGTGTTCTGTGCAACCCTTCTTCAGTCTTGTTTCTTTTAATAAGCTCATAGCTTAATTTTTTTGGTGGGTATTCTGCCTCGAATATAATAGGGATGTATTTTCTTGAAGTAGTAATTAAATTATCAACCCCTCCTACAAAATACCCTATTCCAGGCATTATTAATATAAGAATTGCAAATATATAAAAAAGTATCCAAACTAGCTCTTTATTTTCCCAAGCCTGCCTTATTTGTGAAAATTGATTAATCCAAAAATTTTTAAAGGATTTGTAAAAAGGAAGTTTTGACATATTACACACATATTACTTTATGAAGTCTTGGAGCACAATATTTGACCAAATTATTTCAAGATATATAATTATTGCTGGGTAGATAGTCTTATTTAAGGCTATTCTTCGTACATACTGACTAGTTCAGTCGATTACGTTCGTGTGGGGCGACCTACTTACCTGGAGATTGACAATTGATCACCATAAGAGAAGAATGAAGATTTCTTGCTGGCCGTGTAATTAGTGTCTGATTGCGTGGTCAGAGACACCTAGAAATTGGAATGTCTCATTGGGTTCATCCGTTCAAAAAACACTCACTGTAGAAGACTATGAACATTCGGCATCAGACCGGGTGTTTTTTGTTGGCTGGTGTATGAGTTTACTAAAATAGTAAAACCCCAATGCTTACGCATCGGGGTCCAACTATTTTATGTGGGCGAGAGAGGACTCGAACCTCCACGGATTACTCCACTAGTTCCTAAGACTAGCGCGGCTACCAATTACGCCACTCGCCCTGGTCCGCCCAGTAGGATTCGAACCTACGACCTGCCGGTTAAGAGCCGGATGCTCTACCAACTGAGCTATGGGCGGATTATAACACAGTAGCATATCATTTTCTTTCAAAATATTCTACCTATGCTGTGCCCGGGGAGGCCTGCCTGCCGGCAGGCAGGGAGTCGTTCGACTCAGCTCTCCCAGACTTAAACAATATTCTCTGATTAAAAATCAGCTCATTTTGTTTAATGTGCCCGGGGAGGGAGTCGAACCCTCATGCCTTGCGGCACTCGATCTTAAGTCGAGCGTGTATACCAATTCCACCACCCGGGCATGTATAAAAATACAGTGAGGCCCGGGCGGGAATCGAACCCGCGCATGGAGGATTTGCAGTCCCCAGCGTTACCACTTCGCCACCGAGCCATATTATGTTTTAAAGCATTATACTACGAATCAGACTCTATTTCGTCAATCGCTTGCCGGTTTTTCTCTCCAATATCTAATTCGCATGAAAAGAAAGGAATTCGCTTCAGTGGAAGCTGTGGCTTTGCGTATGCACGAAAGTCTCCCATTTTTCGTCTACAAAAATCAAGAGCAGTCTCCTCATTTGTTTCTGGGAACACACTTATGTATATTGTCGCTTTTGCCATGTCTTTCGACACACTTGCGCGCGTAATTGTAATAAGAGATGAACGGTTTGACTCTCTCGCAAAAAACTCCGACGCAATCTCTCGTATTCTTGATGAAAGTTTTTCTTGTCGGAGTGTCATATTATCGTTTTTCTATTACAAAGACAGAAAGGTGATCGCTCTCGGCAATAGTTGTCTTAGACTCTACCTCAAGACCTGCTTCACCTCCTTCGTGCGCCTCTGACACGCTAGATTTTTGCTGTTGGATACCATTTATCTTACCAACTCCCACATTCTCATTTCGTCGCATGATATTAAATCGTGCACCTTTCTTTATAACTCCACCGCTCACCTTTCCACCAATCACTTGCTTGTCTTTAACTTGGCTAAATGTTTTTAGTACTTTTAGTCGCCCTATCTCTACTTCTGTTTCTTCTCTAGGAGTTTCCTCTTCTACAACTTTTTCAAACCACTCAATAAGCTCGTAGATAATATTTGATGTTTGTGTTTTTACACCCATGCGCTCTGCAAGCTCTTCTGCCGTTCGTTCAATATCAACATTAAACCCGATGATGTAAGCATTTTCACTTGTTCCAGCAAGCTTCACATCACCTTCAGTAATGGTTCCAATACCCGTGTGTACTATTTTTAGTTTTACTCGCTCTGTCTCTAGCTCTTTAAGCTTTAGCATGAGAGCTTCTTGTGTTCCCACCACATCTCCCTTTACCACTACAGGAATAGTATGAATATCATCAGATACAACCTCAGCTTCTTGTTTTGTTGAAGCTTCTCCATATTCAAGAGCATACTTCTCTGCATCTTTTCGTTTTTCAAATGTTTTAAATCGTGCACCAACATTTGGTGTCTCATTGAAGCCAGTAATCATAATAGGTGATGAAAATGTTGCTTCTGAGATTTTCTTCCCGCTAAAGTCTTCCATGATTCGCACGGGTGATGTAGCTTTTTCTGCCACCACATGCATTCCTTGTTTGATAGTCCCTGAAGTAATCACAAGTGTTGCAGAGATTCCTTTCTTTGGGTCGAGCCGTGTTTCTATCACCACGCCTTCTGCTGGAGTGTTTGGGTTTGCGCTCAGCTCTTCAAGCTCTGCTACGAGTAGCAAAATATCCAGAAGCTCATCCACACCATCACCTTCTTTGGCACTTATCTTTGCATACGGAATATCTCCTCCATATCCTTCCACATAGACCTCGTGCTCGATAAGGCTTTGGATTGTTTTATTTATATCTGCGTCTGGTTTATCAATCTTGTTGATAGCAACCACATAAGGAACATCAGCTCCTTTTATAGCTTCGAGCGCTTCCACAGTTTGTGTATTTACTCCGTCATCTGCTGCCACCACCAAAATAGCAATATCTGCTACTTGAGCTCCTCGCGCTCGCATTCCAGAAAAAGCCTCATGACCTGGAGTGTCCAGAAAAGTGATTCGGTGTTTTTCACCATCTTTTTCGTGTTCTACTTCGTATGCAGAGATATGCTGTGTGATACCCCCAGCTTCTGATTCCACTACATGTGATTTGCGGATATAATCAAGGAGTTTTGATTTCCCATGGTCAATATGACCCATAACAACGATTACGGGCGGTCGAGTGATATTATTCTCTGTCTTTGATTGTGCACTCATGGTATAAATCAAGCTAAAACAGCACCTGGTGCTGTTGATGTAATCCTTACTATACAATATAGTATGAGAATAATAAAGAGCATGCTTAATAAGAAAAACAAAGGAATATACCTCGACTACATGGCCACCACGCCAGTTGATGCGCGTGTACAAAAAGCTATGGAGCCATACTGGAGTGATGTATTTGCTCACCCTTGGGCGATTCATTCTATGGGAGTAGAAGCACGAGAGGTTTTTGAGAATGCACAGCGCACATGTGCTCGTTTTATCGATTGTAGGCCTGAAGAGATTATATTTACTGGAAATGGAACAGAAAGCTCAACCCAAGCACTTGTTGGCTATCTAGAAGCTCAAAAAGAGAAGGGAGAAATTTCCGGCAAGCGAATCATTCTTAGTGCTATAGAGCATCCATCAGTAGGGGGAATAGTAGAATATGCAAATGCAAATGATTTGCATGTGGACATAGCACGTGTCAACGAAGCCGGTATTGTAGATACAGACCATTTCAAAGAGCTTCTTTCAGAGGATACACTTTTGGTTTCTATTTTGTATGTAAACAGCGAAATCGGCACAATACAGCCAATACAGCTTATAGGTCGTGCTATAGAAAAATACAACCAAGAGCACGGTAGCAATATCATTTTTCATACAGATGCATCACAAGCAGCACTATATCTACCGTGTGATGCTACAAAACTCCGAGTAGACATGATGACACTTGATGCACACAAGATGTATGGGCCAAAAGGTGTTGGAGCTCTTTATGTACGAAAAGACATCACCCTAAAGCCAATTCTTTTGGGGCTTTCAACAAAGTCATATGTACGACACGGTACTCCAGCAATGCCTCTTATTGTAGGTTTTGCAAAAGCATTTGAGATAGCGCAGACAGAACAAGGTGAATATAAAGAAAAAGTAGAAGCCGTAAGAGACTATTTCTTTAAAGAGATTGAGGCCCATTTTCCAAAGGCGCGTATAAATGGAGACAAAGTGCTTCGCGCCCCTCACAATGTTAGCGTTACATTCCCAGGAGAGAACCATGAGTTTATCGTGGTGTCTCTTGATATGAACAATATCTATACTTCGACTCGAAGTGCTTGTACTCAGTCAAACGACGACCCTTCAGCTACACTTCAGGCTCTATTTGACCACAGAAACCCGAGCGCAGTACGCTTTTCTCTTGGGAAAGAGACTACTAAAAAAGACGTCGATACGGTGATAAAAGTTTTACAGAAAATACTCAAAAGCTAGCTTGCTCAGCCTATCCCAATCCTCTATACTTTAGAGTATATGGATTTGGAAAAACTAACTACACACCAGATCGTTTTGCTCACACTTTTGGTGAGCTTTGTTACCTCTATTGCAACAGGTATTGTGACTGTTACGCTTGTAGATCAAGCACCTCCTGCAGTTACAAACACAGTAAACCGAGTGGTTGAACGCACAGTTGAGCGAGTTGTTGAGGATGACTCACAGCAAGCAGCTTCAGTAATTACAAAAGAGACAACCGTGGTCGTGAAAGAAGAGGATCTCATCACAGAAGCTATAGCAGATGGCTCACAATCACTTGTACGAATAGAAACAACATCTCTATCAGAAGACCAAAAGACACTCTATAAAACAGTTGGCCTTGCAACACTCATCTCAGAGTCAGGCATGGCAGTAGCTGATTCAGGCGTTATTGCTCCAGAGACAGAATTTATTGCGCGTATTGGAGGAGAACGTTTTCCATTTAAAGTACTTTATATAGACGACGATGCTCACTTGGCCTTGTTGCAGATTATGATGACACAAGAGGATGAGCGAACATTCAAGCCAGTTTCATTTGTAGACCAAAAAGATCTAAAGCTTGGACAAACCGTGATTACTATCGGAGGGGCGGGGCGAAATACAGTACACATGGGAGTTATATCTGCACTCGTAGATGATATCCGTGTTGTTGATGAGGAAGAGACAAAAGTTCTTGCACAAATCAGCACTACAGTTACGGGCAACAAGCTCACAGGAAACCCAAACTTCAATGTATTTGGTGAAATGATAGGAGTAGGGGTAAGCTCAGATACTGAAAGTTTTGTAGTACCAGCAGGGAAGATTGTATCCACACTACAAGCATACAAAGATGGTCTTTCAGATGAAGAACCAGAGGAAAATTAAAATATTGACCCAACATTTTTTTGATTGTATTATACAAACTCACATATGAGTATAGTTTTTGTGCCTTTTTATAAGCTCAAAAACATTAATATTTAAGGAAATATGCCACCATTTGGAAAATTCACAACAAAAGCAAAAGAGGTTGTAAAACGTTCACATGAGCTTGCAATAGAGCGCGGACAAAACCATGTTACGCCCGCTCACCTGCTTGCTGCTTTGATATTGCAAGAAGAGGGTGTGGTGTACTCCGTATTAGAGCGTCTTGGTGTGGATGTAATGCTTTTGACAGACTCAGTGGTAGAGTCGCTTGAAGCACCAGAGGCATCATCAGTGCTTTCTCCTTCATACCAAATCTATCTCACTCCAGAGCTTGCGAGAATATTTGAAGCATCAACACAAATCGCTGGACGACTTGGTGAGGAGTTTGTTGCAACAGAGCACCTATTTCTTGCACTTACAGAGACTCCAAATCAGTCAAAGGATCTTCTACTTCGATTCAAAGTCACATCAGACAGCGTGATGGAAGTACTTGAAGAGCTTAAAGAAGGAAAGGTTACAGATGTTCCAGGAAAGCCAACATTTCGAGCAATCAACAAATACACTCGAAACCTTACAAAGTACGCACAAGAGAACAAACTAGACCCAGTAATTGGTCGCGATACAGAAATAAACCGAATCATTCAGATTCTTTCACGAAGAACAAAAAACAACCCAATACTAATTGGAGAAGCGGGTGTAGGAAAGACAGCGGTGGTAGAGGGTCTTGCTCAAAGAATGGCAACAGGTGATGTGCCTGAGTCACTAAAAGGCAAAGAGCTTGTTTCTCTTGATCTTGGCTCACTTATCGCTGGCACAAAATACAGAGGAGAGTTTGAAGAGCGCCTTAAGTCAATCATGAAAGAGATTGATAAATCAAAAGGAAACATCATTCTATTTATCGATGAGATTCATACGATTGTAGGAGCTGGAGCAGCAGAGGGTGCTATGGACGCATCAAACATGCTCAAGCCAGCACTTGCTCGAGGAGAGCTTCGTGCGATTGGAGCAACAACACTCAAAGAATATCAAAAACATATTGAAAAAGACCCCGCACTTACTCGGCGGTTCCAGCCAGTGTATGTAAATGAGCCAAGCATAACTGACGCTATTTCTATTATGCGAGGTATCAAGGAGAAGTATGAGCTTTTCCATGGGGTAAGAATTCTCGATGAAGCTCTTATATCTGCAGTAAAACTTTCATCTCGATACATAACAAGCAGATTTCTTCCTGATAAGGCAGTAGATCTTGTGGATGAGGCATGTTCATCACTACGAATGTCACTAGAGAACAAGCCAGAGGAGCTTGAGATAGCACATCGAACAATTTTGCGACTTGAGATTGAGAAGCGAGCACTTGCAAAAGAAGCTTCAGATGAGGAAAACACAGATGCACGAGAGCGTGTAGAGGCTATTGATAAACAAATCGGAGAGCTTCGTGAGAAGACAAGCGAGCTAGAGCTTCGATGGAAAAACGAAAAGGAGGTTCTTGCAGAAATAAAAGAAATGAAAAAAGAGCTAGAGACTCTTCGGATTGAGGCAGATGCAGCAGAGGCAATGGCAGACCTTTCACGTGCAGCAGAGATCCGTTATGCAGACATCCCGGAGCTTGAAAATGAAATAGAGAAAAAATCACGACGGCTCAAGAAGCTACAAGGAAAGCGTCGCGTGCTTCGAGAAGAGGTAACAGAAACAGATATTGCAGATGTTATTTCAAGATGGACTGGTATCCCAGTAAATAGAATGCTTGAGGCAGAGACACAAAAGCTTGCACGAATGGAAGAGGAGCTAAAGGAGCGAGTAATAGGCCAAGACGACGCGGTGGTGGCTGTATCAGACGCTGTAAAGCGTTCTCGAGTAGGTATCTCAGATCCAAATCGACCAATCGGTTCATTTATGTTCCTTGGCCCAACAGGGGTAGGAAAGACAGAGCTTACAAAGGCCCTTGCAGAGTTTATGTTTGATGATGAAGATGCCTTGATTCGAGTAGACATGTCAGAGTTTATGGAGAAGCACTCAATCTCAAAGATGATTGGTGCACCAGCAGGATATGTGGGATACGAAGATGCAGGAAACCTTACAGAGAAAGTACGACACCGACCATACGCTGTGGTTCTATTTGATGAGATTGAAAAAGCACACCCAGATGTATTTAATATTCTTCTTCAGGTTCTTGATGAAGGACACCTTACAGATGCAAAGGGGCGAAAGGTAAACTTCAAAAACACAATAATTGTTATGACCTCAAACATTGGCTCACAACATATTGAGAAGATGGAGCGTCTTGGATTTTCAAATGCTGATACACAAGAAGAGTACGAAGATGCAAAAGAGCGCGTTGGAAAAGCACTCAAGGATTATTTCCGACCAGAATTTCTTAACCGACTTGATGAGGTTGTTATCTTCAATGTGCTTACAGAAGAGTCAATTCGAGAGATTGTAGATATTCAAATCGATAAAGTAAAAGAGAGACTTGCTGATAAAAATATTGATGTTTCAGTAAGCAAAGAAGCACTTACATACTTGGCTCAAAAAGGTTATGACCCACAATATGGAGCACGACCACTTAAGCGTCTTATCCAGAATAAGATTCTTACACCACTTGCAAACTTGATGGTAGAGAAGGGTGTAATGAGTGGAGGAAAGGTGTCTGTAGGAATAAAAGCAGGTGAACTTTCATTTACAGTGAAAAAGCAGGGAACAGGGAAGAAGAAAAAACCTGCTACAAAGAAGAAAAAAGAAACAGTAAAGGCATAAGAAAAATCACCCCAAGGGGTGATTTTTTGTTGTGCGCCGGGCAGGATTCGAACCTGCGTAGGCATAAGCCGTTAGATTTACAGTCTAATGCGATTGACCACTCCGCCACCGACGCGCGTACAGGAAACTATACTAGAAAATACACAAAAACTCAAAGAAAAAGAGGGCATAGAGGCCTTTGGGTATATCTTGACAATATGTAATATATTATGTTATAATATATATAGATACTCACTACTTCACCTGGAGGAACGAAATGTACCTTTCAATGGTCTATCTGACAGCATTTGTGATGTTGTCAGGCACTCTCTACTATGCGGTGCAGATTGTACGCGGAGTATTTGGGCCACCTCCTGGTGCGTTCATTATACTCTCAGCTTCATTTGGTCTTGCGTGGTTTATGTACACGCAGACTCCTGAATGGAGTTACACTGGGAATGTTGGTCTCCTATCTGCTGTAATCAGCGTATGGAGCCTTACAGGAGTAATCATCCTTAAGTTGTTGGTAAAAGGAACGCTTGCTGTTTCTTTTAACACAACACAGAAAAGAACCATGATAGGAGCCGGATGCATTGTCATCTTTTGGCTCTTCACTGATGATCCTTTCGTGTCGTATGTGTTACTACAAGCTTTGGCACTTGTTGGCTACTGGCCAATTGTAAAAAGCTTACACAAACGACAGCATGATGATTCTCTCATTCTCTGGCTTTCAATCTGGGTAGCCAACCTGGTTGCCATTTACCCCGCATTCGCAGATGCAGATCTCGAAGCTTATATCTATATCGTGAGAGCGTTTATAGGTACTACAGCTGTTGTGGCTCTGCTCTTCAGAAATCGTTTTAATGTTCCTGCAATTTCGGTTGCGTGAATATTAACGGCTTTCAAACCCGCGGTTCTTCGGAATCGCGGGTTTCTTGCTTTTTTGGGGTTTTTTAGTAATATACGAAACACTATGGCACAAAAAGCATTAGTAATTCTGCAAAACCCAGACACGAAAGAGACATACTATACTCGACGAAACAAGAAGGGCGACAAGGCAGATCAAAAAATCGAAATCAAAAAATACAGCCCCAAGCTTAAAAAGCATGTGGTGTTTAAGGAAGTGAAAAAGCTTTCTAAAAAGAAAAAGAAGAAATAAAAATTTCCTCGTATATGAGGAAATTTTTATTTGTGATATATGATATTATATAAACTATCAAGATAGGTTATATAACTTACTATGTCTAAAGCAAAGTTAAAAGAGAAAGCGCAGGCAATAAGTTTGCGTCGTCAGGGGTACTCAATAAATGAAATATACAAGAAGCTTGGCGTTTCAAAAGGTTCTGTTTCTTCATGGGTTAGCCATATTACATTATCTGAAAATGCACAGCAAAAAATAAAAGATAAAAAAAGAAAAGGCCGTGAAAAGGCCTATAAAATCAAAAAGCTAAACACAAATCATAAAAAAGCGAACATAAAAAAGAACTCTCAAAAGATTGTAGATTCATTATCTGAAACAAAAACCTCAAAGAAAGTATTGTGTTCTTTAATATATTGGTGTGAGGGCGCATCTGATTTAGATGGAAAAGTTGATTTTACTAATTCTGACCCAGAATTGATAAAAACATTTCTCACACTTTTAAGGAGTGTTTATGACATTGATGAATCTAAATTTAGAGTATTAATGCATTTACATTCTTATCATAATGAAGAGAAACAAAAACAGTTTTGGTCAAATGTTACGGGTATGTCAAAAAATCAATTTTTAAAGACATATCAAAAAAGAAATACTCAAACTAGGAAAAAAGAAGACTATGAAGGATGTATTTCAGTTAGGTATCACGATGTTGACTTACAGCGACAACTCGTTACACTAGCAAGAGTCTACATGGAGAACACTGGGCGTGTTCGTTAATTGGTAAGCGGCGACTCTCCAAAAGTCGTGCTGGGGGTTCGAGTCCCTCCACGCCCGCAAAAATTAAATATTGAAAAAGAGTGGGAGAACCAGGTTCTCCCACTCTTTGAGTTTGATAGGATTCAGTCTTCGGTGACATCATCCTCATCTCGTTCATCGTGCCTCTGAAAACGCTCACTGAGCTGTGAGGCTGCAACACGTAGTTGTCCGCCCCATACGAGCACAACGACACTTGCCGTAATGATTGCTCCAAAAGCAATCATCCATCCAGTCTCCCTGTTCATTGTTCCTCCTTCAGAATTTGATCGCCGTGTTCGTCATAACAGCGAGTTGATGAAATCCTCCCGACCCCTCTCAGAAACAACACAATAAGTATTGCAACAGGCAGGAATATGAGAAGGATTGTTAAAAGGTTCTCCCACATAAGACACCTCCTTGGTGTTTATTCCGTATTCGAGAATACTCGCTCTTTATAAAAGAGTCAAATGGCAAGACTTGGTCTTGCCAAACGATGAAAGAAAATCAGCTACCAAAGAGTCAATTTCTTTTGCTTGTGTTGGGTGGAACCAGTGAATATTTTCATCACGCTTAAACCATCTCATTTGCCTTCGTGAAAATTGCCAAATTTTTGCAGAAAGTATTTCAATCATTTCTTCTTTTGAAAACTCTCCTTCAAGATGCTCTGTTATATATCTATATTCAAGGCCAAGGTTTTTAAGCCACTCTTTAGAAACTTCGTCTTCAATAAGTTTTTCAACTTCTTCTATCATTCCCTCATCAATGCGTTCATGTAGCCTTTTCTCTATCTTCTCTCGTAGCTCATCATCAGGAAGCTCTAGTCCTATTTGTAGTACTTCATATTGAGGATTCTTTTTTATTTTTGGTACAGATCCAAGGTGTTTTGCTATCTCAATAGCTCTTACGAGCCTTCGTTTATTTTGAGGGTCTATACTCTCTGCTCTTTTGGGGTCTAGCTTTTTTAAAATAGAAAACAGCTCTTCAGTATCTTTTTTCTCAAGCTCTGTTCGAAGCTCCTCATTTGGTGGCACCTCTGGGTATTCCATGCCAGAAACTATTGCTTCTACATATTGCCCGGTTCCACCCACAATAAATGGCACATTTGAGCGTTTTACAATCTCTTCTATTTTATTCTCTGCATCTATCTTAAATAGCGACACACTATATTCTTCTTCTGGTTCTACCACATCAAGCATGTGGTGGGGTACTCCATCCATCTCTTTTTTTGTAACTTTTCCTGAGCCGATATCGAGCCCACGAAAAACTTGTCTTGAATCAGCTGAAACAACTTCACCGCTATATTTTTTTGAAAGCTCTATACCAAGACCACTTTTACCTGTGGCTGTTGCTCCAACTATTGCAATGAGTTTATGTTTTTTCATATGTGGGGAATATACCACACTTAAAGAGTGCTGTATGTATTATAATAGAGGCAATATATGACAGATCTCTTTCCGTTTTTCATTATTATTTTTGCTGGAGTATTTTTCTCAATCGCATTCAAGCGTATCCATATTCCATGGGTGGTGGCTCTTATTTTGGCGGGAATAGCCATAGGTCCTGATGGTTTTGATGTACTCTCTATTACGCCGACCGTAGAGTTCTTGGGTCAGATTGGTCTGATATTCTTGATGTTTATGGCGGGTCTCGAGACCAAGCTTTCGAGTTTTGATAATTTTCGTATCAAGCTGGGGTGGCTATCATTTATAAACGGGGCGGTGCCTTTTGTGATTGGATATGGTATTGCTCAGTACTTTGGTTACGGATATATCTCATCACTTTTGGTGGGTATTATTTTCATCTCATCTTCTGTTGCGGTGATTATTCCATCTCTTGAAAAGTATGGCCTCATGAGAACTCGCCTTGGTCAGTCAGTGATTATGACCACTGTACTTCAAGATATCGCGAGCCTACTTTTGCTTTCAGTAGTACTTCAAAATGTAGACCCAGTAACATCACTACCGCTCGTGATTTTCTATCCACTCACACTTCTAACTCTTTTTGTGTTCCGTCTACTTCTTCCACGCGCAAGCTCTTTCTTTACAAAGCGCTCACGAAGCGAAGATACATTTTTCCAGCAAGAGTTTCGTTCAATTCTTATTATTATTTTAGGCACAGTTATTGTATTTGAGTTTTTAGGGCTTCACCCTATTATCGCGGGATTCTTTGCGGGACTAGTGCTTTCAGATTCTATACAGAGTGATAAGCTCAAAGAGAAAATTCGCACAGTCAGTTATAGTATTTTCATACCAACATTTTTTGTTATCGCTGGAGCACAGGCAAATATTGTAGATGCTGTTTCTGCACAAGGAGCATTATGGATGATAGTTGCTATTGTGCTTGGGTCTATTATTTCAAAGATAGCCAGCGGTTTCTTTGGAGCTCGGCTAGTTGGGTTTACCAAAGACCAGTCGCTTCTATTTGGTATTTCATCTATGCCGCAGCTCTCTACAACACTTGCGGTAGCACTCTCTGCACTATCTTTTGGTTTTGTAGACGAGACTCTCATTAGTGCGATGATTGTCTTGAGTATTGTTACGGTAACAGCGAGCCCTGTTTTGATGAATATTTTTGGCGAACGTATTAGTAATGTAGATAAATCAATTTAATTATGGAACCAAGCACACTATTTCTCATAGTGCATCTGATTGGTACTGCACTGGGTGCAGGTGGTGCAATTATGAGTGACTTGATGTTTTTTACAGCCATCAGAGATAAAAAGCTTACAAAGTCAGAGCTTACATTTTTGCATGTCGGTAGTGTGGCGGTGTGGAGCGGGTTTGTACTTCTTGTTCTTTCAGGGGTTGGACTTTTCTATCAAAACCCAGAAGGATTTAGCGAGTCCACAAAATTTATAGCAAAGATGGCTATTGTCGCGGTGATATTTATAAACGGAATTATTTTGCACTTTTATCATTTCCCAAAGATGCGAAAAGAGTCTGGTAAATATTTCTATCGCTCAAAAGAGTTTATGCAAAACACATCATTTCTAGTGATTAGTGGTGTCGTGTCTATCGTGTCTTGGCTTGCAACAATTATTCTTGGCGCGCTCCGCTCATTGCCATATAGCTCTTTGGAGATTTTGTTTGTGTATTTAATGGTTGTGATAATTGTTTCGTTTATAGCAATCTCAAGAAAAAATAAATTATTTGAAAAATAAAAACAGCCTGCCCAAGTTTTGTAATACAAAATTTGGGCAGGCTGTTTTCTTGTGCGCAGGACTAGAATTAGTACGAACCTCCATTGTCGAAGACATGCGTGACAGCTCTACTCGACAGACATCCTTGAAGTCCCCAACGTCACCTTGCCAGAAGTAAGACTATATTTTCTAGCCCTTAAACAAGAGGCTGCAAATTTCAGTATTAAACGAACTAGGTTATCGGGATCAAGCTCCGCTAATGTTCGGTGGCCGTTGGGGGAAACCCCTTCTGCGCAAGTCATGGTTTTCCTCTAAGGCAAATCTTGCCGATTCAATCCAGTCGCTAGGTAAAAAGCCTCCGAAGTCGATCCAGCTCTCCGTCCCAACTTCGTATTTCAACATGCTGCCTTCGTTGCAGTACTAGCATGGCTTGGTGTTCCTTTGATGTCCATCGGCGACCAATAATAAGTTGAAGGTCTGGCTTAAAAACCTCTACACCATATCGATCTTGAAACTTTTCGCGCGTGCTGATCGAATCGAAAGCCTCGTGGTAGTCTCTGAGTTGTGAAATTGCCTCATGCAATTCACGATAAAACTTAGCGTGGCCTCGTCGTTCTTTTTTTATGGTGCCAAATTGCGGGCGCTTCAACTCAATGATTTTACAGAATGCCTCTTGATCAGCAGGAGAGAGGATGAAGTCGGCTTCCCAAGGTGCAGTAACCTCCCCGCTCTCTCTATGAATGACCGCTTCGGGAATTACGGATTTATACCTCGTATCCTGAAGCAATTCACGATTCTCTTCAAAGAAGGATTGCAAATCGTCTTCAGAGCAATTCGGGTCGTTGATCCTATCCTCCAACTCTTTCAGAGTGGCCGCCCACCGTCCAAAATTAACCGTATAAAGTCCGCAAGGCAGTTGTTCGAGTCCATCACTATTTGTCCATCTACCGTCTTTGCCGATTAGGCCAACTCGAATTATACCTCCTTCACCAACTCTGAAGATCAGTCGCCCTCTTGTGGTCGGCGAACGTACTGAGTACGCCCAAATTTCGCGTTCCTTCCCAGTAGCCTCTGATTGAGTGATCACACGTGCCCGGTAGATACTTCTATTCCAACTCTTCGTTATTTCGGATCTTTGTGTCACATACGAACTGAACCAGTCCACATAGTTGGCAGCTGTTTCGAATGGGCTGTCTTTTCCATGGAAGTTATATTCCGATCTGGCCAGAATGCGCTCTCGAAGTTCAGAGCCCAGCAGATATTTTGCTAGCGTATCGCGATCAATCAGTACGCCTTCGGAACCAGCGATGTTTATAGTATCACCAATAATCCTAAAAGCGTCACGAAGTATACCGTCTTCTTTGGTCATGGTGTATGAATGAAAAGATTCATGGTTGCGGTTGAGCGATACTCTTGCCTCAAGATGGGTGGGTCTGCGCCGAGCACTCACACGCATTTTAACCTCAAACTATCCGGCTTTCGCAACAATCGCCAAAACATGTGTAGCGAGTTCTCTGCGCATGTAAGGCGTTGAGTGTATAGAGCAGAGCTTTCTTTGTCTGCTCGATGATTCTATTAGTGAATGAAAACAAGTTGAATGCTCACCTATAATTTGGGGCATACAGTAAATCGGCACTGGGCCCTGTTTCGGACTAATCACAACATGGTCGGATAAGGTTATTGTTCAAAGCGCTTTTTCAAATTGGCAGATGCCTCTACTATCCAATCAGAACCTTAGTCGAAAACGCAAGATGTTGGATTCTTGAATCCCTAGCGACCCAGATTCTGATAGTGAGTCTCCAAGATGGTAATCTACTTAGATTAGTCCAGCTTCTGGAAATATGACAGTTCAATGTTGTACCATAACTCTTAGTTTTTAGGTTTATCAAACCGGCTACCTCGGAGCCACACCTCGACTCAATGAGATGCTGGCTCTTTCGAGCAATAGAGATTGGCTCGAAGAACGATAGGAGGCGTTCCGATGAAAAAAAAGCAAGCGGTAGTATTGATCCATGGCATTGGTGACCAAAAGCCAATGGAGTCAATCATGGGATTCGTTGAAGCCGTATGGAGCACAAACGGAAATATTCGAATTGCACAAGAGGGGGCGCGGCCAAAGTACTGGATCATGCCAGATACTAAGTATGACTCTCACGAAATGAGACGAATTACTACCAACTCAGCCGTGATTAAAGGTGGTGAAGGTGGAACTGTGAGAACTGATTTTTACGAGGTCTACTGGCAAGATATGATGGGTGGCAATACGCTCACTCATGTCATTGGATGGCTGCTTCCACTACTTGGCAGGGCGCCAACCACTCTGACGGGGTCGGTACGAAAAATATGGTGGGCAGTGATCGCACTTTTGCCCATCCTGGGACTTTCACTCGCTAGCTGGTTTCTGCCTGATTTTGGCCTTTTCGACTGGCTAGAGGGATACAATGGGTTTGGAAGTTCTATCGTCCAGTATCTACCCAACATATTCCTCTTTATTGCAGCGATGCTATTCATCTGGAAGGGTGCCTTTGTAAAATACATAGGAGATGCTGCAAGATATTTGCACAACAGTGCAGGCAATGTTTCTATTCGCAATCATATAAGGAAGCGAGCTATCGATCTGCTTAGGTCAGTTCATGATAGTGGTGATTACGATCGAGTGGTATTGGTGGGCCATAGTTTAGGTAGTTTGGTCGCCTACGATGCTCTGAGCGCCCTCTGGGCGAATTATAGGTTTCCCAATCTTGAGAGTAGGGACAATCAGGGTTCAGAGGCGCTGAGTGTTCTGAGGGAAGTAGAGAAAGCAGCGGAAGGGCTAGAGAGGATTCGGGAGAGGCAGAGAAACCAGGCAGCACCGACGGAGACGCTTTCCTCTGACGACTTTGAACAGAAAGGTCTGAAAGATGAGCTTCAAGCCGCTTCCAGCGCATACTTGGCAGCTAAGCATCGGTATCGTGAGCAACTTTCCAAGTCGGATCCTCCTTGGAAAATTTCTGACTTCATAACCTTGGGTTCGCCGCTGGCTCATGCAAATATGCTTGTCGTAGCGTCCCAGGAAGCTTTCAGTGAAAAAGTTAACCAGCGTTGGTTTCCGACCGATCCGCCGCAGATGGAGACCTTCGATTCGAGAGAACGATTTTCCTACAGATCGCGAAGCGAAGGCAACGATGACAGCTTTTGGAAAGCACATCATGCTGCAGTATTCGGCTCCACGAGATGGACCAACCTCTACTTTCCCGAGGGATATCTGTATAAGGGGGACCCAATTGGAGGGCCGGTTGGCCCTCTATTCGGACCAGGCGTTGCTGATATCAAAGTATCACTTGGAGCCAAACCGAAAGGATTCCAACACACAAAATACTGGGATGTGAATACTGCAGAAGGCGAGAAGGCAGATCACTTGCAGATTCTCCGTGATCGATTGAACCTAGATCGAAAGGACTACTGATGGCCCGTCAAACTGTCAAAATATGGTTCATCAACCGCTCGGTTGATCTCGTATCAGGGAAGCTGGGCGAACTGAGAAATATGTTTACTCATCTTAGCGATGGAGAGGTGAGAAAACGATTCCGGCCGACTTTCTGTACGCGGAGTAATCCCGATGGAGAAAGCAAGTATCAGCTCATGCCGAAGGTTGAGTACTTCGTGCCATTTCCGATCAAGTGCATTGGGGACCGATATCAAGACACGGCTGGCTTGGACGAATCAGGGAAAGAGATACTGAACGGCATTCTAGCTCATTATCACGACCTGTACGAAAGTGACGAGCTATTTTATTCGTGGTGGGACAAGGCAAACAACTACGATATTTTTGACATCGAGAACGGCCGCTACATGGCTACCCCACGTGGAGTCGGGTACTATGATCTAATCGAGGAGGCCGATTTCAATATCCTCGTTGGCTACTCTCAAGGAGGTACCGTTGCGAGATACTTGGCATTCCTGGATAGGTATGTGTTCAAGGAAAACAAGGTGTCGGCAGTCATTACTATCAACAGCCCAAACCAAGGAGCTCCGTTTGCCAATCCCATGAATCAGGAGCACGTAACCGGTACGCTTCTCGAGTTCGTCGTTTCTCTCTTGTCCGTCAACACAAATGTGTTTCCCTCTCTAGCTGCAGCATTGCCCGATGCCATAAATTTTGAGCAATTGTATAAGCTCGTTACGGCGGGATATGAAGACGCGAGAAGCACCGGCAACACGGAGTGGGCAGAATTCTTGGGCACTGCCATAAAGTGGTTTAGCGGATTGTACGGTGACCCCAAGAGTGCATTTAAAGACCTAAGCACAACCAACTACTTACCAGACAATCGTTTCTCTGTATTGTCCTTGATCAATTCCCCTGAGTACAGTTTGTCCTCACAGGGTGTTTGGCTGGCAAACATCATTTCAGCCAATGACAGTGTCGACGAGATTCTTGGATCACTCATAGGATCTCCCATCAAGAAGATCGCCTACTCTCGCGTAAAGGCTGGCAAGCTTTTTGGACACAAGATTGGAAACAACCTCAAAACGGCGCGGAATATTTATTCCCAGAAAGCGATCCTAGACGATGACTACGATGATGAGGATCCTGATTTTTGGCCAAAGGAGCTAAGAAGCAGATATATCCATGGAGCGAAAGTTCTGAAGAGCAAGCCAAAGAACAAGCGTATTCAGCCCTTTCGGCATGATTTCCTCATTCCGTCTGTTTATCAGATGCTACCCGACCATGAATCGAGTAGAATCATCGCTCAGATTGTAAATGAGGAGGCCTCTCACAACTCTGGGGCTTCTCTGAAGCACAAGCCAGGCGAGCAAAATTATACTCACCTCTTCAATTTGATGCGCTACATTCGCAACAAGTGGTAGTCAACATTTTGATGCGCTCTTACGCCATAGCGGCCGAGTGACTGATTGGCCCGTAGTTGCAACAGCTTTACCCTAATTCAGCGGTTGGAGGGTATTCATACCTCGAGTGCAACCTTCTGTTTTCTCGGAGGAGTGACCCTGCGGTCTTCTAGCAGTTTAATAGGCCCTACCAGGGTACAATTTGTGTCAGAAGAGCTCCCACCAAAGGAGATAGAATGCCGAGGCCTGACTTGACGTAAGCCAGCGAATGCGTGCCTTTCTCCCCCGGCTGGTCTACAGGTTGTTGGGCTGGTAAGTGATCCTTTATGCGTTGAACAGCACGCTGCTCTGCAGCCAAAAGTGGCGAGAAGATTAGCGCGAGAAGTAGAGAGTTATAGAGGCCATACGAGACCACGTCTGTACCGACATACTTGGTCGATCCGAGGGTCTCCAGAGAGGATTGATAAATCCCCGCCCCAATCACAGAAAGAGTTACGACGATACTTGCAAGCAGGATCAGGTCACGACTGTCGTTACAAATTCGGGCGAGGATTTCCCTCTTTGATACCGACATGAGGTCTTCGTATAACTCTGAAACGAGTACAACGATCAGATAGGCAAAAGCCGCTCCGATTATTACGACTACAAACATTCTCTTGGCAAGGACATCTTCGGTCGAGACAATGTTTTCAGAGTCTTGTAGGTAAGAGGGAGGATAGGCCAGTACCGTATTGCTCTGAGTCAATGCCTCGTCATCTGAACGCGAGTCTTGTAACTCGACAAGCACGTGGGGTACGGCTACAAGGACAAGGAACACCAGCCCTGCCAGAATGGATGACGTTTTGATGCGACGATTCTTTTTCTTTTGGGACGCGCGTATCCTTGCCGCTAGGTATACGATTAATACGCTGTAGATGGCAGTTTGGGAAATCACCATCACTCGCCAAAGACTAAACTCCGAAAAGTCATACGTCAGGGAACCACCTTCAGGAAGCGATCCAACGATAACACTCCCTGCCGCTATTCCGATCAACGCTGGGACAAGTGTGGTTAGATAGGATTTCGGCATCACCACTTCTGCTTGACTACAAGGCAATTCTTGAGAAGTCTACGACAACCTCTGCGTTGACAAATCCCTCTTCTAGCGTGCGGTTGTGAGTTTCTTTCAGGCCATCAGCATTCAGGATGGTTTTGCTTAAGGTCACTTCACGGGGCACAGCAAGTTGAAACGCAATCTCCCCTTCATCGGTATCGGCCGTGATTGGCAAAGCCCCCTTTCCAATTATTGTCACCTTCTCTTCGTCGTTTCCATTGGAGTCGAACAAGGTGTCTACAGCCATAGTAGTTGCCGCCGTAAGAACTTTGCCCGCTCCCGGAATTGCACCCACAGCAGTCTTCAGCGCCCCAACAACTACCTTGGAGAATAGCTTTTCGAACTTGCTAGGGGCATCGATTGCAGTAAGCGAAAACTCTAGCATGGTGCTTCCTCTGACAACTTCTTTGAACAGAAGTCTCTCTGAAATTGGCTTTGTAGAATAGTCGAATGCTACCTCGTCTTCTAGCTCGAGAGACCGCATAGAAGTCAACGCAGGAATACCCTCTCTTGGGTAGAAAAGCGTGGCGATCAACTTGTTATCTCCATCAACGTTTGGCTCGAACTCTCCGTTTTCAATGACCTTGACTCGCTTCAGGAGAACTTGGACTACAGTAGTCATTTGAATCTAGAATGGTTCTAGGGGAAAAGCTAGATAGCCGGTGGCTAGTCGGCCTCAGGGAGGGCTTCGACAAGAATTTTCGGGATATAGCTTGAGTCCCAGGAAATCGATTTCATAAGCAGAAGTCTCGCACGAGACATTATGGTGTACCACGGTGACTCCTACCATCGAATAGAATAGCGGAATGTGGGAAATGGATTTTAGATTGTAAGCGCTACAAACTTGGATTGGCTATGCTTTCAAATTGCTCTTGAACAGGCAGCGGAATCCGGTTAAAAAAATCAAGTCCCGTGAGATCTTCGATAACATCGATTGTGGTCACAAATTCCAGGTAAGTGTGACCAGTAAGGGATTCGTTGGGCATCAGAATCGCGACTGACTGTGGTTGGGTGGGGTCGCTAAAGTCGACGACAATTTTAAAGAAGTGCGTTGGCACTGCGACATTTCGATCACCTATGACTTCGTACTCAACCATTCCATTCGACGCCATAAATACCGGGCCGGTGATGATGGTGACTGTTCCGATCAATTCTGTCCATGAGCGTACGCTTGATTCAAAGTCTCGCCATATGTGCCTGTTGAAACCTATTCCAACTTGCGGTGCCATGTTTGACAAGTAGAAACTCTCCGACATGACATTATTGTCTCTGACCATGTCTCCAGCAGGTGCCATGTGCCCCCGATCGAACCCGCTTCCGGCATAATCCTCTAGCGCGGCTCGAGCGATATCTGGAAGAGAGGTGTCTTGCCTGAAGTCATTTGATCGCTGCGTTTCTCGGCCAAGGTCTGATGCTTTGAGTTCATACTGCACCCAAATCGGGATTCTTAGACGAGGATCAACAGCATAGGCGTATCCCGCTCTAACTCGCTCGTAAGTTCCCTGTGGTTTGCCGTGTCTCAAATGGGCGGCTGCTGCCTCCTGGAGGGTTTGTGGGAGTGCATACGTTGGGTCGTCAAATGCGTCGTCACCGGTGATATTGGGAGAAGGCATTTCGCCTCTGTACCGTCTGACCATAGACCGGTAAATCCACCCATCAGCGTTTGAACGTGTTCTAACGTGGTAGAAACCACCCATCTGGTCTCCATTGTCTAGCAGAATCAAGAATTCCCCTTTCTCCACCTGGGCAATTTCTATTCCTCCTGCGACAGGTTCTCCACGAATCGAAGTGGTTCTTCTCACTTCCAGATAGTCCAGGGTGATTTCCGAGCTCACTGTGGTACTCGCAGAGCCAAAGAGAACGAACAAGAGAAGCCAAAACCTGCAATTCGAGAAAGGATTTGATCCAATCATGACTGACTTTCGTTGGTTGGTTGGTCGCCCTTCTTCTTTGCAGCCCTAGCGGAGCTTTGAATCTTCAGAAGATCATGGAAGAGCTTCACGGATGCTTTGCTACCTCCTGCGATCACACCTCCGGTGACTATTTCTCCAAGAAGGGTAGTCGTAGGTTGAGATGGGATTATCATGCTAACTGCATCGAAGCTCCAGTAAACACAGATGGTTACGCTAACAATCAGTGCCAAGACTTCTTTGAGGCTGGATCCTTTGGATTCAACCTTTTCAATCCAAAATCGGCTTTCGAACAACAATGCCAGAAATCGTTCGACAATGAAAGAAGACACGATGATGAACATCAATGCCTCGAAGATCTTCTCCCAGTCCGCAACAAATAGGTTAGGGTCCACGATGGCAGCCTCAAATGGTAGCGTAACACGTCGATACGAGGGCGATTTAGAAATCCCCGGCCATATTTGTCAAGTGCGTAGATCTACGCATTCCGCGTGTCCGATCCTTAATTATCCGGAGGAATAACCGGCCATGGTCGAGATGAACTACCGACAGTTTGGAGATTCACAGACTCGTAAAAGATGAGCAATTTGCTTTTTCTCAGGTCTGCCACTCCAAGCACCAAGCGGCGTGTCCAAAACAGGCCGCAGGCCATTGCCAACTCGTACTTGTAACGCAGAAAAAATGAGCTATGGGCTACCCCTTCGAAACTCCTGGGGCATCTCATGCCATTTATCAAGCCAGATGCCTAGGGTAGCCTAAGTCACTATCTATGCGAACAGAAATTCCGCATGCTTCGAGTAATCCGGTCGCTCAAACACCGAGGTATACTTGTACAACACGGCCAGGCTTGTTACCTTCATCACGTAACAGAAGTGAATAACGTAACGGTGGTAAACCACTACAAACACTGGGATGGGGATATGATGGTAATCGAAGGGGTTGAATACCCCACAGTTTCTGACGCCGCCGAAACATTTGGAGTGCAGAAAAAGACCATTTATGATTGGATTGATAAAAAGGTTATTCCTCAGCCGCCTGTGAAATACAGAGGTACTCAAAAGGTTACGGTTTTTCCTCAGGAATACATGGAGAAGGCAAAGAGGGCACTGATCTCTTACCGAGAAGACAAAGAGAAGGAGTCCACCAAATAAACAGGTTGCTTTCTGGGCCTTCAAGCCATGCTCAAGATTACGAATATAGCGGATAGCATACATGAGTCTATTCCTGTAAGTCCTTTTGAAAAAGCAGTATTGTCGACCACAATTTTCAATCGGCTTCACAATGTGCTGCAAACCTCTACTCTCTACTTAACATTCCCGTCAGCTCGGCACTCAAGATTTAGCCATTCAATCGGATGCATGCACATCGCCGGAAAAGTGTTTCTTTCGGGGATTAAAAATGCCTCTCAGAAGACGGTTTCTGAATTTCTAGATTCAATTGGTGAGGAAATATCGGAAATAGAGCAAGACGAGCAAACTTTTGGTTCGCACTACGCGCATACTTTTAGTGATTTAGATGGCAGAGGGGGACAGCAAGTAGATTTTAAGGATAACGGTGATCTTATTTTTGATCACCCATTCTATCAGGGAGTTCTAACAAACCTAGAGAACACCCGACATGGCGAACGGGCCAATCTGTTATTGGCCAGCTATCAAGCTGCCAGAATAGCGGCATTGCTTCATGATGTTGGTCATCCACCTTTCTCTCATGTCGCGGAATTTGCACTTACTGACATTTACAACGAGTACATCAAAGAGGACCTAGAAGACGAATCAGCGAAGAAAAATTTTGTTGACCTGCTATCTCCGTTTAACCCTCCGTCTTTTCATGAAGGAGTTAGTGAGCGTTTATCGCGAGAGATAATTACTCAAGCAACCAAAAGACTGACATCGAGGCAGTCAAGATATAACGAATTTATAGTTGGCCAGTTGGCGTTGAGGGCATTGAGAAAGAATGGGATCGGTAGAGAAAGCAGTCTGAAGTCAATGATAGACGGCGTAATTGACGTCGATAGGCTGGACTTTGTGTCTAGGGATAGAGTCATGACGGCCTTGGGGAGGCAGCCCGTAGGAATAGAGAGGTTGTTAAGCTCATTTCAGCTAGTTAAGAACCCTAGCTTTGATGACGATAATAAAGGCGTTTCACCATTCTTGTTTCTCCCATCTGCAAGGTCTATTAGTACAGTGGAGGAGGTGTTGGAGCGGCGTTTTGAGTTTTATAGGTATGCTGTATCTCATCATAGGGTTAAAAAGACTGACGGCCTCATGAGGCGTGCGATTAGACATTTGGCCCAGGACCAACTCGAAAATAGATCTGAAGCCGGTCAGCAAAAGAGAAAGGCATTTAGGGGCACCCAACTACCTATTGATATTTCGGGCCTGTGGATAGCCTTTGAGGGCGGAATGGCAGATACGCCCGCCGACTTTGCAACTAGAGTGTCTCAGTGGGATGATTCGTGGTTGATTACTGTTTTGCGTCACTATAATCATTCCCCCCAAACGTCTCAAGCTGTCAAAAAGATGCTTGATGAGTTGCTTTCGGGGCGAAAAGGATACGTAACCCTTTACAAGAGGTTAGACGATTTTTGGGAGGTGGATAAAGCGTTTCAGGAGGCATCTAGCGGTACTAATTGGGCATCGCTCGGTGACATCATTTCTTCAGGAATGGAGGATCTTAAAGCCAGAGTTCAACCACATCTATTGGAGATTGTGAAGTTGATTAAATCTCGGGAAGAAGGTTACAATGGAGGAGGATTGTTGCTGTCACATCTTGAGCAGACGTTCTTCTATTTGGGTAAGAGAAAAGAGTCGTGGCTGTACACTTCACTGGACAAGGCCATTAAACGTCTCGTGGCTGAGTATAAAATCGAGGACGCTTTCTATGCTCCCATAAAGGTAAAACCTGGAGTGAGTCCTTCAGATCCTCTCGCAATTAATCAGAGCGATGGGGAGAAAGAAGAAGGTGGTGATTCGGCATCGACTGTGCCAATCTCAGATGTGTCGGATGTGGCGAAGAGATTAAAAGAAAGATCCCTTTTTATTCCACCATTTTATGTTTTTGTTTTCGGCATTGATATGGATAAGGCATTGCCAGAAATGCGAAGGCGTTTGGGCGAATTGCTTTGGGACGAATTCCTAAATCAAATGACTGCACCTGTGGAGGTAATCACATGACCGCTATAGACAAGTATGAGCAGAATCGTCAGATTCTGTTTGACACCATTTACTCACTAGATACACCGTTTACGGCATCTGAGCTTGAGGAGGTATTTCTGAGGAGACTTCCCAATGGTTTTCATGAAGTTGACAGAACATTGTCTCTGCGTGACCTTCTTAGAGAATTAGAGATATATGGGCTGCTCAAGAAAGAAGGGGCCTACTATCAAGTAATCGATGTCTTGTCTCACGCAGGTTGAGGCAAGGTGTTAAAACCTATCGGGAGTGAAACCCGATAGGTTTTTTCTAGACATGCATTTCTAGACTATAGTGAAAAGAGGGCAGGCAGAGGCCTTCAAGGGAGTCATGGCGTAAGGCATCTTAAGTGTATTGGGCGAAATGGTCTAAAAGCTTTGTTGTTTAGGTCCAGTAAGTGGCTTTACTATCTAAGAGTACAGGTGTCCCACCACAGGTGCTCGGTCAGGCGAATCTCGTACTTCTATAGGTTATGGTTCAGCACTATCTGTCCTGCGCAATTATGAAATAGTCTATCAGCGCCACTCGACAAAGCCGTCGAATGGCAACGAGATTGCAACCACCATCGGCCCCGTATGGCGCACGGTTACCGGGCTCCCGTGGACGTCGTACCATATGACCTCTTCCCATAAACTGGTCCATTCAATAGTAGAGTTTCCGGGCGATTACGTACAATCAGACAAAAACGTGATTGCCATGAAGAAGTCGAAGTTTACCGAGAGCCAGATCATCTTCGCCCTGCGCCAAGCAGAGAGCGGGACCAAGGTAGCCGAGGTTTGCCGCAAGATGGGCATCAGCGAGGCTACCTTTTACAATTGGAAGAAGAAGTACGGAGGTCTTGGGACCTCTGAGCTTCGCCGTCTACGCCAGCTTGAAGCCGAGAACAACCAATTGAAGAAGCTGGTGGCTGACTTGTCCCTGGATAAGCAGATGCTGCAGGACGTTATCAAAAAAACTATAGGGCCAGCACGTCGCAGAGTATTGGCTCAGCACCTAATCGACGAGTACCGGGTATCGGTTCGTCGTGCGCGCTCAGTACTACACGGAGCCGTTCAATCCTTCTTTATTCAGATCCCATGTGACAATAAATACAGACATATCAATTACCGATTTCTGTTTACGTTGTCTTTCTTTGATCTGTCGGGGTTGTCTCTGACATACTCGCGCTTATTGATCTTCACTACGTGCGCTCCAGGGTGTTTTCCTGCTTTTACCTCTCGTACAGTCTGTGTCCTCGACACATTCTTTCTACTTCCAATTTGAGATGATTCATTTCGGCCGTTGGGGCCGTCATTGTTTCCTTTGATACGTGTCATGATGCTAGGGGGTTTGTTAGGTTTACTGTTACATCTTTCAGTATGCCTTCTGTGTTCCCGCTGTCAACGTTGAGTCAAAGAATGGTACAAATATACTAGTGTCTCAGCGGCTCTCAGTGGTTCTTCAGTAAGGCTCAAAAGCGCTTGATTGGTAACTATTCCGTGATCCCTATTCCTGATAGTTGCCGCAGCACCATAGGCACCCCACATGTTCTGAAAATGGGTAGTATTATCCTTGCAATTGGTCTCAGCAAGTAATAGGCTTAGTGGTTCGCCTGATTTCTTAAGGACCTTGGCCCTTGCGACACAACTACTAATGAGCGGCACAAGAGAGTGATTTACTTCCCAATTATCAAAGGCAAAACAGGAGAATGCCGAGCAATTCGAGAACTCGACTCGATTACGAGTTCTCTCATCGTGCCACTATTAGATGTACCACATATTCAGCCGCACGAGCGCAACAAGGACTCCGTAGACTCATTTATTGAGAGTAAAGCAGGATATATAAAGAGGTTCTTAAATACTGACAGACGACTAATTGTCGACATGAGAATGGTGGACGAACTTTGTGATGATGATTCACATTGTCTTTTCGCTTTTCACAACCACATTCGCCCTCTCAACCCAACTCTCACACCTGCAACTTCGCTCAGTCGATCAAGTCAGTACGAAGGTGCAGTCAAGGAATGCCTCGCTACCGGTGCCAATGGACTTTGCATCAGAATCTTGACTGACGAGATGGATGACGATCCAGCTGTTACCGTCTCGACCTTGGCTCAGACACTGACCAATTTTGATGTTTCGGCATCCGAGGTAGACCTACTACTCGACTTTGAGTCCGTGTCAAGCTCCCAGGTAGCCACCTATATCAAATGGGCGAAGACATTTCTCGAATCATTGCCAACTACGAGCGACTGGAGAAGTACCTCGGTTTCTGGAACTGGCATGCCACTCAACTTGACCAGCAGTGGAATACCAACCGAGAGTGAAGGAGAAATCGCAAGAACTGGATGGACCCTCTATCGAGATCTATTGGCTCAACTAACGCCTGGGACAAAGACACCCACTTTTTCTGATTATGGTATTGACCCACCAGATTTACGCGACTTGAATTTCCCTGCAATGGTCAACGTTATGGGACCGAAGGTGAAATATACATTGAATGAGACTTGGGCCATTCACCGAGGCAAGCCGTTCAAGCACTCGCCGAGAGGCTACAAGCAATACATTGACATCGCATCCGAGATCATTAATTCAGGTTACTACGAAGGAGAGGACTATTCGTGGGGCGACAAGCGTATCAAGGATATCGCTGAAGAATATTCTGGCACCGGGAATGCTACATCATGGATTGAAATTGGCACTAATCACCATATCCGGAAAGTGGTTGATCAAGTCTCCAGTCTTCTCTCGATTTGATCAATCTCCTCACCTCCGAAGAAAGTATCTGGCGGGAAAGATTTTGTCCCAGGTATTCCGATATCTCTCGCTTATTCCATCTCGTAACCTTCAATTCTGGGAAGTAGTTGGAAATCACTTCTTCCATCTCGGATCGCCACAGCAATTGAACTATGCTTGGAAGGTGCGGATCTGGATTAATTTCACCGTCTCGAACTACTCTGAATTGTACCCCAGAGCTTGCATCCTCAACCTCTATAATCCCCCACCAATCTGGAACTATCTCTGCCGCGCTTTCGATGTGCTTTGGAGCCGCAACCAAACTCACATAGTCCAAGACAGCTGAGTAATGGACACTCTGAGTTTTCAGGCGCTTGAGAGAGTCTGCCTCGCTCTTGATTTCGAATCCGTGCAGAGCCCCATTTATCAAGCTAAGATCTACACGAGCTCTACCATTGCAAACTGCCAATTCCTCAACTACGACATCGGAATTCCCATCCTCATCGCTCAGCAAGTTTAACATGATCGCTTCTCGGATATGTGCATCCAATAGTGCCATTTGAACTCTGAATGAGGTTTAGTGGTTACGTGGAAAGTAAAACATCCGAGGCCAATTGTCGTACAACAAAATCCATTGAGCCACTACCGTGATGGATCGCCCCTATTCTGTTGCAAGTATAGCAAACGAGTTTCTCAAGCTGGCAAGCGAAGAAGGTCAATCTTTGTCGCCCATGAAGCTGATCAAGCTCGTTTATGTGGCCCATGGTTGGAGCCTTGGATTAAGAGGACGACGACTGGTCGACAGGGCTCCGGAGGCTTGGCCTTATGGACCAGTCTTCAGTGACCTCTACAAAAGCACCAAGCGATACGGAAGAGGCGCTGTAACTGCACCTATCGGAGACGATGAGATCCCGCTTGATGACACTTCGACGAGATCTTTCGTCAAGTCCGTATGGAATGCGTACAAGAAGATGGACGCATTCACACTCTCCGACATCACCCATATGCCTGGGACGCCTTGGTATGAAGTCTTTAAGGTGATGTTTGAAGGAAATCCCCCATCCGGCGAGCCTATTGGCGATGATCTTATTAAGGAGCACTACGAGAAGCTCCTGAAAGAAAGACAAGGGGGCGAAGGCGGTGGCAAAGGCTGAGCAAGACACCAAATATGACCTCATCAGTTCTGGGTCAATCGATGAATTGTCGGTTCTCAGCCACTTGTCCGACGAGGACAGGAAAGATGTCGAGGCAAGAACACGGCGATTTGGTGACGAATTGGGTAGGCAAAAGATTCGAGATGGTAACCAGAGACACTCATTTCGAGGCTGCTTTCTCTGGATGTCACTTATTTGGATTAGCGTCTGGCTTGGGTTAGTGGCAACGCTGTTCGTCGTGGACGCTTTCAACCTTTACGAACTTGATGTCGACGAATGGGCCTGGAGAATATTTATCGGCTCCTCGTTTGGGCCTTTGTGGCAACTTACAAATGTGATGGTCAAGTTCTTGTTTGCCCAAGAGAAAGTGCAGCAGGGATAGTGTTTTTCGTGCACCTATCTTGCACCATCCTTTGCCTCAGCAAAGGCAATAATTCAAAAAAGCCCTTTCTGACATCAGAAAGGGCTTTTTTAATGGAGCCAATGAGCGGACTCGAACCACTGACCTGCCCAATACGAGTGATTTGCTCTTTGGGCCGAGGGTGATTCTAGCAAACAAATCCATGCGTTCATGCAAAACGTCTGCTTTAGTCAACTGTCCAACTATTTGTCATCGAACGAATTACCCCATGTAGACTAATTGCATTGGGTCTGCGCCTTTGAATAGGCTAAATACATGTTGATTTGACAATTCGGGAACGAGGACGAAAGTGGGGGTGTGTGGCTAAAATATGTTCGTCAATAGTGGCGTCACTACCTCCAATGTGCTCCGGTAGTGGATGAAGATCGGCAACCACCTAACCCACCGCCTTCACTAGGTAGACCCTGATGAAACAATGAGAGAATGCGAAATGACGAGGATCAAATTGCATATTTCGCCCGGACCAATCACCGAGGCCGCCAAACGGTGTTTGGCATCCGAAATGGTATCGATAGGCGGTCACACATCTACATTCTCGGAAAAACAGGAACCGGGAAATCCAGTCTGCTAGAGATATTCGCAGCGGAAGACATCCGGCGTGGGCGCGGATTTATGCTCGTTGATCCCCACGGCGACCTTTACGAAAATGTGAAGCGTCGTATTGGACCTGCAGATCAGCATCGGCTCGTGGATCTCAATCTGCCGCATGCATCCATGCTGCTTTCATTCAATCCACTGAGAGATGTCCCCGAAGACAAGAGGGTTCTTGTTGCCTCAAGCCTCCTAAACACATTCAAGAAACTATGGAGCTCCTGGTGGGGACCGGCGATGGAACACAAATTAAGGATGACTCTGATTTCATTGCTGTACTTGCCTAATGCCACGCTCCGAGACATTCCGCGGATGCTTCAGGACAAATCGTTTCGTAACGGGGTCATTCCATACATCAAACATGAGGAAGTGCGAAGATTCTGGCGACTTGAATATGAGAAAATTCCTCTTCGATACAGAGCCGAAACCATTGCACCAATTCTGAACAGAACAGGGGCATTTCTTGCCAATCCCGTTTCATTTGACCTCCTGACGGGCAAAGGGGAAAGCGTCGACCTTCGAGACATCATCGACAGTGAAAAAATACTGTTGGTCAACCTGGCGAAAGGAAAAGTCGGAGAAGATACTGCCTACCTAATCGGAGGCTTGCTGATGGCATCTTTGGAGACTGCAACACTAGCGCGAGCAGACACTCCTGAGGAACGACGAAGAGACTTTTCGGCCTATTTAGATGAGGTCCATGCTTACTCATCCCCTGTTTTCTACCAGATGTTCTCTGAGGCTCGTAAATACAAGGTATGTTTGGCGATTTGCCAGCAATACACAGGGCAAGGAGACCGAGAAATGAGAGAAGCCATTCTTGGAAACGTGGGCACCATAATCTCATTTAGGTTGGGTTCGACTGATTCCAGAATCATGGCGAAGGAGTTCTATCCCAAGTTCTCGTTCGAAGACTTCGAAAATCTGCCGAACCACTCGATCTACCTCAGAATGATGATCGATGGTGCTGTGTCCAAGCCATTCAGTGCCGATACACTTGACCCCAGACGATACCCCTTTGACAAGTAGACAGGTTCACCCCGAAAAACCGTCTACTTGCCACATCGACTTCCCGATACGATGGACGAGGATGTGCACCACACGATGTGCCTCTAGCCCACAGATCATTTCATATCAGGAGGTCAATACGATGGACAAAGAACCCCTAGACGAAGAGGTTGAGAGTGAGAAGCCTGGACTTATCATTCCTATCTATTCATCTCGCTTGATTCGGGAGCGAACCCTTTCGTTCGCCAAGCGGGAAAAGATCAACACGCCGGGGAAACTGGCAAAGCTTCTAAAAGCCTATTTCATTCTGCACGACCGTGAAGAGTTCATCATCTGCTTCTTGGACACAGCGATGACGTTGACGGGCATGTGCTCAGTATCGGTTGGAGGTTTGAGTCAAAGCGTTGTTGAGCCAAGGGCGGTATTCAAAGCAGCAATCCTGGCGAATGCCTCATGTCTGATTGCGGCTCACAACCATCCGTCAGGAAACCCCGAGCCAAGCCGTGAAGACATACACATCACGAAGCAGCTCGTCAAAGCCGGAAAGCTATTGGCGATACCTGTCCGCGACCACTTGATACTCGGAGACGATGACTATGTGAGTCTGGCGGAAAGAGGATTCGTGTAAACCCCAGGCGTCCAGTGACTAATCACTGGGCGCCGTTTTCAAATTCGTATCGTATTCCGAACTGAAAGTAACGGCTCTCTAGAAACGGAACTACTTCTTCTCGAGTCCTGGTTCAAAGGCGCGAATTAATCGAATGGACTCAAGTTCTTTGAGCCTTGTTTGGACGCGTATGCGATCCTTCCCAACATAAACGAGAGAATGTGTTAGTTCGGGATAGTTATCCATTTGGTACATCTCGATCTGTTCTCGAACGGCTTTGAATCTCCGATTGTCCATTCGCAAGCTCTTCTCTGATCTGAATTCCACTCCAGACAAGGCAATGTGCACATGTGCATGGTCACAATCAAAATGTGGCATTGCGAATCCGAGGCCATTTGGCGCTCGAATTCGGAGGTACTGCTCTGTTAGGTCCTGAAGCGCTTGCGAAGTGAGGTCGTCACCGTCGAGATGATGGAACGCTAGGATTTCGTGATAGAGCACGGTTGGAGTCCGCCTCACATTTCTGTACTCGTCGTTCGTTCGCAGTTCGTCAGAAACTCGACATAAATCGCTGTGAGGCAGCATGTTGTGAAATACACGGAACGCTTGTTTGTTTTCGGCATGTTTGGCTACGTAGTCAACTAAGCGGTTGAATCCGGCAGATTTCCAACGAAGCGACTTGATGATCATCGATTTTGATCCGGGTGCCTAAATGCTTGATCAATGACGTCCTCCAGTTCGGCTAGAAGGTGAAACGCATCTTCGATATTCTGAGTTGAAACCGAGCGGCTCCGATTCGCAGCACGAGCAATTTGATTGATGTTGGTTCCAATTCTTCGGATCTGTAGCTCTAAGGCACGAACGACCTCCGGATCCGGTACCACAAATTCTTGATTCAGGTACGCGAGCGTTGCCACACGAAGAAGCTTTCCAACTTTGATTCCGTGCTTCCGGGCAGCCGACTGAATCACGATTGCCTCCTCGGGCGGAATCATCAAATCCACTCTGGTATAGGTGCGACGAAGCTCCTGAAGATATTTTCGTTTTCTGTCTTTCAGTGTCGAGCTCATCGACTTCGCTCTCAGGTTTCCTGAGCAAGCTGGCCAAGGCCAGGCGCTACCGCAGGGTCAGTTCTCAAAATGACTCCGGAAGTAGCGCGTACTTGCTGAGTTGCCCTATTTTTTAGGTTTAGTGCGACTCATACTTCTTCGCTTCGATGGAATCGGAGCCTCTTTGAGTTGCCGGCACAGATTTCTGGCGTGACCGATCGACACGTAGAGACGGCTGTTCCTGGCATTCTTCGTTACGACCGGACGGAGTTTGCCTTCGTTTCGCAGCCGGTCGGCTACGTCTCTCGAAATACCCAGGGCTTCCATCAGATCTGTCATAGGTACGACAGCATCGGATCCAATTTGATTGAGTAGGATGGATTGCTTCAGGGCAGGTCCTGTGAGCTCACATACCCGTTGAGCTACCTGCTTCACAACCGATTCAGACAGTTGATCCATCGTGGGAACAGGATCTGCCGGTTTCTCTGTGCCGCTGTGGTCGGCAAGTGAGCTTCCGGGGTTGGCTGTACTGCGCCCATCTGTCTGACGTTGAGGAGATGGCAAAGGCATGTATTGGATCTCAGGAGCGGTTTGCCCGGTCAGGACGGTTTCCGGGAAGGAATCGACGGGTGGAAGCTCTGCTCTCTTTTTCAATCGGCGGTTGCGGAAGTAGGGCTTTGTTCGAAGTAAAACCGGTTGCCTATTCGTGCTCACCAATAGCGCTCGATCTTCAGGAAGCGTTCGAATTTCTTCTGGAGCCATGAGAGGTCCAGCTGAAGCGGATACTTTGCCGATTCCCGAGTCACGCCGGTTTCGACCAAGCATGTGAGATATCTCGACACAAGTTGAATGCGGCAAGCCGGGGAAAAATATTTGAGTGTTTGAGCCTCCCTCTCGGATGATGCGCGCTCCTGTTGGCGTGTATGCCGCATCAAGCTGTCCTGTCGACTGTATTGCCATCAGCAAGCTTACGCCTCGTTTTCGGAGTGTTGTGGCCATCAATGGGAAGTTTGGGATTCGAGTATGTGCGAACTCATCAAGCAGTACGTAGGCAGGAAGCTGATCGTCCTGTGATTTGGAGAAGGCTGTGAACAGCTGGGTGTAGAGGCAATTGAGGAGGAAGGAGTAGTACTTGAGTTCGGTCTCCTCGATGATCACATAGAGGCAGGAGGGTGACTCCCTTAGACAAGCGATGTCAAGTGAATCATCTGAGGTCAATCTTGAAAGGATAGGGTTCGAAAGTGGCTGCAGGGCGACACGTGCGGTTGCCACAATGCTCAGAAAGACCTTCTCCGGTGAAGCGACGGTCGATGCATAGGAAGCAAAAGTGTCTTCGTCTGCATACTTGGACATGGGATCGTCGAGTGCCCTTATGTCGGATCCGGCTTTGAGAATCAGGCGATACGCGTTTGCGAGATTTCGATACTCAGCAGGTCCGTTCCTCAACATTGTCAGAATGCAGCCTAAGAATCCAACTGCAGCCTCCGTCCAAAAAATGTCACCTTTCTGAGAGGGATAGGCTGAGTCTATAAGGATCCGTGCGAGTTGGAGTGCGTCGTTCTTGGTCTCGCAACGAGCCAGAGGGTTGTACAATATTGAGAGGCTGGGATCGCTTAGGTTCAGCGCCCTGATCTGCATTCCTTTTGAGTAGAGATATCCGCTTGTCGCCCTCCAGATTTCTCCTGACGGATCCGTAAGAATGAGCGTATGGTCAGCGCGCTCGACTGCGAGACATTGCTGAATAATGACCCGGGTTGACTTCCCGGCTCCGCTCGGAGCGCAGACAAGAACATGTCGCTGACTCACAGACTCCGACAGGCGTCGTAGGGAGGAGTCTACTACAATTCCTCGGCGGCGAAACCATTTCCTGATAAAGAAAAACCGACTCCACCGTGGCATGAAACCATATGAAGAGTCGGCTTGAACTGAATTCTGTGATATCAGTCGCCACAGGATTCGAACACCGCCGAAAGGAGCCAACACCAGAAAGCGCAACACACGGCCTACACGGAAACCGATCAATCGGGCTGGATGCCGTTCGACCAGCTTCAATTTGAACAGCACTGTGTGAAGCACTATCCAGATCAGGAGAACTAGCAGGATAACGGACGATGAATTACTCATTCCTTCAGCCGTCTTTTCGGAGAACGGGAGGAAAAGAATAGTCCTGCTCCGAGGCCAATCATGGCTCCGCCGACACAGCGTAGAACGAACCTCAAGGATGATCCGACAAGTCGTCCAGCTGCTACGACGGGATGAGTTTTAGCCATACCCATCGCGTACACAACCACGTACAAGCCAAAACACGCTATCAGAAGGCTCAGGAGATCATGGAATGCTTCCATATCAGTACCCCTTGTAGGTCTGTGTTCGCGCCCTCTTGCCCTTCCAGGTTCGGTAGCTCACGATCCCAACTATCAGGCCTGCAGAGCACACGATCAGATTGAGAGCGAGGAGGGCGATAATGATGTCGGTGTAGTTCATGAGGATCTGATGGGTTGATGTGACTGTATGATGAGTCGATGCGCTCGGTCTTGAAGCGAGGCGAAGTTTCCCTGGCTGGTGAAGATCTGCGGGTTGTCGACGCCCATCGCTGAAGCCCAGTTAGCATTGGTCTCGACAAGCAAGCGGAGTTCACACGGAGTTGTTAGCCGGGGGCGGACCTCTACGATTGAAAACGCCCATAGATTGCCCAGATCACTCCGCGGCGTTGCAAGCGATAAGTCCCACGACCTACCTGAAGAGCATTGTGTCCGAGCATTCTGAAGCGCCTCGTTAGACATGAACGTCGGGTTACCATCTAGCCAGTTCAGGTTTGCTTCAGCAAGCAGGTAACCGTCGTGCAGTATTAGCAGTGATGAGCGAATTGAGTCTCCAGCTGTTGTTGTTGCTGGAAGCTGGAGGCCTTGGATCCATGTCCAGGTGTCTGCTCCCGAATGGCGCTGTTCAGCTTCAGCACGACGATAAATATCAGCCAATGCGTCTTTGGCGCGTTCTGCAAGACGAATTCCTGCTCCGCGCCGTCTGTCGGCGAATGTGAGCGCGCCCAAGTCAATCTGTAGATCTGCACGGCGATACAAATCGAGTTGAGAACTAGACTGTGGGATGACCTCAATCGAGAGCCGATCTCGATTACCGCCTTCCGAAATGAACGCATCCACAAGGGCGAACAAGAACGTGGTGTCGCGGCGGATCTGATCAGGCTGAAGTATCCGATCAGACAAATCGACTCCCACCAAATGGTGGGTGACCGGCCGTTCTGGAGGAGCTTCGGGCGCGCGGCCGCAACCAGATATTGCGAAAGCGAGTGCGAGTGTTGTAGCGAGAAGTTTCATGAAGCACCTCGTTCGGAGTCGATAGAACCGTATTTGGAGGAGACCGCATCGAGGAAGACGTTCGCCTCTTGCTCAATGCGAGCGCATTGCTGGGCTGCTTCCTCGGGCGGAAAGGCGCCGGTAACCCAGTTCATGAATCCTGATGCGAAGCTTTGAACTGCTGCAATTGTCACCTCGAATGGGATGGCGGTGCCATCCAAGCGTTTGCCGATTCGCTCCTGTTCAAAGACCCGTTGATTGATCTCAAGCATGGCCTGTTCAATCAGCTCTTCCAATTCCTGTAGCTCACCCTGGAGAAGGCGTAGCTGAGCTTTTGCCATGTAATAAGGCGAGCGAAGCTCCTCGATAAGCACACCCAAGGCGTGGGCAGTTGCTTGGTATAGAGCAAACGTGATACCCACGATGACCGCCCAAGAGCTGACGGCAAAGAGGATGTCACCGGGAGTTGGCAGTAAGATGTCAGAGATGAAAAGCCGACCGACGTTGATTCCAGCCAGCACGCCATCGATGCCCAGGGGAAGCCAGATATACTTCCGAGGGCGATCAGGGTCAGCGAGCATTTTCATGCCGTAAGTCACTGCCAGGCCGATAGCTGTTAAATAGACCACGGCAAATATTCCACCCGATTCAAATGCCACCGACCAAGCGTGAGGAACGAGAACCGTCATGTGCTGGCTAATTAGCTCTGGCCTCCCCGATAAAATCGCCGTGTAAAATGACTCATCGAGGATTGCAGCGAACGTTGCCGAACCGAAGTAGAAACACACGGCGAGAGCTCCAACAATTACCTGTGCGAACAGAGCAATTCTGCCAATACTGGGACGAACTCTCCTCTCGATCTTGTCTGACTCGAGATCCCGGGCCAAACCGATACATCGTTTGCGCTTGTTTTTGCGCTTTTTCCTCGCCTTCTTGTTTTTCATGCGCCATTCGGCTTCTTCTTGTTTGGCTGTTATGAGACAGGTTTCCAAATGGCTTCGCTCATACGGCATGGGTTCGTATCGAATGCTGCTTTCGACGATGGCCAGCTGGGGACGCAGTCCCTGCAATGAGCCATCAGTTTTCGAAGCTGCTCTGAACCCTTCCAGTTCTTTGGCAACTAGGAACGAGTGCGAAGGCCGCGAGTGAGCTGGTTGGGCAAAGGATGGAAAGGAAAGGGGTTGAGTCTTTCCATTTCGCGAGATTGGTGCGCGTGATGGTGCTTGCATGATTCTGGAGTTTGACACGAGGGTCAACCTGTGGTCTTGTGTCCAGAACGATTGACAAGCAGAAGTCATCCAAGGTATTATGAGTACCGAAAGGCGCTTTTCGGGGCCTGTAGGCGACTTGTGCTTGCAACCTCGATCCGGCGTCTGTGTCGACTTGCATCCCAGCTTCCTATCGCGCGAATGCATTGTCGGCGAGATTCGCCCGTGGTGGACATCCATTCGAAGATGTATCACCACGGGCTTTTTTTATCCGCAGAGTCGAATTCCTCGCATGTGGTTGTTTGGGTCTCATTGAACGTGTTTTTCGCCCTTACGAGCGCGTGGCAAGCGCAGTATACAAATAAATTGGAGCGATGCAAAATTATTGCATGGGTAAACATAAACGAAAAGAGATTGACGGGAAAAAAATTGCACGGGGAAACATCGGGTTGTTTCGGGCTTCTAACTCGCTTACTGAATGCATCACTAAACAATCCCGACCATGAATCGAAGAGACTTTGTCCGAGGCTCAGCTTTGGTTGCTTTGGCAACGGGTGTTGTCGGATGTAGCGGATTAGGTGAACAGAAGGACGACGTAACTGCTGAATCGCCAGAGATTAGATGGCGACTAGCTTCTAGTTTTCCTGAAACGCTCGATGCGATATGGGGGGCGGCACCTCAAGTAGCTCATCGAGTATCCCAATTGACTGCGGGTAAGTTTCAGATTTCCGTTCATCCTGCTGGAGAATTGGTTCCTCCTCTCCAGGTCTTCGATGCCGTTAGTTCTGGTGCAGTTCACGTGGGGCACACGGCGTCTACTTACTATATCGGGAAGACCCCTGCAATGGCTTTCGCTACTGGATTGCCGTTTGGACTCAATGCACGGCAACAGAACGCATGGCTAAGAGTCGGAGGCGGGAGACAGCTTGTGAATGAGCTACTAGATGATTTCAACATCATCTCTCTTCAAGGCGGCAACACGGGTGCTCAGTCAGGGGGGTGGTTCAAGCGCCCAGTGCGATCAATGGATGATCTCCATGGAATGAAAATCAGGATGCCAGGTCTAGGAGGACGGGTGATGGACAGGATGGGAGCTACCATCCAAAACATCTCAGGAGGAGAAATCTATATGGCTCTCGAGCGTGGAGTCATAGACGCTGCAGAATTTGTCGCGCCCTATGATGATGAAAAGCTTGGCTTCCAGGAGGTTGCAGATTACTACATGTATCCAGGGTGGCACGAACCAGGATCGTCTTTGGAGTTCTACATAAACAAACAACACTGGAGTGAACTTCCTGACCTTTACAAAGCCGCATTTGAGGCAGCAACCGCAGAAGCGAACGCCGATATGCTTGCCAAATACGATTCGCATAATGCCGCAGCATTGCAAAGACTTAAAGAGTCCGGTGTTCAAACGATCATCTATCCGCGCGACGTACTAGAGACCGCCAGGAGCACGGCATTTGACCTCTATGAGGAATTGTCTCTAGCGGAGCCCGCGTTTCGGGCCATCTATGGGCCCTGGAAACGATTCAGAGAAGAGACAGGAACGTGGCTGTCTCTCTCAGAACTTGATCAGAGCCTGTTGACTTAGGAGCGCATCCCATTCAATTGATTTCAACATGTCCAATACAACCAGTGCTGGAGAGAAGCCGATCAAGGATGCGGCGACCGAGTATTTAGTAAAACTCAGAGATGTCCTGGGGTTGGATTTTTCTCAGCCTCTAGAGCTGAAGGACCTGTTTGATCAAGCACAAGGCTCCGTTTTCTCCACGGTTCACGACATCGCTAACAAGATCGAACACGTCAAGCGATATCCAATAAGTGTTGATGTCAACGGAGGAAGACTACCTGAAACTAAACGACGTGTAATACACGATTTGAGCCCTCCTTACCGATGGCTCAATGCGGACTTGATTGGGGCAGTAGTTCGAGCGCTCGTTGCTGAGTATCATTTTGGCGAGCGGTTTGGGGACACGGTAGAAGCCTTTGAGGAAATTGGTATTCACAGGCAAGAGGGTGCTGAAATTGTTTGTGTAACAGAGGGCGAGCTCGACTTTTTTGTCTTAGATAGAGATGTCGAGAGCGAGCGATTCTACTTTAGGAGGGAACGCGTCGCTAAGAATCAGATGATCTACGTCCCGGCGGGTTTGCCTCACGGAGTGAGGATGGTTTCCGAGGGACGAGTGCAGATAGTAGTTTGGATGAGGGAAGAAAGAGACTTCGCGCCAAGGAAGTCAGATCACCGTCCTTCGAAGAAAAATGGCAAAGTCAGTAAGGCCTCAAAGTCCCTCGCTCAAGAAATCAGTGAGTGGGAGGGGAATCAAAATCAGTGTTTAGTTGCTTGGCTGAATCTAGATCGAAACCTTAGAAAGGCTCGACACGAAACTGGAATGAGCCTCTCACAGGTGACGTATGAAGTGGGATTTACAAATTCCTTGATCACAAGAATTGAATCCGGAGATGTATTTCCCAAATTGGATACCATCTTCAGGCTGCGCACAGCGTTGAAAACACCGCTGCACAATCTTATAACTGACCACACGAGACCATATGCCGTATTGAAGGAGGGGGCTGAGGTAGTGGGAGACGAAAGTAGAGATCCCGTTCCTTCAGACCAGATTTCAGTCTCTCGCATCTTGTATCCACGAGTGAATCAATATCAGGATGGCTTCGCAATCTACTCCGTCTGTTTGCCGGAGGGTTCTTCAGCTTGTAGGTCTTTCCCTGGAGACTTGTTGGGGAGTGGGATAAAGTTTGATGAAGCTTACCTGCTGATACTAGATGGTATTGTCAAGGTCACCTATACATTTGAAGATGATGATCGGACTGCACGAGAACTGCTCGAAAACCACTATCACATGTCATTCGATGACTCTACTGAAATCAGTATTCAAAGCATAGGTGACACGTCAGCCAAAGCAATTCTTGTACTTTGGAGTGCTGAGTAAAGACTGAGAGACAGGTGGATTCAGAAACAAGCACTTATGAAGCCTTAGGCAGTTTCGTGCACTCTGAGGCAAGACAAGCCAAAGTTCTGGGCAGCTATCTCAGATCCTCAATTCATGTCTATGAGCGGCACAATGTGGACCTAAAAAGAGACGTTGTTGTCAGCACCCAAAATCTCTGTACCAGAATTGAAGTTCGTGCCGAATCAATGCAGTGTGCTTATCCTGGAATCACGCATGGAGGAGAGGTTTCCTTCTATCTTGACAGCGCTGCAGGAATTGCGGCGCTGTTAAGCTCGGCCGTTGTTGATAACGCTGTGCTGACTCATTCTCTAGAGATGAAATTTTTGAAGCCATTGCGTCCCGGAAAATCCGCTGTGGCTGTTGGTCGTGTTGAAACAAGTCCCAAATCCACCAATAGAATTTCGTGCACTTCTGAGCTCGTTCAAGAGGGTGAACTTGTCGCAAGTGCTCGCGCCGAGTTCGTAATGCTTGAAGCAAGCAAAGTGTTTTAAACGGTCTCCTCAGGTTATGGGAGCCTGAAACCCAGGTTCAAGATATCGTCAATCAGCTTATTTCGCTCGTTTCTCGAGCAAAGCTGAGAAGCAAACTGAGCATACTGCTCGGTGGTTGAGAACGAGGAATGCCCGGCCCAGTTTTGAACGAAGAACGGCTTGTATCCAAGAATTAGGCAGTAGGTTACGTACAGGTGCCTAAGCCCGTGGAAGGGTAATGGGTCGCAATACGGAACTAATTTTCGGTACTTCCGCCACACCTTGCTTGCCCGCTCACCGCGAATTTCTTCCAGCTGGCCACCGGTGCTCAGCGGGCCGACCAACACTCTTGAATGTGAACTGTCAGACCTCGCGCTGATATGGGGGCGCTGCAGTACGTCAATGGCTAGAGGCTGGAGCTCTACCCATCTTGCCCTCTTGCTTTTGGGTGTGAAATCTAACCCATCGTCATTCTGGTTCTTAGGGCGAACTTCGAGAACACCACGTTCAATGTTGACATCCTGCCATTGAAGCTGGACCAGTTCTTCAAGTCTGAGTCCCGTGGAGAGGGCCAGATCGTAAACGTCTAGGGTCCAGGACAAAAACCTTCGCTTCTTCCGATAGTCTGGAATTTCCTCAGACGCGGCTTCAATCAATCTCCTAATCTCAAGATATTGCTCAGGCGACAGGAACATCTTCCTTCCTAGACGGCCAGACTTTAGGGTAGAGACTGGAAGAACAAGGTCACGGTTGTCCAGATACTTCTCTCGGTAGCACCAGTTGATAAGCGCGTTTATCTGCCTGCGGTATGAAGCCCTAGAGGCAGCGGAAAGGTGGACTCGATTCGAGAATTGCAAAAGATCCTCCTTCCTCAACTCGGTCATTTTCATCCGCCTGTCGGGAATTGAGTTAAGAAACAGCCTGAATGTCGCCCTGTAGCTTTCACGAGTATTAACGGTCAGGTCCGTTCGACTCACGAATTTCTCGATGGCTTCCGCAACGCGGATATCTCCGGATGGATGACCGGGCTCAAAGTCCCCACGTAAGTATGGGGTTACAAAGTCTGCGGTGAATCGGTCATACACGTGCCGGGGGTAGAAGTAGTTGCCCACTTGAATCCACGCGTCTTGGCCTGTTGTTGGAGGCTTCAGGGACTTGGAACGAACCGGGGTTCGAAGCCCAATTGGTAGACTGACTCCTTCTCTTCGAAACCTGGCATACCAGCTCCCAGACTTGGAGTGTTGAATTAGAGTTGGAGCCTTTCGGCTTCGATGGCCCTCTCGTTGCATCGTCTTTGTCGCCATATCGTATCAAGTGATACTCTAGTGATACGAAAAACGACTCAAACTTGCCAAAACATACTCAGGTGCAACCGAATCTAAGCGGGAGTTCAAAACAAAGAAAAAGCCCCGTATGAGCCTAATGGGCATCATTACGGGGCTTTTCAAGTGGTTGCCCTACCAGGATTCGAACCTGGAACCTCCTGATCCAGAGTCAGGAACTATCATATTGTAACTACAAGCGGCCCATGGGATTATCAATGTTCAGCACGACCATGATACATTAGTGGTACGGTCCCCGCGATGGTTTTTGACACTGTCATTTAGGCCAGCATATTCAAACCAACTACGTGTACTAGCTGAAAAGTGACCTAATGCTCGATGCTCTGGAACAGGCCATTTACGAATGGGCAGAGGCCCGTAAGTAGGAGCTGATCCATCAATCAGACGTCGAGTCGAATACCTGTCCATCAACAACAGAGAGCATTTTTCTAAGGCGAGAATTGAGCTCTCTTTTGGCAGTACAAGTGATTCGTGTAACAACGCCCTCGCAGAAATCTCAATTGGTCTCAACAAGAAGAAACTGATCCGCGAGGAGTGACCATGGAGAGGCCTAGTAAACGCTGAAATCGTTACCAACAATTGGGTTTGGTGACTCTACGATAACCACCTCCATGAGCTCCACAGCGACATCCCGACGGGAGAGTACGAGGAGAACTACTACAACTGCTGAGGAGAAGAGCTATTCGACGCAGTACTCACCTAACAAAGCCACCGGATTTTCAGGGATGGTATGGATGGTCATGAAGGAGAGGACTAGTCCCCAACTTTGGAGCAAATGGTGGCAATTTTAGGACGATCACTAGCGAGTATATATCCATTTACCAAGATACGATGGCTCCAATCAGCCGCGCTACCATTCTCGTGATTGCTCAAGTGGACGCAGACCGTGACCCGCCCTCCAAACTCTTTGCTCTTAGTGCAACTAAACTCACATCGCCTTCGGCCCTCAAAATTAATGAGCCCCCAGGTTCACTCTTTCGTTGATGTGACGGAAGCACTTCCGATTTGGTGAGGCGCTTGTACCGGTACACTTTTGCGTGCTCACAGACCATCCATCAACTTCTCATCGGCCAATAGACAATGGCAGAATTCATATTGAAGGTCAATAAACCATTGTGTCGTAGTTCAGACAGAAATTTCGTTATAGACAGTGTCTCAACTGTCTATAACGATCAAGCGCAAGACATAGGAATTAATAGTTGATCGAACTTGCATTTCTGAGTATGACCCATCAATATTGCAGTAGCGCTTTCCCGAAACGGCGAAGAGGACTTTCCGAATCAGCAAGTAGCCACTAACGTGCAAAATGAGTTTTACTAGGCGATGTGTTTTGTGCTTAAAAACTACTGGCAATCACTGGTTGTGGTCATGCGTATTTATAGCTCTAGGGGCCGCCATTGCTGTTCTGTTGCTCGCCTATTCATTAACTCAATTGAGCTATGACCGGCAAATACCAGGTTCGGAAAACATATTTAGAATCGCAGTTGATTTTGGTGCACCTGGATCTGGAACTATCCAACGAGCGGCAACAATACCTGGTCAATTTCTACTTGACATTGAAAAGCGACTATCAAACATCAGCTTGAAAACGGGATTTCTATCCGTTGGTACTTCTCACCTTTTTTCAACAGATGGAAATTATGATGGCGCTTTTTCGGAAAGTCGATATTTCTACGTAGACAGTCTTTTTGCTAAAATATTCCCCCTAGAAGCCCGATACGGAAGTTTGGATCTGGCGCTGAAATCACCTAATAGCGCAATCGTAACTCCCCGTTTCGCAAAGAAGTATTTCGGCCGGGAAGACGTTATAGGGGAAGTATTACTTAGGGGTACTGGGGAAAACCCCAACCTCGATCAGTATGAGATTAGAGCTGTCATTGACCCAGCAGAATACAGATCACACATTGCATACGATTTTTTACTTACGGCAGTTCTTCCCAATTCTCTGTCGATGTACACCTATGTCAAAACGCCTTCTGGAACAACGGCACATGAACTCGAAAAAGATATCAGCGAAGACTTGGTTGCCAGATTTGGGGAAGAGACAACCGCTAATTTGGCTATTGTTGTCCAGCCTCTACATGATATTTATTTAAACTCTCACCGAGCAAACGAACTATCGTCTGGCCCAAACAAGAGATCGATTTGGGCAATACTGGGAATTGGAGTACTCATCCTCCTGATGGCTGGAGTGAGTTATATATATCTTTTGAAAGAGATTTTCTCAAAAATGTCTAGGCTCACGACGCAAAAATATGTTTGTGGGGCTAGCCCTGCCTCAGTTGGTAAGGAAAATTTTGCAGTAGTGACCCTTCTTACAGCGCTTGTAGTCTCCCTTGTGGCGGGAGTTGCACAACTGGGTGTGCTCTTGATGAGTCAAGGAGAATTCGGCAAGTATTACGACGATAGTGGCTTCTACATGGGAGTCGTGGTCCTCACGTTGGCTGCGTCGTTTGTATTGCTGAATCTCGTGGTAGTACTGGTTCCAGCTGTGATCGGTGTATTTAAAATGAGAAATCACTCTCATCCAATAGATCGAACTTCTGGCTCTCTTGTCGAAAGTAGTCGGCTCCTCATTCTACTTATTGTCGTTTCGATATCAGGCCTTTCGTTCTGGGAAATTGAGGCCTACAAGTCGCAGATGGTCAATACGAGCTATGAGGGTACAGTTGTGGTAGATGATGCATGGTCTCTATCAAGCGAGAGCAACTTTAGTGTTTTTAGAGAGGCACTAAATATCGAAGGTATTCAGACAGTCTCGAGGGCTTCGAGCCTTCCGGGTAGAAACCCGTTCAAGATCGGATTTCGCGATGCTAGAACCGATCAGGTTGTAGCTCTACCACACTTCATGGTTTCTGAAGAAGAGTCCCTCATTTTTAAAGGAACGCTCATTGAGGGGGAGCTTTTGGATACAAGGAAACACAATGCGAGAGAGCACGCGGTTGTCAATGAAATATTCGCAGAACAATACCTCGGGCAACCGTGGACGGGCCAAACTATTCAGCTACAGAGATCAGTAAATGGAGTTTTGGTCGTAGATGATGTTCAAGTTGTTGGAGTAGTAACAGATACATGGCAAGACACGAAATACACTAGAAATGGTCCCAACGTTATAACACTGCCTGAAAACTACAGGTCTGCTGGGAAAGTGCTGATTGACATTGAGGACCCTCAACAGGTTTCAGTTATCGAATCTGTCTGGACAGAATATTCGACCATGAGACCATTCATGGCCTCTTTTGGTGACCAGCTACTTGACAAGTTATATGAAAGCGAGAGAGCCGCTTCACATCTTTACAGCATCGTAGCTCTGGCATTGTTTGTACTCTCAATATTTGGGACTTGGATATTTGCTGTTGCTCGACATCGAGCCCTTTTGCAGACAATGAGTATTCATAGGCTTTTTGAGTCTTCAAAAGTAAGAATCTACTTAAAGGTGTTTCAGAAAGATATCCTGATAGTATTGGGGTTGGGCATACTTAACATTCCGATATCCTTGATAGTCTACCGTTCTTTGACCAGTACGGACCCCCAAATATTGTCCTCGTTTTATGTTTGCCTTTTTGCCGGTGCAGTCAGTTTGTCACTGGTTGTTCTCACCGTCGCTATCAGCGTGATTTCTTTTCGATCCGCTGTATCATCGCCAGTAGTATTGAATATCTCATAGTCCTATGCTCGACGTGTCGGACATAAATAGGGAATACGGAAGCCGTTGCCTCCCAGCAATCTTTAACAGAAAAGGATGGCTTTATCTTCTATCCCTTACGCTGTTCTTTCTTGTATTATCAACTGTTGCCGGCTTAAAACTTTATAAAACCGAGGTTGGCGTAGACATATCTAATCTTGATATAGAGCTTCTTGTCCAATCGACGACCGATCAGAGATGTGTTTACGAACTAATTGATCGCGATAAAATCAGGTACTCAATCTTTCGGAGCGATGCTCGAGAAATCAGACTTGAAATCCCTTCGGCTAGCCGTCTAGAAAGCGTGGAAGCAGCTATTGCTTTCCCGATTCCTATGGAAATTGATTACGAACAAAGTGGTGCTTTGTTGACTGGAGAATGGAGCGGCAGATGTGACGAATATGATCTTGAATCTGCTCGATTGGTAAAACTCCTCGAGATTGACATTCTATGAAATACGGTAGGCGTCATCGATATCCTGAGGTATTTCAGATCACTCAATCCGACTGCGCTATCGCATGCGTTAAGTCAATAATGCGCTATCTAAAGAGGCCGTACGACAGCGGAGATCTCTCCTACAATCTCGGAAACGCAAGAGATGGAGCGAGCCTAGCTGATATCAAAAACGTCCTTACCGAGCACGGGGTTAGTTGTTCTGTATACAAAATGTCGGCTGACGGATTTCTGGATGAGAATTCACCTGGTCTACTGCACTGGGGGCCAGCGCATTTTGTTTTGTTCGAAGGAGCCCGTCCCGGCAAAATTCAAATATTCAATCCTGCTATTGGTCGCCAAGTATTAACCAAGGAGGAGTTCGAAGAAAAGTACCGAGGAGTTGTACTAAGACATTCACACGTCAAAGGCTCTTATGTAGAAGCATGGCACACTAAGTGGATCAAGTACAGTCGCAATGTTCTCTCCATCGATGGTATTGGATCTTTTATCGGTGTCCTCTTTGCCTCATCGCTTATTGGCGGAGTTTTCGGGCTTCTTCCACCCTTGGCCACAAAGTTAATAATCGATACTGCTATACCAAACGAGTCCACAGAATTACTGCAGATAACTCTTCTGCTATTCATTGGGTTAACCTCGCTTCAAATACTTAACAATATAATCGGTGGAAATGTTTCGAGTCTGATCAAGCTGAAGATCGATATTAAGGTCACTCACCAACTCGTTCGGTCACTGCTAAACAAGAAATATTCTGAATTATCTGGGATTCGCGTTGGTGATATGGTAATGCGTGTAAATGCCACTGCATTGGTACGAGACCTCGTCGTTGGCCAAGTTGTTCCGTCAGTAATCAATTTAGTTAAGATTGCGCTGTACCTAGCGGTAGTGTATCTGTTGTCTCCCATGATTGCTTTACTAGTGGCTGGTGTCAGTCTGGCGCAGCTATCTATTCTCGCGCTTTCCAATAAAGCTATCTATCGATTGTCTCGAGAAGAGATAAAAAAGAAGTCTTCCTCGCAATCAAAGTTGGTGGATGTTTTGAAGACCTTGTTGCTGTCCAAAGCAAGTGGGGGAGAAACTGAGTCATATAACCAATGGAGAGAGGAGTTCGGGATTTCTCAAAATGGCGTGTTGCAGAGATATTCCTTCCTAACACTAGTGTCTGCTGTTACTCAAGTTGTAAGAGCCAATACACCGATAGTGATTATTGTAATCGGAGCGAGTAATGTTATTAGCGGCAATATGACAATTGGCGATGTAATTGCTGCATCGTCTCTGGCATCCTCAGTCTTGGGGCCATTGTCGTCGATTGTTACTACCGTTCAGCAAGTTCAGCTTGTTGGGGGACACCTTGAGAGGATGGATGAAATAGCGCATTTGAAGTCAGAGGAGGTCGATAACGTCCAAAATCACGATACGCATTTAGAGTTGGGCGGACGAGCGCTTGGGCTTCGCTATCAAAATGTCAGTTTTTCTTATTCCAAAACCTCTCCGAAAATCCTGGACAAGGTTTCATTTGAACTTCCTGCGGGCCAAATGATGGCAATCGTCGGTCCATCTGGAATAGGTAAAACCACTTTAGTTCAATTATTGACATCGATCTACGAACCAACGTCGGGCATAATAGAAGTACAGGATATTGATGGAAAGAGGCCCCTTGGCGTTATGGATAGAAAGCGCATTGGGTACGTTATGCAGGACCCCAAAGTCTTTCCGGGAAGCATTCTGCAAAACTTAACGATGTCCCGGCCCGGGGTTGATGACGAGCAAGTCAAGAATGCCTGCGAAATGGCATGTATTAGAAGCGAGATTGAATCGTGGCCTTTAAAATATCAGACGGTCTTAGGTGAAAACTCAACGGGAATCTCAGGAGGACAACTTCAGCGAATGGCTATAGCGAGAGCACTTCTTAGAAACCCATCGCTACTCATTTTAGATGAGGCAACATCAAACATAGACGAAGAGACTGAACGTAGAATATTCAGGAATATGAAAAAGCTACCTACGACGGTCATATTCATTTCGCACCGGGCCTCGGTTCTAGAAAATGCAGATCAGATATTCGAATTGTGACCGCATTTGGAGTCTACCAGCCATAGAGTCTGAATCGGGCAAGGACCTTCATACTGACACATTACTCCTGTCCCGGGTGATTCGGCCTTTTGGTTGAATCAACAGGATAAGTGTGTCAGACGCAAGAACTACAACAGAAACGAGAATACAATGGATCACGAAAAGTTGATTTCATCTTGGAAAAGCTCATTTTATTCGGCTGATGCTGGTGTTGACAACCCAGCAGGAAAAGTCGAATTGGAAGATGCCGAATTGGCCTCCATTTCTGGAGGGGCAGAAGATTGCATGTCTTGTAGTACCAATGGAGCATGTTGTACTGAAGGATGCACGACAACTTTCGCCTGTACTAGGGGGGAATCATTCCCATGTGGTACATGCGAAATTTTATCAATCGGCTGTTGCGCCTAAACAAAGGAGGATAACATGACTCAGGAACAGATAATTCAGCAGTGGAAATCTCCCTACAGAGAATCAACACCAACCATTGACTCATCAAGACTTCCAAATCCAGCAGGAGAGCTTGTCGCTGGGGATGAGGAGCTTAGGATGATACATGGGGGTGCGGAGGATGTGCCAACCGCTCAATGTACCGGAGCAATGTGCACTATAACGGTAACGATACTAATCAGCTGTTTCAGCTGTGATGTGTCAAGGTGTAACGAGGAAGGAACCTGCGCTGCACTAACGTTTGGATGTTGCTAATCATCAACACGGCGAAAGCACCTGGAGGGAGGTGCTGACGTCGCTTATGTTAAGCTATGATACTGACTTCAAATGCTATTAACAGGACGAGGCTTCTTGAGGAGCGACTCAGCTTAAATACTAAAAACGTTGAGTCGGCTGATTCAAGTAGTAATGCCGATCTCTTTTCTGCTTGGAAGACAATTCCCACAACATCACTTTTCGACACTAGTGACCTTAAGGCTCGAGTTTACGGAGTGCCTCTGGAGCTCATCGAGTCTGCGACAAGCAACAACTCAACGAGTTCTGAAGTTGATGATGTTTCTGGCTGGTACTCTCGATTTACTAAAGCTTTCGCCAGCACATTGGAGTCCAAGGCACACAATTATGATCTGCCGGAAAAGATTGGATTTTTGAATCTGGTGCGACCTCTTATCATCTACTATTTGGAGAAACTAGAATCAGATCTTCACAATGTTCACATCAGGGAGATCGCCATCTCCCGAAAAACTGCTCTGGAATCATTTAAAACTGAGCTATTAGCTCGGTTAGGTATGATGATTCATCGGACTATGATTTTAGAAATAAACGTGTCCCGACTACGTGAAGCACATGACTCTCCGACGTCTGAGGAGGGTTTTTACAACTTCTGTGAACAACTGTTGGGGGCTGATAGACGAGCTGAGATTTTTGAAGAATATCCGGTGCTTGCTCGTAGAATTATCCATTCGTGTGACAATTGGAGAAAGAATTCGATACGGTTATTTACAAGGCTTAATAATGATCATGAACGAATAACCGAAACCTTCCTCCATACCAAATCTACAATCACATCGATCTCTGTCGAAGCCGGAGATGTTCACAATGAAGGTCAATCTGTCAGAATTCTTGAGTATGAATGTGGCACTCGCATCGTCTATAAGCCGAGAGGAATGCGGGTCGAGACGGAATTTCAAGAACTACTACGAAACCTGAGTCGAGATGCGCAAACACTAGAGTTTCGACCGATAAAAATACTAGAGTGCGATAATTACGGCTATGCGGAGTTTGTAGAGCACAAAACATGCGATACCGAAACCGATATCGAGAGATATTACACTAGACTCGGTGGACTCATGGCTCTCTTGTACATGCTTGATGCTACCGATTTCCATCATGAGAATATCATCGCGTGCTCGGATCATCCTATACTTATTGATCTGGAATCTTTGTTTCACAATAGAGAGCCCGTGAATACCAAGGATGACGTATACCTAAACCCTAGTATGAAGTTAATGAAGGACTCAGTCTTGAGACTGGGCCTTCTGCCAACGAAAATATGGGCAAAAGACTATGAGTACGCGTTAGATATTAGCGGTATCAGCAGTCCTGAAGGACAAAAAACGACAGTAGATGTCAATACTATCGAGGGTAGAGGAACAGATCAAATAAGGATTGCTCAATCTCCGGGTGTTCTTGGTTCGAGCAAGAATCAACCGTTCGAAGGGACTCGTCCCATAACGGAATTTATTCCATTTATAGTTGAAGGGTACAATCAGATTTATAAAATATTTCTCGCTCATCATGAGGAATATTTTGGTGAGAATGGCCATCTAAGCCGTTTCGAAAACGTAAGGCTTCGCGTTATTCTTAGGCCGACCCGTCGTTACTCTGTGCTCTTGAGAGAGTCGTTCCACCCAAATGTGCTTAGGGACGCCATGGAGTTTGATATATTGTCAGACACACTCTTTCTTGAAACTCATTTTCAGCCGTGGTTATCCGAGTTAGTTATCGGAGAGAAACGAGATATATTTTATGGTGACATTCCATATTACGAGACCACTAATAACAGCGTTGACCTTATTCTCAAAGCCGGAATCATAAAGGAATCGTTTTTTAAGAATTCTGGGTATCACAATGCATTAGCGAGTACCAACAAGCTGTCGGAGGAAGATAGGATACGGCAGGAGTGGTTTATTAGAGCATCTATCGCTACGTCTAAGGAAGGCTTAGATAGCACCCACTGGCCAAGATATAAGGTTTCTGACGCTCAGAACTTAGGCAAGCATGTATCCTACAACAAGCTTGCATCAGAAGCAGCAAGCAGGCTAAAGACACTCGCCATGCAGGATGAACGCTTTATTTCCTGGATGGGCATGACGCTGGTGAGAGAAAAATTTTGGACACTTAGCCCAATCGATCTAAATATTTACACTGGAATTGGAGGAGTCATGCTGTTTTTTGCAACTATTCGAGACCAACTTGGTGCCAGTGAGTATGACGATATCGTGAGCAAATGTGACCATACTATTTCAGATGCGATCAGAGAACAACCTGAATCCATTCAGACAATTGGGGCATTTTCAGGATGGGCCGGCATGACCTATTTGTATTGTAGAATGTTTCAATTGACTAAGAATCCTCACTATCGCGACAAGATGAAAGGCTTCGCAGGCCGTATTATGGACTATTTAGAATATGACAAAACGAACGACATTATGTCAGGCAGCGCGGGTGCAATTATCGTTTTGTGCAATATTCGTAGGGCACTATCCACGAATGAGTTCGACGGAATAATATCATCCTTGGCTGAAAAGCTAAACTCGAACGCAATAGTGTTTAATGGTAGAAAGAATTGGCTCACCGTCAATGACACACATCCGATTGGAGGTTTCTCTCACGGAGCTTCCGGTATTGCAGTCGCTCTGTTGAAACTATATGAGTTCACTAACGACGACCAGTATTTGTTGGATGCACAAATGCTGTTCGACTTTGAACGTGATCTTTATGACCCAGAGCGAAAGAATTGGGCTGACATTCGAGAGGTTAGTCTGAGTTCAGGAAATGCACCATTTATGATGGCCTGGTGTCATGGAGCTCCTGGAATTGGACTTTCCCGATTGATGGCCTCGCGGATCTATTCTAGTGAGATGGTTGAAGAAGATCTGAATATTGCAATTGCGACCACTTCTTCTTCATTTGGAACAAATCACTCTCTGTGCCACGGTGACCTTGGCAATTATGATCTATTATTGTCGGCAGTGACCGAGCAGTACGGAAATGTAAAGTCTGCAAACGTCAAGTTAATCGGGTCAATAATAGTTGAATCCATGAAGAGAGTCGGAATGCTGACCGGGGTTCCGTTGGGGGTTGAAGTGACACCGACATCTTGAGAAGGCTCTTCGTCTGTTTCAGAGTTTGATACTTCTACACCGTACTTCTCATTCAGCCAGGAGAGCTTCGTGTTTTCTCCTCGAGAAAGAACGTAGCGGCCATTGCTCTTGTGAGTCATAAGACCAAGTGAGTGACGGAGAATGTGCCCGATCCAGCGAGCGGTAATGGGCTTTTCGCTGTCTTCGAAGAGCGACGCACGAATGTGATCTGTGATGTCGCCAACAGAGATGCTCCGCTGGCCCTCATTTTGTAGTTGCTGAATCGTTCTTAGGACACGCGCTTCAATACGGCTATTCCGGTCGAAGTCCAGCAAGCCTTGCTGGCGTTTGATATGGTCAATCAATTGCTCCCTCGTCGTCGGATCTTGGACCACAGAAAAGAGCGGATTGAAGATCTGCCTGATGCGAGGCTCGCCAATTGTCACGCTCGTATCGATTTTCAGGTGTGTAAAGTTCTTTGCGCGATACATCAGCAGCTTTCCACGAAGAACTCGGGCCTCTTCAAACAGGGTCTCCGGAAGATTGATTGGGATATCACTCCGAAGTGGTCTAGAGCCCATCTCTTCGGTGATACAGCGGCTTTCGAGGGCCACGTCGGAAAAAGTCTTTCTCGTTGCAATGATTTTTGGCGAGAAGACGTTGTAGGCAATCGGGTTGTATTCGCCTTTTTTGTTCGCCTCGGCCCTCAAGACGGGGAATCCTTTTGTGTTTCCGTTGTTGAGGATTTTGATCACGTCTGCCTTCTCATCTGAGAACCTGAAGTCAGCTTCATCGAGCAATAGAGTGCCACTAATTGAATCCATCATCCGAAAGAGCGGAGAGGTAGTCGAGGCACCACTTGCAAAGGTGGGCTTGTAGCAGATAGCCCCAATTGTTTGCAGTGCACGGGACTTCCCCGTTCCATAGTCTCCTTTCAGTCTGAGGTAGGGAAGCTCAGAGAACGCGTCATACACCCACGAAAGAAGAACGTAGTTGGACGCAATTGCTTCGAAAGAAGGGCTTAGATCAACGTAGCGATGAATGAACGAGCGAATATCCTTCAGTAGCGAGCTATCAGATTCATACTGTGTCGGCTCGGGAGGTAGAAGCAGGACGCCGTGCTCGATAAGATTGTTGGCAGCGCTCCATGGGAAATAATTAACGCCTTTCTGATCTATTGAATCGCGAAGCTCCCAATCTTCACCATCAAACACGCAATACTTTGTTTCTCCAGATTCAATGAGAACCGTCTCTATGATCTGGCCGTCGCCAAGCTGGAGTGAGACAGCGCAACGAACAGGTTTTTGCTTTTTTGAGCCGGCCTTTTTGTCCATCCATGCACTCTACCAAGATGTTCAATTCAGTGAAGGGGTGGGAATTGATCACTGATGCCTCTAACACGAGCCTTCACTGTGTAGGTGCGAGAGCGTAGCCTGAGAACATGCAAGAGCTACCAAAAGAAGCCCTGGAAGAATTAAAAGACGTGCTAATTGCAGAGTATGGCGAGGAGGAACTTTCAGCGTTTTCTGATGAGATGATCAACGAGCTCGGACTAACGCTTCTCAAGATGGCGGCAAGTTGTATTAAGGCTCGCATCCAAGACTAGTGCACCATCTCGGAGTTTGTGCTAGAGTAGAGTAGCATAGAAAGGAGCAGCAATAGGCTTGAGTAGCCCTCGAATTCCCCCTCCATGGGTCATGCGACCACCTCAAATGCTCTGCTTACCAACTATTCATGAAGCAGTCTGCCATTAACTATTTCATATATGCCCGCAAGTCTAGCGAAGACAAAGATCGCCAGTTGCTTTCTATTCCAGCTCAATTGGAAGAGGCTGGCAGAGTCATCCAATCGCGGGGACTCTTTGTCGCAGGCGCCCCATTCACTGAGGAGCGATCTGCGAAAGCTGTTGGTCGTCCGGCATTCAATGCAATGCTCGAACGAGTCGAACGAGGGGATGCAAACGCCATTATATGCTGGAAGCTAGACCGGCTTGCCAGAAACCCAATTGATGGCGGTCGGATAATGGACCTTCTTCAACGAGGAGTACTCCAGGAAATCAGAACGCCAACATCTCGCTATACCCCAGAGACCAACGTCATCGTTCTTGCTGTTGAATTTGGGATGGCCAACCAATTTATTCGCGACCTTTCCTCGAACGTAAGGCGGGGACAACGGCGAAAAGCGTCACTTGGCATCCCACACGGACTAGCGCCTATTGGCTATAAGAATGACAAATCCGGGGAAAAAGGAGCAAAAAGGTGGCAAGTCGACGAAGAGCGATTCCCCATCATCGAGGAGGTGTTTCGTCGGATTCTTTGTGGAAGGTTTTCGGTTCGAGAGGTGTGGGAGCATGCATGCAATGAGCTGGGTCTAAGGACGCCGATAAGAAAAAGATCTGGAGGCAAACCAGTCACGCTGACCAACTTCTACAAGCTTCTTGCCAACACGTACTACGCAGGCTTCTTCTTTTATGAGGGAAAGAGATATGAAATGGATCAAGCACTTCCACGAGCGATCTCTGAGGATGAATACTGGCGCATTCAGAAGATGCTGGGTAGACTCGGTCGAAGGAGACACAACGCAAGGCCCAGAGCCGTATACACAGGGTTTATTCGCTGCGCTCAATATGATTGCGGGGTGGTAGCCGACTTCAAAGACCACGTTGTGTGTTCGGGCTGCAGGCACAAGTTTTCATACGCTACTAGAGAGCACTGTCCTAAGTGTAGCCTGGCGATAAGTCACATGAAGAGCCCAACATTCAGGCACTACGTGTACTATCGTAGCAGCCGAGCAAGGAAGATGATTGGGGTGAGGGCGCCTGCAATAGAGGAAAGAAAGGTCGAGGCATTCCTCTTGGACTATATCAGGCAGAACCTGGCGATTTCTACCGCCCTAAGAGACTGGATCCTCAAGCATCTTACTCACCTACGAGATGAAGAAATCGAGGCTAGCCGATCTGTTGACAACTGTCGTCTTAATGCCATCGCTGATCTAAAAAGCCAGCGCAAGGAGGTCGTCATCATGCGTTCAAAAGCGATGATTGATGACACTGAGTTCAACGAAATGACAGCCGAGCTAGACCAACGGGAGCGCTCGCTACGCTCAAATCAAAAGAAAGGGGTGTGGTACGACAAAGCTGCAGAATTAGCAAACCTGGCCCACGACCTATCCAAGGTGATCGCTAAGGGGACGCCTCGCGATAAGCGGGGATCGTTGACCGCTTGGGGGTCGAACCTGGTTCTGGATGGCCAATCACTTCGTGTTTACAACACGAAACCCATCCAGGCATTCACTGAGATGCTGGCCAGAGCCCGAAAGAAAAACTCCAGGGTCGAACCTCAGGATGTTGAGGACTGCTCGATACAGAACACTGATTTTGCTCTAATCATTCCTTCCTTGTGCCGCGGGAGAGAATCGAACTCTCACTCCGTAAGGAACACGATTTTGAGTCGTGCGCGTCTACCAATTCCGCCACCGCGGCATGCACATACAAGAAGCGTACTGCAACTCGCACTTTTGTGCAATATGCACATACACTCCCAATTTTCATCTGTGCTACAATATCACTATAAGTATAGGTGTATATGGCAAATTTTCACGAAAATGCAATTTTTTGGGTGGAAGTAACAAAGATAGTTCCCAACCCATATCAGCCACGAAAAGAGTTTGACGAGGCGCGACTCAATGATTTGGCAGATTCCATTCGTCAGTATGGAGTGCTTCAACCTCTTGTGGTAACACGAAATGAAATCGTAAATGAAGACGGTGGTATTAGTGTTGAATATGAGCTTATTGCAGGAGAGAGACGACACCGAGCATCACAAATCGCAGGCCTTTCTCAAGTGCCGGTAATCATCAGAAGCGGACAACAAAGCGCTCGTGAAAAGCTCGAGCTTGCTATTATCGAGAACCTCCAACGAGAAGACCTAAACCCAATAGACCGCGCCCGAGCATTCAAACAACTTGCAGAAGAGTTTAACTTCACACATGCACAAATCGGAGAAAAGGTGGGTCGTTCACGAGAGTATGTTTCAAACTCTATCAGGCTTCTTATTTTGCCTGAAGATGTTTTGGATGCCATTATCCAAGGACGCATAAAAGAAGGTCATGCACGACCACTACTCATGCTTGATGACCGTCCAGAACAGCAAAAAACACTCTTTAAAGAGCTTGTATACAAAAAGCTAACAGTTCGCCAGGCAGAGTCTATTGCGCGCCGTATTGCCTATGACAAGGTGCGAAAGAAAGAGCGAACAGTTGATCCAACTATAATAAAGATGGAGGAGAAGCTCGCAGAGTCTCTTGGTACTCGAGTACAGATTGAACAAAAAGATATTGGTGGGCGTATTGTTATCGACTTCTTCTCACCACAAGACCTTGAGAGTATTTTGGATTTGGTAAAAAGTACTGACGAGAAAAAATCTACATCAGCAATGATGGATAGATTTATAGAAGAGTCTGGCACTACACCAGATAAAGTAGGAATGTATGAGCCAAAGCTCTACTATGTGTCAGAGCAAAAAACAGTTCTCTCTGCATCTGATGCGCTCGGTGATTTGCCAGCCAAAGAAGAGCAAAAAGAGGAAGAGAGCGGGGAAGAGGATCTATACTCAATCAGCAATTTCTCTATTTAGATTTTTGTGACTGCAAATAACTTTTAATATGTCGTCGTGCAAGAGTTGTCTTTGCAGCGTCGAGCCACTTGGTTGTCGGGTGGCTTTTTTCTTTGGTGATAATCTCTACAATGTCACCGTTTTTAAGTTCACTCTCAAGTGAGGTAAACTTCCCATTAACTTTTGCACCAAAAGTATGGTTTCCAATATGTGTGTGAACATGATAAGCAAAATCAATTGGAGTAGAACCCTGTGGAAGGTCGATAACATCTCCAAGTGGTGTAAATACAAAAAGCCTATCACTAAAGAAGTCTGTCTTTAGATTGTTTAGGAACTCATCTGGCTCATCGGTGTATTCTTGTGTGTTTGCAAGTTCTTTAATCCACTCTGGCGCCTCTTTTTCTTCTTCATCATGCTGAGTTGGCTTTTGACCTAGAAGTGTTCCAAACCATTCTAGCGACATCAAACCACCACCATCTTTTTTATAGTTTGCATGAGATGCCACTCCGTATTCTGCCTCTTGGTGCATTTTTGCGGTTCGTATTTGTATCTCTGCAATGTCTCCGTCTCCTGTAAAAATAGTAGTGTGGATGCTTTGGTATCCGTTTGGTTTTGGAAATGCAATATAGTCTTTTATGCGCCCAGGAAGTGGTCGCCATATTCCATGAACCACACCAAGTACTTTGTAGCAGTCACTAACAGTAGGAACAATAATACGAAGCGCAGAAATGTCATACACCCTGTTAATGTCCCAGTCTTTTCTTTTCAGCTTTTCATAAATGCTGTACATATGCTTGAGTCGGTAGTCGATAGTGATGTCAGACACTTTCTCTTTTTTAAGCGATTTCTCAAGTTCTTTATATAGCTCTTTGAGCTTTGCTGTCTTTTCTTTTCTCTTTTGCTCAGCAAGCTCTTTTACTTTCACATAGTCTTCTGGATATACATATGGAAATGAAAGGTCTTGTAGCTCTCCCATAAGCTTTCCCATACCGAGTCGGTGGGCAATAGGTGCGTACACCTCCATTGTTTCAAGAGCGATTCTTCTTTGTTTTTCTTCTGGAACATGCTCGAGTGTGCGCATGTTGTGGAGCCTATCGGCAAGTTTAATTATGAGAACACGAAGGTCAGAAGATGTAGCAAGAAATAGTTTACGAAGGCTTCCTACGTGTCGTTCTACACCGTGATAGCGAATCTTTCCAAGCTTTGTTACACCCTTAACCAAAAAAAGCACCTCCTCTCCAAAGAGTGATGAGATACTTTCATCTGTTACTTCTGCGTCTTCTATTGTGTCGTGCAAAAGTCCAGCTATCACTGTCTCTACAGACATTCCCATGTCTGCAAGAAGTGAAGCCGTCTCATATACATGATTGAAATATGGTTCTCCTGAATATCGTGTTTGTCCTTTGTGGGCTTGCTTTGCAAAGCTATAGCTCTGCGCCAAACGCTTTTCATCTTTTTTTGAAAGTGGTTGTATTTTTTTTGTGAGTTCCGCAAGCCCTTTCATAGTAGATATAGTATTACACTTTCTTTGTTTTGGCTCGTCCTCGGCGTGTTTTCTTTTCTTCTTTTAGGATTTCAAGAGCTCGCTCAAATGTAATGGTGTATGGGTCGTCTTCTTTAATAGAACGAAAATCTGGCTTTGGAGATGTGTTGTGTGCGATGTATGGACCAAATCGTCCAATGTTTGCCATAATGTCGTTTCCTGTTTCTGGGTGTGTTCCAAGAAGTCGGGGAAGTGATAGCAGTTTTAGTGCAAACTCGAGAGTAACATCGTCAGGGTTTATATCTTTTGGAATACTTGCTCGTCTTGGCTTCTTATTTTCTTTGGTCTTTTCACCTAGTTGCACATACGGACCGTATCGTCCATTGAGTACATACACATCCTCTCCGCTTTCAGGGTCTACACCGATTGGCTCATCAGGTGTAATCTCTTCTCCGTCAATTGTTCGTGCACCTTCACAGTCAGGGAACCGATCGCATGAAAGGAACTTTCCTCCTTTGCCAAGTTTTATCACCATACCGCTATTACATGTAGGGCATTTGTGTTTGTCGTCTGCTTTTCCTAGGTTTGTAATTTTTGGAATGTCTGCCTTTGATTCAACTGCTTTTTGGAACTCACTGTAGAAATCTTTAAGAGTCTTTGCGTAGTCTCGCTCTCCTTGTGCAATCTCATCGAGTTCTCGCTCCATCTCAGCAGTAAATGTGTCGCTAATGTATTGAGAGAAGTTGTCTTCAATAAATGTACTCACAACATCACCTGTGTCTGTAGGAATAAGTGTTTTTCCTTCTTTTTCTACATAATGTCGTTGCGCAAGTGTATTCATAATACTTGCGTATGTACTCGGACGACCAATACCTCTTTTTTCAAGCTCTTTAATAAGTCCCGCTTCTGTATATCGGTTTGGCGGTTGCGTCTGCTTCTCCTCCATATCCATTTTCTTGAGTGTAAGTGAGTCATTTACAGAAACTTCTGGAAGCTCCACATCCTCACCTCGAGCCGCTGGGTCTGCCTTTAGCCATCCATCAAACAGTGTTCGTGAACCATTTACAGTAAAGGCTGGAGTATCGGTGTCTTTTATGTTTGTGATGTATTTTGTTCGCAATATTTTTGCAGGTGCCATTTGGCTCGCAATTGTTCGTGTCCAAATGAGGTTATAAAGACGCTTTTGCTCGTCTGTTGTACCAGCATCTATTTTTGTAACATCTGTTGGTCGGATCGCTTCATGTGCTTCTTGAGCACCTTTGCTTTTTGTTTTGTATACAGTTGTTTGTACATACTCTTTTCCATATTCTTTTTCAATCAAAGAGGCGATAGGCCCTAGTACAGTAGGTGAGAGTGATGGGCTGTCTGTTCGCATGTATGTGATAAGTCCAGCCTCATATAGTCTTTGCGCTGCACGCATTGTTCGTGATGGAGAGTATCCTAGTCGTGTGCTGGCAGTAGCTTGTAGTGTTGAAGTTTTAAATGGTGCATATGCCTTTCTTGTAGCATTTGTTTCTTTTATGTCAGATACAATCCATTCTCCCTTTTCTCCAAGTGAGACAATATTTTCTGCAACAGCTTTATCATTTGGCTCTTCTACACATGTTGTTAGAAATTCTCCATTTTTGTGTGAAAGCTCTGCCTTTAGTACAAAATAATCTTCAGGTACAAATGCGCGAATCTCTCGCTCTCTTTCCATAATGATTCGAAGTGCAGGTGATTGCACCCGTCCTGCAGATAGTCCGTATCGAACCTTTTTCCAAATAAGTCCTGAAAGGTCGTATCCTACGAGCCTATCAAGTATTCTCCGTGCTTCTTGTGCGCGTCTTAGGTCGTCATCAATAGAACGAGGGTGGTTCATTGCCTCTTTTACCGCGTCTTTTGTAATCTCATTAAATGTAATTCGCTTTACGCGTGGGTCGTCTTTTAGTTTGAGTGCCTCTACCAAGTGCCACGCAATAGCTTCTCCTTCTCGGTCGGGGTCAGATGCGAGTACAATTTCTTCTGCGTCTTTTGACAGCTTCTTTAGCTCTTTTATAACTTTCTCCTTTCCGGGAGAAACTTCATATTGCGGAATAAAACCACCATCGATATCGATAGCGTTTTTGTTGCTCTTTGGGAGATCTCTAATGTGTCCTACACTCGCTTTTACGGTGTATTCATCATCTAGGTATTTTGAAATTGTCTTCGCCTTTGCTGGCGACTCAACGATTAAAAGTTTGCTCATATAAAAATATACTGTGCTTGTGAGGATAATAACAATCCAAACTATTGTCAAATTAACACAGTGTAATAACTCCGAGCTGTTCTTTTATAATCCCCTTAATTTCAAGTGAAGAAAGTGCAACTGTTGCTTCGTGTGTTGCGACACCAAGCTTCTCTATAACTTCATCACGAGAGAGTGTTTCTTGTTTTAGTAATAAAACGATTTTCTCTTCCAAGCCAGATAGGTGTGAGTGTGTTTTTTCATCTCCAGTGCGTATTTCAAGTCCAAGCATTTCTATAATATCTTCTGCGCAAGTAATAGGTGTGGCGCCATTTTGTATTAGATGGTGTGGGCCAGCACTTGTTCTGCTGGTTATAGGACCAGGTACAGCTGAGACATCTCTGTTGTATTCCATTGCGAGTCGTGCGGTTATGAGTGTTCCACTTTTCATTTCTGCTTCTATTACAAGGACGGCGTGTGAGAGTCCTGCCATGATTCTGTTTCGTGCTGGGAAGCTCCACGGAGTTGCTCTGAAGTCTTCTTCAAAAGGAGAAAGTAGACAACCACCTGATTGGACTATTTTCTCTGCAAGTCTTGTGTGAGAGCGTGGGTATATCACTTTCTCACCCAAACCTGAGCCGGGGATTGCTATGGTTTTTAGTCCACACTCTAAAGCACTTGTGTGTGCGAGTGCATCTATACCGAGCGCGAGTCCTGAGACTATCACGACCGGGTATCCAGAGAGACCTCGTATAAGAGTTTTTACGACTTCTTTTCCATATGCGCTGTATTTTCTAGAACCCACAACAGCAAGAAAGAGGTGCGTGGATACATCAGGGTATTCGCCACGGATGAAAAGTTTCTCTGGCGGGTCGTTTATTTCTTGTAGGAGGGGCGGAAATTGAGAAGGGAGAATTGTGTAAATCATACTCTCCATATACCTCAATAATATACTAGATACTCTATAGTAGATACTATATACTAAGTAATATGTTGGACATAAAATTCATACGGGAACACAAAGATGTCGTAAAAGAGGCGGCACGTAAGAAGAATATCAAGGTAGATATTGAGGCCCTTTTGAAGGTTGATGAGCGAAGAAAGGAGCTTTTAATTAGCGTAGAGGAAAAGCGTGGACTTCAAAACAAGGCAACAGAAGAAATAGGGCGAGCCGAAGGCGAAGCAAAGGCGGGCATCATTGAGAGTATGAAAACAGTCAAAGAGGAGCTTCAAAAAGAAGAGGCAGAGCTAAAGGATGTAATGAAAGAGTGGCGAACACTTATGCTCCAAGTACCAAATATTCCAGACCCATCAGTACCAGAAGGGAAAGATGATGAATCAAATCAGGAGGTTCGAGTATGGGGTGACAAGCCATCGTTTTCATTCGAGCCAAAGAGTCATGTGGATCTCATGACAGACCTCGGACTTGTTGATTTTGATAGAGGTGTGAAGCTTGCTGGATTTAGAGGGTACTTTCTTAAAGGAGATGGAGCACTACTTTCATTTGCTCTATTAAACTACGCTCGTGATTTTATGCTGAAGCGCGGTGACTATGAAATGCTTGTGGCACCATCACTTTTGCGAAAAGAGGCATTTCTTGGAACGGGATATCTTCCACAAGGTGAAGATGATTTATATAAAACACAGGACGAAGACTATCTATCAGGAACTGCAGAGGTTCCAACAATGGGATATTTCTCTGATGAAATACTAGAAAAAGGAATACTTCCAAAGAAGTTCCTCTCATACTCAACATGTTTTAGACGAGAGGCGGGAAGTCACGGCAAAGATACAAAAGGTCTTATGCGAGTGCATGAGTTCCATAAACTTGAGCAAGTTGTTTTGTGTGAAGCGTCTCACCAGACATCTGTAGAGCTTCACGAAGAGCTACAGAAAAACGCAGAAGAGTTCGTGCAGTCACTTGGTATTCCATATCATGTGGTTCTCAACTGTGCTGGAGACCTAGGGCTTGGACAGGTGAAAAAGTATGACATTGAAACATGGGTTCCATCAGAAGATACATATAGAGAGACTCATTCATGTTCATATTTCCATGATTTTCAAACACGCCGACTCAATATTCGCTATCGCGATGATGAAGGAAAGCTACGATACGCACACTCACTCAACAACACAGCAGTAGCTACTCCACGATTTCTTATCTCTCTTATAGAAAACAACCAAAACGAAGATGGTTCTATTACCATCCCTGAGCCACTTGTTCCATATATGGGCAAGGACAAAATCGTAAAGAAATAGATTACGATGTTTTCTCGACGTAAATATTCGTTGCGTTCGAAGCAGTATATTCAAAAGAAACGAAAGGAGAAGCTTCTTTTCTTTGGGTACTATGCGCTTTTGTTTGTGTTGGTGCTCACACTACTTGCTCTCATTTCACATTTGAATGCCTTTCGTGTTGATACGGTGTCTGTTGATAACAATGGCGCTGTGCCTGATGCCCCTGTTATAGAGATTACACAGAAGCATCTCTCAGACAGACAGTGGTGGATTTTCGCGAAGAGTAATATTTTGCTCATTCCAGGCAAAGACATAAAACGCTCTCTCATAAACGCATATCCTCGTATTGAAAATATAGATCTTGATTTAAAAGGTTTTAACGAGCTTGAGATAGAAATAGAAGAGTATGAAGCAGATGCTGTGTGGTGCACCTCTGATTCTCTAAAATGCTACTTCATGGACAAAGATGGATTTATTTTTGCAAAAGCTCCATCTTTTTCAGGAAATATTTTCTTTAGATATTATGGTGGAAATATTGTGGGAGATCCTATTACAAAACAATATCTTCCTACAAATGTTTTTCATTCAAGAGTTCGATTTATAGAGACGCTTCGTGAAGATGGACTCGATCCTGTTTCATTTGCTTGGAAGAAAGACAATGACAGTGAGATATTTTTTGACCCAGAAGACGGAAGCGGTATCAGAGGCTCGCTATTATTCAACAGTGATGACGAGCTCGTGAGAGTATATGAGCATGTAGGACTTGCTCTATCTTATGACGACCTCTCATTTGAAGATGGGGAAGTGATTGAGGTGGACTACATAGACCTTCGTTTTGGAAATAAAATTTTCTACACATTAAAATAAATTGTGTATAATCCGGGGTCATAGTTATGAAAGGTTTTTATAAAGATATAAAAAAGCCCTTTTTCGCACTTGCACCCATGGCAGATGTGACCGATGCGTCATTTCGTCGAATGTTTGCCAAGTACGGAAAACCACTTGGTGGGCCAGATGTGTTGTGGACAGAGTTTGTTTCAGCAGATGGCCTTTTTCTTGGTGGCGGACATATTCTCCAAAATGACCTTCGATATACAGAAGAAGAGCGACCAATAGTGGCGCAGTTTTTCTCAAAAGATCCAGAGCTTATGAAGCAAGCCGCAAAACATGCAAATGACTTAGGTTTTGATGGTATTGATATAAATATGGGTTGTCCTGCACGAGTTATTTGCAACCAAGGAGCAGGAGCCGCAATGATTAAAGATCCAGAGGGCGCAAAAGAAATTATTCGAGCGACCAAAGAGGGCGCTGGCGACTTGCCAGTTTCTGTAAAGACACGAACAGGATTTTCAAAAGATGAAGTGGAAGAATGGGTGCCTGCACTTCTCGAGGAGGGAATAGATGTACTTATATTACATGGGCGTACACGGCGAGATATGTCAAAAGTTCCTGCAAGGTGGGAGACTATTAAACGAGCGGTAGAGATTCGTGATGAGATGGGAGTCGACACACTTATTGTGGGAAATGGTGATGTAACTTCTATGGAAGAGGTGCGAGCGCGTGTAGAAGAAACAGGATGTGATGGTGTAATGGTGGGGCGAGGTGCTTTTGGAAACCCTTGGTTTTTTACAGACTATACACCTACAATAGGCGAGCGGCTCAAAGTGCTTGTAGAGCATTCATATTTATACGAAGAATTGCTTGGGGAGATAAAACCTTTTGCAATCATGAAAAAACACTTTAAGGCGTATGTTTCAGGGTGGGACGGTGCAAAAGAGCTTCGTACAGAGCTTATGGCTTGTAATTCTGCTTCAGAAGCACAAGAGGTGATAGAGCGCTACACAAAGCGATATCCTAACTTGACAGAGGGGTATAGATAGTGTTATAATATATATAGAACATTCACTCATCTCAGGAGGTAACTCTCGTGAAAAAACTCGCTCTTTTCATCGCTATCTTGCTTGTACCACTCGTGGCACAGGCTCAAGTTTCCGTAACTGGTCGTAGCTTTGTGCGAAACCAGTATATCGGTGTCGCAGGTGGCCAGTTCTGGCCCGGTTCTGTTGCTCAGAGTGACATTTCAATTAGCAATAGTTGGTTGAACGTTTTTCTGTGGCATTCGACTGGTCTTGGAGAAAACTCTGCTGGCATGTGGAATGATTTTGACGATGAATTCGACATCATTGTTTCCATGACAACTGGTATTTTGCCCGGCGGTCTTTCAATGACCAACGGTGTTGGATACTTTGAGATCGTTGAGTCTGCAGCTAATTTGGATGGAAATGTCATGACTGCATTTAGTTCAATTTCAAAAGAAGTTGAGCTGAATGAAAAAACATTGTCACCGTTTCTCCGACTGGAAGCATATGCTCCCAGCCGCGGGGAAACACCTGGTAGCGGTCTCTTGATCTATACCGGTGTTTCAACAGTAGGAAATTTAGGTAATGTTTCAATCTGGGGTCAGGTCAATGTGGTTCACGATAGTGGAGCATTTGACTTTGAATCCGGCTGGCAAGCTCAACAACGGACTACTGTTACGGTACCGATTTTCAGGAATGTTTCGCTTGAAGGCGATTTTTACCTGAGTACGCCGATTACATCGGTGAACGATGGTCGAAAAACATTCGTTCAGTACGGCTTCGGCCTCTCGAACTTATTTTAGCCGAATCCTCGGCTTCACAAAGGCTCACTCTGTCTAAAAATGACGGAGTGGGCCTTTTCAGCTATAATGGCCTCATGTCAGAAGCACTCTATCGCAAATACCGACCTCAGACATTCTCAGATGTTCGTGGGCAAGAGGCTGTTATCAAAACACTAAAACAAACTCTAAAAGACGGAGGAGTATCACACGCATATCTATTCTCTGGTTCTCGTGGTACAGGAAAGACATCTATTGCTCGTATTCTTGCTCGAGAGGTGGGCACATCAGTAAATGATCTATACGAAATAGATGCTGCTTCAAACCGAGGAATCGATGATGTTCGCGCACTTCGCGAAGCAGTCCAAGCACTTCCTTTTGAGTCAGACTACAAGGTGTACATCATCGATGAGGTGCACATGCTTACCAAAGAGGCTTTCAACGCACTCCTAAAAACTCTCGAGGAGCCTCCACGACACGCTATTTTCATACTTGCTACTACAGAGATTCACAAACTCCCCGACACAGTAGTGTCTCGGTGTGAGGTACATCATTTTAAAAAGCCGTCAGAGCACACACTCAAAGAGCATATTATAGATATTGCAAAACAAGAGGGATACACACTAGAGCCAGATGCAGCAGAGGTAGTGGCACTTTTGGGCGATGGTTCTTTTCGTGATTCACTCAGCGCTCTTCAGAAAGTAATCGCTGCCACAAGTGAGAAGAAAATCACTACAGACCATGTCGGTCTTGTCGCAGGAGTTCCTAAAAAAGAAGTACTCAGAAAACTCATTACCGCAATTGATACAAAAAAACTCGAAGACGCTCTTGTATGTGTGCATGAAGTAGCAGATTCAGGTACAGATATTTCTTTGTTCCAAAAGATGCTAATGCAACACATTAGATACATCCTTTTGTTTCGTTTTGCGCCAAAGATGATGGAGGATCTAAAAGATGAAATAGGGCAAGACACATATGCATTCCTAAAAGACATCGCGGGGAACAAAGACTCACACATTAGAGCGGATGTATTACGCGCGCTTTTGAAAGCTTCAAGAGAGTACACATACAGTGCTATTCCAAGTGTGGCGCTCGAGCTTGCGCTCATTGATGTTCTGGGACAGAATGTCTAAACATTGCCGGATCGTCTAATGGCAGGACGTGTGGTTCTGGTCCACAAAATCGGGGTTCGAGTCCCTGTCCGGCAACATAAAAAACAAAAAACTCCCGTCGGAAGGGAGTTCTTTGTTAAATGGGATAGGATAATTATTTCTTTGAAAGCTTTCCTACCATGAAGAGTAGGTATAGAGCTGATAGTCCAACCAATGCGTACACAACCCGTGCGATAGATGACATGTCTCCGAAGATTGCTGCCACAAGGTCAAAACTAAAGAACCCTACAAGCCCCCAGTTTAGGCCTCCAACGATTACAAGAATCATTGCAACCCAATCAAAAGTACTTAGTTTGTTCATTTTTATTTTTACAAGCTTGTCTAATAAAAAACGACCTACATATATTTTACAGGACCAACATACCCCACAAACTCCCAATTATCCACAAACATCATAATGCAAAAATAGATTAACTTTTTGAAAAGTATAAGTACTACAGGGGTCGTTATTAAAAATTTTTATTCATAATACATCATTGTATATTTTATGTTTTTTATTTGTTACTATGTGTTTTATGACAAACAGAAAACTATCAATAATAGCGGGTATAAGTTATCTAGTAATTTTCTTAACCGCTATTTATGCAAACTTTTTTTCTCTTGAAAAAATTATAGGAAATCCAGAAATCATATTTTTAGGGGATACATTTTTTATTAAACTCGGGGCTTTTGCTTTTTTGGTCGCTGGTATTTTTGATGTTGTAGTTGCTTGGTCTTTGTATGAAATATACAAAAACAACACCCTTTCTACATTAAGTACATATTTTAGAATAATTCATGCAACCCTAATGGGAGGTGCGGTATTTGCTCTTATAGCAGTATTTTCATCTACAACAAGCTCTGAAGTGCTATTGCATATAGATACATTTAATAATCTTTGGCTTATAGGATTATTGTTTTTTGGAGTTCATCTAATAATTCTTGGTCTTATCCTTAAAAATAAGATTAAGATTATTCCATTTATACTCGGCCTTGCTGGTGTTATGTATATCGTTGACACAGGGGCACATTTTTTGATTTCTAATTATGAAATTTATTCGCAAATGTTTTTAATGGCTGTTGCAATATCTTCTATAATAGGAGAGATGTCTTTTGCTATTTGGCTTTTATATAAAGGAGGAAAAGATAATTAAAATTTTTAACTTTTTAGAAATAAATTTTGGAATGTATAATTTTGTGAAATAGAGTTTGGGAGAGTCTGACTCTCCCAAACTCTATTTGTAATAATGTTTTCCACAGGGAGTGTTGCAAGATTTTAGAGGTATGGGAATCTTTATATATGAAGCGGGGAGTATACATTTTTGTTTTTGGATGCGTGGTATTTTTGTTGCCCAACACTGCACACACTGCCCAGCTTGATGTATTTCAAAGCATAAGTCATGGAGGAGCGACTATTATAGAGGGAGAAACAATTTATAGGCCAGATCTAACCCAGGAGAATAATTCCTGGGTTTTTCAATTCACATGGCCTCACCAGGTCCCAAACGCAGATACTACACTGGTATTGTTTGAAGGAGAATACGGAGCGCTTAACGGAGGCGGGGCGGTAGAAGGAGAAAATTATTCACTCCAGTTACAGAAATTTGCAGAAGGTCAAAATGTAATCTCAAAAACATTTTCTTTACCACCCTTAAAAAACTCTAGTTCATATGTTGGTGTATATACATTACTGCTTGCAGAGAGAGACGGCCAGTCGGTAAATGATGTTGTGGATTGGTTTTCTTCAGGTGGTGTATCGGATTTCGAGCCGGCAAACTATTCAACCCTTTCATTTACATTTGAGCAGTATAAAGAGTGTTGTTCTAGCGTGCTTTTTCTTCCTGGAATAAAAGGAAGTGAGCTGTATCACAGAGATACAAATGACAAGCTATGGCCTCCGTCACTTTTGAGTAGTGAAATATTAGAACTTTCTTTTGATGAATATGGTGAGAGTATAAACGATATTTATGTAGGAGACATGATTGAGTCGGTGTTTGGTGTCGGTGTATATGATGATTATGCTGATCTCATGGACGAGCTTGTTGGTGATGGTGTTATTTCACAGTGGCATGCACTTCCTTATGATTGGCGCTATGATCTTCGAGATGTTGTAGAGAATGGAGTTGAGTATAGAGATGAAACAATAAATATAATTTCTCTAATAGAAGAAATGGCAAATATCTCTGACACAGGCAAGGTGTCTATTATTGGACACTCAAATGGAGGGCTTTTAGGAAAGGTAATTATTGATGTATTGGATAAAGAAGGGGAAGAAGATTTGGTGGACAATTTTATTACAGTAGGCACGCCTCATTTGGGTGCTCCAAAAGCAATACCAGCACTTTTACATGGATATGATGAGAAAATAACTTTTCTTGTTAGTGCAGAGAATGCACGGACATTTTCTCAGTATATTCCCGGTGGATATAACCTTCTTCCCTCAAAAGAATATTTTTCACAAGTAATAGATCCTCCCATAATTTTTGATACAGAAAATGAAGACGTAGATGAATGGAGGGACAGGTGGGGTGTTGCAATATCAAAATTTTCAGAGCTCGAAGAGTTTTTGAAAGGTGATGGTGTATCAAGAGATGTTCCTGGGTCTGATGATTTATATTCACCAATAATTTTAGACAGCGTCATTTTTAATGAAGCGCTTGAATTTCATGAATATTATGATGATTTAGAAATTCCAGAAAGTATAGAAAATACAGCGATTGTAGGCTGGGGAATGGAAACGATAAAAAGTGTTGTTTATACAGAAAGAGGTTTGAGACCACAATTTACAGTAGAGGGTGATAAGACTGTGATTTCAGAGAGCGCAAACGATTTGGATGAGGTTTTTTATTTTAATCTTTTTCAGTTCAATAAAATTGAAGGGGAGAAGAATAGACATTTAAATTTTATGAATGCTATTCCAATTCAAGAATTAATAAAAAATAAAATAAAAAATGTAAACCAGGAAATATCGTATATATCTAATGAAAAACCTTCTCCAGAAGATGTGGTAGATAAATTACTTGTCAGCACACATTCTCCAGTAACTCTAGATATTTCTGACAGGAATGGAAACCACACCGGACTCGTACAAAATCCAGGATCAGACATTTATATAATAGAAGAAGAAATTCCAGGAAGTGCACTGTTTGTGTTTGGTGATGAAATATACATATCTCTTCCCCAGGGAGGTTTTTATGATGTAGAAATATGGGGAACAGGCGATGGTTTTCTAGAACTTGATGTTGAGAGTGGTTCAGAGGACACATTTCTATCGTGCCCAAATATTGTTGTTAACGAAGATTTAAATGTAGTTTTTGAAATACATCCTGACAACGATATTTTTATAGAACTTGATGACAATATAGATGTATACAAACAAAACCTATTAGATTGGAATAGTGTTTCAAGCGAAGATGGAAATCTTTCATGTGAATTACTAGAAGATATTATATATAGCACAGAAGATAATGTTGGTGAACAAGCACAAATAATAGAAATAGAACAAGAGTCATTAGGCGCTTCTCTAATAGGATTTTCTATAAATATCCCAGAGAACATACACGTTGGAGACCTGATTGTTATTGAGCCAAAAGAGATAGATTCGGCTGATAGATATGTTTGGGAAATAGATGGTGTGTTTAATGAGGGAAGGAGAATTATTACGTCATTTAATCAAGAGGGTATTCATAACATTCGTCTTCATGTATCAAAGAAAAATATTTCTACATCTATATATAAAAAAATAGAAGTTTCGTCGGCTCAAATTACTATTTCAGACTTTAAAGAAGGTGAGGGTGGTTTTATAGAGATTACAAATAATAGCAACAGAGAAGTTGATATTGGTTTATGGCAGATTATGTACGAAGATGGTATTTATATTTTCCCAGAGAAAACATATATACGAGCGGGTGCCTCGATAATGTTTTCCAACTCAGTTACAAAAATATTTGAAAATAGCGAATTATTATTACAAAACCCAATAGGTGAAAATGTTTATAAGTATGAGATTTAGTAGTTTTTTTCTTTTAAAATAAACATATGAATGTACAAACCTTAAGGAGAAATATTTTTATATTTTCTTTTGCAATTTTGATTATTGGATATTTATTATCCAACTCAGTTTCTTTTGGTATTTGCAGTATAGACAATAGAGATTGTTTAAAATTGTGGAATGAACCTGGTTGGGTTTTATTTTACTCTTCCTTATATTTAATATTTATCTCACTAATTTTATACACCCGAAAATTAGCTGTTCTTAAAGCTTGGGCACGATTTGCGCTTTGGCATGTGCCTCTTGTATATATTTTTATACTTGGTTGGGGAGACTCATGGAGCGGTGCATTCTTTGGTCCAGACAGATATCACTTCACTCATTGGCTTTTTGGTCTTTATGTAATCATCAGCTTGATAATCATTACAATCTCCTCAATCCGAAACAAATAAAGGTTGGGAGAGTCTGACTCTCACACTCTTAGTTTGGGAAGGTCAGACCTTCCCAAACTCTAGGGTTTAAAATTAGAAAAACAAAAAACGGCTCAGGTTTTGAACTCCTGAGCCGTTTGATTGTGAGAGTGGAGTAGCTCCTGCTACTTGAGCTTGAAGGTGATAGGAAGGCTGTATTTGACCTTAACGGCCTTTCCTCTCTGTATGCCCGGTTTGAACTTTGCAGTCAGGATTGCCTTGATTGCTTCTTCATCACATCCTGCACCGATGCCACGAGTAACCACAGGGTCTTGGACATTGCCTTGTTCATCTACCACAAACTGAAGATATACCCGACCTTCCACGCCAGCTTTTTTGGCGATTTCTGGATAGGTAATCTTTTTTTGGAGTTCTGCAAGACCTCCAATCAGTTCGGGCATTTGCTCGACGATGACAAAGATTTCCGGCTCTTCTTCCTCTTCTTCCACTGCGGGTGGAGGAGGGGGCGGAAGCGGTAGTTCTTCATCAAGGTCAAAGATATCACCCAGGTCAATCTCGATTTCATCGAGCACCTCGTCATTGGGAACCTCTACAGGTACTGGCGGACGTGGCGGGGGCGGTGGCTTCTGTACCTGTTCTGTTTGGGTGATTTCTTCCATCTGAACCACTTCCTGATCAGGAAGGTCGATGTTGAAATCGTTCTCAGCACTCATGTCGAGTCGAAACGCAACAATAAGGATACCGAGAGTGAACACTATGCCGATTTCCAGAAAAAGCGGATAACGTTTTTTAAGGTCGGCTTTTGGCGACTTCTTGAGTGCCATAAGATACCTCACGTATTTAGTGAATGGATTGTGCGAGTGCGTCTATATATAGAATACACCTATTTATATTAAAAAGGGAAGTAGTTTGGGAGAGTCTGACTCTCCCAAACTAAGAGAAAACACCAACGTACTAAAGCACGTTGGTGTTTTGGATTACCCAGAGGGTAAAAATGATTCCTGCAATGAAGGCTAGAATGATGGCTCGGTGCTTTCTGAAGAAAGTGCCAAAGCGTCTCATGAGGTATCTGAAGAATCTTTTGTGTTGATTCAGAAACCACTGATGTTTGCGAAACGACAGAAAGATAGCAAAAATCGCAAGCCATAGGGTGAGTATCTGAACTGCAAATCCGAAGATGATTTCCATAAGGAGCACCGTTGTTTTGTTCTATCTGTATTATAGCACACATATATTGACATATCAACTTTATTATGTTAGACTGTCGCGAATATCTTTTTCTGTGTTCTTGTAAACTCAGAAATCAAGATGCTCATTGACAATCACATAACTAGTTTTTTGTTTATTGACAAAAAGGAGGATATTGAACCTAAAAAAATCTTTCACAAAACTTTTCACTAAAATCCACGGACTAATGTGATGCATAAAGCTAGCAGAAGTACTGCTAATGATGTGCAGAGCAACGAAATTCCGTGTAACGAGGTAATAGCAGTTATTGGAGATATTTTTCCTCACGGAAAAGATGGTGAACAGAAACGATTTGTTTGTTGGCCTGAAGATTCAAGCCTAAATCATCTCGGTTCTCTCACGTTTCTTTCGTCGGAATGGTTTCCTGATGATGAAAAAACCCCGTTGCCTGAAAAGAAAAGTTTCGTTGTACTCTCCCAATTTGAAAGAAGAAAGGAGGGTTGGACTGCACATCGTGCTAGAAATCTCAGATTTGATGAAGATTAGTCTTCTAAATATTGAGAACTGAGCACACACGAAACAGTTAAGTACCTTACGGAAAACTTTTTCGTGCAATACTTAACACAAACGCAAAATCGAAATGGCACCAAAAAGCAAGTTTGTCTCTTTCCTCACTGAAGGATGGGGACCGACTATTATCAGAGAGAACGAAAGTTCTAATCTGGAGCCAGATGCCGCTGGAGGAGAGTCCTCTTCGGCAGCTGATGAGGTTGAGCAGATACTGCGAGATCTTCAGCACAAAGCACCGAGTGTGGACTCGTCTTCTTCTGATGAAGTTTTGACACAGACACATGCAGAGCTTGCTGAAGGTGCGGGGAATGTTCTCGAAAACAATCCTTTGCTGGTTAGTCTGGCGGAGACTGTTTTTGAATCTGACCCCGCTACTCCACCAACGCCTGTCGAGCAACTGCTTGATGTGCAAAAGGAGTTCGCAGAGCTTGCTGCTGGACCAGAAGCACTCGTTGCCTTGGTAATGAAGATGCTTGCAAAACGAAACATTGGCAAAAAGGAGCTTGCAGAAGATCTTGGCGCACATCGTGCGCGCTTGGATCAAGAAAAGTCTCTTTTTGGTGATGAGGCACTGAAAGCGCTTGCAAAACGTGAAGCAGAAGCGGAACGAGCTATTGCAAGAGCAAAGGAAGACGCGTCATCGAAGCGCCTCAGGGCGCAAGAGGTTGTGGCAGAGGCAGAAGCTGAAGCCAAGCGCTTGATTGATGAGGCGAAAAAAACATCCGAAAAGTTGGTTGCTGAAGCGTCACAAATTGACGCTGGGCTACCTGAGCTCGAAGATGAACTTTCTTTACGCCAGGCTGATACCGTAAATACGAGCATGCAATTCCAAGCAGCTGCAAAGCTCATGGCTGCTCGTATAAACGAGATTGAGTCGGACTTCAACCTCGGAAATTCGGAGGAATAATATGAGTAGCAAAAAAGATCGTCGGCGGGTCTTTCGTGATAAGCGGGAGCGAAACGTTGGGATCAGTGTTGCTATTCTTTTCCCGCTCGTAATGATCCAGATACTCTGGGTTCTTGTTGCGAGCCTTTCCGGGTTTCAGATCGCTGGAGTTTTGACCCTACTTGTTGCACTTGCAACCTACTTCTTTCAGAGAACAAGCGAACAACATGGCAGTGCACAAGATGCACTGACTCATTTTGCGATGCTGTATCTACAGTTTGTTCGCAAAATCGCTGGTCTTACTGAGGAAGAAGTTGTAGAAAAACCAACACCAAATAGAACACCTGATGAAATTATTGAGGCGCACGAAAAGCGACTTCGTAAAATCACTTCAGGTATTCGTCGTTTGGAGGAGGTTGCTCTCACAAAAGTAAACACAAGGCTGAAGGAGGACATTAGTGTTCGGGACGAGGTATACCTTGAACTGAAGACTGAAATGGAGAAGCAAGAAAAAGCTAATCCTAGTGTTCTCAAAAGCCTGAAAAGGCGACTTCAGCCGCGTGTTGAATCTATTCGTGGGTTTGAGGAGAAAAAAGAGGAGATTGAAAATATGCTTCTCCTTCTCAAGCATCTCGAAACTCACACAGAAGTATCTCTTGAAGGACTTAAGGTAACTGCTAGTGGCTTAAAAACCACTGGTGAGGTACAAGACGTAATTCAAGACATCGTTGGGGAATTATCATTAGACCCCGATCTTGATACTCTGGGTGAAAATCAGTCTTTGATGGCTACCGAGGACATGGCGTTTCAGCAATTTAAAGCTGATGCGGCAAAAATCGAAGCTCTCATTGGTATTCAAGAAAAGGTTATCGTAGGGTTCGGTAATGCTGAAAACCCAATGTCATACGATGACCCGTCCTTGATTGCTATGCTGATGGATTCAGGTCTGGAAATTCCAGATATCGCAAGAGGAGAAGGGAAAAAAGCAATATCCATCGACAAATCCTCTAGAGGAGTGATTGAAATCCCTCTTCCTGATGATGTTGATGAACAGAAAACCCAAAACAAGGGGCGTAATCGTCAAGGGGGTAGTAAATACCTAAAGCACCTTGACTGATATACGTCGCACACACGAAACACACACGAAACAAGAGGACACTCACATGTCTACCACTGTTGATATTCCTACCAAAACCAAAGTAGTCCTTGGACTGCTGGTTTTGGTCGCCGTCACTTTTTTCTTTGGTGACAGCATTCTTGGCTTTGCCAAGTCGATGTTGCCTGAGAAGAATCGTGCGGCTTCCCGTGTTCATGAAGAAGTCCAGGTTATTAACCAGGATGTGAGCACGGTGCCTTATACCGTAGAACCTCGTTCTTTGTGGACAGGCACTACTCCCATGAGCGCAGATTACACAATGCCTATCGAGGTGATTCCGTGGGGGGCTCAGAAGGGCTTCTTTGCAGCCAATGGTGCTGCCCAGGAATCACGTGATGGCGGTGCTATTACCGCTCGTGGAAGTTTGATGGAGCAGGCACTTCGCCGTAACCGTGCTGACAATATTCGTCTTGAAGTCAAGGTACTTGATGATGTACCGCAGATGATCAAGAACGCAGTATTGTTTGCTCAGCGTTATGCCGAAGGTGATATGTATCCAACCGAAGGAGCGGCTGCGATTGTTGTGATGGGTGGAGGAGGAACCTTCTACACAACCGCAATCGCAGGTGGAGTTGAGAGACTTCCTGAAGAAAACAATTTTGATATTGTCCATTCTTTTGGACGGAGCTATGGCGAAGATCAGTTCATGGCTCCTCCTGAAGTATTACGTGATTCACGGAATGCGCGAGGCCTCCTCACCGCAACTGTGATCATGGACGATGATCAGAATATTGTTGTAGATTGGGCAAGTCTCAATGGGGTTTGTATCAACCCGGATCCTGAAACATACAATCCGGATTGTATCAACTTCTATGCCACAACTTCAAACTCTGACGCTACGAAGGCTTATGTCTCGGAGCGTTGCGAAGAGCGCCCGATTGTAACTGTTAATTCTGCCGGTGAAGCAGAGTTGACGGGAGAACGTCGGACTGTTTGTGTTGACTCTGTATCCGTATGGACACCGGAAGACCGTAACGTTGTTGAACAGCGTGGAGGTGTGGTGACTATGTGGTCTACAAGAGACAATCCTGGTCAGATGCCGAGCATTTTGCTTGTGCATCGTGGATGGGCGAGAGATAACCCAGGTGTTATTGAAGCTATTATTGAAGCTTCTTCGGAAGCAAACGATCAGGTTCTAACAAACAGCGAAGCTTTGCTCGAGGCAAGTGAAGTTACTGCAAAAGTTCTCAAGCAGAAGGACGGTGCTTATTGGGCAGAAATGCACACAGGCACAGAAATCTTTGATTCTCGATTGAGTCAAAATGTGTCGGTTGGTGGATCACAGGTTCACTCGCTTGCACATACGCTTGAGCTCTTTGGTGTTGGATACAACGTGAGTTTGTATAAAAACACATACGAACGTTATGGTGACGTGTTGGCACTTAACTATCCGAATGAATACGGAGAATACGTGCCTTACAGTGAAGCTGTTAATACACGATATTTGGAAGCTGTAGCAAACCGACGACCTGACCTTGCGGTCAAGTTGTCGCGCAGTTATGACCCGAATGCCGCCATTACCAACGTTCGCGCGAGTGGTGATTTTGATTCAATCAAATTTCGGTCTGGGAGCGCTGAGCTCGCGCCCGAATCGATTCCGGTTCTCGATGGGTTGTATCAGCAGCTCACGAGCTTGAACCAGAGTTACTTGATTGAGTTTGTCGGACATACCGACAACACTGGTGATCCCGCATTTAACGACGGCTTGGCACTGCGCCGTGCGCAGACTATCCAAGCGTGGTTCTACACCAAGGATCCAGTGAACTTCAACACTACTCGTACTCGTGTTGCGGGTATGGGCCAAAGGCAACCGGTTGATCCGAATGCCAATAACAACACTGCTGAAAATCGGGCGAAGAATCGTCGGGTGGAAATCAGGATTGGTAACTAGCCTGTCTGTCGTTTGTTCTTTTTAACCAAGGGCCCGACTCAGACATTAGTCGAGTCGGGCCCTTATTCAAAGGAGAGAGTGGTTATGAAAAAACCGCAAAAAACCGTGATTGTTGATCGGGTGATATCTCTTCTGAAGATGTTGTTTGTTCCAAACCAAGATTTACCCAAACCTGTTGAATGGAGTATTACATTCTCGTATGCTCTTGCGATTGGTTTGTGGTGGGTATTTGGTGCGGCACAAATAATCCCACGTCCTTTGGACGTTTGGTATGGACTAATTGAGTTGTGGACTCAAAAAGGTCTCGCATGGGATCTTTTAAAAAGTTTCAAGCTCATGTTCATATCTTCAGTGATATCTTTCATCCTTTCGCTCTCCATTGTGTACTTGAGAGGACTTGCGGCATTCAGGCCTATAAGCAGGATTGTCGCACTTCTTCGTTTCATACCAATAGCAATTCTTCTCCTCATATTCATGACTGAATTTGGGGGGAGTGAGTCACTGAAAATCTCTATCATGACTTTCATTTTGAGTGTATTTTTCATACACGGAATGAATGGAGTTGTGGACGAGCAGTTTCAGTATTTGTATGAACACGCATACACTCTAGGAATGAGTGAATGGAGAGTTCTCTATGAAGTCGTTATTCTGGGTACATTTCCTCTTGCGCTTACCAATTTTGGTGCCGTATTTGGATTTGGTTGGGCAATGCTCACATCAGTAGAAAAACTGGTTCTCAGTGGCGGTGGAGTAGGGGTTCTTGTCTCAATCGAAGACAAGTTCATGAAGCTTTCAAATTTGTTTGCCATCATGTTTTTGCTTTTGTTTGCAGGACTTCTTTTTGATTATCTATGGGGAAAGATTCGAACCAAAGGCTTCAGATGGTCAACTCTCAAGCTCAAGGGGTAATGACTATGAACGTCAATCAATATCCCCTTGGAAATGAGGGGAGGAAATATCGCTTTGCAGAACCTGTCATCACTGTAGAAGGGCTCAATGTCAGCTATAGAGGCGAGAGTGTTTTGCGAGACGCTAGTTTCCAAGTGAGAAACATCGAACGTCACAATCGGATAGAGGGTCAGATTGTAGGAATACTTGCTCCTTCGGGTGTAGGTAAGACTCAAATGATGCGTCGTGTTGCTGGTCTGACTGGGTATGACTCTGGCTCCATAACGTATGGTCCAGACCATGTTCCACTCAAGCGAGGCCGAGTAGGTTTCGTTTTACAGCAATATCCGATGTTTGACCACAGAACAGTTCTGGACAACTTAGTTGTCGCAGGTATGCAAAGAGCAAAACGAATGAGAAGTCGTGTATCCGGATTATATAATCCGTTTAAGCGTGCATCATTCAACAAAAGAGCTCGTGCAGCTGTAAAAAATGATGCTTTGAGTTATATGGATCGATTTGGAATCGGCTCCACAACTCAGATGTATCCTGCAGAATTGTCAGGTGGACAGAGACAGAGAGCCGCAATTCTTCAGCAAATTCTTGCGCACGGTGAAGATCTTGTAATGGTGATGGATGAACCATTTGCCAACCTTGATCCATTGTCGCGCACGAAGGCTGTAGAAATCATCAGGGAGGTTTCGAATCTCGATACACATAATACGATATTCGTTATATCTCATGACGTGTCACCAATGCTTAGGCTGTGTGACATACTGCTCATTATGGGGCATGAGCGTGATTCAGAAGATGGATCACTCATTCCCGGCGCTCGAGTTGTTGAGGAAATAAACCTCATCGACAAGGGGATTGCATGGGTTCCTGATGTGCACCTTACACCAGAGTTTAAAGAAATGGCGGACTATATCGAGTTCGATTTGTTCCCACGTCTTTGATCTCATTGTTCTTTTTCATTTGGCCCTCCAGGCAGTGTTTACAACACTACTTGGAGGGCCTTTTTTGTATTTTTATAAATTGACAAAATCAAGTAAACATGATATTATTAATATTGGACAAATCGCCTTCGTTTTTCTTTAAGGTAACAAACCTAAGATAATGAAGGCCGTAATCCAAACCGACCGTCCGTCTCGCTCTAGTCACGGTGCTGAGGGAGTAACCGGAGTTCTTCAAACTACGCCGAGTCGTTTGAAGACTCTTCATGACCAGCGTGCGACGGATATGCGCCAGCTTCGTAAGGAGCTCCGAGCGCAAACCCCGTGGCGCATACGACAGCAGTGGCTTTCGAGCCGGTGCCGACGTGCGTAACGGAATCGCGCACCACTTGGGCCCTGTAAGTCCTCGTGGTGCGTTTTTTATATTTTGCTTGACAGGGGAATAGGCTTTTGATAAATTGTCAGTGTATTCCTTGTTGTCTTCGGACATCTGGGGAATACACTGAAAAACGTCACTTTCGTGGCGTTTTTCATTTTCTGAAGAAATTTTGACTTTTTATAAAGAATGTTGTCTTTTGAAAATAAGGGTTTGACATTATTTTAAGTATCTATATACTAACCCTTGTACAACTTGATGTCCCCGGACATCTGAGAGGTACACTTGAAAAGGACCGCTTCGGCGGTCTTTTTCTTTTCCCCAGAGGGTTTTTGCTTATATGCTTTTGCGTTGTACAATAACATTAGTTATAAATTAAACACTTTTATTATGGAACGAGAGAAATTACATCAAGGAATTGCCGTTGCTGCAGCGTTTGTTGTTGTAGGTGTATTGCTTGCTTCAGGTGGTGCATTTGGTGGTTTCTTTGCACAACTAGGAATATCACAAGGTGCGTCAGCACTTGATTTTGATACAAACATGGAAATGCAAGAGCTTTTTGATGGAGGAATAATGATGTCTGACACAGTAGAAGGCGAGGGAGATGAGGTTACAGAAGGATCTGTAGTATCACTTCACTACGTTGGAATGCTAGAGGACGGAACAGTATTTGATGAATCACGAGCTCGAGGAGCAGAATTCTCATTTACAGTAGGTTCAGGAGAAGTAATAGACGGATTCGATCTTGGTCTTCGAGGAATGAAGGCGGGAGGAGAGCGAACACTTGTACTTGCTCCAGAGTTTGCATATGGAGAGAACGGTATTGGGCCAATCCCACCAAACGCAACACTTACATTCCAAGTAGAGCTTATCTCAGTTGAGCAACCAGCAGTAGAGGGGGGCGACGCAACCGACGAAGAAGACGAAGCATAATCTTGTATTACCACTCAGATTTGGTACTCTCAAGGCTATGAGCGCTATCGATTTTACGATAGAAAAAAAGATGAAACACCAGCTCGGACGAGCTGGTGTTTTGAAAACAGCACACGGAGAGATTCATACTCCGGCTTTTATTCCTGTGGGAACAAAAGCAACCGTTAAAGCCTTGCTTCCAGAGAGTGTGGAGGCACTTGGGGCAGAAGCAGTACTTGCAAACACATATCATCTTTATCTTCAGCCGGGTGATGAAATGGTAAAGAAAGCGGGTGGTCTGCATACATTTATGAATTGGGACGGGCCTATATTTACAGACTCAGGAGGATTTCAGGTGTTTTCTCTTGGCTCAGGTCTAGGAAAGGGAATTAGTAAGTTTGGGAAAATAGCCGAGAGTGAGCTACCAGAAACCGATGAATCACAACGCGCAAAAATCACAGAAGAGGGTGCAGAGTTCAAGTCGTACATAGACGGGAGCATGCACCTTATTACACCCGAGGATTCAATGCGTATTCAGTACAATCTTGGTGCAGATATTATTTTTGCATTTGATGAGTGTACATCTCCAAATGATTCACCTGAATATATTCATGAAGCTATGGAGCGCACACACTGCTGGGCTGTTCGAAGTCTTGATGCACACAAAGCGCTACGTGGAGAAAGTCCAAAACAAGCACTTTTTGGTGTAGTACAAGGTGGCAATAGCAAAGAAATGCGTGAAGAGTCTGCTCGCACTATTGCTGAGTTGGATTTTGATGGCTTTGGGATTGGGGGCTCATTTACAAAAGAGGATCTTGATCAAGCACTTGTGAGTGTAAATACTCTTTTACCAGAAGAAAAACCTAGACATCTTCTTGGTATTGGGAGTGAGCCAATTGACTTCTTTGTGGGTGTAGAGAATGGATGCGATACATTTGATTGTGTTGCACCTACCAGAATGGCACGAAATGGGACACTCTATACACCAGAGGGTCGTATAAATATTTTAAATGCACAATATCGAGATGATTTCACGCCACTTTCACAGTGGAATAAAGTTTTTGAGGGCACCACATACACAAGGGCGTACCTACATCACCTCTTTAAAGCAAAAGAGATACTTGCATCAACACTTGCTACACAAAACAATCTTTCTTTTGCAGTTAATTTGGTAAAAGATATCAGAGAAGCTATTATTTCTGATACATACGAAGAGTTCAAAGAAAAAACTCTAAAAGCATATTATGGCGAAGTTTAAACTCAACAGTGAATTCAAACCAGCAGGTGACCAACCGAAGGCTATCAAGGAGCTGGTAGAGAGAATAGAATCTGGCAACAGACACCAGACTCTTTTGGGTGTAACAGGGTCAGGAAAGACTTTTACAGTTGCAAATGTAATTGAAAAGACTGGTAAGCCAACGCTTGTGATTGCACACAACAAAACACTCGCGGCACAGCTTGCACAAGAGTATAGAGAATTTTTCCCAGACAACGCTGTACACTACTTTGTTTCTTACTATGACTACTATCAACCAGAAGCATACAAACCTGTAACTGATACATATATTGAAAAAGAGGCACAAATCAATGCAGAGATCGATAGGCTACGGCACGCATCGACACAAGCACTCTTAACGCGCGATGATGTGATTATTGTTGCGTCTGTGTCATGTATTTATGGACTTGGTTCACCAGATGAGTATGAAAAGAAAAATATGCGTATTGAGGTGGGGCAAAAAATATCCAGAGGAGATTTTTTGCGTTTGTTAGTAGGGATGTATTTTGCTCGCACTACCACAGACCTTACACCAGGAACATTTCGTGCTATTGGGAACAGTGTTGAGATAATGCCCGTAAACGAAAAAGTTATTTACCGTATAGACATTGAGGGTGGTGTTATAGAGCATATTACAAAAGTGGACGCAGTGAGTCAGGCGAAGCTATCTGATGTGGATGTATTCTTTCTTTTCCCTGCAAAGCACTTTGTTACCGCAAAAGAAGATATAGAGCGAGCACTTACCACAATAAAAGACGAACTTGATGAGAGACTAAAGGTTCTTGAGTCAGAAGGGAAAATGCTTGAGGCAGAGCGACTAAGACGGCGTACACAATACGACATGGCTCTTATTCGAGAAGTTGGATATACAAACGGTATCGAAAACTACTCAAGACATTTCTCAGGCAAGGCTCCTGGTGAGGCTCCCGACACTCTTCTTTCATATTTTCCACACAACCCAGATGGAAGCCCAGCCTTTCTCACAGTTGTAGATGAGTCGCACGTAACACTACCACAGCTTCGTGGTATGCATGCAGGTGATGCTTCAAGAAAGGAAACTTTAGTAGAACATGGTTTTCGCCTTCCATCTGCAAAAGACAATAGGCCTCTTCGTTTTGAAGAGTTTGATGAGAGAGTAGGACAGCTTCTATTTACATCTGCTACACCAGGAGACTATGAGCTTGAGGTGAGTACAAAAGAAAATATTGTAGAGCAGATTATTCGCCCAACAGGTTTGGTGGACCCAGAGATTGATGTGCGACCTATTAAAGAAGATGATGATAACAAGAGCCAAGTACATGACTTTATTGATGAGACACAAAAAGTAGTAGACAGGGGCGGTCGTGTGATTGCGACAACGCTTACAAAACGAATGGCAGAAGACCTCACTGACTATCTAAAGGAAAAGGGGCTTAAAACAGAGTATCTTCACTCAGAGATTAAAACTATTGAGCGTATTGAGATTATTACAAACTTCCGCAGAGGTGAGTTTGATGTGTTGGTGGGTGTGAACCTTTTGCGTGAAGGTCTTGATATGCCAGAGGTGGAGCTTATTGGTATTTTGGATGCTGACAAGGAAGGATTTTTGAGAAGCGAGACATCTCTTATCCAGACCATTGGGCGTGCGGCACGAAATGTGAACGGGCGAGTAATTCTATATGCCGACAATATGACCGGCTCAATGACTCGCGCTATAGAAGAGACAAATCGTAGGCGTGAGATTCAGCTTGCATACAATGAAAAGCACGGGATTACTCCACAAACCATCAAAAAACAAATCAAAGATATTACTGATCAACTTCATACAGACCACGACAAAGCAGTAAATACACTTCTTAATGTTGATATGGAGTTGTATCAAAAGAATCCAAAGAAGTTTATCAAAGAAAAGGAAAAGCAAATGAATGAGGCTGTAAAAGAGCTTGATTTTGAGACTGCTGCCATTATTCGTGATGAAATAAAGGAGCTTCAGTCTAGAATGGACAAGGAGAAAGACGCGTAGTAGTATAGACAAACAATACAATACACCTCTGCCACCACGCAGGGGCTTTGTGTATATATGATGAATCCCGTAGTATAAATTAGTTCGTTGAAGTAGTGCTTACTACTTCAACATAGATTAATTACACCTATTCAAAGATTCAGAATATAGAGATTTTATTGTGTTAAAACTAGTTTGTTTAATTAATCAAACTAATTTTTTACTAACGGGATGAAAGAAGATCACCGAAAAGGAAAAGAATACATAGAACAGCTACACCATTATCAATGCTATTTCTGCAAACGATGGTGGTCTATTGGTGATCCTGAAAAGGGAAAAGACAAAGATAAACCAGGCGACAGCTCAAGAAATTGTGGCTTTTATTGTCCGTGGTGCTCAAAGTATCAGGAGTTCAAAAAAGAAAAATAATATGGCAGAAGACAAGATTATAGTAAAAGGGGCACGAACACATAACCTAAAAAATGTAACTGTAGAAATGCCTCGAAATAAGATGATTGTATTTACAGGACTATCTGGGTCTGGAAAGTCTTCTTTGGCATTTGATACTATTTTTGCAGAAGGACAGCGTCGGTATGTAGAGTCACTTTCTGCATATGCACGACAGTTCTTAAATCAAATGCAAAAGCCTGATGTAGATGAGATTATAGGTCTTTCTCCTGCTATTTCTATTGACCAAAAATCACGCTCAAACAACCCCCGCTCTACTGTGGCGACTATTACAGAGATATATGACTATTTGCGTATTCTATATGCCCGAGTGGGTACTCCACATTGTCTGACATGTGATACTCCAATTCACAGACTTTCACACGATGAGATAAAGAATATTATCCTAGATGAAGTAGCCAAAAAGCATAAAACAGCTGTGCATATTGAAATCATGGCGCCAGTAGTGCGCGGGCGAAAAGGTGAGTATTATCAATATCTATATGATCTTTTAGGAAAGGGATTCTCAGAGGTATTGATTGATGGTGAGCGCAAAAAGCTTCGAGAGCAGATTGTTCTTGCTAAAACCAAAAAGCATGAAATAGATATAGTGGTAGATCGTATTGATCTTGGAGAGTTTCGCTCTGACGAGCAGTCTGCTTTGGAACGACTCTCAGAAGCAGTAGAGCGAGCACTAGATGAAGCTGATGGGCTTGTGCGATATGTCTTTTCAGATGAAAAGCGAAAGACAGAGAAAAAGATAAACGATATAGGAACACTTATTTCTTCAAAGTTTACATGTCCAAACGATGGGTACTCTTTTCCTGAAATAGAGCCACGACTTTTCTCATTCAACTCACCATACGGAGCATGCCCAGAGTGTAATGGACTTGGCACAAAACATTTCTTTGGAAATGATTCATGTCCAGAGTGTAATGGACAAAGGCTTCGTCCAGAGGCGCTTTCTGTATATCTTTGTGATAAAAACAAGCGCTACAATATCGTAGATTTCACAGCGCTTTCAATATCTGATGCATATGAGCTAATAGGAAGTCTAGAGCTTACAGAGCAACAGCAAGATATTGCAAAAGTGATATTACGAGAGATAGAAGATCGTTTGAAGTTTATGGTGGATGTGGGTATTGAGTACCTCACACTCGATAGACGCGCGAATACACTTTCAGGAGGAGAGGCACAGCGTATTCGTCTGGCTTCACAGCTTGGATCTAAGCTTGTGGGTGCTCTTTATGTTTTGGATGAGCCAACTATTGGTCTTCACCAAAGAGACAACGACAGACTTATCAAAACACTCACATCACTTCGTGATATGGGAAATACTATTGTAGTGGTAGAGCATGACGAGGACACTATTTTTGCAGCAGACTATATTATTGATATTGGGCCAGGTGCTGGAGTACATGGTGGAGAGATAGTGGTGGCTGATGATTTGCAAAAACTTCTTGATCAAAAGACAAACCCATCAGGTTCTGTAACGCTTGATTATCTTCGAGGTAATAAAGAGATTGAGACCCCGACAAGCAGGCGAGAGAGAAAGAAAGGCGAGCTCAAGATTCGAGGAGGAAAAGCTTTCAATATCAAAAATCTTAATCTTGATATTCCTCTTGGGCGATTTAATGTGATTACTGGCGTGTCTGGCTCAGGAAAATCTTCACTTCTATATGAGATTATATACAACAACCTTCGTGCACGTTTTGACCGAAAATACCGCTCCGCTAAGGTGTTTAATTGCAAATCATTTGCAGGAACAGAATATCTTTCACGCTCAGTTTTGATAGACCAATCTCCTATTGGTCGTACATCGCGCTCAAATCCAGCAACATATACAGGGGCTTGGAACCACATTCGTGACTTGTTTGCAGAGACAGGAGAAGCAAAAGTGCGTGGATGGAAGCCGGGGCGATTTAGTTTCAATCTAAAAGGAGGACGATGCGAAGCCTGCCAAGGAAAAGGAGAGGTGGCTGTAGAGATGCACTTTTTGCCAACAGTGTATGTGCCTTGTGATGTATGTGATGGAAAGCGGTTTACTAAAGAAACACTTGAAGTGAAATACAAAGGGAAGAATATTTTTGAGGTTCTTGAAATGACAGTAGAAGAAGCGCTTGAGTTTTTTGGAGATATCCCAGCTATTGCCGACAGACTTCAGACGCTCAACGATGTGGGACTTGGATACCTAGAGCTTGGGCAGTCTGCCACGACTCTATCGGGTGGAGAGGCTCAGCGTGTAAAGATTTCATCAGAGCTATACCGAAGACATACACAAAAGACAATCTATCTTTTGGATGAGCCTACTGTAGGGCTTCACTATGAAGATGTACAAAAGCTTATCGAGATTCTTCAAAAGCTTGTTGAGCAGGGAAACACTGTTTTGGTGATTGAGCACAACCTTGATTTGATAAAGTGTGCAGACTATATCATTGATATGGGGCCAGAAGGTGGAGAGCATGGCGGTCGTGTGGTGGCGAAAGGTACGCCAGAAGAGGTTTCAAAGACGGGAGCTTTTAAAGATTCGTTTACAGCGCCGTATCTTAAAAAGATTCTTTCGAAGTCTCGAAAGAAAAAGAAGTAACAAAAAGGCGGTGCGTATAAAAATACGCACCGCCAAGGAAAGAGAGGGTGGATGTCAGGCTACCTGCCTGACGAAATGATCCTTCACGAACCCGATGAGTTTGCGACAGTTTTCACGAACCGATTCTTCAGGACTCTCTTCTCTCATGGTCGCTCCGACCTTTCTGAAAAGGTTGTCCGCAGCTCTTTGATGGAGCGTGGTAAACTGACTGGAAAGTTTCGGAGGGAGTGGACAAAATGCAATCAACTGATTGCATGTCGTTGCAACATCTTCGAGAGTCGCTTTTTCAGAAGAAGCGATTCGGACTTTCTGGAAGAATGCCTTTGTGGCACCACACAGTCGCAAATGCTCGGTCTTGTTGATGTTTTTGATGACATCAGAGAGCTCCGACACACATGCGAGTGTTGCGGCATGGGTTGAGCCGTCGCCAGATTCTGCCGTGAAGGAAGAAGGTGTACTCATGTTTTCCTCTTTTTCGTTATTTGAACTGGAGCAAGGGTCTAATGTAGGATACTATCATAGGTATATATGCAATACAAGAAAGAAAAAGTCAAAAATCTACCAGATGCACCAGGGGTGTACTATTTTAAGAGTGGAAAAGATATTCTATATATTGGAAAAGCTACATCGCTTCGCTCTCGTGTACAAAGCTATTTCACACCAGATATCAGAATCAAAAGAAGTCCTTTAATAGAGAAAATGGTGGAGGAGTCTGATGATATAGAGGTAACGCAGACAGACTCTGTTCTGGAGGCTTTTATCTTGGAGTCTAACCTTATCAAGCAGTATCAGCCTACGTACAACAGCAAAGACAAAGACGGAAAAAGTTTTAACTATGTTGCAGTTACAAAAGAAGAATATCCAAGAGTATTCACTGTGCGAGGTGGGGAGCTCCAGACTACATACGACCCCGATGACTTTAAATATCTTTTTGGCCCATATCCTTCAGGTGGTTCGCTAAAAATAGCGCTCAAAATTATACGAAAGATTTTCCCTTTCAAAGGTAAAAAAGATACAACCAAAACAAAGAAAAAACAATCTCGACTTAATATTGAGATTGGGATTGTACCCGACTTCGAATCAGTGTCTAAAAAGGAATATTCAAATACTATAAGAAACATAAAACTTTTCTTTGAGGGCAAAAAGAAAAAGATACTCACACTACTTCAAAAAGAAATGAAAGAGTATGCCAAAAAGCAGGATTTTGAAAAAGCAGAAGAAATAAAGCGTCAGATATTTGCGCTTGAGCATATAAATGATGTCGCCCTTATCAGTGACCGAGACGAAAACTCAGCAATTCGCATCGAGGGGTATGATGTTGCTCATATAAGTGGGTCTGACATGGTGGGTGTGATGGTAGTGCTTGAGGGAGGTTTCCTAAAAAAGAGTGATTACAGAAAGTTTAATATTAAAAGTGTATCTTCATCAAACGATACAGCTGCACTCAAAGAAGTACTTGAGAGAAGGCTAAAACACGACGAGTGGCAACTTCCAAGGCTTATTGTTGTAGACGGAGGAAAGGCTCAGATAAATATAGCAGAAAAAGTTATTGATTCTTTTGGGTATCAAATACCTGTTGTTTCTGTGGTTAAAAATGAGAAGCACCAGCCACGAGAGCTTCTTGGCAAAAAAGAAAATACAAAAGAATATGAAAAAGAAATACTCATGGTAAACAACGAGGCGCACCGTTTTGCTCTTTCATTTCATCAACAAAAACGCTCACAAACACTTAGAAAATAAATCTCTTCAAGTGATACAATATGCTCATGAGCAAAAAGCCTTATAAGATTTGTGTAATACGAGGAGGTCCAGGGCAAGAGTATGACCTCTCTCTTGATACTGGTTCTTATGTAAAGATGCAGCTCGAGGACACAGAAGCTCCTGAGGACATCTTAATAGACCGAGAGGGTAGATGGATACGAAATGGAAAAGGAGTACGCCCAGAGCAAGCTCTGTGGGATATAGATGTGGCTTTTAATGCGCTTCATGGTGAGTATGGAGAGGGTGGAGAAGTTCAAAAGATATTTGAGGCACACCATGTGCCATACACTGGCTCTGAAGCTTTTTCATGCCAGATGTCACTCAATAAACATGCTGCAAAAAAGTTTTTCAAAGCACACGGCATAAAGACTCCTTTCTCAAGGGTTGTAGAGAAAAATGATACACCAGCAAATATTGCAATGAATCTATTCTATTCAATGCCTTTGCCGATGATTATAAAACCTCTTTCAGGTATGGCTTCTCATGGTGTGGAAGTGGTTTTTGATTTCCCAGAACTGGAAGCTGCTCTTACGCGCGCATTTAGGTGGTCTGACAAACTTTTACTTGAAGAATATATTCAGGGAACAGTGGTGTCTTGTGGGGTGATAGAGCATTTTCGTGACCAAGAGCTATATGCGCTTATACCAGTAGAGATACCGCTTCCAAAAGGTGAAGCATTTCTCGATTATGAGAGGAGAAATGAGCTCACATACAATGTTCCAGCATCTATAACACTTGAAGAAAAGAAAAAGGTGCAGGAGTTTTCACTTCTTGCACATGTTGCACTTGGGCTTAGGCACTATTCGCAATCAGACTTTATCATATCTCCAAAGCGCGGAGTGTACCTTTTGGAGACAAATGCACTTCCTCACTTGGGAAATAAATCCATTTTTATGACAGGGCTTGAGGCTGTGGGTTCAAATGCAGATGAATTTGTAGATCATATAGTGGGTCTTGCTCTGGAAAACTAATTGCTAAAAAGACTCTTTTGGCGTACTGTGGTTTACAGTACGAACATTCAAACGGAGGTTAATATGAACTCTCTTAAGAAGTTTTTGAGATTTCTGTTCCAAATGACCACAATCCTTACAGCCCTTGCGCTTACTTTATCTATGATATCTGTAAGCATTATTTTGTTTTTAGGAACATGGGGTGCCGAGTGGTTGTTTTCTTTAGGACTAACTGAAAAGATGCTAGTTACCGCTCTTGGTACAAGCTTCTTTTCGTTTATCATCTCATTTGCGGCAATGCTTTCTCTGACTCCCAACAATACGGGAATATATATGGTACGCCGTAAAAACAAAATCCCTCATTCTGCATGACGCAGGGTGGGGGATTGCTTTTTTGCATAAATATGGTATTATATTTTCGGAAATGTAAACTAAAACGGTATACACCATGCCTAAAACACAGTACGAGAAGGACATTCTTTATGATGTTCTCTTAGTCTTTGCCGGACGTCTTGTTTTTTGCTTTTTTCTTTCAGGAATAGTTTTGGCTGTCACATATTTTTTTGACTTAATGATGTCAGACCATATCGGTATTAATCCCATCATGACTCCATCATTAATGTTGGTTGTATGGATTGGAGGCTCTCTGGTTTTTGGGGGGTTTGCTGGATGGTTGGCTCGTGTAGAATATCAAAATAAGATTGAAGACCCCTCTTGAGACTAATAATCTCAAAAAAAGCACCCCACTTACATTGTAAGTAGGGTGCTTTTTCATTTTATGTGGACCTGACAGGAATCGAACCTGCTACCTCCTCAGTGCAAGTGAGGCGCTCTAGCCAAGTGAGCTACAGGCCCAGCAATAAAAAACATTCTACTAAAAAACCGAATAAAAGCAACGGCTCATTTTCAAAATGAGCCGTTGAATGTTGACATTAAATAGACCAGCGTTTATGTTTGTGTAGAAACAAAAATTGAACCTTATAACCATCATGAAAATAACAGGCGATTTCTTGGAAGATTATTCTGCCTGTAAGGGTGGACAATCAAAATTTAAACAGTATTTCAAAAACAGAGAGGCAACACTTGAAGAAATTTATGAAGGACTTATGTATCACTACTATGTGGACATAGAGCTTGCTGAGCGTTTTGGTTGGATTGCTTGGCTCATGGCAATTCACCAGAGTGTTGCAGAAGAGTTATTGTCTCTTGGTGCCGATGTAAATATTCAAGGCTATAATGGATGGACAGCTTTAATGTTTGCAATCTATGAAGGCAGAGTAGAGGTTGTAAAATTTCTTCTGTCTGTCGGTGCAGACCCGACTTTAGAAAATTCTTCAGGACTTGATTCATGTGGAGTATCTCGACTTTCACGAAATACAGATTTGTTTAAAGACATTCTTCCATTTAAATAAGCTTGGTGTTGAAATACATACCAAGCTTTTTCTTTTGTGGATGAAAAGCGATGGTATAATAGCGCGAAGTTAAATGTAAAACCTTCTTAAGAAACTATGAGAACTATCAAAGACAGAGTTGCAATAGTGGTGGGTGCTACCGGCGGTGTCGGTGAACCTATTGCTCGGCGACTCGCTTTAGAAGGTATGCACGTCGTACTTTCTGCACGAAACAAAGACAAACTCGAGGCACTTTCAAGTGACACAGATGGGAACACTTATGTGTTCTCAGGTGACTCCAGCGAAATTGAAGATGTAAAGAACCTCTTTAAATACTCATCGATACTTGGTGATATTAAACTCGTTGTTGTTTGTGCTGGTGAATGGAGTGAACTTGAAGATAACTTGTCTCTTGAAGAGATCCTGGGTCGATATAATGTTTATCGAAAGGTTTTTCTCGACGCTCTTTTTAATGTAGCTCTTGTTGCTAAAGACTATATTCAAAAGCAAGATGAAGGAGGGACCCTAATTCACTTCTCGTCGCATGTGGTGTACAAGCTTTTGGAAGGAAATTTGCTATATGCTCCTGTAAAGCATGGCGCAAGCGCGTTTATGAAAAACCTTGATTTCGAACTTCGAAGTAAGGGTGATGAAAAAATGCGTTTAGTTGATTTCCAACCAGGAGCAATGCAAACACCCGCTATGCGTAAGTGGCTTGAGAAAAAGTATTCTGATAGTCCTGACAAAATTGAGGCAATGTTTGCCTCATTTACGCCTATGTCGTTGATAGCTGACGCTGTGGTGGAGTCTGCAACAAAGCCACTTCACGAGCTTGAGCTTGTTCGGCGCTTCGACTAATCTCAAAAATAGGCCGCCTGGTTTCTTTGGAAACCAGGCGGTTTTACTCTGTGGATATCTTGTTTGAATAAAAAATATGTGGTATAAGAATGATATGGATAAACAATATCGAGGATATTGCGTAAAGTGCCGAGATAAAGCTGGGCGAGACATGGTAAACGTAGAAATTGTTACTATGAAGAACGGAAGAAAAGCAGCTAAAGGTAAATGCGCAGAGTGCGATACAGGAATGTATCGAATTCTTCCTAAGGAAGATCAATAATTATAATAATTCACAAAAACACCACCTTTTGCGGTGGTGTTTTTGTATGCGAGTCGATACAATAGAGAATATGTCTAATGGTCTCAAATTTTTATTTTCATTGGTATTTGCATATGTAGCAGGAGCCATAGGTTCTCTTGCTACATTTCCAAACATAGATACTTGGTACGAAACTCTGGTGCGTCCATGGTTTTCTCCACCAAACTGGGTCTTTGGACCTGTTTGGAATATTCTCTATTTCCTAATAGGGCTCTCATTCTTTTTCTTGTGGAATAAGGGATTCAAACGATACAAAACTACACGCAACCTATTTATCTTCCACATGGTTTTAAATGCGCTCTGGTCTATTGTATTTTTTGGAATGCACAACATCCTTGGAGCATTCATGATAATCATTCTTATGATTGCAACACTTGTGGTTCTTATGGAGCAGATTTGGCGCATCTACAAGCCAAGCATGTATCTTTTGATACCTTATCTATTGTGGATTACATTTGCGAGTGTGCTCAACTTCTCTATCTTTCTACTTAACTAATTATTACTCTCAAGCAGGGCATCATTGCGATAATTGTGCTCAAAGTACTTTTGGCTGTTGCTCTTTTTGCACAAATTGCCACTTATTATGTGATAGGAAGCAGGCTAGCCCAAGAGGCTGTGCCGTTTGAGCGTGTTATAGAAAATCCAAAACAGAAAGTTTTATTTGCTGGTGATTCTACTGCGTATGGAACGGGTGCAAGTAGTCCAAAATTTACAACAGCAGGTAGGCTTGCAAGAGAGTTCCAAGATTTTTCAATAGAAAATATTTCAGAAAATGGTCTACGGCTTTTTGAGTTTATAAGCACTACAGTCGATTTAGATACAGACTATGACATTATCGTTCTACAACTTGGTGCAAATGATGTTTTATATCACACTCCGTATGAAATTCTCCAAGAAGATGCAGAGACAGCTATAAAAAGAGCAAAAGAGCTAGCTGATAGTGTGGTGTGGGTGACCTCGGGCAATATTGGCGGGGTAGAGTTCTTCCCATGGCCTATTAGTAGATACTATGAGGTTCGCTCGCAAAATGCTCGCGATATATTTGCACAAGTAGCAGAACAAGAAAATGTCTACTATGTAGATCTATTCCAAACGCGCAAAGAAATCTTTGCGCGTCCTGATGAGATAAGTATTTATGCAGAAGATGGTCTGCATCTTTCTGACCATGGCTATGGTCTGTGGTATCGAGAGATTAGAAAAGTACTCGTGGAGAATGGTTTAGTAGAAGCTCGTTCTACTCTAAAATTTAATTATTGACAAAATTCATATTTTAAGCTATAAACTTTATAGACAGGAACATTCATAAAACAAGAGAGGTTAGCAATGTCTATTATACCCACAAAACCTTCTTTGCTTGCAGAGCATCGGGAATTACTTGATGAGCTGTATGGAACAAAGGGAGTTCGAGGTAGCTGGGAAAATGCTGGAAAAAAGCTTTGTGACAAGCTTTCTAGCACTCTTATACCAAAACGCGGAAGAGGCGGGTCTCCCTGGGGCAACTTGAAACATCTTTGGCCATTTTTGCAATACCATGTGTATGGTGAACGAACTTCAGCCAACAGAGGTTTCGCCGACCAAAATGATTCACAGTATAAGGAGGTCTCCAATTTTGCCTGTAAACTTAAGCTTGTTATTCTTCTGAATCCATCAGAGAACAGATTTGCTCAAGCAATAAATGAAGACATGTCAAAAGTTCTTGGTGAATCTTTTGATTTGCTTGAGTATATCGCCGAACAAGCTGAAGTCTTTAGACGTAATAAGCCTGAAGGATCTAACAACAAAGTAAATTTGAATACTCTCGATTCTGAGTTGTTAGATTTTCTTAGGGATAAGGCCTGTGAGTCTTTTTCAGAAGATGATACAAAACGATGGAAACGTAAAGGCGATGAGTATTTTTGGTTTGTAGGAAATTCCTACAACATCACTCCATTAGCCTTGGAACATTTGCAGAAAAAGAAAATAATCTCAGGTGTTCGAGCTTCAATGAGAGCCGTTGTTTCCAAAAGCAAAAAACGTCTTGCTGGCGGTGGTCAAATTTCTTTGTCTGGCAGAACGTCAGGACAAAAAATTTGGGTTATGGCTCCTGAAAAATGGAGACCTGCAGACGTTCCTGATTCATCAGATGATTTTCAGAGAAAGACCGAAGATCAAGAAAGGGTTACAGAAGATGCTGGCAGACCTTTTCCATTCTTTTCCAGTGCAAGTATTGCGGATTTGAAGCAATACATACTGAATCTGGAAACAGAAGAGAAGCATGCTAGTAGTCGTTACAAGGAAGTTGAGCTTGATCTAAAGCGCACGGAGTTAAACCTGAAAGATATTCGAAAAAATTTGAGTATCGCTCAGTTTGCTCTAGAGCAGCTTCAGTCGGACAACGGTTAATCCTCAATCTTGTTAAACGCGGTGATTGTTTTAAACAATCACCGCGTTTTTACTTAACTTTACTAAGAAAGTCTTCAATATCCATAGACCCAATCTTGCCATCGTCTCGTGACTCGACAGTTATTTCTTTGTCTGTTACTTCTGCGTCGCCAATCACAAATGCATATGGCACTTTTGATACATTCCAGTTTCGGATTCGTTTACCTAGACTGTCTCCAGTAGAGATTTCTGCTCGTACTCCTTTCTCTTCAAGCTCCTTTAGTACTTCATGAGCATATTCTTCATGTGCTTCTGCAATAGGAAGAATATGTACTTGTACAGGTGAGAGCCAGTATGGGAATGCACCTGCAAAGTGTTCAATCATTACAGACATAAAACGCTCCATAGAACCAGCAATTGCTCGGTGAATCATCACAGGTGTTTTCTTTGAACCGTCACTATCTGTATATTCAAGCTCAAATCGAGCAGGCATATTGAAGTCTAACTGTGCTGTACCAAGTTGTCGTTGGCGTCCAAGTGCGTCATAGAACATAAAATCAAGCTTAGGACCATAAAACGCTGCTTCTCCTTCTACTCGCTCGTACTCAAGCCCTTCTTCTTTTGCTATTTTTTCAAGAGCTTTTTCTGACTGCTCCCAAATAGCATCATCTCCAAGGTATTTATCTTTTGTTTCTGGGTCACGAACAGATAGTGAAACCCAATATTTTCCTTCTTCAAGCATTCCAAATGCACCATAGAAGTCTTTGATTGCCTTTACGATATTTTTGATTTCATCTTCTATTTGATCTGGACGACAAAATACATGAGCGTCATCCATAGTTATAGAACGCACTCGTGAAAGTCCAAGTAATTCTCCTGCTTGCTCGTCTCGATATACAACTCCAAGCTCCATATATCTTTGTGGTAGGTCACGATAGCTTCGTGGTTGTGAGGCAAAAATCTGTGTGTGATGTGGGCAGTTCATAGGCTTTACCACAAACTCACCACCAGCTTTTCCTGTTACATGAAATAGCTCATCTCCAAATTTGTCCCAGTGTCCTGATGTTTTGTACAGGTCTGGTTTTGTAAGGTGGGGGATTCGTACCTTTTCATATCCGTAGTCTTTATGGATGTCCATGATTTTCTCCATAATCAAATCAGTCATGAGCGTTCCCTTCGGTGTCCACAGTGGGAGTCCTGGCCCTACAAGGTCTGAGAATGTAAATAGGTCTAGCTCTTTACCAAGCTTTCGGTGGTCTCGCTTTTTTGCCTCCTCTTGCATCTCTTGGTATTCCTCTAGCTCGCCTTTAGTATCAAAAGCTACACCATAAATACGTGTAAGCATTGTATTCTCCTCATTTCCTCTCCAGTATGCTCCCGCAAGGTGTGAGAGTGTAAATGCATTAGCATCTATATCTTTTGATGGATTTTCTGAGTGTCCTCCACGACATAGGTCTGTGAATTCTCCTGAAGTATATAGCGTGATGGTAGAACCTTCTTTTTCAAGCTCATCTATAAGCTCAATTTTGTATGGATTGTCTTTGAAATATTCTCGAGCTTCATCAGCTGAAACTTCTTTGTGTGTGAATTCTATCCATGAAGGAAGAAGTTTTTTCATTTTCTTCTCGAGCTTCTTCAAGTCTTCCTCTTTTATAGGAGTACTAAACTCAAAATCATAATAAAAACCATTATCAACGGCTGGGCCAATAGTTGGTTTTGCATCTGGGTGCATCTCTTTTACCGCTGCAGCCAATAGGTGAGCGAGTGTGTGTCTTTTGTATTCAAGTTCGGTGTTCTTTTTCATATAGGATTATCATATCAGAGTATAGAAGCTTCTACTATATCTCTTTGATGCTATCGGCAATTACAGACTCTGTATCGTTTCTATGAGAGAGTTTTCCTCGTATCGCAACACATTTCTCTGTTTGGCACATGTCTTTGAATTTTTGGTATGTGTCAGGAAATACCACAATCTCTATTGAACCTGTGAAGTCAGAGATTTTTACAAATGCCATGTGGTCTCCTTTTTTGGTAAGTATTTCTTTTACATCTTCTACCAGTCCACACGCTACCACTGTCATGCCATTGTGCATCTTTGTTTTTATACGCTCGATAGTGAACTCTCTTTTTTCGAGTTTGTCTCTTATGCGATCAAGTGGGTGACCTGATACATACATACCAAGGAGTTCTTTTTCCCACCCGAGCATTTCTTCTTGTGGTGCGGGTTCTGCCTCCTCAAGCTTAAGTGTTGGTACCGTGCTCGTATCATCCATAAGAGCGAATAGAGATGTGTCTGCTCCTGTGCCACCTTCGTGCTCTTTTTTGTACAAAAGGAGTCCTTCAAGATTGTGAAGAAGTTCTCCACGAGTACCAAATGCATCTAGCGCACCTGCTTTGATAAGTGACTCAAGTGATTTTTTGTTTAGGTTCCTGTCTGTGATGCGCTCAAGGAAGTTTGCGATAGATGTAAATTGCCCGCCACGCTTTCTCTCTTCTATAATCGTGTCTCCAATACCTTGTCCAAAGTTTTTAATAGAGTAGAGTCCAAAGCGGATTTTGTCTTTTCCATCTTCTTGAACAATAGTGAAAGCTCCAAAACTATCATTGATACTTGGTGGCAGTACTTCAATATCAAGTCGTTTACATTCCTCTACGGCCTCATGGATTTTATCTACATCTCCGGAGTCTGCTGTGAGGATAGCTGTCATGTACTCCACTGGGTAGTTCGCCTTCATGTAGGCGGTTTGGTATGCCACATGCCCATAGCTCACAGAGTGCGCTTTGTTGAAACCATATGCCGCAAATGGCTCAATCCAAGCCCAAATCTCTTCAGACTTCTCACGACTCCATTTGCTTGTTTCCATACACCCTTTAATAAACTTTTCCTTTTGCTCTGCCATAAGCTCTGGAATCTTTTTACCTACAGCCTTTCGGAACTTGTCTACTTCTAGCCATGAATATCCAGCAAGCTCATGAGCCATAATCAAAAGGTCGTCTTGGTACACAAGCACTCCATATGTCTGCTTTAGGATAGGCTCAAGCTCTGGTGTCATGTATGTCACTGTTTGCGGATTGTGTTTTCGCTGAATATATAGAGGGATGAATTGAATAGGTCCCGGTCGATAGAGCGCCACCATTGCATGAATGTCTTGCACTCGTGTTGGCTTTAGCTCTTTTAGAAACTTTGTCATTCCTTGTCCATTGAGTTGGAAAACCCCCATGGTTTCTCCTCGTGTGAGCATTTGATATGTTTTCTCATCATCAAGAGGAATGCTATCGAGAGAGACTTCAACTCCTCGCCATTTTTTCACAAGTCGCATTGCATTCGCCAAAATCGCTAGGTTTTTCAGACCCAAGAAGTCAAATTTCAAAAGGCCCGCGTCCTCAACGGCGTGCATATCAAACTGAGTGATAAGTTTTCCTCCTTTTGGATCAACCTGAAGGGGAGTGAAGTCAGTAATATCTGTAGGAGATATAACAACACCCGCGGCATGAACACTAATATGTCGTGCACACCCCTCTATTTTTTGTGCCATGTCTATAATGCGTTTTACATCCGCATCTTTTTTATACAAATCTTCGAGGTCTTTCTCCATTTCAAGAGCACGCTCTATGGTCATTGGGAATCCTTGAGAGCCCATTGGGATGAGCTTTGCTATTTTGTCACCAACATCATATGGATATCCGAGCGCTCGTGCGGTGTCTCGCACAGAACCACGCGCCATCATGGTTCCAAATGTTCCAATCTGTGCAACTTTGTCGCGACCGTACTTTTCTCGTGCATATTCAATCACCTCGTCGCGTCTATCATCGGCAAAGTCCATATCGATATCAGGAGGAGAAGGTCGATCTGGGTTGAGGAATCGCTCAAAAGGAATTCTATATTCAAGGGGGTTTATGTTTGTAATACCTGAGAGATATGTCACCAAAGAACCAGAAACCGAACCTCGAATGTTTGTAAGGATTTTGTTTTCTGCTGCAAATCGAAGCAAGTCGGCAACGATAAGAAAGTATGGTGAGTATCCTTTTGTTTTAATAATCCCAAGCTCATAATCAAGTCGCTTTACTGCATCTTCTGTCTTTTCTAGACCTCTTTTTTCAAAGCCGTTGTACGCGAGCTCTCGAAGTGCTTCGTCATAAGATTTTCCTTCAGGTGTTTCAATGGCAGGGAATACCCATTCACCAAGTGTGATTTCTAGGTCGCACATGGTGGTGATTTTCTCTACATTTTCAAGTGCATCAGGTGTGTGTTTGAAGAGCTCCTTTGCACGACTCTGTGATATGAACGAAAAGTCTTCTTCTCCGTCTGTAATACGAGAACTGCGAGAAAAGCTTCCCATAGACTGTACTGATACAAGAGTTTCGCGTGCAGAACGATCATCTTGGTCTAAGTAATACACATCATGGGCCGCTACCAGTGGCACATTGTGTTTTCGTGCGAAAGATATGAGTTTTTGTTGGTTTTCTTCGTGGCCTGGGATTTCTGGATGGTGCGTGAGTTCTAGGTAAAGGTCACCTTCTTTAAAAACATTGCTGTATTGAGCAAGCTTTTCAAGTGCGCCCTGCTCATCATTTACTTTAAGCCTGTCGATTATTTCTCCAGAAAATGAAGGAACGATACATATAATCCCTTCTCCATATTTTGAAAGTAGCTCGTGGTCGATACGGGGCTTGTAGTAAAAGCCTTCTGTGTATCCACGAGTCACAAGCTCTTTTAGGTTTTTATAGCCGATACTATTTTTAGCAAGTAGAACAAGCCGGAAGCGTTTGTTGTCGACACCAGCTTGCTTGTCGTGACGTGTGCGAAGCGCCATATACATATCGGCACCGATAATAGGCTTTATGTCATTTTTTCTACACTCGGTATAAAACTGTATTGCTCCGTATAGATTTCCATCATCAGTGAGAGCAAGAGCGGTCATGTTTTCTTCTTTTGCTCGTGCTACAAGTTCCGGAATTTTGGGAAGCGCATTTAGAAGTGAGTAGTGTGAGTGTGTGTGTAAGTGAGTAAAACCGCTCATCCCGATAGTGTTCGAACCACTTTCTTTTTCTATTTGTTTGTTCTCTGGAGTTTTTTGAGTCATTTAGATTGAAAAACTATGCCCGATGTTCTTTTAGAACAAGCACTATCGGGACTCATGATGAACCTATTATACATGAGCACATCAGAGATGTATTAATGCTATAGTAGAAATAGTATGGCGAAATATGTTGTAGGTATTGATGAAGTAGGGAGAGGTCCTGTGGCGGGGCCTGTTACGGTGTGTGCAGTGGTTCTTCCTAAGGGATTTTCTCCGTATTTGCTTCGCGGAGTAAAAGACTCAAAAAAGATGACGGAGTTTAAAAGGGAGCAGTGGTATGAGCGAGCTGTTGGGTGGAGAAAGTCAGGATTGATTAATTTTTATATTCGAAGTGTCTCTGCAAAAGAGATAGATAAAAACGGTATAGAGCGTGCTATTAAAAAAGCGATTCGTGGCACACTCTCACGAGTAGATAAAGATGCAGGAGTATTTTTAGATGGGCGACTTTCTGCGCCAGCACGATTCAAAAAACAAGAAACTATTATAAAAGGAGACGAGAAGAAGCCAGTCATATCGCTTGCTTCTGTGGTTGCAAAGGTTCACAGGGATAGATATATGGAGAAAATGGGGGAGAAGTATCCCAAGTATGGATTTGAAACTCATAAGGGCTACGGCACGAAAGCTCACCTCAAAGCAGTCAAAAAGCATGGAAAGTGTGCTATTCACCGAAAAAGCTTTCTGAAAAATCTATAAATTGAACGGCTCATTTTGAAAATGAGCCGTTCACTAGGGCTCTGTTGAGCCTTTTTTATATTGTGTATAAATATTGACAATATAGCCAATATGGTGTATTATTATACCGAAAAATAATATGAACCTTACACCATCCTAGTATGGAACCAACAACACTCGTTGTGCCAGAAAGGAGTGCGTACAAAGACGGGGTAGTACCTGTCTATGTTCACCCATATGTGGACTTGGACGCAGCTTTCTCTGGTGCAGCATTCGACTTGCTTGCGCTTCGACCGAAGCGTATGCGTGCACAATTTTTTACAATCCCGCCAGGCTCTGACGGCTCTGATATTCCTCAAAATGCAATCATTCTTGATGCGCGAGTTGGAGGAAGAGGAGTAAAAGGAGAAAAGGACTCAGCGGGGGTGAGACATTCTTGCTTCAAGCTCATTATGCAAATATTTGCGAGCGAAGAAATTCAAGAGCACCTCACTCGCTTGATTACAAAAGTTGATGATTGGGATACCTATGGGTATTACAAATCATATGAACATTTGCCGGAAGAGGCATATGAGGTTATCGCAGAAGATGGTCCTCACGTTACTCTTTCCATGGCACGCTACCGTTCTCAAAGGGACGATATTGCTGTGATCAACGAAATTCGCTCGTATCTGTCTGCTCGAATCAACGATTATTACGCCAAACAGCAGGCCTACGAAGAAGCCAAAGAAGCAGAATTGCTTCCAGGTGGACGTGTAGCAATTGTTTGGAATAAGAAGCGTATCGGCATCAATCGTGCTGTCATAAGACGCTATGGCTGTGATGCCGTAGTGTATGTTGATGGAAATAACGTTGGTGTACGACGCGCTCGCTCAATCTCTCATTTGAGAATGGACGAGGACGTTATTCGCGACGTTGTTCGAAGTGCTGGAGAGCTGATTCGAGAAGAAGGTGGTGGAAACTCCTGGTTTCCTCATCCGGGTGGATATCTGTTCTCTCATGGAACACGAAAATTCCCTGCTACAGAGCCAACTGCGGTTGGCCCTAGAGATCTTGCGTACGCAGTAGACAAGCTCATTCGTGAGGATGAGGAAAGGAGCAAATCCTGACCCAATTCTCGAGACATTCATTAGAGCCCGCCTAAATTTCACAGCGTGAAAATTAGGCGGGCTTTTCTCTTGCGTTTTCAAAGATTTATCATATAATGCTTGTCTATGTCAGTACGAATGCGACACACACATGGTCATACACGAAACAGACGAGCTCATCATGCATTGAAGAGCCCGCGTCTTTCTGCGTGCACAGAGTGTGGTTCACTTCACCTTCGACACCGTGTATGTGATACATGTGGGTCATACAAGGGACGTACTGTTATAGATATGGATGCGCTCAACAAGAAAAAGGCTGAGCGAACCAAGCGAAAAAACCGAGAGCTAGGTATCGAGGATAAGAAACCTGCTCCTTCACAAGATAAAGAAGAGAAATCTTCATAAGATGTGATGTGTAGATAGCGTACTAGATGTGTACGATGTATATGCTAGTATGATATGTATAACTCATATCAACGTACTTTTTATTTCCCATGGCAGGAAGACATTTATCACGTTCAATAATAATGCAAACACTCTTTGAGTGGGATTTGCGAGAAAATGATTCTCACGAACCACTTGAAGAAATATTAAAGCGGAATCAGGAAGAATTTGCTCCTGGTACTGCTGATGATGCGTACATGAATAGCCTCCTTACAGGAGTGATAGATAAAAAAGACAAACTCGATGAGGTAATCTCCAAGGCCGCACCAGATTGGCCAATAGAAAAAATTGCAAATGTAGATCGAAATATTCTTAGAATAGGTCTATATGAGCTTTTGTATGGTGACAGAAAAGATGTTCCACCAAAGGTGGCTATCAACGAGGCCATAGAGCTCGCAAAGAATTTTGGAGGAGAATCAAGCGGTAAGTTTGTAAACGGAGTGCTAGGTTCTGTATATCGAGAGATAGGAGAGCCGGGGAAAGATGAAAAAAGCGCAAAGAAAAAAGATATTCCATACGAAGAGATGGAAATAGTAAAACTTGCAGGTGCGGTGGTATATGCACGTCACGAAGAAAATATATACATGGCATTTGTTCATGACATTTTTGGCCACTGGACACTATCAAAAGGAAAGGTAGAAGGAAACGAAAGTTTCGAAGAGACAGCTATCCGAGAGATAGATGAGGAGATGGGTCTACCTATTACTATAGGTCCACTTCTTGGAGACAATGAATATATTTCTTCTCATCCAGAGAAAGGAAAAATCAGAAAGCAGGTGCGGTACTTCCTTGCAGAAGCACCATATAGCCCGCTAAAGAGTACTGAGGACAAATCGGGACTCGATGATTCTCGATGGTTCCCACTCGAGGAGATTGTGCATCTTAATTTTTATGAAGATATCTTCCCAATTGTGACAAAGGCAGCTGACTTACTCCTGCATCCAGAAAAGGAATAATAAAAATATGATTGAAAAAGATTTTAAAGCGTTTCAGGAACACATTGGTATTACATTTGCTAATGAGGACTTGATTCGTCGTGCGTTTACGCACCGCTCATATGTAAATGAGCACAAACAAAAAAATATAAAGCACAACGAGCGTCTTGAGTTTCTTGGAGATGCAGTTTTGGAGCTTGTAATAACAGAGTATCTTTTTGAAAAGTATCCAGACAAGCCAGAGGGAGAGCTGACAGCAGTACGAGCAGCGCTTGTAAATACACAGACTATTTCAGAAGCAGCACGGAAGCTTGGTGTAAATGATTATCTACTTCTTTCAAAGGGAGAGTCAAAAGACACAGGGCGTGCACGGCAATATATTCTTGCAAATGCTTTTGAGGCAATTATTGGTGCTATTTATCTTGATAGCGGATATGAAAATGCTAAGAAGTTTATCTCAAACACACTATTTGACCTGACAGATGAGATTGTAGAGAACAGACTATGGCAAGACGCAAAGAGCTTTCTACAAGAGAAAGCTCAAGAAGAGCTCTCAGTAACACCACGATACGATACTGTAAAAGAGCGTGGGCCAGACCATGACAAGCACTTTACTGTGGCGGTGTATTTTGAAAATGAGCGAGTTGCAGAAGGAGCTGGAAAATCAAAGCAAGAAGCAGAACAAGAGGCAGCAAGAAAAGCACTTGAACATCAAGGATGGAATGATGCTAGCAACTAGTGACTAGCCAATAGGAGTTAGTTTTTGTTTGGGGAAGTCTGACTTCCCCAAACTTTTGCAAATAAACAATAAAGCCCGCCTAAGTTTCACTATGTGAAATTTGGGCGGGCTTTTTAGTGGAAGTAAATTCAACTCTAGTAGATGTTGAATTTTTTCCCACGACGACGTCGCTCACGATAATCGTTTTTTGTTTCTCTGAGGATTTTCAAACGCCTTTTGCGATTGTTCCGTTCGCGAACGGCTTTGGACTTCTTTCGATTCCTACGAGATGGCATCAGATTTTCCTCTTCTTTTTGAAAGGTCTTGGATTGTGGCCGTGCTGAATTTTTATCGGATCATATCTGCTCCCATAATAACTAACATTGACTCTCCATCTTTCGACTTTTTTGGACACATTGCGAGGGTGTCGGGAAGACTTACCCTTTCTTTTACCCGGCCCTTTTCTTTTAGCCACTTGATTCACCGTTTGTTTGGTTTGTACAGTTTTCCAAAAACTACTACTTCGATGTTCCTTTGTCAATGTTTGGGAGAACCGGGTTCTCCCAAACATTTTGTTAGAGATCATGTTCTCACGGGCTTTATTTTATACTACATACCAAATACTAAATACTGTATACTATCTTTATAATGCTTAAATCTATCGAGATTGCCGGATTCAAATCATTCGGTAAAAAATCAAAACTCGACTTTAAAACTCCCATTTCTGCAATCGTAGGACCAAATGGTTCAGGAAAATCAAATGTAGCAGAGGCATTTCGATTTGCGCTTGGTGAGCAGTCTATGAAATCACTTCGAGGAAAGCGAAGTGAGGATCTTATTTTCAATGGTTCAGGTGGAGGACAGCGCTCAAATAGAGCAAGCGTAAGAGTGGTGCTTGATAACAGAAATAAACTTTTTGATATTGATTATGACGATGTAGTGATAGAGCGTGTAGTGCACCGAGACGGAACACACGAGTATCGTATAAACGACTCAAAGGTGCGCAGGAAAGATATTGCAGAGCTTCTGGCTCGTGCAAACATTGGCTCTACTGGACATCATATTATTTCTCAAGGAGAGGCAGACAGAATACTTAATGTATCTCCAAAAGAGCGACGTTCAATGATAGAGGACGCACTAGGGCTTCGTGTATATCATTTGAAACGAAAAGACAGTATTTCAAAGCTCTCACGCACCGAGCAAAACATCAAAGAAGTAGAATCGCTCCGAAGAGAGATAAAGCCACACCTAACATTTCTTAAAAAACAGGTAGAAAAGGGAGAGAAAGCTCAGGCTTTTCGTGATGAGCTTATTACACTTTATAAAGAGTATTTCTCATACGAAGAGAAATATCTTGAGACAGAGCAAGCAAGACTTGATGGGAAAATTGCGGTTCCGCGTGGAGAGCTTAAAAATATTGAGAATGAAGTAAAAGAACTTCAAAAGATTCTCGATGATACACAGGACGAGTCAGAGCATCACAAAGAGCTCAACCGTATTGGGCGAGAGCTAAAAGATATCTCACACAAGCGAAACATACTCACGCGTGATTTGGGGCGTGTAGAGGGAGAAATAGAGGCACAGGAGCGACTTATGAAGCACACACAGCTCACACAAGGAAAAGCCATCTCAGGACAAAAGGTTCTCAAGCTTATTACAAAAATAGAAGAGAAAATCCAAAACACAACACTTTCTGATGCCACCGCTGTAAAAACACTTCTTTCATTTATAAAAGAGGAATTTGCAGATGTAAAAACGGAGCTAAAGACAGAGGCACCAGCCGAAGAAGTAGACACTTCGCTTCTAGATGAAAAGCGAAAGGCGATAGAGCGAGAGATAGAGGCGTTAGATATGGAAAAAGAAGAGCTTCTTAAAAAGCAATCAGACATATCACACAAAGCAGAGGAAGAGCGAAGCGAGTTTTACCGAGCTGAGCGTGATTTGGTAAAGGTAATGTCTCGAGAAAAAGAATTGCGAGCGACACTTGCTGATTTGGAGCAAAAGAAGGCACTTCTTCGCGAGCGCGGTAAACAGTTTGAGCAGGATCTTATGGAGGCAGGCATGAAGTATGGGCGAGAGATTACTATGTATGTAGATGTAGACCCGGCAGGTGATGAGGGAGATCAGCAAAGACGCTCAAAGGAGATAGACAGACTTTTGGTAAAACTTGAAGATTTTGGTATTGGCTCTTTCAACGAGGTGCGCACAGAGCACAAAGAGGTAGAGGAGCGTGACGAGTTTCTTTCAAAAGAGCTTGCCGACCTAAAGAGTACAAAGCAGTCTCTGGAGGAGCTTATAAAAGAGATAGACAACACACTCGATACCCGATTCAAAGAAGGGCTTGAGCGTATTAATGGACAGTTTGATTCATTTTTCTCATTGATGTTCGGAGGAGGTAATGCAAGCCTTTTCCTTGAGAAGAAAAAGCAGACATCAGAAGATGAAGAGGACGATGTGGTAGAGGGCGTGGAGATAGATGTAAATCTTCCAAAGAAAAAGATTCGCTCACTAGAGATGCTTTCTGGTGGTGAGCGGGCCCTTACATCTATTGCACTTCTATTTGCGCTTTCACAAATCAATCCACCTCCATTTATTATCCTAGATGAGACAGACGCAGCTCTTGATGAAGCAAACTCAAAGAGATATGGAGATATGATCAACTCTCTTTCAGAGTACTCACAACTTATTCTCATTACTCACAACAGAGAGACTATGTCACGAGCAGGCCTACTATATGGAGTGACTATGCAACATGACGGTATTTCACGATTGCTTTCTATTGAGTTTGATGAGGCGGTGAAAGTAGCGAAGTAAATAAAATAAGGAGCAAGGCGACTATATTTTATTTATCTGCCTAAGTTTTACGTAGTAAAAGTTTGTGCGAATTATCTCAAATTTGGTAGATTGTTTGTATGCTAAAAGTTTGTGCGGATTTTCTAAATACCCTCCTCATTTTTTAAACATATGCATAGCGTCTATGTATTAAAAAGTAAAAAAGATAGTAAGTTATATATTGGTTATTCTAGTGATATAAAGGAAAGATTAAGACTGCATAATGAAGGTAAGGTTTTATCAACTAAAGGCAATAGACCTTGGAAGCTGGTATACTTAGAAATGTATCTTTCCCAATCTAACGCTATGCGAAGAGAAAAATATTTAAAATCAGGATGGGGTAGAAGATTTTTATATAAAAATCTAAAAGATACACTTAAAAAATAATATATTTAAAAAATGTAGCGGGTTATATTTCTCTAACTCACTATGTTCCTAAGAGAAATATAATGACACCAATCGATCCAAACAAAAAAATAATAAATGTTCCTTCAGTAAAGCTTCATACAGAACCGCTAAAGCGTGATGATGTTCAAAAAGAAATCGATGAGCGCGTGGGGCGCATTACAAGAGAATTTCATGATGGATTTGAGTTTATTAAAAACCATCCTCGTTCAGTAACTATTTTTGGTTCAGCACGATTTCCTGAAGATAACGAGCACTACCAAAGAGCACGAGACCTTGCTTATAAGATTGTAGATGAGCTCGGATACACAGTTATCACAGGAGGAGGGCCTGGAATTATGGAAGGTGCAAACAGGGGAGCAAAAGAGGCGGATGGGCCAGGTAATTCACTTGGACTCAATATTGAGCTTCCTTTTGAACAAGTAGTGAATCCATATGTAGAGGACTCTATGTCTTTCTATTATTTCTTTTCACGAAAAGTAACTCTCACATTTTCAGCAGAGGCATATGTCTATTTCCCAGGAGGGTTTGGAACAATGGACGAGTTCTTTGAGATTCTCACACTTGTTCAAACTAGAAAGATTCCTCGCGTACCTATTATTCTTGTAGGAAAAGAGTATTGGGGACGGCTTGATGGGTTTATAAGAGAGACACTCGCAAAAGATTACAAAACTATTGATGAGTCTGATATAGATCTATACACCATCATAGACACAGACGAGGAGGCGCTTGAAATAATCAAAAACGCACCACTTCGAGAAGAATAGTATATAAAAAACCAACGGCTCACTCTTGAGCCGTTGGTTTTTGTTTGGGAGAGTCTGACTCTCCCAAACTTAGTTTTGGAGACGGAAGTCGAGCTGACGCTTGTCTAGGTCTGCTCCAGTGAGCTTTGCTTTGAGTGTTTGCCCGAGTGTAAACTTTTGACCACTGCTTTTACCAACTATTGCAAATTGTTTCTCTCGAAGCTCAAAGAAATCATTTCCTAGATTTCTAATAGCAATGAGTCCCTGTGCTCGTGTTTCTTTCTCTTCCACAAAGAGTCCAAAGTCTGAAACTCCTGTTACTAATACATCAAATGTCTCACCCACACGATCTTTTAGGAACTCTACTTGCTTGTATTTAATACTCTCACGCTCTGCTTGCATAATATTAATCTCTTTGTCAGTTGATTTAGAGATAATGCTTTCATAGAGGTCTATCTCTCTTTGAGTAATATTCTCGTTATGAAGATGTGCAAATAGAAGTCGGTGCACAATAAGGTCAGGGTATCTACGGATAGGCGATGTGAAGTGTGTGTAGTGCTCAAATGCCAGCCCAAAGTGTCCATTGTTAGCGGTAGAGTATACAGCCTTTGCCATAGAGCGAATAAGCGCTGTATTTACCAAACCTTCCTCTGGTTTGTCCTTCACTTGCTCTAGTAGTTTGTTTAGGTCTGTTCCGCTTACTTCATTTGGCACCTCAAATCGGTATCCAAGAGCTTTAAGAAATGTGCCAAGCTCGGAAAGTTTTTCTCTATCTGGTAGGTCGTGGATTCTGTATACAAAAAGGTGATCGTGGCCTGAGTTTTCACACAGTTTTTCTATTTTCTCTGCTACAGAGCGGTTAGCAAGAAGCATAAACTCTTCCACAAGTTTGTGAGTATCAAGCCGCTCTTTTTTATACACACGCATTACTTCGCCCTTGTCATTGAGCTCAAACTTTACTTCGTCATCAGAGAAGTCCACTGCACCTTTTGAAAATCTTCGTGCTCGCAGTGTTTTTGCTATTCCATTTAGAGTTATTAGTGGCTCTGAGTATTCACCATCTCCAGCGTCAATCTGTTCTTGTGCATTTTCGTATGTAAACCGTTTGTCTGAGTGAATGATTGTTTTTCCATACCAAGAGCTCTCTACTTGTCCACTATGAGTCATTTCAAATATTGCAGAAAAGGCGAGTCGGTCGACATGCGGGTTGAGACTACAAAGGTCGTTTGAAAGTACTTCAGGAAGCATCGGGATGGTTCTATCCACTAGGTATGTAGAAAATCCTCGTGATTGTGCTTCTTGGTCTAGCGCACTTCCTTCTTGTACATAGTGAGATACATCAGCAATATGAATACCAATCTCCAGGTTTCCATTTTGTAGTGTTCGAATAGAAAGAGCATCATCAAAGTCTTTTGCACTGTCTGGGTCGATGGTGAATGTAGGAATGTCTCGGATATCTTTTCGGCGAGGGTCGTTTTCTGCATCTTGAAAGATTTTTGCTTCGTTTGCTTTGATTTCTTTTGCTTCTTTTTCTACTTCAACAGGGAAGTCGTAAACAATCCCACGCCCCACGATAATTGATTGCATTTCTGCTTCGTGTTCTCCCTTTCTACCCAAAATAGACACAAGCTCTCCTTTAGGGTCATCGTGTGTAGTGTTCCAAGAAAGGAAGCGTACCACTGCTTTGTATCCTTCTTTTAGTCGCTCATCTGGTGCCACAAGAATATCCCGGTGAATTCGATGGTTGTCTGTCATTAGAAAGAAGTGCCCAGCCTCTTGCTCAAGTGTTCCAGAGAAAAGTTTTGCACCACGCTCTAATACTTTTATTACTTCTCCATACACACGCTCACTGTCACTGTGTGTAATACGCACCACGACAGTGTCTCCGTGAAGTGCTGTGTACGTCTTGTCTTCTGGGATTTCTATATCTTTTGCCTCTTCGTCATAAGAAAGATAGCCCACGCCTCGTGACGTGGTCTGTAGCTTGCCTTCTATTGTGCTTCCAGTATGTGGAGTTTCTCTCATAAAGTTTGTCTATTGTAACAGAAGAGAGTGCTATTGCGTAGTAATCTTTATTCTGTTATTATGTGCGCCATGTTAAAAATTAGATTAAAGCGAGTAGGGCGAAAGCACGATCCATCATATCGAGTGGTGGTTACAGAAAAACATCGTGGTCCTAAGAGCGGTAAATATATTGAGAACCTTGGTTCATATGATGCGCGAACAGATACGCGTGAGATTAAGGGTGATAGAGTAAAGCACTGGATGTCAGTAGGTGCACAGCTTTCTGATACAGTTCACAACCTTTTGGTAAAAGAGGGAATCATCGAAGGAAAGGCCAAGAATGTTCTACCAAAGAAATCTCCTATTGTAAGCGAGAAGCCAGAGGAAACACCGGCAGAAGAGACTCCAGCAGAAGCTCCAGAGGCTACTCAGGACGAGAGTCTGGCTGAGGAAACACCTTCAGAAGAAACTCCTGCCGAGGAAGCGCCAGCAGAAGAAGATCCTGTAGAGGAAACACCAGCTGAGGAGGCGCCAGTAGAAGAGGCTACTGGAGAAACTCCAACTGAAGAATCAGCAGAATAAACAAACGACCCACTCGGGTCGTTTTTTATTGCTAAAAAATAATAAAATACACAAAAATAATAAATTGTTCTTATTGTACGATACATCGTACAATAAGAAATTATTATGAATTATTTTGTTATTTAAAAATTACAAAATTAAGTTTTGCCACTCTTTTTGTTTTCCACGAGGCTGCCTTGAGATTCGCCGTATCTGTTGTATAATCACCATTACTAGCACGGGTTTTTCGTGTTTGTACGTTAGAAACTAATACTTGATTCAACATGGAAGATAGAGATTTTCTTGAGTATGTTGTGAAGTCATTGGTAGATCACCCAGAAGACGTAAAGGTTGATCGTACTGTTGATGAAATGGGAGTACTCATTACCCTCGATGTTAACAAAGAAGACATGGGTAAGATTATTGGACGAAATGGTAATACAGCAAAGGCAATTCGAACACTACTTCGAGTTGTTGGTATGAAAAACCAAGCGCGTGTGAATCTTAAAATCAACGAGCCAGCAGGAGGATATCGCTCAAGCGAGCGACCATCTGCACCAGCAGTTGAGGCAGCAGATCCAGCTTCTGCAGTAGACGAAGCAATGGAAGAGCTAAAGGGAGACGCGTAAGCACAACCTTAAACAACTTAAACAAAAACCACCTTTATTTACGAGGTGGTTTTTGTGTGGTAATATGTTTTTGATTGTACAAATACAAAAAGAGGTGAATCATGGAACTTCTCAGCACTTTGTTTGTTATTTTTGGCCCCATAGGTCTTGTGGCAGGAGGTGTAATGTGGATTGCGTGGTCAGGAAATTGCAAAGAGCTCGAGGGAGCGATTCGTTTGGAAGTACGAGGAGCACAGGCTGCAAGGCTGCGGTCTGAGCTTCAAAGAGAAACAAGGGTTTTGCGCTTCTCACGTCGGGCAACCATTACTGGCTTTGCAATGCTTTGCTCGCTATATATTTTCTTCTGAAGTCCACACTAAAATCAAAGCCACGACGCGCGCGTCGTGGCTTTTGTGCTATATTAAATAAAACGTTCACTAAAAAGGAGATACAAATGCAGACACTTCTTCCCTTTGTTATACCAGTATTTTCTGTCTTAGTTTTATTCAGTGGAGTATCTTTGTTGGTTTATGCTAACGTAAAAAGAAAAAAGTTGTATATCAGCAAGTTGCGCGAACAAAAACTTCAAAGAAGAGGGGTTTGGATTGCTTTGCTGGGCATAGCCCTTGAGATACTGTCTTTACCAGGCTATCCGCTGGATCTCTTTCGATGACAAATTCAAAAAGTCGTGGTATTATTTTGCCACGACTTTTTCATATGAAAAACAAGAAAAAACAATTTCATATCATCACACTCTTTCCCAAAATGTTTGATTCGTATTTGGGCGATTCTATTATTGCTCGCGCAATAAAGAACAAAAAGATTTCTATAAATTTCTATAATCCACGGGATTACTCTATCGACAAGCACAAGCAGGTCGATGACAAGCCATATGGTGGAGGGCCTGGAATGGTGATGCAGGTAGAACCTATCGTAAAGGCATTCCAAAAAGCAGTTGGAAAGAAAAAGAATGTAAAAACACTCATTTTTTCACCGAGCGGTAAGCAGTTTAGTAATGCGTATGCACGAGAGCTTGCTTCGAAGTACGATCATATTGTAATGATTTCAGGACGATATGAAGGTATCGATGCACGAGTAAAGAAAATCACCAATGCAGAAGAGGTGTCTATCGGCCCTTATGTGCTTACTGGAGGCGAGCTTCCAGCAATGGTGGTACTTGATGCGGTGTCTCGACACGTTGATGGCGTTCTTGGAAACAGTGATTCTCAAGAAGAGAAAAGAAATGCATCAAGCGAGCTATATACCAGACCAGAAGTATTTGAGTATAAGAAAAAGAAATACAGAGTTCCAAAAGTATTACTTTCAGGTAACCACAAAGAAATAGAAGAATGGAATAAACGAAAATCAAAGAATGATTTTCTTAAATCCTAAATGCTAATATCTAAACTCTAAACAGTTTAGTTATTAGAAATTAGTGCTTAGAATTTATTTTTTATGAGTAACACGAATAAAAAAGTATATGTAGGTCTCTCGGGTGGTGTAGATTCTTCTGTGTCTGCACATCTACTAAAAGAAGCGGGCTACGACGTAGAAGGAGTTTTTATAAAGGTGTGGTACCCGGAGTTTTTGGAGTGTAACTGGAAAGAAGAGCGTCGTGATGCAATGCGTGTATGTGCACATCTAGATATTCCATTTCATGAGCTTGATTTGAGTAAAGAGTATAAAGAGGAAGTCGCAGACTATATGATTTCTGAGTATAAAAAGGGTAGAACACCAAATCCAGATGTGATGTGTAATAGATATGTAAAGTTTGGAGGTTTTCTAAAGTGGGCACTTCTAAATGGCGCAGACTATGTTGCTACAGGCCACTATGCAAAAAATATAGGCGACGCTCTTGTTGCGGGGGCAGATGAAGGAAAAGATCAGTCGTATTTTCTTTGGACACTCACAAAAGAACAGCTTTCACACGTTCTCTTTCCAGTAGGTCATCTCCAAAAGAGCGAAGTAAGAGCCATTGCAGAAAAAGAAGGACTTTCTACTGCTTCTAAAAAAGATAGTCAGGGAATATGTTTTCTTGGAGATATTTCTATGAAGGATTTTCTAACGCACTATATAAAAGAGGAAAAAGGTAATGTTTTGAATGAAGAGGGTGTTGTGATTGGTGAGCATGACGGCGCATTATTTTTTACCATTGGTGAGCGAAGAGGTTTCCGAATTACAAAAAAGACACCAAATGACAAGCCGTATTTTGTGGTTTCAAAAGATATAGAGCAAAACACCATCACCGTGTCTGACAAAGAGGGAAAGGACAACCCGGTATTCAACGCATCGTCTGTAAAGCTTTGCGATATGGTTATGCGCAAAGACAATGCTGATGGTGGATATCAGGCGCGTCTTCGATATAGACAAACACTTTTCCCATGCAAGCTTGATGGCAATACAGCGACTTTCAATGAACCTCAAAAAGCTGTTGCTGTAGGGCAATCTCTGGTGTTATATCGAGATAATGAGTGTGTAGGTGGGGGAATTATAGAGGAAATACTTCCATAATATATCCTGTGATATACTAAAGATGGTTTTATTATTTAAGAGAGGACGTATGAAAACATCTTTACTCACAAATGTTTTAATAATTGTATTGGTTGTGATTTTCGGAATGCTTGTTGCAGATACGAGTTTTGAAGATAAAGCCGAAAAAGATCACGACAAAATGTCATACATGCCAGCAGAGATTGTTGCTGATTTTGTATATACTGATAATTTGCACGAATATTCAGGGGTTATTGAATTTCCAAACCCATGTTACGAGCTTTATACAGAAGCTCTTGTTCGTGAGTCATATCCAGAGCAAATCACTCTTTCGTTTGTGGTAACACCTCCAGCAGAAGATGTAATGTGTGCACAAGTGATTACTCCTAAGGAATTTCGTATTCTTGTAGGTGCTAGTGAGCAAGCTACAGTAGATGCGACTTATAACGGAAAGAAAATCAATTTGATTATTGTAGAGTCTAATGGAGACGCATCAATGGGAATGCCGGCAGATGGAAATACAGACGTTGATGAGATGGTCGTAGAAGAAACAGAGAACGATCAATAACACATGTCTCGTCAGGTGATAATCACAAAAGCAGACGGAACGCAGGAGCCATTTCGAGAAGAGAAGCTCATGCGTTCTTTAAAAAGATCAGGTGCGAATGAAACAGAGGTCGCAGATGTGCTTTCTTTTGTGAATCAAGAGATATCTGACGGAGATACTACACAAGAAATATATAAAGCCGCTTTTGCACAATTAAGCAATCTAAGGGCAGGAGTTGCAGCTAGCTATTCACTAAGAAGGGCTATCATGGATTTGGGGCCAAGTGGTTTCCCTTTTGAGCAGTTTATGGAAAGGGTTCTTACTGAACGTGGCTATACAACACAGATTGGAAAAATTCTAAAAGGAAAGTGTGCGACACATGAGATAGATATTTTGGCAGAAGATGATGAAAACTATATAACCATTGAGGCAAAGTTTCATAACAAGCCTGGTGTGAAGTCTGACATGAAAGTGGCACTTTATGTAAAGGCACGATATGACGATCTTATGATTGGAAAATGTGAGGATATATTGTCATGCGGTAAGAAGCATTCATTTTGGTTAATGACTAATACAAAATTTACTCACAACGCCATTGCGTATGGTAAATGTGCCGGTATTACACTTATTGGGTGGTCATATCCTGATAAAGGTAATCTACAAGAAATGATAGAAGAAAGTGGTCTTCAACCTATTACATGTCTTACTACTCTTTCACAAGAAAATAAAAAGAGGCTTTTAGGAAAGGATATTGTTTTGTGTAAAACTGTAAAAGAAAAACCTCAGGTTCTTTCTCATATTGGTCTCTCAGACGAAGACCAAGCAAAAGTTATAAAAGAAATAGAACAGCTCTACAAAGCTGGAAAGGAGGTTTAATTTATTGACTTTTCTTGAAATTTTCATCATTACAGTGCATTTCTGCACTTTTTTTGTACTTTGGTCTATAATAAGGGCAGATTGTTAGGAAAATTATAAGTTTTATCAGATTTTGTATGGAAATTATCCCATTTGATGGAAATGATGAGGATGTTGATTCACTTCAGGAGGAGTATAACAACAATCACGAACCATCTCTCGCTGATATAAATATTGAAGAAGATATGGAAAATAATACACAAAATGACACAAAGAAAATGATTGTTGTTGCAATCTTAGGTGTTCTTATCGGATTTGGAATCGGATTTCTTGTATTTGGTACAGGAAACGCAGGTTCAAATGATGAGGCGCTTGAAGACGCAGACACAATGATGGAGGATGAGTACATGGCAGATACTCACTCAGATACTCCTGCAGAGCCAGTAACACTTGAAACAGAAGTAGTTCTAGCTGTAGAAGATCAAAATTTTGGAGACACAGTAGCTGTCTCAGCACTATCACTTGATAGAACATCATGGGTAGTAGTATTTGAAGATAACGAGGGAGTACCAGGAAGCATTCTTGGGGCACGCATTTATGACGCAGGTGAATTTGCGGATGTAGATGTACCGCTTCTTCGCGGAACCGTTGCTGATAGTCTTTACTATGTAAAGCTTCACTCAGACAACGGAGATCGAGAGTTTGATTTTACTCAAGATGTACCATACCAAACAGCAGATGCTGTAGAGGTAATGACAACATTCCAAACATTCTCAGGAACACCTCGATAGTTTGCTAGGTTTTAATCACTAGCCACTAGCGATTAGTTAAAACCAACGGCTCATTTTGAATATGAGCCGTTGGTTTTTGTTTGGGAAGGTCTGACCTTCCCAAACTTTGTTTTGGGTTATTAGGGTGCGTGGTACAATGTCTGTATTATGGCTTCGTTTTATAAACCGCACCGAAATGAAAAGTGGAATTATGGTGGCCCAAATTGGCGACTTTCACGTTCAAAACTCGATCTTTTTATCGAGTGCCCGCGCTGTTTTTATATCGACAACAAGCTAGGCACTGCACGACCTCGTGGGTATCCATTCAACCTCAACAGTGCAGTTGATGAGCTTCTCAAAAAAGAGTTTGATGCACATCGTCGTGCACAGAGTCCGCATCCACTTATGACACGCTTTGGTATTGATGCAGTGCCATTTGCCCACAAGGACATGGATATTTGGCGCGACAACTTCAAGGGCGTTGATACATTTCACAAACCAACAGGTCTTACCGTTTCAGGTGCAGTCGATGATGTGTGGGTCAACCCAGATGGAGAGCTTATCGTTGTGGACTACAAAGCAACATCAAAAGACGAGGAAGTAACACTAGATGCAGATTGGCAGGATGGATATAAAAGACAAATGGAGGTGTACCAATGGCTACTTCGACAAAACGGATTCAAAGTCTCACCGGTAGGGTATTTTGTGTATGCAAATGGACGGCGTGATAAAGAAACATTTTCAGGAGTGCTCGAGTTTCGTATGAAGGTTATCCCTTATGAAGGAGACGACTCATGGGTAGATGACGCGCTTTTGCGTGCAAAAGAGACACTTGATAAAGAAAGTGCTCCAGAGCAAGGCGAGGACTGTGAGTATTGTACATACAGAAAGGCTGTTGATGTTGTACTTGAGGAAAACGGAGACTCTTCAAATGAGAGCAAAGAGAGTAGCCCAGACACACTTTTTTAATATGACACTATTTAAAGAGCGCGTGATAAGCGTTGTACAAAATATTCCAAAAGGTGAAACGCTTTCATATGGCGAAGTTGCAAAGCGCGCAGGCTCTCCGGGGGCAGCGCGAGCAGTGGGAATGATAATGAAGCAAAACAAAGATGGCTCTGTGCCATGTCATAGGGTTATTAGAAGTGATGGCAAAGTGGGCGGATACAATGGACTGAAAGGAAAGAAGCGGGAATTATTACAAAAAGAAGGAGTAACTATTTAAAAAAATGGAAAACAAAGATTTAAATGACATTCTAAATACACCACTCTCTACACGAGAGGATTTACTCGCACATCTGAAAAACAACAGTGGTGTGTTTAAAAATCCGCTTGTAGAAAAAGCATTCACAGAAGTAGACAGAAAAGACTTTCTAACAGAGGATTATAAATTTGAAGCATACGAAGACTACGCTATTCCTATTGGTCATGGGCAAACTATTTCTCAGCCAACGACAGTGGCATTTATGTTAGAGCTTTTGGGTGTAGAAGAGGGTCACCATGTTCTTGATGTGGGTGCTGGTTCTGGATTTACTGCAGCCCTTCTTTCTGTGATGGTGGGCGATAGTGGCGATGTGGTAGGTGTAGAGCGGGTGAAAGAGCTATTAGATATAGCAAAAGAAAGACTTTCAGGATATCCAAATGTTACGCTTACAGAAGCAGAGGATATTGTCGGTAACGCCGAGCATGCACCATACGATAGGATTTTGGTATCAGCATCTGCGACAAGCGAACTTCCAGAAGAGCTTCTACGACAGTTAAAAGTTGGAGGAGTGCTTGTGGCACCAGTCGATAACTCAATTTGGAAATATACAAAGAAAGAAAACGACGAGTTTGATACAGAAGAGTTTCCAGGGTTTGTATTTGTTCCACTTGTAGAGGAAGAAAATGACGAAGGATAAGAAAATGGAGAAAATAAAAGATGAATTGGTGGCTCTCAAAGAGTCGCCACTTTATGAATATCGTGTTTCAAACGATTATGTGCCAGTAGTAGGTGAGGGAAATACAGATGCAGATATTGTTTTTATCGGTGAGGCTCCAGGTAAAAACGAAGCACAAACAGGAAGGCCATTTTGTGGGGCTTCAGGGAAAGTACTTGATGGGCTACTTGCGCATATAAAGCTCGATAGAGAAGATGTTTATATTACAAATATTGTAAAAGACCGCCCACAAGACAATCGTGATCCAAGCAAAGAAGAAATAGCTCTCTATACCCCATTTCTTCTCCGGCAAATAGAAATCATCCAACCAAAAGTTATCGCTACACTTGGTAGGTACTCAATGGAGTATATTATGGAGCAGTTTGGACTTTCAGATGAAGTGCTACCGATTAGCCAAGGACGAGGAAGACTCTTTAAGACAGAGCAGTCCTGGGGTGATATGTATATTCTACCTCTGTACCATCCGGCAGTTGCGATATATAATCGCAAGCAACTACCAGTATTAGAAAAAGATTTTGAATTACTAAAACGTTTTAAAAATAAGAAAAAATAAGATGAAAAAAGGTTACAAAACAGAATGGGATCTTAAGCGGTTGTATAAATCAATAGATGACCCACAACTCGAAAAAGATGTACAAAAAATTGAACGTGCATATTCATCTTTTGCGAAAAAGTATAAAAACAATCGCAAGTATCTTACAGACGCAAAAGAGCTAAAAAAGGTAATGCAAGAGAGAGAAAAACATTTTGAACTTCCACGTCCAATGATGTATTTACATTTTAGTGAGGATTTGGACAGCACTAATACAAAAATAAAATCAAAAATCAATTTGTTTTCCGAGCGGCTTCGCAAGGCATATAACAATATTACTTTTTATAACGTGTCTTTTAAAGATGTAACAAAAGCAAATCAGAAAAAGTTTTTAAAAGACCCCAATCTAAAAGAGTATAAATATCTACTTGAGAACTTTTTTGAAAACACAAAATATCTTTTGTCTGAAGATGAAGAAAAGATTCTCAATCTAAAGTCTGGCGTAAGTAGTAGTATGTGGACACAAGGAAGAGAAAAATCTCTACACAAAAAAACTATAACTTTTAAAGGGGAGAAGCTCTCTTTAACAGAAGCGTCTTCTAAACTCACAAAATTGAATACAAAAGATAGAAGAAAGATTAGAGAGCTCCTTGATAATTTGTTGGAAGAAACCACTGATTTTGCTGAAAGTGAAATAAATGCACTTATAACAAACAAAAAAATTGAAGATAATTTACGAGGTTATACTTATCTTCTGGAAGAAAGAATGAAGGGGGATGAAATGGACAAAGATGTTGTATTTGCTTTGCGAGATGCTGTGGCTGGTAACTACTCGGCAAGTAAAAAGTTTTTCCGCCTGAAAAAGAAAATGACTGGTTTGAAAGATTTTTATTATGTTGATAGACATGCGCCAGTCGGGAAAATCAAGAGAAAATTTTCTGCAGAAGACTCAATCAAAATTTTCTCAAATGCACTAGAGAAAATGGGGGGAGTATACAAGGATGTTTTTGAAGAATTTTTAAAAAATGGACAAATAGACTTTTTCCCAAGAAAAGGAAAGAGAGGAGGTGCATATTCATGGGCTGCAATTAACACACCCATCTTTGTTCTGTTAAATCATGCAAATGATTTGCGCTCACTTACCACGCTTGCACATGAGATGGGGCACTCTTTTCACTCGTATTGGACAAGAGTGGAACAACCAAAGAGATATCAAAATTATGTTATACCTGTTGCAGAAGTTGCCAGTACGTTTTTTGAAAATTTAGTATTTGCAGAAATTTGGGACACTCTTACTGACAAAGAAAAGATTGTAGTTCTTCACGATAGAATCAATGATGCTATTGCCACTGTTCATAGACAAATAGCGATGTTCGATTACGAAATAGCGCTTCATGAAAAGGTGCGAAAAGAAGGGTATGTAGACCAAGAAGATATGACAAAGATGATGACACAGTCACTCAAGGAGTATATGGGATCAGCAATATCTTTCAGTTATAAAGATGGTTTATTCTTTGCTTCATATCCCCATCTTCGATATGAGTTTTATGTGTATTCATATGCATATGGAAAACTTATTTCAGATGCCCTATGGCAGAGATATCAAGAAGACTCGTCATATCTAGAGAAAGTTGAGGAGTTTATGAAAGCCGGCGGAAGTAAACCTCCATACAAAATCTTTAAAGACATTGGTATTGATACAAAAGATAAAAAGTTCTGGGAATACGGCCTTAAAAAGATTGAGAACGATATAAAGGAACTTGAAAGGTTGGTGAAAAATTCATAAGATAGAAAACAGAACCAAACCAACAAGTCAGATGAAACGGTTTTGGATTTTCCTTGTTCTTATGCTGACGTGCGGAGGCTCATTTGTGTGGGCCGTCCAAGAAGACAAATTTATAAAAGAAATTATTCCCATCCCTTTTGGGTGGATACTTCTTATTTTATTTGGATTCGGTATTGGATGTTTCGCACTTGCATACTATCACTCAGAAAAACACCCATAAAAGCCCCGTGTCACCCGCGCGGGCTTTTTCATTTGTGTTTTACCGTGTAATATAAGTGATACCTGTCCCGATAGTAATTCACAGCAGTGTGTTATTTGAGGGAAGAGCAATTTTTATAATTACTATCGGGATGACATCACAAGAAATCAGAGAAAAATTTCTTACATTCTATAAAGACAGAGGGCATACAGTTGTGCCTTCCTCTTCTCTAGTGCCAGAAGACGATTCTTCTGTGCTTTTCACTACCGCAGGAATGCAACAGTTCAAGCCGTACTACACAGGGGCACGAGATGCGAATGCTGACTTTAACTCACAAAACACAACATCAGTACAAAAGTGTGTTCGTACTTCAGACATTGAAGAGGTTGGAGACGACACTCATCTTACATTCTTTGAAATGCTTGGAAACTTTTCTTTCGGGGGGTATTTCAAAGAAGAGGCTATCAAATCTGCACACGAGTTCATCACAGAGGTAATGGGTCTTGAGATTGACTATGTATCTGTTTTTGAAGGTGATAAAGATGTACCACGAGACGACGAGTCAGAAGAGATCTGGAAATCACTTGATGCAAATATTGATGTTCGAGAGTTTGGGCGTGAAGACAACTTTTGGGGCCCTACTGGCTCAGAAGGTCCATGTGGTCCTACCACAGAGGTATATGTAAACGATGTGGAGGTTTGGAACATTGTGTTCAATGAGTTTTATAAAGATGCAGATGGCAACTACACACCGCTCGAGCAAAAAGGAGTGGACACAGGAATGGGTCTTGAGCGACTTTTGGTACAGAAAAACAAAGTAAATCACATTTATCAGACGGATCTATTCAAAAAAGTGCTCGATATTGCACACGAGCTCACAGATAGTGACGAAGGGGCACGAGTGATTGCTGACCATATGCGCACAGCACTCTTTATGATTGCCGATGGTGTGACTCCATCTAATACAGACAGAGGATATATTCTTCGAAGACTTATTCGTCGTTCTGTTATGAAAACAACAAAACGCACGCTATCTCAGGAAAACATCTCTGATATTTTAGATACATTTGTAGATATATACGGTGGTGTATATGAAAAGCTAGATGATCCTTATGTGGTAGATAATGTGCGAGGAGTTATTTATGAAGAAGTAGTGCGGTTTGAAAATACAATAGAGAAGGGAATGAAAGAGTTTGAGCGACTTAGCGGTAGTGATATATCCGGCGCTGATGCATTTGTACTTTTCTCTACATATGGTTTTCCACTAGAGCTCACTCTAGAGCTTGCGCAGGAGAAGGGAATCAAAGTAGATACAGATGGTTTCAAAGCAGAAGAAGCAAAGCACCAAGAAGAGTCACGAACAGCATCTGCTGGAATGTTTAAGGGAGGGCTTGCAGATCACTCAGAGATGTCTGTGAAGTATCACACAGCAACACACCTTTTGCTTGCTGCGCTTCGAGAAGTTCTTGGAGACCATGTAGAGCAAAAAGGGAGCAATATAAATGAAAAAAGATTACGACTCGATTTTTCTAATCCAGAGAAACTTACTGACGAGCAAAAGAGCAAAGTAGAAGAGTGGGTAAACGACAAGATTTCAAAAGAAATAGATGTTACATCATCTGAGATGTCACTTGATGAAGCAAAAGCACAAGGCGCTCTTGGAGTATTTGGAGATAAATATGGCGAGACTGTGAGCGTATACAGAATAGAGGATGTAAGCCTTGAGATTTGTGGAGGGCCACATGTAGAAAACACAGGAGTGCTTGGCACATTTAGAATCAAAAAAGAAGAGTCTGTCTCTGCTGGCGTGAGGCGCATTAAGGCGGTTCTCGAATAAAGGCTCTATATAAACACTTTCAACGGCTCATTTTCAAAATGAGCCGTTGGTTTTTATTGACAAAGGTTGTATCTGCGCTATTTTGAAAACGGAAGCCAACCTAAACAAAACAGGACACTGAAATGATTTCTCTTTCCGTCACTGCCTTTCTCTTTTTAGCAACCTCAGGTTTTTTGCTTGCATATAAAAGTCAGGTGAGTAAGTTGGATCTTGGATTTGCGGTATCCTTTTTTCTCTTTGGTGCGACAATACTTGCCTTTTCTTTTATTCAAGCACAAAAAGAGCTCATGATGTTTTTTATTGCATTTGTTTGCTCTTTGGGATTAGGTTCGCTTTGTTCTGTTGCCATGAAACACATTAAAGAAGCGGAGCAGAAAGGGGGTTCAGAAACAGTCTCTGTGTGATGATTGTGATTACTTTAAATAAAACTCGTGTTAGCGTTGCTGGCACGGGTTTTTTCATTGGAGCATTTATAATATTTGAAATTGTTTATAAATTATAAATTGAAAATTAGAAATTCATTTTTTACCCACACACAAAAATGCTGTGGGTTTTTATTTTGCTATACTAGATACAGTGAAAAATAAGAAGGTGAATCCAGAAATTGGAATACTTTTTGATGTGGGAAGCGCCAGTGTTGGTGCTGGTCTTGTGGCGTTTACACCTGGCGAGAAGCCTCATATTCTATATACAACCAGAAAAGACATAGCTATATCTCCTAAAACATCCGCAGAAAGACTGTTTTTTGCTATGCGAGAGTCATTTCACAAGGCAGGCGAAGACCTCCAAAGAAAAGGACTACCAATACTAAAAGACCTTGGCTTTCAGCAGGTACAAATAGATCATGTGTACACAGTATTTTCATCTGTGTGGTATATATCTCAAACCAAAAATATCCAAGCAGAGTTTGATGAGCCAAAGAAAATCACAGCACAGTACATAGAAGAGCGAGTAAAAGAAGAGGAGAATGACTTTGTAAATTCATCACTAGGTGCATATGTAGAGCAACAAGAGGAAGACTTTTATCTTCTAGAGCACAATGTGTTACAGATAAAGCTTAATGGCTACGACATAGCAGAGCCACATGGAAAAGAGGCAAGTGATTTTGAGATGTCTCTATTTATAAGCATGATTCCCGATGTGGTGGCACGTATTGCTATTGATACAGTGTCGAACCTTTTCCATACAGAGAGTCTTCACATGCATTCATTTGCACTTTCTTCATTTTCTACGCTTCGAAATATTTTTGTGCATGACCAAGACTTCATGTTTTTGGATGTTGCGGGTGAAGTTACAGATGTTGGGCTTGTAAAAGATGGAGCGCTTGTAGAATCTGCTTCATTTCCTATGGGGAGAAACGCACTTGTGCGTGAAATAGCACGCAAGCACCACACCACAGAGGAAGAAGCGCTATCTAGACTGTGGAGATTTGCACGAGCAATACAGAACGGAACAGAAGAAGACTCACCAATGTATAGCACTATGCAAGAGCTAAAGACAAAGTGGAACAGAGAGCTCGAGCGAATGGTGGAGCTATTTGAAAAGACATATCCAGCACCATCAAAAATATTTTTCTTCTCAGATGAGCAGATGGAACGCATAGTGCATTGGATGATACGAGGTGATAGGTACGCACCAACAGCAATAAACAGCACGGTACTTGGGCGATACGTAAATCATCACCCAGACGCAGATAAGGATGCGTTTATTGAGATTGAGTCGTTATTTTTCAACACAAATCACACAGATTATCAATAATATTTCACTTTTAATTACTCCGGCTGGGGTGTATCATGTTTGTGATACATCCTTTATTATTCACTTACACCAGAAAAGAAAACGTGTCCCGTTAATGATTCGATAAAGATACGGGAAACAAGGAATAAAAAGGATAGATATGATACGCTTTCATACATAATATTTACCAATCAATAATCATTAATGGGATGAAAAAGATTCAAGACATAGTTAGCCCAAATAGAAAATCAATCCGCGACATCTCTATTGAACGTGGTACTCGAGGACGGAGAAAGAGCTCAAAGGCTCCTCGTGTAGAATCTCGCTCATATCAAGGGCGCCGAATCTCATCACTTGGTATTTGGTTTATTGCAGCTATTGCAATCATTTTCCTTTTCTTTGCATTTACTATTCTATTCTCAGGAACAAAGGTGGTAGTGACACCAAAGGCAACAGAGCTTTCATTTGAGAGCCAAATGAGTGCTGTATACAACGGAGCGGTGGGAACACTTGCATATGATGTCATCACACTCTCAAAAGAAACTACAAGAACACTCCAAGCAACAGGCGAGGAATTCAAAGAGTCAAAAGCTTCAGGAGTAATCGTGGTATACAACGACTACAATGCAAATAGCCAAAAGCTTATCGCAAATACACGGTTCCAAACAGCAGATGGAAAAATCTATCGCATCAAAGACCCTATAGTAGTACCAGGACGAACAAAGAGTGCCTCGGGAGATACAATCCCAGGAAGCATTGAGGTGCGTGTGTACGCAGATGAAGAAGGTTCCGAGTACAACATCGGCCTTGAAGACTTTACTATTCCAGGATTTAAGGGCTCACCACAATACGATGGCTTTTATGCACGAAGCAAAACAGAAATGACAGGAGGCTTTAGCGGTATTGTTCGTACTGTAGAAGAGGCTGACAAGAAAAGCGCACGAGAAGCAATGCAAAACTCACTTCGAGAGACACTTCTCTCTGATATAAGAAAAGACCTTCCAGAAGATGTAGTGCTTTATGACGATGGTATCGTATTTTCATTCCGAACACTTCCTGAGAATCCAAAAGGTGATGATGAGGTTGATATTGTAGAGGAGGGCACACTTCACGCAATCGTGTTCGACAGAGAGCTTCTTTCACAATACATCGCTCGAGAAAACATCGATGACTATGACGGGCTTCCTGTAGAAGCACGAGGAATTGAGGATCTTCTGTTTGTACTTGATGCAAAGAACTCTATTGATATAGAGACAAACCCAGACATCACATTCCTACTATCAGGAGATGTACATATGGTATGGTCATTTGACGACGCACAGCTTGCAACAGATTTGGTAAATAAAAAGAAGCGAGACATAGATTGGGTGCTTGCAGAATACCCAAGTATTGCAGAGGCAGAGATTATTATGCGACCATTTTGGAAGCGAAGTTTCCCTGATACAGAGAAAAATATCAAAATCACAGAAGCCAAACTAAACTAAGCCATATTATGGGTATTTAGGGGTTGCGTTTTATCGGAGCCTCTGTTACTATACCCGGACTAGAGAGAATGAGTAGTAATAAAAGCGAACAACCTGAAACAATGACGGGAACGGTCGTCGAGGCCCTCCCTAATACTATGTTCAAAGTACAACTTGAAGATGGTAGTGAAATGCTTACATATCTCTCTGGAAAAATGAGAAGGTTTCGTATTCGCGTCCTTGTCGGAGACTCTGTCACTTTTGAGATAGATCCATACGGCGGAAAGGGGCGTATTATTAAGCGCAATTAGATATGCACGTAAAATCATCTGTAAAAAAACGATGTAATCAATGTCAGATAGTGCGACGGAAAGGTCGCTTGTATGTTGTGTGTAAATCTAATCCGCGTCATAAGCAACGCCAAGGATAATAAAAGACTGAACCGCTCAATAGGTTAGAAAGATTATGCGTATTTTAGGTATTACAATCCCTGATAATAAAAGACTAGAAATCGGTTTGACCGAGCTTTTTGGTGTAGGTAGAGCCCGCGCTAAGAAAATTTTGGATACAGCAGGAATTGACTATGGAGTAAAAGCAAAAGATGTCTCAGAGGCAGATGAGAAAAAGATACGAGAAGCAGTAGAGGCATACACTATCGAAGGAGACCTAAAGCGTTCAGTAACAGGAAACATTAAGCGACTAAAAGATATTCAAAGTTATAAGGGAATGCGTCATTCACGCAATCTTCCAACCCGTGGACAACGAACAAAGACAAATTCACGAACAGCTCGACCATATGCGGGTCGAAAGACTATGGGATCTGGACGACGAAAAGTAGAAAAGAAATAGTATGGGTAAAAAACGAATTGTTAAAAAATCAGGTGGAAGTGTGGACTCAGGGCTAAAGGCTCGAGCTCTTTCTCGTGTACCACGAAAGAAAATGCAAAACGGTACGCTATATATCCAATCAACATACAACAACACACAAGTATCACTAGCTGATACCAACGGAAACATTGTGGCATGGTCTTCATGTGGAGCACTTGGTTTCCGAGGAGCAAAGAAAGGAACACCTTTTGCAGCTGCAAAGGTAGGAGAGATCGTAGGAGACAAGGCAAAGATTGCAGGTGTGAAGAATGTAAACGTAGTTATCAAAGGTGTAGGAGCTGGACGAGAGTCAGCACTACGGTCATTTACATCAAAAGGAATCTCAGTATCACGAATCCAAGATGTAACACCAGTACCACACAATGGCCCACGACCACCTAAACCACGAAGAGTATAGCTTATGAAAATCGGACCTAAATACAAAATTGCCCGACGACTCGGTGCTCCAATATTTGAGAAAACGCAAACAGAGAAGTTTGCGACTCGAGAGGCGCGTAATGCAAAAAACCGACGTCGACGACGAGGTAATCGCTCAAACTATGCTATCCAGCTAAATGAGAAGCAAAAAGCACGATACTCATACGGTATTTCTGAGAATCAGTTCTCACGATACGTAAAAGATGCTCTTGAGAAGAAGGGTGATACAAAGAATGCTCTATATGAGCGTCTTGAGATGCGACTTGATAATGTCGTATACCGATCAGGACTCGCAAAGACTTCACAGATGGCACGACAGCTAGTAGTGCACGGACACTTCACTGTAAACGGAAAGAGACTCAATGTTCCTTCTCATAAACTAAAAGTGGGTGATGAAGTAGCAGTACGAACAGGAAGCAAGGAAAAAACAGCATTCCAGCCAGTAAAGGACGGAAAAGATACAAAGTCTGTACCAGCATGGCTTGCATTTGATCCGAAAAAGATGGCAGTGAAAGTATCGAAGGTGCCAACATATGACAAGGCAGAGCATGTATTTGACCTTACGTCAGTAATCGAATTCTACAGTAGATAGGAAAGATTGCCTGATTGTCAAATTTGGGTTATAATCAAGCCCAATATTCAATTATTTTTCATTATTAGTAGTCGCTCAATATATTATGGACTATCAAATCGTTTTACCATCAAAGCCACGTGTAGTTAAAGAAGAAAACTTTAGCGCACTTTTTGAAATTGATGGATTTTATCCGGGGTACGGTCACACACTTGGTAACTCACTTCGACGAATCATTCTTTCGTCACTACCAGGTGCTGCTATCACATCTATTAAAATAGATGGAGTTAGTCACGAGTTCTCAACAATGGACGGGGTAAAGGAGGATGTTATTACTATCCTTCTAAACCTTAAAAAGGTTCGACTAAAAATCAATTCAGACGAGCCACAAACACTGAAGCTTTCTGTAAAGGGAGACAAAGAAGTTACTGCAGGAGACATTGAGGCACCAGGACAAGTAGAAATCCTAAACCCTGAGCAAGTAATTGCACACATTACAGACAAGAAAACTACTCTTGAGGTAGATATCGAGGCACGACGAGGTCTTGGGTATGTGGCAAAAGAAGAACTACAAAAAGACCGAGTAGAGATTGGAACAATCGCGCTTGATGCTATTTTCTCACCAATCCGACGTGTGAACTATGAAGTAGAGAAGATGCGAGTTGGAGACCGAACAGACTTCGACCGACTTCGAATCTTTATTGAAACAGATGGCACAATGGAGCCACGAGAAGTTATCGACTCATCAATCCGAATCATGATTGACCAGCTAAAGGCAATCGTAGGTTTCCAAGAGGAGATTGAGGAGCAGGAAGAAGAGGAGGGTACAGAAGAGACAAAAGAAGAGGATAAGGAGTTTCTAAAAACTCGAATTGATTCTCTTGGACTTTCAACACGAACAGAGAATGCTCTTGTAAATGCAAACATTCGAACTGTTGGAGGCTTGGTAAGAAAGAAAAAAGATGATATTCTGGCGCTCGATGGATTGGGAAAGAAAGGTCTTGAAGAACTTGAGGAGCTTATGACATCAAAGGGACTATCCCTTAAAGAATAAATATGAAACACGGAGTAAAGCAAAGAAAACTAGGACGAGTAGTAAAACAACGGCGAGCACTGTTGCGTTCTCTTGCTATTTCTCTTGTAGAGCACGGACGTATCAAAACAACTGATGCAAAGGCTCGAGAGCTCCGACCATTTGTAGAAAAGCTCATCACACGAGCAAAGTCTGACACAGTAGCGTCACGACGACTACTAGTAGCACGACTTGGTGGACACAAAGATGCTGCAGCAAAGCTTGTAAAAGACATTGCACCAGCATACAAAGATCGAGCAGGTGGATACACTCGTATAACAAAGCTTGCGCCACGAGATGGCGACGCCAGCCCTATGGCAGTAATTGAGCTTGTATAAACATGACTACAGAAACAAAGACAAAGGAATACACACTTGATGCAACAGGTAAAAAGCTTGGACGATTTGCTACAGAAATCGCAGTTCTTCTACTGGACAAGGCAAATCCAAACCGACAAGCAAACCAAGTAGCAGATATGGTAGTAAAGATAGAAAACGCAGACAAGCTAGATATTCCAGCTAAAAAGCTCAAAGAAAAGGTTTATCTTCGATATTCTGGATACCCAGGAGGACAAAAGTCAGAAACTCTTGAGGAGCTTATCGAGAAGAAAGGACACGGAGAAGTGATCAAACGAGCAGTTTGGGGAATGCTCCCTATAAACAAACTTCGATCACGACGAATGAAAAATATAATCATCACAAACTAGTATGGCAGCAACAAAGGCAAAACGATATATTGAGGCAGTAGGGCGACGAAAAAGCGCTGTTGCTCGAGTACGAATTTTTGAAGCAGACAAGAAAAACACTATTACAGTAAATGAGAAAGATGTTGATGCATACTTTAAAACGGCAACACTGCAAAAAGTTGCTTCAGAGGCTATCGCAACAAGTGGTGTATCACAAAATTTTGATATTTCAGCACATGTAAAAGGTGGTGGGCCATCAGCACAAGCAGAAGCTGTGCGACACGGTATCTCACGAGCACTTGTAGAGTTTGACGGAGAAGTACGAAAGACTCTAAAGAAAGAAGGATTTCTCAAGCGAGACCCACGAAGTAAGGAGCGTAAAAAGCCAGGACTTCGAAAAGCTCGAAAGCGAGCACAGTGGAGCAAACGTTAGTATTTGGTATTTAGTATATTGTATATAGGAAAAAGCGACCCTATCACATGGGTCGCTTTTTGGTTGTCCTAATGGGAACTTAATCACCACGGAAGATTTTATCTTTCTTCTTCCAAAATTTCCATGCACCCCAAAATCCTTTGGTTATGATGCAGGATGAGATAAATATAGCAATTGTAGAAATTGAAAACGCATACAAAAATGGATGCCCTACAACATCTTGCAGTAGAGAAAGTATGATTAAAGTGGTGAATATCCACATAATGATTCCCGAAATAACGAGAGCTCTAGTTGTCATTGTGACCTCCGTGGGTCTTGCGTTGTACAAATTCTCATGTAAAATAACACTCGCTAAAACCTCTGTCAATCTATGACTAATAAAAAAAATACAGATAACAACCCCGTTAGTAATGACGGTCGTCACGAAGACGACACTATTACTAACGGGGCAAGCCAAGATGATATTGTTTTCGAGCCTGAAAACAACGAAGAAACAGCAGGTTTGGGAAGCTCTTCAGAGAAAAAGCTTCGTGAGAAGCTGAAAAAAGCTGTTGCTGAGAAGCAAGAATATCTTGATGGGTGGCAAAGAGCCAAAGCTGAGCTCGTGAATGCTCGAAAAGGCTTTGATGAGGATAAAAAGAAGTATGTTTCTTTTGCAAACGAAGGACTTATCGCAGAGCTAATATCTGTTCTCGATAGCTTTGATATGGCATTTGCCAACAAAGAAGCGTGGGAAAAGGTGGATGCAAACTGGCGTATGGGTGTAGAGCATATTCACAATCAGTTTATGAATATCCTCAAGCAAAACGGTGTGGAGCTCATAAGCGAAGCGGGAATACCTTTTGACAACATGCTTCATGAAGTGTCTGAAACAACAGAGACAGATGATGCGAAAAACGATGGTATAATCGAGTCAGTTATAAGGCCTGGTTATATGCTCAATGGGCGCGTAATCCGCCCAGCGCATGTTCGTGTCTTTGAACACAAAAGTTAGCTACTAGCCCTCTCTTAAGGAGTGTGAGAACCAGGTTCTCACACTCGAGAGGAGGGGATTAGTAGGTAATATTTAATAATTTAGTTAATAAATATTATGGGAAAAATATTAGGAATTGATTTAGGAACAACAAACTCTGCTTTCGCAGTTATGGAAGGTGGGGAACCAAAGATTTTAGAAAATGCAGAAGGTGCACGAACAACACCTTCTATTGTGGCACTTTCAAAGACCAACGAGCGTCTTGTAGGGCTTCTTGCAAAGAGACAAGCTGTTACAAACCCAAAAAATACAGTGTTTGGTATCAAAAGGTTCATCGGACACAACTTTGATGACGCTGTAGTACAAAAAGATCTCAACATCACACCATATGAGATGACTAAGGGAGATGATGGAAGCGTGATGGTGACTATGGGAGACAAAAAGTATCGTCCAGAGGAAGTTTCTGCGATGATTCTCTCAAAGATTAAAGCAGATGCAGAAGCAAAGACAGGTGAGAAAATCACCGAGGCTGTAATTACCGTGCCAGCATATTTCAATGATGCACAGCGAAAAGCTACAAAGGACGCAGGAAAGATTGCAGGACTTGAGGTAAAGCGAATCATCAACGAGCCAACAGCCGCAGCGCTTGCATACGGATTCAACAAGAAAAAAGACGAGCAAATCGTAGTATTCGACTTTGGTGGAGGTACATTTGATGTATCTGTACTTGAAGTAGCCGGAGGAGACGATGGTGAGCAGAGCGTGGAGGTAAAGGCAACTGGTGGAGACTCACACATGGGAGGAAAGGATATCGACCAAGAGATTATCGGGTGGATTACAGCAGAGTTTAAAAAAGACAGTGGAATCGATATTTCAGGTGATCCACTAGCTCTCCAACGCCTTGATGAAGCCGCTGAGAAGGCCAAAATTGAGCTCTCAACAGCCCAAGAGACCGAAATCAACATTCCATTCATCACATCAGATTCAGACGGGCCTAAGCACCTTCTATTGAAGCTATCGCGAGCAAAGCTTAATGAGCTTGCGAGCAAGTATGTAGATCGTTCTATTGAAATCACAAAACAAGTGGTAGCAGATTCTCCATTTGAAATAGGGGATATAGACGAGGTGATTCTTGTGGGAGGACAGACTCGAATGCCTATCATTATCGAGAAGGTAAAGGAGATGTTTGGAAAAGAGCCAAACCGTTCTATCAACCCAGACGAGGTAGTGGCACTTGGTGCTGCTGTGCAGGCTGGTATTTTCCAAGGAGATGTAAAGGATGTACTTCTTCTTGATGTAACACCGCTTTCACTTGGTATCGAGACCATGGGAGGTGTAGCGACAAAGCTTATTGAGAAAAACACCACAATCCCAACAGCCAAGTCACAGACATTCTCAACAGCCGCTGACAATCAGCCATCTGTAGAGATTCACATCGTACAAGGTGAGCGACCAATGGCGGGCGACAACAAGACGCTTGGACGGTTCATTCTCGATGGTATTGCGCCAGCTCCACGAGGAGTACCGCAGATTGAGGTAACATTTGACCTTGATGCCAACGGTATCCTTTCTGTAAAGGCAAAGGACAAAGCTACAGGAAAAGAGCAATCTATACGAATCGAGGCTTCTTCAGGACTTACAGATGAAGATATTGAAAAGATGAAGCAAGACGCCACAGCACACGAAGAGGAAGACAAGAAAAAGAAAGAAGCGGTAGACACAAGAAACACTGCAGAGCAAATGGTCTACGCAGCAGAAAAAGCACTCAAAGAGCACGGCGACAAGGTAGGAGATGATGTAAAGAAGAGCGTGCAAGAGAAGATTGATGCACTAAAGAGTGCGCAAAGTGGTACAGACCTAGAAGCTATCAAGTCTGCAACAGAAGCCCTATCAACCGAAATGCAAAAGATCGGACAAGCAATGCAAGGACAGGCACAAGAAGCTCCTGCTTCGTCAGAGGCTACGCAGGACACAGAAGCAAAAGACGCGGACTTCAAAGAGGCAGATTCAGACGACCAAACAGAAAATAACAATTAACAACAAAACCCGGCCTTTCCAGCCGGGTTTTAAATTATATGAATAAGATTAACTTTAATATAAATAAAATTTCAGATATAACAGATATCTTTGAAAGATATTTAAGCTTTTTACCTTATTCAACACGAAAAAGAAATATTGCTTACAAAATCCAACATTTAGAATTTATGATTGGAATAAGAAACAATTATAAAATGTATGGTTCGATTGCTTCTATATTTAACCAACAAGGAATTGTTTTAATACATTCTATTATTGAATCTGTTATGTTTTGTGTACTGATAAAAGAGGGTGTTATTGGGGAAAATAGCGGGATGGGCTTCGATACTCTTTCAAATAGAATTAGGCAAAAAAATATAATTTCTAGAGAAACAGTAAGAAAATTAAATACATTAAATACAAAACGTAATATTTTACATCCAAGGCGACAAAACGATCTTGATATAAATAGTTTTTTGGTAACAGACGTAAACACTGCAATAGATACTTTTAAAAGTTTTTTTAAGGATTTAGATAATTATTATTTAATTCCTTAAAAACTAATATACATAATATGGATATATTAATCAGCATAATTGCGTTAGGTATATCAATTGCCGCATGGAGAAAAAGCAGAAATCTTTATGGTGTTGAAGTTATTGAAACAGGTAGAAAATCTTGGGAAAAAGATTTAAATGATAAAATGAAAAGTGGAAAATATACCATTATTCACGTTGGCCAAGATAGTTCTAATTCAATGAGACACTTTGTAATTTTAGGAAAATTAAAAAGATAATCCAAAAAACTAACGGCTCAACCGGTTGAGCCGTTAGTTTTTTACCTTGAATTTAAGCGGTTTTTGGGGTAATTTTAGAATATTGTGAAAGAGAGCTTTGAGAAATACATAAAAAATATTTCAGAAAAATATAAACATATTGAAACAAGCGAAATGGGTTACAGAACTGATTTTGAACTGCTTCTCAAAGATATTTTTCAGTCTATTGATGTAGGTAGAATTGATCATGATGCAAAAGCAAAAGAGGGTAATAAGCCTGATTTTGTAATTATAAAAAATGATATTCCAATTCTTTATATTGAAGTAAAAGATATAGGTGTTTCTTTGGACAAAATCGAAAAATCAGAGCAAATGGCTCGTTATTTTGGTTATGCCAATCTTGTTTTAACTGATTATGTAGAATTTCGATTTTACAGAAATGGAATTTTATATGAAGAGCCTATATCTATTGCAGAAATATCTAAAAAAGATAGAACCCTAAGTCCAAACCCTCAAAATTTTGAAAGAGTGTCAAAAACATTAATAGATTTTACTCTATCTCATAAAGAACCTATAAAAAATGGTTCTCATCTTGCAAAAGTTATGGGTGGTAAAGCTCAGCGAATTAGAGATAATGTGCTTGAACTTTTAAATAACAAGGAAAAGAAAGAGGATGAAATTTTTCGAGTATATGAAACAATAAAAGATCTTCTTGTCCATGATCTAACTCTGGAAAATTTTTCAGACATGTATGCACAAACACTCGTATACGGTCTTTTTGCAGCTCGTTATCACGACGAAACTCAAGAAGATTTTTCTCGACAAGAAGCAAGAGATTTGGTTCCTGGATCTAACCCTTTTTTGCAACATTTTTTTGATCATATTGTGGGGCCAAATTTTGAAAAAAGACTCGAGTTTATTGTTAATGAGTTGTGTGAAGTATTTTCACATGCAGATGTAAAAGAGTTAATGGAACAATATTATGGCACTGACTTGTGGGGAGAAAAACACGATGGCCCAGATCCTGTAATTCATTTTTATGAAGATTTTCTTCAAGAATATGACGCCGATTTACGAAAAAAAATGGGAGCATACTATACACCAACACCCGTCGTACGCTTTATAGTGAGATCTATAGATGAAATATTACAAGGAAAATTCAATATATCTCAAGGTCTTGCAGATAAATCAAAAAACTCAGACGGCGTGCATAAGGTTCAGGTTTTAGACCCTGCGGTTGGCACAGGAACTTTTATAAGTGCTGTTATTCGCAAAATATATGAAAGATTGGTAGAAAACAAACAAGAAGGAACTTGGACATCATATGTACATAATGATCTTCTACCACGATTACATGGTTTTGAGCTTATGATGGCGCCATACACAGTTGCTCATCTTAAACTTTCTGCCGCATTTAAAAAGACTGGATTTAAATATTTTAATAAAACAAGGTTAGGTATTTATCTCACTAACTCTCTGGAGCCAGCAGAAATAAAAGATGATCTATTTGGAGCTTTTGGTCTTTCTCAAAGTATTAGTGAAGAATCAAAAGAAGCTGCAAAAATAAAAAATGAGAAACCTATTATGGTTGTGGTTGGAAATCCTCCATACTCTGGGGTAAGCTCTAATGAAACCGAATATGCAAACGGTCTCGTAGAAAAGTATAAAGTTGAACCAGGAGGAACAGAGAAATTAAAAGAGAGAAAACACTGGCTCAATGATGATTATGTAAAATTTATATCATTCGCAGAATCACAAATTGCTCAAACGGGCGAGGGTGTAATGGGAATGATCACTGCACATGGATATTTGGATAACCCAACCTTTCGTGGAATGCGTTGGCACCTTATGAAGACTTTTAGTGAAATATATGTCTTAGATCTTCATGGTAATGCTAATAAGAAAGAAACTACACCTGATGGAGAAAAAGATGAAAATGTATTTAATATAAAGACTGGGGTTTCTATTATTTTGGCGCTTAAAAAGTCTGATGATAATAACGGGTTGGCAAAAGTTTATAGAGGTGACTTGTATGGAAAAAAGAGATCAAAGCTGACAGCCTTAAAAGATTCGTCTTGGGCAAATTTTGAATGGAAGGAAATAAAACCCCAAGACCCACATTATTACTTTGATAGTTTTGATTATGAAGCAGAGAAAAAATATAAAGAATCTATTTCGGTAGCAGAGCTCTTTCCTGTAAATGTTACCGGAATAGTAACTATGGGTGATGGTTTTGCTATTACAGATACAAAAGAAGAAATCTTCGATCGTTTATATGAATTAAAAATGAACCAACCAACAGAAGCTGGTTTTAAAACAAAATTTGGTCTTGGTAAAAATTATGGCAAATGGCTCTTGAATAATATTAAAAGTTTAGAGCTTAGTGAAAATAAAATAGTTCCGATAAGCTACAGACCCTTTGATGTTAAATGGACTTATTTTGATAATAAAGTTATTTGGAGGTGGAGAGAAGAGGTTATGAAAAACTTTTTAGAAAGTAATATTGGAATAGTAATACAAAGACAGTCTACTGATGATTTTTATAATCATATTTCTATAACTAATTTTATGATTGATAATAGGTATCATTTCAGCGGTAAAGGTATTCCCGTTGAAATGCCTCTTTACTTATATTCAGACTTAGATGAAAAAACAAAAATTAAATCTCCAAATATAAATAAAGAAATATTGCTTAAAATAGAAAAAATAGCTGGAGAAATAAAACCAGAAGATATCCTTGATTATGTGTATGCAACACTTCATTCACCTTCATATAGAGAAAAATATAAAGAATTCTTAAAAATAGATTTTCCTCGAGTGCCGTATCCAGAAAATAAAGATATTTTTTGGAAGTTTGTAGAAAAGGGAGCAGAGCTAAAAGATTTACACCTAATGAAAGCGGGTGTCTTAAATAATCCTATTACATCTTTCAATATTGAAGGTTCAAACATAATAGAGAAAATAATTTATAAAAATGGGAATGTTTGGATTAATGAAAACCAATATTTTGGAGATGTGCCAGAAATTGCCTGGAATTTCTATATTGGAGGTTACCAACCAGCACAAAAATGGCTAAAAGACAGGAAAGGAAGAACTCTAACAAATGAAGATATTGAACATTGGCAAAAAATTATTGTTGCTCTTTCAGAAACTGATCGAATAATGAAAGAAATAGACAAAATAATAAAGTTTTAATCCGTGTATTTATTAATTGCTTATATTTCTGGTTTTGTTGGCTCACTATTGATTTGGTTTTTTGGTCTACCAAGAAGAGACTTAAATAAAGAAGGAACTTCTAATCTACTTTTAGAACAAGTTGATGAGGATAAAAAGAAAAAATTTAAATTCTATACATTAATGTCCAATACGGGCATCCTCTTAATTAGCGTGAGTTTTTTAATACAAATTCTAATTATTTTGTGTAAATAAAGTTTTATGGAATTTATTATATTTATATTGTTAATATATTTTGCTTGGAAGTTTTTTAAAAGACGGGCAATAAACAATAATGTCAAAATTAAAATTGAGAAAAATGGGAAAACTATCACGGAAAAAAGAAAAATACGTTCTTCACAGAAAACGCTAAAAATAGAGAAACCACAAAACTTTGAATTTAATCCGGAAAACAAAAAAGTATTGGAAATTCTTGAAAATACGTCAAAAAATGTTTTTTTAACAGGTAAGGCGGGCACTGGAAAATCTACACTACTTAAGTATTTTAGAGCAACAACCAATAAATCTTTAGCTGTTGTTGCTCCAACAGGAGTTGCGGCATTAAATGTCCAAGGTCAAACAATCCATAGTTTTTTTGGTTTTGGTATAGATATAACACCAGAAAAAGTTCGTGCAGTACGAGGAGAAAGAGCAAAAATATTTGAAAATCTAGATATGTTAATTATTGATGAAGTGTCTATGGTGCGCGCAGATCTTTTTGAGTGCATAAATATTGCTCTACAAAAAAATATAGGAAATGAACTTCCTTTTGGGGGCATTCAACTTGTTTTAATTGGTGATTTATATCAACTTCCACCAGTTGTTCCAAATACAGAGAAAAAGATTTTTAAAAACCTATATTCAAGTTCTTTCTTTTTTGGTTCACACAGCTTTCCAAATGTTTCGTTTGAAAAAATTGAATTACAAAAAATTTACAGACAGGAAGATGTTGATTTTATAGATTCTTTGAATGCCATACGAACAGGAGACCATAAAAACAAACATTTAAAATTAATTAATAGCAGAGTTACAAAAGAAGAAATTGAAGGAGCAATAACCTTGGTTCCAACAAATAGACTTGCTAATTCTATAAACCAAAAACATTTAAATGATTTGGAGGGTGATTCTCAAGAATATACAGCTCTTATAAGAGGTGACTTTAAAGAAAGCGACTACCCAACACAAGAGGTGCTGGAATTAAAAACTGATGCACAGGTTATGTTATTAAATAATGATAAAAGTTCTCGTTGGGTCAATGGAGATATTGTCAGTATTTTAGAACTTAAAACTAATTCTGTAATTGTAGAATTTGACGACAAAACAGTGGCGGATATTGAAGCTTATGAGTGGGATAAAGTAAAATTTATATATAATGAAGAAGAAAAAAGAGTTACTCCTGTTAAAACAGGATCTTTTATTCAACTTCCTTTAAAACTCGCTTGGGCAGTTACAATTCATAAATCTCAAGGACAATCTTATAATAAAATGGTACTAGATATGGGAAGTGGTGCGTTTGCCGAGGGTCAGACATATGTTGCTTTGAGCAGGGCACGTTCTTTAGATGGATTATATTTACGATGTGAAATATTGGACGATGACATTTTAGTCTGTGATGACGTGAGAGAGTTTATGGGTTTAAAGTTATCAGAAAAATCAGAACAAAAAACAAACTTAGAAATTGATATAAAAATTAAAAGAAATAATCTTGATGGTTATAAAGAATACATTTTAAAAGAGATCAAAAAACGACGAGAAGATAATTTTAAAGGTATTCATGTGGTATATTCTGGATTCAATAAAGATTTTAGAGAAAAATTTAATGATGATCCTATAAAAATAGTGGACCAACTGGTTGATGAGGGCATTTTAAGAAAACAACTGGCAAAGGGCGGAGTAATTATTTACGATGCAAATGAGTAGAAACTGGATTTTTCTGTGATATACTGCTTTTGGTGTTTGGGGAGGTGAGTCATAGCGATATCTGCTGAAAGGGTGTTCGAAGTGCAAAATGAACATAATTTTCGGGAATCGGCGACTCATTTTTCCAACCCTTTCCGCCAAGGTAGTTTGGTAGGGGAACATTTGTACCCCTCGTATCTCTCTCAAGATTGATTGAGCTACACCCAAACCGCCTTGGCGGTTTTTTGTTTTTAGGGTATTCTGGTGCCAGAACAAGAACATTGGAGGACAGTATGAAAATACTTCAGAAATTGGATATTTGGCTTTGCTTGTACGCAAGACCTCTTTGGTTCAGGCTTTGGTGGCGCCGTCTTTGGATAAGAGAGGATGAATTTCACGAATCTTTGTCTATTGATACAGATTTTGCAGTTACTTTTAATTTTGAAAAGTATGATTGGTACCTAAAAGACCTCACCAAACGAAGAGAGATTGCACACCAACGTAAACTCGAAAC
>CAZMIM010000001.1:44046-45788 GCA_964566505.1 uncultured Candidatus Saccharibacteria bacterium | reverse complement strand
ATCTTAAAAACCGCCGTAGTAGGAAATCTACTACGGCGATTTCCTTTTTTATAAAACAAAGAAAAAGGGCGGTTTCCGTTTGGAAACCACCCTAGAGTTTTTGGTCAGATTTTTGGAATTATTCCGTCATATTTGCGGACGATTATCATTGTAATAAGTAGCCCGATGGGGCCACTAATTGCGGTAATCGATAACCACAAGACGACAAAAGACCAAGGTGGCACACCTCCTTCTTGTGCAAACAAGATAGGATCGAGTATGGCTGCCAGAAAGGGGGCTATGAAAAAGAAAGAGAAAGAGAAAGCACAGCTCACGCCCATAATTCCAATCTTGACAAAATGTCTTCCCAAAAAAGTTTTTGAATCTAGTCTCATTTTTTTTGATGAGATTGTTAGAGGATCAGTTATTTCTTGTACATAATAACACTTATTTGCATAATGTCAATATATTTGGTATAATATATGAAATGTCGCTTTTTGTTCTTTTATAGGCAGGCGGGTTGGCGACATTACCTGCGGGACCTATACACAGAAACACACGGAGGTGTGTAATGAAAACTCTCATCATTCAAGAAAGTGGAGGCTCAGAATCATCATTGCTTCATCGCTTGATGTCAATCGTTGCCAACAAGCCTAGAATCTACCACATGAACGTGGAAGGTCGTGGCGTACTCACCACCTCGAGCAAGCAGGTTGTTCTGAATCTTTCGGTTCTTAACAATGATCTGCTTCAAATGCTCTGGGACTTTGTAGAAAACAACCGTGATCAGGATTCTTCTGAAAGCATTTTGGTTGGTTTCAAGAAAGAAGAGGAATTGGACATTGATGAACACATCATGTTTACGCCCTCAGTCTGTGGAGACAAAAAAGCATTTGTACTGTCTATTACAAGGTAGTACAGACCATTAGGAACAAAGCTTGTTCCGCCGGCTTCGAACAATATTCGAAGCCGGTTTTTTTATGCTACAATACATGTGTCATTGGGGAGGCGGGGTAAATGAGTATCAGACGGTGCAGTCAGTTAGTCACAATTGTCCTCGTTTTGGTGGTTTAGTCCAAGCAACAACAGACAGAGATCTGACACCCGCCTTCCCAGTGGCTTTTCCGTCGCCAAGACCTCAAATCTTGGCGATTTTTTATACACTTGCTATTTTTTATTCCCCATATTATATTAAATTGGACAAGTTCTAGCACAGTTTTTCGCTTTGGTGCTTAGGATACTATTTTTGATTTTTAATACGAGTCTCTAGCACCGTAGCGACAAAGTGTTGCTTCGGTTAAACCAATAAATTCGAGAGATATGCTCTCGAGAGGAAAATATCATGGCTAGCAGTAATCCTCATCACCCCTCGATCTGTGAGTCTATTGTCAACGTCATTAAAAGTGGTGGTACGTCGACCGTAGACCAGAACGCTTGTGACCGTTACGACTCAGCGGTCGCGCGAATGGCTGCTGAAGATGATTGAGAAAGCCTCTGTCTACAGCAGTTTGCACATTACAACCATACAGCTATTCCAATGACACACAACCATGAACCGTTTCCGGATGATCTTGATTGTTTAGTTCATCTGGATGAGTTTGGTATTACGGTTGGGCCAATTCATTAAGGTGGGTTGGTTAAACTGATTTTTCATAAATCTAGGGCCCTACATGCATATGTGGGGCCCGTATTTTCCCAAAAAATAAACTATTTTTTCCAATTTTTGAAAGTTTTTATGCTACAATATGTGTGTCATTGGGGGG
>CAZMIM010000001.1:0-44036 GCA_964566505.1 uncultured Candidatus Saccharibacteria bacterium | reverse complement strand
ATGGGGTAAAAAATAATCAGCCACCACAGAGACTGCTAGCCATTACGTACTCTCCCTCGGTAATCAGGGCTGAAAAATAAGATTCCATCTCTCCAATGACTTTTATGTCGCTGAGGTTTCGATCTTGGCGATTTTTTATATGATAAAATGGTTTAATGAAAATATATATAGTAAGACATGGTCAAACAGACTCTAATACTCGAAGAGAGCTAATGGGTAGCCGAATTGATGAATCTTTAAATGAAGAAGGAATTAGACAGGCAGAAAAACAGCAAAATCTCTTAAAAACCTAGGCTTTGATATCATTTTCTCATCTCCCCTTAAGCGAGCTCTTGAGAAGGCTTTAAATATAAAACTAGAAGTAGATAACAATCTAATTGAGAGAGATTTTGGGACTTTATCTGGAAAATCTTGGAGCACAATAATGAATGAGTCGGGAATAGATAGAGATACAGACCTGAAACAAAAATATGATTACTCTCCTTATGAAGGAGACTCTGCTGAAGATGTAAAAAAGCGGGTTTTAATGTTTATAGAAAAAATAAAGTCTAATTACTCAGGTAAAAAAGTACTTATAGTAGCGCATGGAGGAATATTAAAAATGTTTCATTATATTTTTAAAGATCAGGAAGGAGATTTTTCTCCTAAAAATGCGGAGATTCACGAGTTTGACATCTAACACCCGCTATTCAAATTTGAGTACATATAAGCTATACTGTAAATATAAATAAGAACATTATGTTTAATTTTTTTAAGAAAAATAAAATACAAAAAGTTGCAGAGAAAGAACTCAAGGAAAACATGAGTGTTCTTGAATCTTTGCGGGACTATGACTCAGGAAAAAAAGACATTTCAACTGATGGGGTCAAAAGAAATCTTACTCGTGTACACACTACTTCTTAGTAGAGGTATTGTTTCTTTTCCAGTAACCCCAGAAACTGGTAATAAAATAGATGCAATTGTGCACAATGTGTGTGATTCGCATTTTAATACTGAGATATACAGATCTATTGAAGAGAAGGCTGTGGCTTATCTCTATTTTTTAATTAAAAATCACCCATTTGTTGATGGAAACAAAAGAACAGCTGTTTTGGTTTTTGAAGTATTTTGTGAATTAAATGATATAAAGCCACAATACGAAGGATTCACACTTGATGAGCTAGCCGTCTATATGGAACAACAAAGCACAAAGGATCATCAAAAACTAATTAAGATTATTGCCATGTGGCTATTCACAAAAAAAGGGGTAATCTCAACGGCTCATTTTCAAAATGAGCCGTTGAAGGTGTTATAATAGAGCCATGGAAATGACACTAAAAATTATTGGCTTGGGAATAGTTTCTTGGCTTTTATATATTCTCACTTTCCAAATCATATTTGATCACTATCAACCAAGGTGTCTAACTACTCCGTGCCCAAACTTTGTACCTATGTATGTGTATATATTAGGATTTATTTTGGCAGAAGTGGTTATTGTTTGGCTTTTGTTTAGAAAATGGAATAAATAATTATGAAATTAGAATACCTACTTATCGCTATAGCGCTTGGGATTATTTTGGGGACTTGGTTTTCTGCACGTAAAAATCTAAAAAATACGCCAACAACTTATTCAAAAACTAAAAACAATAAAAAGCAGATACTTGAGTATCTGAAAGAGAAGGGGAAAGTGACAAATGACGATGTCCAAGAACTACTTGGAGTGTCTGACGCTACTGCCACACGATACCTAGAACAGCTTGAAACCGCCGGCAAAATAGAGCAAATAGGCGAAACAGGCCACGCCGTCCACTACATTTTGAAATAAGATTGACACAGAGCTGTTTTTGTCATTAAATAGAGCCAGACAAGTTCTCAACAAACAAACATACGAGGTCAAAATGACTATAGCACGCACTCTACTGGTATTGGTTTTTGCGATATCAGTATTTTTGTTCAAATATGCTGGAGTAATCATCAGTTCAACCTTCTATGAAGACAGGATGTTCATTGAGCACTTGATTGTGTACATGGTGTGGCTTATGCCATATACCAGCTTATCTGCTTTGACACTGTGGCTATTGAGTTTCTTTAGCTTTAGTGTTGGCTACTCTGGCGGAATCCAAATCAAAAGCTATACACGCTCAGGGAAATTCTTCCTCTGGGTTACTGGAATAAAGGATCCAAGCAAAATTTCTCAGACAAGTTTGTGTCCAATTTTTTGGATTACCGTATGTAGAATCTTTGCTGGAACCTTTATGGCAATAGGATTTTCAGGTGCTGTATATGGATTATTTACTATCCCATACGCACAAGGATTTGCTTGGATATTGGGTCACAAACTTGCAATTTTTATTGTAATTGTTTCCCTTGTTGCTTTATTTTTCCTTGTTTTAACCCTGACTAAACCTGCAATAAAGGCAAAGAACAAACTGACTGCGTCCTTGCCTTCTATGTCATTCAAAACAAAAAGTGCTCTGAAGTGGGTTTTCATTGTTTGTTTAGGGTGTGTTGCAGTAGTCGGCTTGGTATACGCATTCATTGTTTACACCGCAACGGCAATTAAATGGTCTATGATTGTTTTAACTATTGCCATTGCAATACTTTCTCTTTGGGGTTTGAAGAAACTTTTTAATTTTGTTCTTCAAACATCATTTGGTGTATCTGCGAAAGAATTCTATCAAGCAAATCTTTGCCCTCGTATTCAAATCAACTAACCCGTACAAACGAAACAAAAAGTTCGTTTATGCGGGCTTTTTGTTTAAAAAAAGAACAGCCGCTTTCCAGAAATGGAAAGCGGCTGTATTTAAGACATGTCGAAGCATCATGGGTCGATCAGGGCAACCTGCTTACTGACCAAATCGTGATACTTCTGAGAGGTAGTGAGAAGCTCCTTATGAGTTCCGACCGCAGTAATGCGACCTTCTTCTATCACAAGAATCTTATCAGAATCTACCACCGTAGAGAGCCTGTGAGCTACTACGATGGTTGTACGACCACGCGATGCGTTGTCGATTGATTCTTTGATAAGAGCCTCACTCTCGACATCAAGGCTTGATGTGGCTTCGTCAAAAATCAGGATGCTCGGGTTCTTGATAAGCGCCCGTGCGATTCCAACTCGTTGACGTTCTCCACCTGAGAGCAGTACACCATTCTCGCCAATGACTGTATCAAAGCCATCGACAAGTCGATCATTGAAACGATCAATGAGTGCTTTTTTCGAGACATCCTCAAGCATCGTATCCGTCACTTTCTCAGCATTCCCATTCATTGAGAATGTGATGTTGTAACGAAGCGTTTTGTGGAATAGCTCGATCTGCTGATCAACCAACCCGACCGCCGAGCGAAACTCATGCAAGTCAAGAAGGCGCAAGTCGATGTCGTCAATGAGGATCTGGCCTTCATCCGGATCATACGCCCGAAGAAGTAAGTTGAGAATCGTTGACTTGCCAGAACCTGACGAGCCCACTATCGCAACTCTTTCTCCCGGATTGATTGTGAAGGAGATATCCTTCAAAACCTGATTTTCCGAAGTGTCTGCTGTATCCTCATCGTCCTCTTCTGTTTTCTCGTTGGAATATCCAAACGAGACATTACGAAACTCGATACTGCCCCGTATTACTCCCGGTTTAATGGGATTTTTAGGAACAACAACAATTTCCTTTACATCAAGAGCTTCGAAAAACTTCTTGACATTAGAAGTCATGCGCATCAGTCTTCGCTGAAGATGGCCGATAGGTCCAATAGCACCAAGTGCGTGGTTGATCCACATCATCGAAACGACAATGAAACCAACCTCTTTTGAACCTGAATACACAAGCCAGATCGCAAAAATGAGAACGCTCAGACGAGTTGCGGAAAGGATTGAGTTACGAATACGTGCAAGAAACACATACGGCACCCAAGTCCCCACCAAATATTCATCCAGTTCGTCTCTTTGCTCCATGAACTCCTCCTCAACCCTTTGTTGTTGAGAGCTGAGCTTTATAAGAGCCATGTTGCGAACAATCTCGTGCCGCTCCTTTCCCAACTCATTGTCTTTGTTTCTGATATGCTTTACTCGAGGTTTAAGCTTTTTGTTAATCGTAATACTCACGATAACAAACAGCATAAGTCCAGCGAGCGTAATCAGACCCAAATACAGATTGATGAGAAAGATAGCCACAGTAGTGACTATTACTTTAAAAATTCCCGGCGCGATCTGATAGACAAAATCAAATGCAAGCTGTTTCAAGGAGTTTTCTCCCGATTGAATAATCGAGAGCGTCTTCCCAGAATTGCGAGCACGATCTTGACCAACTGAACGTGTAAGCAAGCGGTTGATGCTCTGTCTGAGAACCGTATTGTTGACAGCAAAGTCAACATTTTTAAGTTCCAAACGGTCTTTGAGCCATCCAACCATGTTGCTGGTCAATGAAACTCCGAAGGCAAGAACTGCAAGTAGTATTGCTTGTTGCAAACCTTCACCGGTACTGAGCGTGTTGATGATCTCCCCGAAAATGTAGGCGGGGATAAGTGCTAGTGTTTCTAGCACCAAGAGCAGGATTAAGGAGTATCCTACATACCTTCGAAAAGGTTTGTAGACATCCAGAACCCTCAGTATGAACGTTTTCATAGCGAGTTTTACCTCTGTTATGTGTTTAAAAAGAAGTATTCCTTGCCAATATAGCATATTTTACCTCTTTTGTCAAGTTTTAAGGCTATATTAAGCCATTTTGTATATAAAAAAGAGTCGCCATTACGCGTTACTCTTTGTTGTATCAATCACTCATGAGGTGAGTTGATATGAAGAATTTTCCCCTTGAAGTCCATGTAGCAAAAATAGAAACGTGGACGATAACCGAAAAATCGACTGAGGTCATTGCCAGTTCCAGTTCCACCATTAATCATGACAGTCTCCTTGTTTGGTGTACGAATTTCAATTTCAGTATAGGTTTTTAATGCATTTTTGCAAGAAAAAGCCGCTTTCCATTTCTGGAAAGCGGCTTAATAATAGGAGGACTTCAAGAAAGTGATTCAAGCGCTTCGTCAACGGTTTGGAACTGATCAAATACTTTGTATGTTCTGGTAAGCTGAACCACAACCTGTACGGGCCTACTTACCGAAGCAAATACCACCCTGCCATCCATAGGGCTTACAATTCTCATTATTGTATAAATAGCCCCTAGTCCAGTGCTATCAAGAATGCCTGTATTGGTAAAATCTAAAATAAAATTGATTTTACCTTCACGAACTTGTTCTTCTGAGAGTTTTTTGAATTCTCTAGCGTTTCGAAAGTCAAAGCTCCGACCCACCTTAACCACAACAGTTTTGTGGTCCTTTTCTTCGAAGACAAATGTATCATTTGCCATGACACACCTCTTTTTATGAATGGTACTGACTTGTAGGTAAATTACAGTATTTATATACATTGTCAAACAAAAAAGACCCCTCACCGTGTGGTGTGGGGCCTTTTTATTTTGGGATAGCACGAACCCGCCAAATGTGCCGTTCCAAAATATCAGTCAGTGGAAGCCGGGCGAATAATCAGTGGAGTGTCATCCTTGCGAGTGACACTAATCTGAGGAACTCCAGGCATGAGCTGTAAGTAAATAACTTCACCACAACCCATGTTGAAGTACTCTTCAACCAAACGGCATGCTTCTTCCATTTCGTCCGAATGAAGCAGTGTCTCTACACGAGAGAAACTTCCACATACCCGAACACTTTTCTGAGGATCTTCAGTTGGATCCATTCTGACAGTCATTTTCCCAGAAAATGCACCCGCCATACTTGGTCTTCCTTTCATCCATCGAGGGTTGCGTCCTTGATGCTCTTTAGCAAGGTCAGCCGCGGCAATTTCTGCTGCGTCTTCGTTGTCGTGAGTAAGGCTCTTGAGTTGAGTAGCTCTCGCTGCCATGGTGATTCACCTTGTGGCTAGTTGTGAGGTATTTCCGACCTATATGTTACACCAAAATAAACTTCTTGTCAAGTTTGTTATTCACATATATAATACCTGTGACAATTTTTAATTTCCAATTTTCAATTTTCAAAAACGATTCTTTTATGACTAAAGATTATTATAAAGTTCTAGGTATTGAGAAAGGCGCCTCAAAGGACGACATCAAAAAAGCATATCGAAAACTAGCTCACAAATATCACCCTGATAAAGGTGGCGACGAAGCCAAATTTAAAGAAATAAGCGAGGCATACGCCGTGCTTTCTGATGATAAAAAGCGTGCTGAGTACGATGCATACGGGCGCACATTTGGCGGTGGAGCAAACGGATTTGGAGACTTTGACTTCTCTTCATTTGCTGGAGGTTTTCAAGACTTTGATCTTGGAGATATTTTTGGTGACATTTTTGGCGGAGGAGGACGAGGACGAAAGCGAGGTCGCGATATCTCTATAGATATAGAACTCTCATTTAAAGAGTCTGTAACAGGAACAGAGCGAAAGGTGCTCATCACAAAACAAAATGTTTGTGACAAGTGTGATGGAAAGGGTGGAGAGCCCGGAACAGAGTACCAGACATGTAAAACATGTAATGGTGCGCGGATAATCCATGAGACAAAGAAAACTTTCTTTGGAACATTTACACACCAAACAACATGTACTGACTGTAAAGGAACAGGGCAATCTCCCAAAAAGAAATGTGGCAAGTGTAGCGGTGTAGGGGTGGTGAAAGAGCAAAGCGAAATCACTGTGGCTGTGCCTGCAGGAATTGAGAATGGAGAAATGATAAGAATGCGAGGAGCGGGAGAAGCTATCGCTGATGGTGATGCTGGAGACCTATATGTACGGATTCATGCAAAGACACACCCACAGTTTAAAAAGCAAGGTATTCACTTGGTAATGGATTTGGATATAAAAGTAACCGATGCGATTCTTGGTGGCGCATACACCATCACCACTCTTCATGACAAAAAGATTGAAGTAACTATTCCAAAGGGAGTAAAACACGGTGACCTTCTTCGTGTAAAAGGAAAGGGAGTACAGCACAAAGATGGTGCTGGAGACCTACTGATACGCGTGCATATCACTATCCCTCAAAAACTTTCTCGAAAAGCAAAGAAGCTCCTAGAAGACCTCAAAGAAGAGGGGATTTAAACCATTCAAAATGAGCTCTCGGCGGGTTAGACCGCTGAGGGCTTTTTTGCTACAGTTATGTATACATATGAAAAGAGAACCACAAAATCCGAGCGGTTTTAGGGATTTGTTGCCACAACAAGCCTATAACCGTGAGAAAATGGTACGAAAAATTATCGAGGCCTACAGACGATTCGGTTTTTTGCCATTGGAAACACCAGAGATTGAATTTGTGGATACACTGATTGATGATGTGAGTGACTTCAACCTATTTTATGTAAACGCTAGCAAGGAGCGAAAAGGAGGAGATGAAGATAAAGCACAACTCGGACTACGATTTGACCTTACCGTGCCACTAGCACGAGTGGTGGCACAATATGGAAACGCACTTCCTACACCATTTAAGCGATACCAATTTGGAAATGTATTTCGAGGAGAACGACCACAAAAAGGACGATATCGACAATTTGCACAACTTGACGCAGATATTGTAGGCGCACAAAGCCTCATTGCTGACACAGAGATAATTCTGATGATTGCTGTAGTGATGCATGTACTTGGTGTACCTGGATACAATGTACGTGTAAACACACGGACACTTCTTAACTCGCTTCCATCATATGCAAAATTTGATAAAGAAATGCTTCGCGATGTACTAATTGTTCTTGATAAGAACGACAAAATATCAAAAGAAGATATGTCAAAAGAGCTTTCAGGTCTTGGACTATCTGAGGATGCTGTAGAAAAACTTGTAAACTTTGTAGCTATTAAAGGAACACCCTCTAATGTTGTGGAAGAGCTTGAAAAGCTTCTTGGAGACTCTGAAGATGCAAAGGCAGGGCTTTCTGAACTTAAAGAAATTGCCCAAAATCTTTCAAACTCAAAGAGTGATGTAGTAGAAAATATTTCATTTGATATGTCTGTAATACGAGGACTTGCATACTATACTGGCCCTGTATTTGAAACAACACTTACTGATTTGCCTGAATTTGGAAGTATTTGCTCTGGAGGACGCTATGACAACTTGGTAGAGAAATTTACCAACAACAACATGCCTGCAGTTGGAGTAAGTGTGGGAGTTGATAGGCTATATGCAGGACTTGAAGAGCTTGGTGTAGCACAAGAACTTTCTATAGAGGGAAGCTACTTAGTTATTCCGCTTGAGAAAGAATTTGAATCATTTGCACTTTCTGTGGCAGGAAAAATTCGAAATGCTGGAAATACAGCAGAAGTATATGCGGGTAAGAGTAAACCACTTGGAAAACTATTCGACTATGCACAAGAGCGAGGAGTACAGAATGTGATTGTTGTGGGAGAAAATGAAATGGAAAGTAAAACGCTTATAGTAAAAAGCGTTGATGGTGGGGAAGAGCGAGAAGTTTCTTTTGATGAGCTTGGGTAAAAAGTTGTCTTTACACAAAATTAAATATTTACTATATTTAAAGTCTTGGCGTTTGATACGCTAAAGTTTTGTACTTTTCACACAAAACCCCATGAAATTACATGAACCGACTTGCAGGACACCCATCCAACGGTTTTTCCATCGAACAGGAAAAGGGCGGCAAAATGTTTGCTGTCTCCCGCGATACCACCGCTAAGGGCGGAGGTAAGCACACCGGAAAGCGAAGGACCCAACCCTGCAAGAAGCGACAATGGGGTGGACACAGGCCCAACTAGCCTGAATATCCGCCACTCACTCACGCGCCGTCACAGAAATGTGACGGCGCTTTATCTTTACATAAGCTCAAAAGTGGAGTATAATCAATATTAGATCGTAGCTACACAGCTTTGTACCACCAAACACAGAAATGAACGTGAGCAGAAATTTGGCCAGACATTTCAACACCAAGGACGGAAGAAGAGAGACCAACTGGAGCACTCGCCCTCGTGTGCAGTACCACACTGACGACCGGCACGAAAGTGACCAGAAGAAGCGTCGTGACAGTCGCAAGAGCAAAGGTCGGACTGACGAACGCAACGACTGACACTCACACACGCCTTTTAGGGCGCACACTTCATACGAGGTGTGCGCCCCTTTCTTTTTAACTATATTTTCTCCTTAAAATACGGTATTATTTTCCTATATACGTCCCGATAGTGCCCGCGACCGTAACTGAAATATCGGGAAAAGAGGTTTTGTATATTTTTTTATCAGATATAACTATTAACAAAGTCCAGAAAGTGAAGGTCACGATCTGGCACTATCGGGATGGCAGAGAATTCAAAACAAATGGAAGAGCTTATTTCCCTTGCTAAACAGCGTGGGTTTATTTATCAAGGATCTGAAATCTATGGAGGACTCGCAGGAACATGGGACTACGGCCCACTTGGTGTAGAGCTCAAAAACAATATAAAAAACCTCTTCTGGAAACGATTTGTACAATCACGACCAGATATCTACGGTGTAGATGCTGCTATTTTGATGAATGAAAAGGTATGGCAAGCCACTGGTCATACAGACCACTTCTCAGACCCTCTTGTAGAGTGTAGAGAATGTAAAAAACGCTTTCGAGAAGACCAAATTGGCGATAAATGCCCTGAATGTGAAGGAGAGCTATCTGATGCAAAAGAGTTTAATATGATGTTCAAGACAGAAGTGGGGGCATCACAAGACACTGCGTCTGTGTCATACCTTCGTCCAGAAACAGCGCAAGGAATCTTTGTAAACTTCAAAAATATCACAGACTCTTTCCGACCATCGCTACCATTTGGTATCGCACAAATCGGAAAAGCATTTCGAAATGAAATCACTCCACGAGACTTCCTTTTCCGCACACGAGAGTTCGAACAAATGGAGATTGAGTACTTTATCTCAAAAGAAAACTGGGAAGAGGCATTTTCACAGTGGGAGAAAGACATGAGCACCTTTATGGAAGATATTGGAGTGGATATGAGCAAGCTTCATGCAGTAGACCAAGGTGAAGACCGCGCGCACTATTCTGATAAGACAATAGACTTTGAATACGAGTATCCATTTGGCCAAAAAGAGCTTTGCGGACTCGCATACAGAACTGATTTTGACCTCTCTAATCACAACCTTGAATATCTTGACCAAACAAGCGGTGATAAAAGCGTGCCACATGTAATAGAGCCAAGCTTTGGGCTAGACAGACTAGTACTTGCAGTACTCCTAGGAGCTCACACAAAAGAAGAGGTTGATGGAGAAGAGCGTATAGTTTTGAAACTTAAAAAAGAAGTTGCTCCTGTACAAGTAGCAATACTTCCACTAATGAAAAAGGATGGTCTGAAAGAAAAGGCACTCGAAGTGTTTGAATCACTTTCAAATGACTTTATCTGCCAATACGACGAGACAGGTTCTATCGGAAAGCGGTATCGACGGCAAGACGAGATTGGAACACCTTTGTGTGTGACAGTAGACTACGACTCAAAGGAAAAAGATTTCGTAACAGTAAGAAATAGAGACACAATGGAGCAAGAGACAGTAGACCTTGCTGAATTAAAAGATTATTTAAAGAGGTATTTTGAGACGCCCTAATAGTTTTGCTCACGCAAACCTACAAGGGTTCTCATAAAATATATTCATTACATTCATTATTTTATGGAAAAGCGACTCCTTTCAGGAATACAAGCAACAGGCGCCGCACATATCGGAAACTACTTTGGCGCAATGAAACAATTCGTGGACTTACAAGACTCTCACGAGAGCTTTTTCATGATTGCTGATTTGCACTCACTCACCACTGTAAAGGACAAAGACAAGCTACAAGAATATATTTTCAATGTAGCGCTCGATTATTTAGCTATTGGTATTGACCCAGAGAAGTCTGTGATATTTCGCCAGTCAGATATTCCTCAGCACACAGAGCTAACATGGGTGTTCAACTGTATCACCACAATGCCATACCTTATGCGAGCACATGCATTTAAAGACGCAGAAGCAAAGTCAAAAGAAGTAAACATTGGCCTTTTCGACTACCCAATGCTTATGTCTGCAGATATTCTTCTTTATGACCCACATGTCGTGCCAGTAGGAGACGACCAAAAGCAACATATTGAGTTTGCTCGCGACACAGCAGAAAAGTTTAACCACCTTTATGGAGATACATTTATGCTTCCAGAAGCGCACATACTAAAGCGTGTGGGAACAATCCCTGGTATTGACGGGCGAAAGATGAGCAAGAGCTACAACAACCATATTCCACTATTTGCAGAAGGAAAGGAGCTTGAGAAGCTTGTAATGAGCATTGTTACAGACTCAAAGACACCAGAGGAAAAGAAGAACCCCGATGAAGACATCGTGTTTCAACTACACAAACTATTCACTCCGGCTGAGAAGCTTGCTGAAATAGAAAAAGGGTATAGAGAAGGAGGATTAGGCTATGGAGACTCAAAGAAGATGCTTGTAGAGAGTATCAATGAGTACATGGAGCCTATGCGAAAGCGACGAAAGGAGTACGAGCAAAACCCTGCACGAGTATTTGAAATTTTAGAAAAGGGAAGTAAGATAGCAGGCGACGTAGCCAAAGCAAAGATGATAGATGTAAAGCGAAAAGTAGGACTGGCTCTGTAAGAGCAATTTCTAATTTTTAATTTTTAAACAATTTTCAATTTTCCAAATAACAATTAACGAAATGAAACGATTTTTAATAACAGCACTAATAACACTTGCAATTCTTTCAATTATTTTCTTTATATTTGTGAAAGAAGACGCGCCATCAACAGAGACTCTTTCAGTTCCTGAGTATTTTACCTATCTAGTGCACGGAGCAATCATGGATGAGTATGGATATGGAGTAGAGGGGTGGGAGCCTGCAATGATTCTAAATGTATTTCCAAATGCAATAAATCAGGACTTTCATGGAGTCTCAACAGACTTTGGAGAGTATCTTTTGATGGATGGAGGGCTTTCATTTGCTCCAACAGACCCAGAAGGAGGATTCAAAGAAGAGATGCTATACATCAACCAAGAAGGAATGCAGATGTTTATGAAGAATGCTGCTGGGCGACTCAATGTTCCATCAAACTCTCGTGAAGACATTGAAAACCTTTCACGATACCTATACCAACAAGATCTAACACCAACACAATAATATGACACGAATATTTATAGACGAGCTAAAAAAGAAAACAGGGGAAGAAGTAACCATTTCAGGATGGGTGCACTCTCGTCGTGACCACGGAAAACTTATCTTTCTTGATTTGCGTGATGCCAGCGGATTTGTGCAGATGGTGGCGCTTCCAAACCATGAAGATGCTCATGCTGCAGCTGGGACACTTCGACCTGAGTGGGTGGTGAGCGTAACTGGTATTGTAAACGAACGACCAGAGCGAATGATAAACCACAACGAACCAAACGGAACCATAGAGCTTGAGATTACTGGTATTAAAGTACTAAACGAGGCTCAAACACCTCCATTTGAAATATCTGAGGATACGAAAGATGTCGATGAGAATGCACGACTAAAGTACCGATACCTTGATTTGCGAACCGAGCGAATGCAGAAAAACATGCGCCTACGAAGTGAATTTGTAAAACTTTGTCGAGAATATCTTTCTGCAAACCGATTTGTAGAGATAGAAACACCAATGCTTACAGAAAGTACTCCAGAGGGTTCTCGAGACTTTGTGGTGCCATCACGACACAATAAAGGAAAGTTTTATGCTCTCCCACAATCACCACAACAATATAAACAACTTTTGATGGTTGCTGGATTTGAGCGATATTTCCAACTTGCACGAGCAATGCGTGACGAAGACCTTCGAGCAGATAGGGCTTTTGAGCATACACAGATTGATATCGAGATGTCTTATGTGACTCAAGAGGATGTACTCAACATGATAGAAGGCATGGTAACAAACGCAGTAGAGGCACTTGGATTCACTATCAAAGAAAAACCATTTCCACGTATCACATACAAAGAGGCTATGGAGAAATATGGCGATGATAAGTTTGATATGCGCACCAAAGAGGATAAAGAGAGTGGAGTGCTTGCATATGCGTGGGTAGTAGACTTCCCATTCTTTGAAAAAACTGATGATGGCAAATGGACATTTAGCCACAACCCATTTTCTATGCCAAAAGAAGAATTTATAGAAGATCTTCTAGAAGGAAAAAATATTGAAAACATCTTAACTACACAATACGACCTTGTGTGCAACGGGTTTGAATCAGGCGGGGGAAGTATCCGTTCACACCGTGCTGATATTCTAGAGGCTGTTTATAAAGTGATGGGATACACAGAGGAAGAGATGAAAGATAGTGTAGGGCATATGCTCGAAGCATTTACATATGGTGCACCACCACACGGAGGTATTGCACTTGGGGTAGAGCGAAACCTGATGAACCTCACCGGAGAAGATTCACTACGAGAAGTACAAGCATTTCCACAAACACGAAAAGGGCAAACTGCAGTAATGAGCGCTCCAAAAGAACTAACAAAGGAGCAGCTCACCGAACTCGGTCTTGAAGTAAAGAAGGGTAAGTAATATGAATCCAAAAGAGCTTTTTATCATAATTCTATTTTTGATAATTTGGCTTCTTTTAGTACATCATAGATGGAAGCATCGAAAAGAATTCAAGCGTCATCCAAAGCGACGTTGGTTTCAGTGGCAAGATGTGAATAATCATGAAACAGTCGAGCTTCTAATTCTGGGTATTATCATAGGACTACTTATATCTAATATTCTTTAAACTTAAGTTTGGCAAGACCTGGTCTTGCCAAACTTTTATTGTGGCTTTGTTGAGGGGGTTTGGGGGTTATTGATGAAAAAGAAGTGCTTATATTTGACAATATAGTATATAATATGGTATAATCTATTTAGGAAGTTAAGAAAATCTTAACTATTTCACAAAACAGTGGAGGCCAATATGGCACTTTCACAAAAAAGACGCGAACAAATTGCTTTTGTATGGCTTCGACATCGAATGGTTTCGAAAGGTCTGAAGATCCATCCAAATCTGCATCGTGAAATTTGGAGTCAAATTGAAGAACTGAATAAGTTCGACAAAGACATCAAGATCACTGATGAAGAAGCAATTCAAATGGCGGAAGAGCTGGTCATGGAAATGGTCAACAGTCTCTTCTTGAATTTGAAGGGTCGCAAAAAGGCTAAGTCGGCAGGGTTTCAGCAAGTCTGAATAAAAGGGTAATTTCTCCCACTCCTCTTGAGGACAGGGAGGAGGATAAGAACCTATCCCCCTGACTTAGACAGCGCGGTTCTCGAGTTGAGAACCGCGCTTTTTCTTTTTCTATAAAAAAGCTTGACAAATATTTATATAGTGATATACTATATCCAATCCTGCTCGACCCGTTGGCAAACAGGCGCTCGAACGAGGGCGAGCCAACAGCAGGAGATCATGTGTAGCATTATCGAGAAGGCGTTTCCGTTTGATCGCACTATAAACGCCTTATTACTCCCCGAACACACGCCGGCGAATGGGAGGTTGCGATATTAGCTACAGGGGTTGAGATTTGCGATCATCTCAACACTCAAAAGGGCCTGGTTCGTACCACACGAACCAGGTCCTACGTTTTTTATGCGGTTCTCAACTCGAGAACCGCGCTTTTTTGTTTTCTTTCTTTGATACAATATACACAGGCAAAGCCTGACCTGCACCAATTTTTCTTCGAAAACTTAGGCAGGTGACTAAAAATATAATCGCTTTGCTTATTATTTTTATTTATGCCATTTGAGGTAAAAACAGCAGGCTATGAAGGCCCTCTCGAACTCCTTGTCTCGCTTATTGAAAAGCGAGAAGTTTTCATAAATGACATATCACTTACGCAAGTTTGTGATGACTATCTCGAGACCCTCAACACTATGGACAGAAAAGACATTGATAATATGTCTGATTTTGTGGTGATTGCCTCTACGCTACTCCTAATCAAATCAAAATCGCTCCTGCCAAACTTATCGCTTTCTGTTGAGGAAGAGGAGAACATAGAAGATCTGGAAAAACGAGTAGAAGTCTATAGACAGTTCAAAGATATTGCTCGTGAGATTAACTCGCTTTTGGAACATGGGAACCATCGCTTTACTCGTGGAGATGTAACACTTTCAAACAAGGAAATTTCATTTGCACCTGGCACAGACATGAGCCTTGAAAATATTTTTCAAACAGCAAATGAGCTAATAGCCCAAATCCCTACAGAAGAAAAGCGTCCAACGGTAAAAGTAGAAAAGACCATTTCACTTGAAGAAGTAATAGATGACCTAAAAGTACGCGCGCAGGAAAGTATGAAAATGAGCTTTAATAGCTTTTCAAATAAAAGTGGTGCAGAAAAAGTGGATGTAATAATTCGCTTTTTGGCACTTTTGGAGCTTGTAAAGACAGGAACCCTTCGAGCAGAGCAGAATGATGATTTTGACGATATAATAATAGAAACTGATTCAATAGACACTCCATACTATGGATAGAGAGCATGTAGCACAACACATAGAAGCGCTTTTGTTTGCAAATGGTGACCCGCTTGCTTTTTCTACGATTCAAAAGATTTTAGATATAGACAAAACAGCACTTTCATTTGGGCTCGATACACTGAAACGCTCTCTTGAAGGGCGCGGACTTGAGCTTGTGGTAAGTGATAGCAAAGCATCACTTGTTACCACTACAGATTCAGGAGAGTATGTAGAAAAGCTTCGTGGAGAAGAATTTTCTCGCACACTTGGACGCGCGGGTATTGAGGTGCTTACTATAGTTTTGTACAAAGGGCCTGTTTCAAAACAAGATGTCGACTATATACGAGGAGTAGACTCTGGAGCGTCTTTGCGAAACCTTATGATACGCGGGCTCGTGGAGCGTTATGAAAACCCAGAAAACAAAAGAAGCTTCCTATACAAAACAACAATAGACACACTGCGATTTTTGGGAATCAACTCACCAAAAGAATTACCCGAGTATATGCATACTCAAGAAAAACTATCTTCTGAGACAGAGGAAGAAGAATAATATGCTAGTATATCTGCCATGGATGACACTACACAAAACGAGCAAATCACCCCAAAAACAACAAGTACCCCTGCTTCGCAAAATGCTACGCATGGCAAAGGCAAAGAGATAACACAATACGCTCTGACGCTTTTTCTATTTGTGGGGATTGTATATATGAGCACACAACTCTTTGTGCCCACACAAGCTCAAACTGCTCAAACACACAGCACCTCTACACCACCAACTGTTGCGGAGCTTTTTAGAGATGTAGATGTAGAGGCTGAAAGCTTTATCGTGTACTCACCAAAAGAGAAAAAGGTGATTGCTGGCAAAAATGCAGAGACACAGCGCCCACTCGCATCAATCTCAAAAGTAATGACAGCAGTAGTAGCCACAGAGTATTTGGGTGAAAACTCTATTATTACTATTAGCGCTGATGATCTCAACATAGAAGGAGACAGCGGACTGTTTCTTTTGGAGTCATGGACATTCAAAGAGCTTCGTGACTATACGCTGGTAGTATCTTCAAACGATGGCGCAAATGCTATTGCTCGTGCTGTAGAGACACTTTTGGGAGATGGGGTATTGTTTATCGACCTTATGAATCAAAAAGCAGTAGAGCTTGGACTTGCCCAGACATATTTTCTAAATGAAAGCGGGCTTGATATAGATGAGGAAACACAAAGTGGCTCATATGGCTCAGCACATGATATTGCAAAACTTGTCGCATATGGAATAGAGCGATATCCATTTATTTTTGAAGCGACTCGGAAAAACACCATCTACACTCAATCACTAAATGGCTTTGAGCACATAGGTGAGAACACAAATGAGAGGGTGGATAAAATGCTTGGAGTACTTGGCTCTAAAACAGGCTTTACAGACCTTGCTGGTGGAAACTTAGTAGTAGCATTTGATATAGGACTCAACGAGCCATACATCATAGTAGTGCTTGGGTCATCACAAGAGGGAAGAATAGACGATGTAGAAACTCTTTATCACACACTTCTAGAAGGTATCCACAATTCTCGAAAAGTACTTGACAGTACAGAGGGATAGGGTTATATTGTTTATCTCTACGGTAGCGGAAATGCAAAATGTAGAGAAACCAGGCTAGGGCACTAGTCAACGTGGTGATGGAACAATCCTAATCAGGATGCGCATACCTCGAGACATCTGCAGGGCACTGTAATGCTCACTATATGAGGATGACCTCACAGTATGCGCATGCACATAGCGTACGCAACCGGAACCACAAAATGCTTTCTCTCGACAGACCCCGCCCAGATCTGTAGAGCCTGGGGCACGCACGAACATCGTTCGTACGTGCCCCTTTCTTTTTTTACATCAATTTTCGCGCTATACTGGCTTTTATATGACAATAGATCCACTTATCATCAATGCGATAAAAGTATTCACACCGGCTACAATAGCCTTTGTCGTGGGTATTTTGATTACTCCTTTTTATACAAACTTCCTCTACAAACATAAAATGTGGAAGAAAAAGGCTGGGAAAAAGGGGATGGGAGATGGTGGAGAAGATACACCACTCTTCAACGAGCTTCATAAAGGGAAAGAAGTAGGAACACCACGAATGGGTGGAGTGATTATTTGGTTATCTGCTCTTCTTACTATTTTGCTTGTGTGGATTGCGTCAGAGGTGTACCCAACATTTATTACAGAAAAGCTTTCGTTCCTCTCACGAAACCAGACATGGCTACCATTATTTACACTTATAGTCGGGGCACTCATTGGGCTTGTGGATGACTACTTTGAAGTATCAGGGCGCACAGACCATCTTGCCGGTGGGCTATCACTAAAGAAAAGGCTCTTTGTAGTGTTTCTTGTATCACTCATAGGAGGGTGGTGGTTCTTCTCTAAACTTGATGTGTCTTCTATTATCGTTCCGTTTTTGGGAACAATAGATTTAGGATTTTGGTTTGTAGTCTTTTTCATAATAACGATGCTTGGGGTGTACTCTAGTGGAATCATCGACGGCATAGACGGACTCGCTGGCGGAGTATTTTCTGCTATTTTCTCTGCATACGGAATAATTGCATTTGCACAAAACCAAATCGACTTGGCAGCATTTTGTTTTGTGATTGTAGGAGGGTTGCTTGCATTTTTATGGTTCAATATCCCACCTGCACGATTTTATATGACAGAAACTGGCTCTATGGCACTCACCATGACGCTTGGTGTGGTCGCATTCCTAACAGAGCAAGTAGTACTTCTGCCTCTTATTGGATTTCCACTTCTTGCAACAGTACTCTCAAATGTGATTCAAGTAGGTTCTAAAAAATTCAGAGGCAAAAAAGTATTTCTTATTGCACCTATTCACCACCATTTTGAAGCAATAGGATGGCCAAACTACAAAGTAACGATGCGATACTGGGTTCTCTCTATTGTGTTTGCGATTCTTGGGGTAATAATCGCACTCATTGGCTAAACTTGATATCTAATCAACGGCTCATTTTGAAAATGAGCCGTTGAAAATGGCTTTATAAGGCCATTTTTTCGTATTTTAAAAAAGAAAACATAAAAACCCTTGACAAACAAGTTGTATATGCTATACTTATAATAATCCTGCTCGATCCGTTGGCAAACAAGTGCTCGAACGAGAGCGACTGCCGACAGCAGGAGATCACGATGACCAGGCAGAGGTCAATCTACGATGTGTCTAGAATAGAAACTGACATATTCGTTCATCTCTAAATGGTATGTACACCCAGGGAGATGTTGGCAACACGCCAATTACTGCCGTTCGATAGGCCACCTCTTCAGAGTTACACCTATCTGGGGGTCCGGAACGCTTTGAGCGAATCGGACCCCTTTTTGTTTCCTTTCTTTGATACAATATAAGATGAGAATTTTAAATTTTTAATTTTAAATGAACGTTTTTGTTATTTGAAATTGTTTTGAAATTTTAAATTAAGAATTATTTTTCAGAATGAAAAATCGTGGATACGACAAAGCATTTGCATGGATATTGGCAACCCTCGTGTTTGTGGGGTTTTTTATTTTCATATCTGCATCTATGGGAATGCTCGATAGAGCGGGTATTACATTTTCACGAATCATTTTCAACCAAGTACTTCTTGGGCTAGTGCTTGGCTCTATTGCGCTTGTTGTAGCTATACGAATCCCATATACATTTTGGAATACATATGCATTTTATATATTCCTTGGAACAGTTGTTCTCACATTACTTGTATTTGTACCTGGACTTGGGTTTGCACATGGGGGCGCACGACGATGGCTCTCTATTGGCTCATTTTCATTCCAACCAGCAGAGGCGCTCAAGATTGGTTTTGTGATGTACTTTGCCGCATGGCTTTCTGCTGCACGAAACAAAATACAAACATATCAATACGGACTATTACCGCTCGTGATTATTCTTGGGATAGTTGGAGGAGTGCTTTTGCTTCAGCCAGACACAGGAACACTTTTGGTAATTTTTGTTACAGCACTTGGAATGTTTTTTGTGGCAGGAGGACGGTTTAGCCATATTGCACTTTTGGGAAGCGTCGGTGCACTTGGTATAGGGCTTTTGGCAATCTTTCGCCCATATGTGCGCTCTCGAATACTCACATTTATAAACCCTCTCAAAGTAGACCCCACAGGAACAGGAGCGGCGTATCAGATAAAGCAGTCACTTATTGCTATTGGCTCTGGTGGGCCGACTGGTAGGGGATTTGGGCAGAGTGTGCAGAAGTTTAACTTCCTCCCAGAGCCCGTAGGAGACTCTATATTCGCTGTTTTTGCAGAAGAGTGGGGATTCATCGGTGCCATCATACTTATAGCGTTATTTGTGGCATTTGCGATACAAGGGCTTCGCATCGCAAACCGTGCGCCAACTATTTTTACAAAGCTACTCGCAACAGGATTGATTCTCTTAGTTGTAACTCAATCTCTTGTCAATATTGCATCAATGCTTGGTATTGCACCACTTACTGGTATGCCACTTATTTTCGTATCACAAGGAGGTACGGCACTTCTTGCAGCACTCGCATCTATGGGTGTCGTGCTTCACATCTCCCGCTACGCAAAGAAATAGTACTATATTGACATAGTTCTATTATGTGCTATAATTTATAGTGGAATAACCTTAAACAAGACATCGTACAAATCAATGTTACAAATTGGTTTTAAAAGCATAGGAGTTTTTTTCACTATAGCTTCTATTTATGCCTTCTTTGCCTCTGAACCTTCAGAAGTAGATTTAATGAAATTGCTTGCTTTATTTGCAACAGCAGCAATCCTCTTCATTGCAGGAGCCCTCGAAGGAGTCAATGAAGAGCTCCGTAAAATCGCCAACAGGGCAGAAGAGGTCTCCGAGGAAGAAGACAACCAATGAGTCTGTTCACAAGACTCAAAAAGCCGAATGCTAAAAACATTCGGCTTTTTCTTTTTGTAATCTAAAGTTTGGAAAGGTCAGACCTTCCCAAACTTTGGAGTGTGAGAACCAGGTTCTCACAAACTTGAAAAAATATAGAAAATTGGTAATATTAAATTTCTTCGATCCACTTGGGGGCGTGGTGCACAGTATGTGAGTAAGTGCGCAACGAAAACCTGCTTGATAGCACCACGCCCCTGAGCTTCTGGCTCTGTGTACTGCACAGAGCTTTTTTTATACAAAAAAGTACTTGACAAATATATTGTATATGCTACAGTACCAACAACTGAGCCATGAGCTTAGTATTACAACGGGCCTGACGACTATGGCGCCGTAAAGTCTTGGTTATACCAAGCAACTGCCAGCACCGAAAGGTGTATTCATGTTCTTTTTTCCATCACAGCCACTTTTTGAGTCGTGGGACTCAGGAGATAGCCGTCACGCAGACATATGTTGCCACAACCGAGTGAATCGACAGCGGTAGAGGCTGACACCCTCTTTAAAAGCAAGTCTGCCAAAGCAAAAAATAGACGAAAAAATTGCCAGGGGGCCCGTGCGCATTCATTTGCCACGGGCCCCATTTTATTTATATACATAGTTACAGCCTTATTTTTTGATACAATAGCAGTAATGGCAAAAATTGTTTTTACCGGGGGAGGTACCGGCGGACATTTCTATCCAATCATTGCAGTCGCTCAAGCGGTCAATGATATTGTGGCGCGAGAAAAACTTCTCCAACCAAAACTCTACTACTTTGGGCCTACCAAATACGACGAGAGGTCACTATTTGAGCAATCAATAGACTATCGATATGTGCCCGCAGGCAAAATACGCCTCTACAAATCACTAAAAAATATCCCTGACTCTATCAAAACCTTTTTTGGTATACTCAAGGCTATTTTTTCTATTTTTACCATCTATCCTGATGTTATTTTCTCAAAAGGAGGGTATGCAAGCTTCCCAATACTAGTAGCTGGGCGCATTTTTGGTATTCCTGTGGTAATACACGAGTCAGATACAGTACCTGGGCGTGTAAACCTATGGGCTTCAAAGTTTGCAGATGCTATCGCAGTATCATACCCACAAGTACAATCTCATTTTAAAAACAAACATATTGTTCATACTGGAAACCCAATCCGAAAAGAGCTAATGCGCCCAGAAAAAGAAGGCGCACACGAGTTCCTACAGCTAGAACCAAATGTACCAGTAATACTTATCCTTGGAGGCTCACAAGGTGCACAGCGCATAAATGACGCAATCATCCAGTCGCTCTCTAGACTTGTGGAAAAATACCAAATCATTCACCAAGTGGGAGACAAAAATATCGATGAGGTTGCCTCGCTTGCAAATGTAGAGCTCAAAGAAAACAAATACAAAGACAGATACAAGCCGTATGCATTTCTAAACACACTTGCGATTCGTATGGCTGCAGGGGCTGCTGATGTGATAGTAACGCGAGCGGGTTCATCGCTCTTTGAGATAGCAGTATGGGGAGTGCCAAGTATTGTGATTCCTATTCCACAAGAAATTTCACGAGACCAAAGAAGCAATGCATTTGCATATGCATCTTCTGGGGCGGCGCGAGTGATAGAGGAGAATAACCTCAATGATGATATACTCATCTCACAAATAGATGAGATTATCACAAACCCTGAAGTGCGAAATAAAATGACAGAAGGAGCAAAGAAAATGGCACATACAGATGCGTCAGAGAAAATAGCTAAACAGCTTCTACACATAGCACTACTTCACGAAGTTTAAGAAATTAAGGGATGAAATGACTATAATTTCTTAATCCGCCACATTTTCAAAGCATATGCTAAAGCAATAATAATAAACAATATGATAGAAAAAACAGAAATACAGAAAAAGAAAATCAATCCAAGCGTTTTTGTCGAAGACGTATGCTTTGAAATTGAGGAGGATGCTCAATTTTATAATTATTCGCTTCGCTCATAAATACAATTGGCATGACAGAAAACACCCACAACATAATCACACGCTTCCCACCAAGCCCCACGGGCGAGCTTCATATTGGTCGTGCCAGAACAGCACTTTTCAACTATCTCTTTACACAAAAACACGGAGGCAAAATGGTCTTTCGTCTAGAAGACACAGACCAAGAGAGAAGCAAAAAAGAATATGAGGAAGATATTGTAGAGAGTCTTTCATGGCTTGGTATTTCATACGACGATGGCCCACACAGACAATCTGAAAGAACAGATATATACAAGGAGTATGTACAAAAGATGATTGAGAGCGGACATGCATATGTTGCCGAAGAATCAGAGAGTGGGGAGGGTAACGTGATTCGTTTTAAAAACCCAAACACAACCATTACATTCAATGACGTGGTGCGTGGTGAGATTCAGTTTGATACTACAGATCTTGGAGACTTCGTGATTGCACGAAATGAAAACCTGCCTATTTATCATCTTACTGTGGTGGTGGATGACTTTTTGATGGGAGTAACACACGTTATCAGGGGAGAAGACGGAATCTCAAATACACCAAGACAAATCCTTATCGCAGAAGCAATAGGAGCACAAAGGCCAACATATGCGCACATACCACTTATTCTTGCACCAGACAAAAGCAAGCTCTCAGGACGACATGGAGCAGTATCAGTACGACAATATAAAGAAATGGGAGTGCTTCCTGAGGCACTTATAAACTACCTAGCACTATTGGGATGGAATCCAGGGACAGAGCAAGAAATATTTTCACGAGATGAGCTAATAAAGGCTTTTGATTTAGAAAAAGTACAAAAGGGTGGGGCAGTGTTCTCACAAGAAAAGTTAGAGTGGGTGAACAATAAGCACATAGAGCTTATGGACGACGCCTCGTTTCTTACACATGCAAAATCATTTATTCCAGAGGAAATAATGTCACTTTCACAATACTCTGAAGAGCGACTAACCCGAATGATACCAAGCCTAAAAGAGCGTATTACACTCTTTAAAAACATGGAAGACATGGCAAATGCTGGAGAACTTGAATATTTCTTTGAGCGACCTGGCTACAACACAGACTCTCTCATGTGGAAAAACGAAGACTCAAAAGAGAAAACCATTGCACACCTTAAGCATGCACAAAAAGTACTAGAGGATTTGGAAGAATATACAAATAAAGATGATGTGAAGTCTGCGCTCTGGGATTATGCCGACAAAGAGGGAAGAGGTAACGTTCTTTGGCCTTTGCGATATGCTCTTTCTGGGCAAGACCGCTCACCAAACCCATTTGAACTTATATCTATTCTAGGAACAACAGAAAGTATTGCTCGTATTGCTGTGGCAATAGATAAACTTTCTCAAGAATAAAATGCAACTACCAAAGATTACAGCGCAAATCATTATTGTGTTTTGTGTCGCTTTTTTGGGTGGGTCTATTGCGCATGCACAAAGCGTGAGAGAAATTCGTGACCAGATAAATGATACAGCCGCACAAATACAACAGATTGAGAGAGAGATCCAAGAGTACGAAGAAGAGCTAGATGAAATAGCACAAGAAAAGCAAACACTAACAGGGCAAATTCGTGAGCTTGATATTAACGCTCGCAAACTCCAAGCAGATATTTCTCTTACTCAAAATAGAATCTCGAACACAAACTACTCTATTGAAGAGCTTGAGATTGAAATAGAGGACAAAGAGCGCCGTATCAACAACAACACAGAAGCTATTCGCTCTAGTATTCGCTCTATTCACAAACAAGATCAGCAGTCACTAATAGAAGCTCTTTTTACATATCCACGACTGACAGACTTTTGGGCAAATGTAGACACGCTCGAGACATTCCAAGTACAGCTTCGCGAAAATGTAGATGAACTCCGACTACTTAAAGAAAGCCTAAATAAAGACAAACAAGAAGAAATTGCATACAGAAACAACCTATCCGTCCTTAGAAGAAACCTGGAAGGGCAAAAGAGTGTTGTAGACTACAACAAAAATGAGAAGAACAAAATTCTTGATATCACAGAGAACGAGGAGTCTAAATACCAAGACTATCTAGACCAAGCGATTGAAAGAAGGCAGGAGTTTGAGCAAGCACTAGCACAGCTTGAATCTGAGCTTCGTGTTGCTATCGACCCATCAAGTATCCCATCTGCGGGTTCTGGTATCTTGGCGTGGCCACTAAAGAGCGTATATATAACACAAAGATTTGGAAATACTGCCTTTGCACAAAGTGGTGCATACAATGGAAGCGGTCACAACGGAATAGACTTTCGCGCTGCTATTGGTACCCCTATTCTTAGTGCAGGAAATGGGGTAGTGAGAGACTATGGAAATACAGACTCTATACCTGGGTGTTACTCTTATGGAAAGTGGATTCTTGTAGAGCACAGCACAGGACTATCGACAATGTATGCCCACCTTTCTGCCATTACAACCAGTCGGGGACAGGTAATATCTACAGGAGATATCATTGGGTATAGTGGAAATACAGGATACTCTACCGGCCCTCACTTGCACTTCTCTGTCTATGCAACACAAGGAGTGCGTGTAGTGCGCCTAGGGGATATTAAATCTCGCACCAACTGCGCCAATGCGCATATTCCTGTTGCTCCTTTTGAGGCATATCTAAACCCACTTGATTACCTATAGAAGTGTGAGTAACGCACCACAAAAGCCCAATACGAAGTGTATAATTATCATATGAATCCCGTAGTATAAATTAGTTGATTGAAGTAGTGCGTACTACTTCAACAATGATTAATTAGACATATTACGGGAAATAAAAGATGGGCTTAGTTGTGTCGAAACTATATTGTCTAATTAATCAAACTAATTTTTTACTACGGGATGAAAACAAATACTCAAACAGGTCTCATTCGTACTGCAATACTTATTGTTATTGGGGTTTTGATACTAAGCTATCTTGGGTTTGATCTGAAGTCTTTTATTGAATCAGACCAAACACAGAGCAACTTGAGCTATGTATGGGATATGTTTCTATGGATTTGGGATCATATCATTGACCCTGTATGGACACGCTACATAGACCCTGTATTTTCGTACCTATGGAGCTTTATAGGTCCTACTCTTGAGAACTTTGGAGAAGGCTCACTAAACCCATTTATTGATAATCCAAATGCGGCTCCAGGTGTTGAGTTTTAAGAATTTTAGTGTAGAATGGTTGCTACTTTGCAATCATGTTTCATTTCTGACTTTTGATCATTTTAAAATTTGAAATTGTTTAGAAATTAGAAATTGAAAATTAGAAATTGGAGCGAAGCGATATATGGGAACAAAGAAAAAGAACAAACGAAAATCAGTAAAGAGGCGACGCCGAGCAAAGATGCGGCGTGCTAATCGGCACAAAAAGAAGAAATAGTGTTTATAAACGCGCTGGGGATAGCCCAGCGCGTTTTCTTGACCATAGTAATATTGTAGTGTATTATATTTCAGAAATTGTACATTATATCTGGAGGTAGTTATGGGTATAATACCTACCATTGCACCAAGTTTGGATGCTATGGGAAGCGATGAATCTACACAAATTCATCCATTGATTGAGGTTCTCAATAAAACAGAGCGCTCAATCGAGGATTTGTGTCGCTTCGGCGCTCGCACCTTTGTGCGCAGAAAGTTACTTGGACAACGCTCTGAACACTACAGACTCTGGCTTGAAGCAATAAAAAGCACAGAATCTTTTTGCTGGGAAGATGTTGTAAAAGCATTTTCTGAAGAAACAAAGGGTCTCGGTGGACTCAATGCTCGCAACCGAGCAATCCACAGATGGCTTTTTGAAGCACTTGCTGATTACGAAAGAAAATATCCCAAAAAAACATAATAAGCGGTGTTCTAAAGCCCGAAACAAGACTCAGTATCTTGTTTCGGGTTTTCCTATTGACCAAAGCTTTAAATATTGTACAATCGTACGTCGAAGCTAGTTGTTCTTTAACTCAAACCCAAGAGGGATATGCCTGTACGCAAACTAAGAAATGATGGCAAAGAGCCTGAATACGTGCCAGGAAGAGTACACTCATCATATGCACGAACACTCGACGCAAACAGTCGTATTGTTCCTTTTCCTGTGATGGAAGAACTTCGTCATGGTGACACATACAGAGAAGTACTCGAAAAGCTTCTTGGGGCGCTTCATTCCAGACTTCCTGGAGTTGTAGAATGTGATCACATTTCTGAACTTCCAGATGTGCTTGAAGATCTTGATGATGTTCCTTTGAGTCAGGTGGTGTATCCAATCATCCACTCTGACCCAGAGCTTACCGGCCAATACTGGGCATTCTTCAACAGAAGGAAAAATGACTTTCGAAACGTTGCACTTGCATTCGTTCGAAATGCCCTGAAGCACTTGGATTCACATGTTAAAAAGGATCCCAAAACAATCATGGGAGCATCTCTTGCTTCATAGAAGTATAGAAATGCTTTAACCCCGAGTTCGAATTGAATCGAACTCGGGGTTTGTTTTTTATCACATAATATTTTCCGACTCTGTCAATACCCTCTAAAATATAGAGCCAGAGTAGGGGGGAGGAGTGATTTTAGTATCTAGTATTTAGTATGTAGTATTTTGTATAGGAGAGTCAGATAGAAATATTTTTATATTTATTTAAAGCGAAATAGATAAAAATAGAAAAATATATTTTGCTGTTAAAAAATTTTTTATTTCACGAGGGAAGTGGTTGAGCGATATTTCTCAAAGCTAGATGTCGTAAAATCTATATTGTGCGACCCTATACAGATATAAATATATACACGACTCTATACATATGTATGTCTTAATATATAACTCTCCTACTCCAACTATCACAAAAACAATTACACGAGCCTCTGTATTCCCTTATACGTGGTTTTATATCTATTTTTGGGTATCTCTACCACTTCCCCTATAAACTCTGTTTTGAGGGTAGTCTTGGACATACCTATATATACCCAAAATGCTCTACGGGGCGTATATAGAGCCATAAAACGCCATTTTAGCCCTTTGTTGAGCCATATTCTGAAACTTTAATTTTCTCTATTTTCCCTATATATCAAAAATATGGCTTTATAAAGCCATATTTCATTCATATTGTGAACGGCTCATTTTCAAAATGAGCCGTTGAAAAAGAAATCTGTTTAATGTCGCACAATATTATAGGGTGGTGTAAATTAATGCTTGACAATATATAAGAATATGCTATAATATGTATAAGTTCTTTCAATCACTTTCATTTGGAGAAACCAATGAAAAACTCGAATTACTCCTTCCTTATCGTTATCACGCTCATGGCAGTTGCTGCCGTGTTGGTCGGTGGACATTTTGACATGAACGCCGACGCGCTCTGGTACGTAGGAGGTTTCTCTGGCTAAGCCAGAGTCCGATTCAGAAAAACCCGCGTCATCCCTGATGACGCGGTTGTTTTTTATTCATTTGTCCACGCATCGTCTTGTACTGGATGAGTACGCTCTGGCGGTATCACTGCCCATGCCAAAATATATACAAGTATCGCTGCAAAGAATCCTGTGACAAGTGCTATAAAGATCCAAAGAAGTCGTAGGATGGTCGGGTCGATATTGAACGCCTTCCCTAGCCCACCAAATACTCCGCATACTTTTTTATCTGTTTCTGAAAGAAAAATTTTTTTAGTTTTCATATTATGAAATTAAATATTCTGGGATTGGATTATCCTTAAACTCTGGTAATAGATTTTTTCCATAAAGTAATCGAGAGATGGCCTCTGCTGCCACCTTTGCTCCATTGAGTGCATTGTGTGGCTTCGGCTCTTCAGGGATGCCTACATAGTCTTGTACGAATGATGAGTTGATTGCACTTCGCCTATTTTCAACTGGAACATCTTTTTCTCGCTTCACGAGATGCATGTATGCCAATGTATGAACATCCACACTTCTGTATGGCAAATCCCAATTCAAATGATATCTACGAGCACTGTCCATTAGAAAGTGCATATCAAGATTTGAAACATTTTGTCCGGCCAAGTTTCTCTCATCAATACTCTGTGTCCATTCAAGAAACTTCTCCATCGCCTCTTCAAGTGAATACTCAAAAGAATTAACTTTTTCCATACTCAAGCCATTTACCTCAAAAGCCTCTTCCATATAATCAGCGCCATCCCATGGACGACATTGTATATAGAATTGATTTTCTGGGTTTTCAAAATCAATAGCACCTATTGATATGAGTGAATGCTCTCGAGGGTCGAGCCCTGTAAATTCTGCGTCTAAAACTATCATGTTCCTATTATAGCGTTATTCGAGACCTTCACAATTCCCTGCTGGTACATAGCCGGCATTTCTCGCATCAGCGATTGAATCAAAATATATTTTGTTCTCTTCTTTTATGCGCTTGGCGCCCGAGCACCAAGGATAGTGGTATTTATCACTATTTTTAGAAGCAACCACTACCCCATCCCCCGTCTGATTTGATAGATTTTGGGTTGATTGTTTTGCTTCATATGCTGAAGCAGACATTGTATTTAGCTCTATTTCCCCTACTGAAATACCAGTATCTCTTGAATTAAGAGCAGAAAGCCTTCCAAGCCCAAAACTAGCGGTTAAAGAGAGAATAAGTATGGCAATAAGGAGTATTCCTTTAAAACGGGTGTTGATATAACCCCCTTCTCTACCCTTGCGTAAGTGCATAAAATCATGTAGACTATCCATCACTTAACATTATATATTGAATTATGGCACATAGAAAAGCCGGAGGATCAGCAAAAAACCTACGAGATTCACAACCAAAATTCTTGGGCGTGAAGCGTGCAGATGGACAGACGGTAGCGTCTGGTGAAATTATCGTACGACAACGAGGAACAAAAATTGAGGCTGGTGCCAATGTAGGAGTAGGAAAAGACCACACGCTCTTTGCTCTCAAAGATGGAAAGGTGCAGTTCAGCTCAAAGAGAAAGAAGGGATACAACGGACAAGTTTCTCAGAAAAAAATCGTAAGTATTGTTTAAATAAAAAACACTCATAAAAAAAAACCGCCCGTTGGGCGATTTTTTTATTTTTCTTCTTCTACTGTGAGTTTTACTTCTGCCTCTTTCTCCCCTACTTTCACCTTAAATGTATGACCTCCAACTTCTGCTATAGGTTCTCCAAGTTCAATGTGTTTTTCTTGGAAATCTACATTAGCTTGCTCTTTTAGTGCATTCACCAAATCATCTTGGTTAATCTTTGCAAAAAGGTGTCCCTTGTCATTTGCTTTACCAGTAAGTGTAAGCTCGAGTGTCTCTAGTGACTCTACCTGCTTCTCAAGTAGCTCTTCTTGTAGCTTTCGCTCTTGCTCTGCTTGTGCTTTTTGTGATTCAAGCTGTGCAAGAACACTTGGTGTAGCAATCCGTGCAAGCCCTTGTCGTATTAAAAAGTTTTGGGCATACCCTGGCTTCACCTTTTTTACTTCGTATTTTTGTCCCACATTTGGAACGTTTTCTAGCAATATTACTTCTGTCATAGTTTTTGTAGTATATGTGAAAACATACTTTTTTTCAACAAAAAAGCCGGATCCGAAGATCCGGCTGGCTACATTTTGGGGCGTACGCTCTATCGCTCACGTACTTTGGCGTATCCTTGCATATTCTTAGCCTCTGAGGTTTGAAACTTTCATTACCCCAACTTGCAACCTAACACAATACTAACATTTTATATATATTTTGTCAACTGTTTAAAAACAACAAAAAAGGGCCCTGCGCGTTTGGAGTAGACGCAGAGCCCTTGCTGACTGATGGGATGACGAAGAGCGAGTCTACATCTCCTACTGGGATTGGTCGGACAGAAGGAAATGCCCCTTCGCTGTTCTACCGGCTTGTTCTGTGTCCACCATCACCAACCTTGAACAGCTTTATCAGCCAGAGTTGTTGTCCTGTAACCCACCCTCCAAGGTAATTCACAGAACAACTTCCGCTAATAAGAATATATTTCAAATATTATTTTGTCAACAAAAAAAGGACTTCGCGTTACGGCGCAAAGCCCTCCTTGCATCAACATGAACGTTTCCGACCCACCCACTTAGATTTGCATCAGAGGCACTGGAAAGGCTTATGTTGGTACAAGTAGCTCTGGTCGTTCTTTTAAGAACTGCACTTCATCGATGCGCCCCGTCTTTCAACCGCACATGTGCTTACCAGATACGTACTAGAAGTATAGCATAAAGAGTTACTTTGTCAACCTCTATTGACCAAGAAGTACCTCTACTGCTTTTTCAACCCATTAGATAAATAATAAAATTACTGCACCAAAAAGCTTTACTTTAAGAGGTATTTTTTATAAAAAGAAAAATTAAATAATCAATTATTTACTAACGGGTCAAGAGCTTTTTATTGAAGCAATATCTCAACTGCTTTATCTAATTGGGGATCACGTCCTTCTTCTCTGTCTTCTATAGTATATGACACCTCAAAGTCAGGAGTAATTCCTCCATCAGAGATAGAAACTCCATTTGGTGTGAGCCACCGAGCTACTGTCACCTTAAATGATGTGTCAGATGTAATATCTACAAGTTCTTGTACAGAACCCTTACCAAAAGTAGTTGTCCCCACAATAGTTGCCACGCCATGCTCGCGAAGTGCACCGGCTAGAATCTCAGAAGCACTAGCAGAACCTCCGTTCACCAAAATCACAAAATCAAGATTGTCATTGAAAATATCGTAGCCTTTTGAGCGATGCTCATTGCTTGCGCGGTTACCTCCAAAGTCTTCTGTTACTACCAATTTACCAAGTGGCAAGAACCAGCTAGCCATTTCATTTGCGGCCTCTAGGTACCCACCAGGGTTTCCTCTCAAATCAAGAATGAGCTTATCACTTCCAGACTCTACAAACTCACGAAGTGCGTCACGGAAAAGATTTGCAGATGGTGCTGAGAAGTTGTAAAGAGAGATTATAAATATCCCGTCATCACGCATCACTGTATCAAGTGTAGGAATATCAATAGTGTCTCGCACTATACCAACATCAAATGGGTCATCTCTTCCCTCTCTAAATACAGTAAGCACAACCTCTGTACCAATCTCTCCTCGAATCAGTTGTACCGCTTCATCAATGGTCATACCAGATGTTGGAGTACCATCAATCGCTAAAACTTTGTCACCCGGCTCCATTCCTGCACGCTCTGCGGGGGTATTTTTAAGAGGAGCAACTACTGTGAGAATATCGTCACGAATACCCACCTCCATACCAACACCAGAGAAATTACCTCTGATTGATGTTTCAAAAATCTCATTCTCTACTGGTGGGAAAAATACTGTGTATGGATCTCCAAGAGACTCAGCAAGCCCCTCGAGTGCTCCATATATTCTCTCTTCGTTTGTTATTACAGCATCCTCACTTGGTGGCACAAACTTCTCATCGATTGCATTCCATACTTTCCAGAAAGAAGAAAAATCTCCTACCTCTTCTGTCATCCCTACCCGCTTGTTTATTACCGATGAAACTTGATTTTCGGCAGGAATAGAGCTCACTCCAAAATAAAATCCAATACCAAAAGCTCCAGCTGTAATAACAAGAGAAAGTAGTATGTTTCCGTATTGTTTAAAAAAAGAATTTTTAGGCATTATTAGTGAAGTATACCGCCTATGCACTTAGCGACCAAGTTGATAAGCCTTCTGTGCACACTGACAGTGTTGTATTCGCTTGATACAATATATACACATATGAGAAAGGAGTATACGCACAAGGGACTCACTTGGATTGATTTGGAATCCCCAACAAAAAGTGAGATTCGTGAAATTATGGAAGAGTATTCTATACATCCGCTTGTTGCGGAGGAGCTTGTGGCGCCCACACTTAGACCAAAAGTAGACCTCTACGACAATGCTATTTATCTCATACTCCACTTCCCTGCTCACCGACACACAAACTCAAGTGGCCAAAACCAAGAAATCGATTTTATCATTGGAAAAGATTTTCTTATCACCGCGCACTACGACACAGTAGACGCCCTGCACAAATTCCAAAAAATATTTGAGGCAAACAGCATCACAAACGAAAAGCATCTTGGGGAGCACGCTGGATTTATCTTTTATTACCTAATAAAAAAATTATACAAATCAGTTGATCATGAGCTTGAGTACACCGAGAGCTATATGGATGAGATTGAAGAAAATATTTTCCAAGGACAAGAAAAGGAAATGGTGGAAGACATTTCATCTATTGCCCGAATACTTCTTGATTTTAAACAAGCGCTCCGTACACATGACAGTGTACTTTCCTCTCTTGAAATAGCTGGAGTTAAATTCTTTGGAAACTCATTTTTGCACTACCTAAAGAGAATCACAGGAGAGCACTATAGAGTACAGTCAGCTGTAGAAGACCAGCAAGAGGCACTACGAGAGCTTCGAGAGACAAACAACTCGCTTCTTTCTACAAAACAAAACGAAGTTATGAAAGTGCTTACTATTATGGCGTTTGTGACATTCCCTCTTTCACTTCTTGCGTCTATTTTCGGAATGAACACCACAACACTACCAATAGTGGGTCATCGCTTTGATTTTTGGATTGTGATAGGCATAATGTGTACACTAACGGTTATATTCTTCATATTCTTCAAGAAGAATAGGTTCTTATAAGAGCACCGTGACACAAAACAGACATGAGTCCCGATAGTAATCTCATCATACATAGCAGATTACTGCTTTAAGCGTATAATACAAAAGATACGCCATGGCACATGGGATTTTATAATCAATAATTACTATCGGGATGAGCGAGCTTCGACTATACAATTCACTTTCAAAAAATAGAGAATCATTTAAACCAATACACCCACCAAAAGTGGGTATGTATACATGTGGGCCGACTGTATACGACCATGTAACAATTGGTAATTGGCGCACATATGTACTGAGCGATATCGTACACAGAGTGCTTAGGTACAACGGATACGATGTGAAGTTTATAATGAACATCACAGATGTAGGACACCTTACCGGAGACAACGAAGGCGATTCGTCTTCAGGTGAAGACAGGCTTGAAAAAGGCGCTCGTCGAGAAGGAAAAACTGCATGGCAAATCGCAGACTTTTATACACACAGCTTCCAAGAGGAGTACAGAAAGATGAACCTCCTACCACCTGAGGTATTTGCAAAAGCCACAGAACACATACAAGAGCAAATTGATTTGGTACAAAAAATAGAAGCAGAAGGTCTGACCTACCAAACATCAGATGGTATTTATTTTGATACTGTTTTGTATGAAGAAAAAGGATACAAATATGGAGAGCTATCGAACCTCGAAGACATACAAGAAGGAGCTCGTGTAGAGAAAAACCCAGAAAAGAAAAATCCTCGTGACTTTGCGCTCTGGAAATTCTCTCCCACAAATGAAAAGCGTGATATGGAATGGGAGTCACCTTGGGGTATTGGCTTTCCTGGGTGGCATATTGAGTGTTCTGCTATGAGTAGAAAATATCTTGGAGAGCAATTTGATGTACATGTGGGAGGAGAAGACCTAAGAGAGACACACCACCCCAACGAAATAGCCCAGTCCCAAGCTGTGTGTGACTGCGCTCCTTTTGTGCGATATTGGATACACGGTGCTCACCTAATGGTAGACGGAGGAAGAATGGGAAAAAGCCAAGGAAATGCCTACACACTCTCTGATATAAAAGAAAAAGAGCTCTCTCCCCTAGCTCTTCGCTATCTATACCTCACTACACACTACAAAAAACAACAAAACTTTACTTGGGAAGCACTAGAAGCCGCACAACACAGCCTTGATAATCTATATCAAAGTGCCAAGAGACTAAAAAGTGATGATGGAGAGATAATTTCACGATACAAAGATAAGTTTGGTGATGCTCTCAATGATGATTTCTCTATTGCGCAAGCGATAGCTGTTATGTGGGAAATGCTCAAGGATGAAAACGAATCAGATGAGAATAAATATCAAACACTTCTTGATTTTGACGAAGTGCTCGGGCTCTCTATTAAAGAAGTGTGCGAAAAAGCGCATAACATTCCAGGAAATGTTATGCGCTTAGTGAACGAGCGTGAAGAAGCTCGTAAAAGTGGCAACTGGGACAAAGCAGACAAACTGCGAGAAGAGGTCACTTCACTCGGATTTTCTGTAGAAGACACAGAAGATGGTCCTCGAGTTTCCTAATCCTCTACTTCTTTAGGAGGAGGATCATATGCTCCCTTATCATGATTCCATACCCCATGGACTAAACCTTCTACAGATTCTTCGTCCACTGGACTTGAAAGCAAATCAATAGACCTAGGATCTTTAAGTCTAGCCATCTCTGCTCTCCGCGCTCTGTTGGCACGCATGTGTACCTCTTTTGAGTGCGCAATGCTATCTTTTGATTTAGACATAAGTCATATCTTTTTGATTGATGTTCTATCTGAAATCAATATACAAAATCACATAATAATTGACAATACCTCCTCGCAATAGCACTATAGACAACAGACTGAACAAACGAGGAAACCAGATGAAGCCGGTTATATATCTACTGTGGGGAGCGCTTGGTATTTTTTCGGGTATATTGATTACACGAACAAATACAACTCTTTTAGCAAAAATCGCTCTTTTCTTCTTAGCATTTTTTGTACTCATGATTTCTTTGAGAATAATTGAGAGATTTAAATGCATGAAGAAAAAGAACACAGAAAAACATTTTCCTAATGAACCTGGCCCACCAAAAACTTCATTAGGAGCTTCGGCATCTCTTGCAAAAGAAGTGCTACAAGGCACGCACAAAAACTAAAATCCCCATCACACAATGCGTGTGGTGGGGTTTTCCACAGCTTGTATACAAAGCGCTATACATTTAATTATTTTGCAAGCACCGGCGCGTGATAGAATAACCACATGGACAACAAGGGCATCAAATCTCCTATGCAGGATGTTCGCATCCCACCACAAAGCATCGACGCCGAGCGAGCGCTTTTAGGTTCTATAATGCTTCGCCCTGAGGTGATGACTGACGTAATAGAAATCATCAACCCAAAATGTTTTTATGTAGAAAAACATCGCATCATATACACCACAATGCTCGAGCTATTTTCAAAGTCTCGACCAATCGACCTACTTTCTCTATCCACTCGCCTTGAAGAGCGCGAGCTTCTTGAGCAAATGGGTGGCTCTAGCTACCTTACAGAGCTTGTAAATGCAGTACCTTCTGCTGCGAATGCAAAACACTATGCAGATATAATCCAGAAAAAATATCTCATGCGTAATCTCATTAACACAGCAAATGAGATAAACCAGATGGGATATGACGAAACTTCAGAAATAGAAGAGACGCTAGACCAAGCAGAGAAAAAAATATATGAGGTTACAAACCTTATGAACTCTACAAACTTTGTAGAGCTTGGTGGCGAACTTGGAGAAGCGTTTGAACGGCTAGAAAAACTATCCAAATCAGGAGATGAAATGCGCGGTGTACCTACAGGTTTCCGAGACCTTGATGCTATGCTTTCAGGTTTTCAAAAGTCAGACCTTATTATCCTTGCTGCTCGACCATCTATGGGTAAGACCTCTCTTGCTCTTGATATTGCTCGCCAATCAGCAACACTTCATGGTAAATCTGTTTGTATATTCTCACTTGAGATGAGCTCGCAACAGCTTGTAGATCGAATGCTTGCAGCAGAGTCACAAGTGGATGCCTGGAAGCTTCGTGTAGGAAAAATAAAAGGAGAAAACGACTTCAAGGCACTTCGTGACGCACTTGGAAGACTCTCATCTGCCCCAATATACATAGACGACCAACCTGGAAACAATATCCTAAAAATGCGTTCTGTGGCTCGTAGGATTAAGCGCGACAAAGGGCTTGACCTTATCGTAGTCGACTACCTTCAGCTCATGATGCCTTCAGGAAGATTTAAAAACTCTGACAACATGGTTCAGCAAGTGACAGAGATTTCACGCTCACTAAAAATACTTGCTCGAGAGCTTGATGTGCCTGTGGTTGCTCTATCACAGCTATCACGTGCTGTGGAATCACGCGGAGGACGGCCACGCCTCTCAGACCTTCGAGACTCTGGTTCTATTGAGCAGGATGCCGATGTGGTTATGTTTATTCACCGAGAAGATAAGTATGATGATAATTCTGAGCGACCAAATATCGCAAATATTTGGATTGAGAAGCACCGAAATGGTCCAACAGGAAAGGTAGAGCTATACTTCGACGACAAGAAGACAACCTTCCGGACACTTGCCCAAGAAGACTTTGATTCATTTAGTACACCACCACAAAAAGAGTCTTCCGAAGACATGCAAGCATTTTAGATATGGTAGAAAATCTTGTTGATTATTTTAAGAAGTTTCCAGGAACGGGTCCCCGACAGGCTCGTCGTTTTGTCTATCACCTACTCCGCCAAGACCAAGCTTTTATTGATAGGTTTGTACGAGAAATCCAAAATGTGAAAGAAAACTCAAAAATATGCCAAGAGAGCTGTGCTCACTTCTACTCTACCGACCCGACACAAACACTCTCGCCTATTGCCCGTGACCCAAACAGAAACAATACACAGCTCATGGTGGTCGCATACGATACAGACCTAGAGAATATAGAAAAACAACATGTATACAATGGAAAATATTTTGTCCTTGGAGGTCTTATTGGGGCATTAGAAAACGACCCTCAAAAACGAATACGAGCTGACAAGCTAGAGAAGCTTGTAGAAGAAAAAGTAAAAAACGGCCTCACAGAAATAATTCTTGCTCTTCCTGTAAATACAGATGGTGAGCACACAAAAGAATATGTAGCAAACATGCTTGAGAAATATGAAGATGGTGGTATGAGTGTAACATCTCTCGGACGAGGACTTTCAACAGGAACAGAACTTGAGTACATAGACACACAAACAATGCAGAGCGCTCTTGAAAATAGAAAATCAATACACTAAAAAATCGGGCAATTGCCCGATTTTTGTTTACCCAATTTTTGTTATCTCTACCTTCATGTATGGTTGTCGATGTCCTTTCTTTCGGAAATATCGGCTTTTTGATTTGAATCGAATTACATTTACCTTCTTTCCTTTTCCTTGCTCTAGGAGTTTTGCTTCTACCTTTTTACCTGAAAGGTATGGAGAACCAATATCTGTCTTCGCACCATCATCAATTAGAAGTACTTTATCAAATACAATCTTGTCCCCTTCTTTCATGTCATCAGAAACTTTCTCTACATCAAAATACTGTCCAACACGAGCAACATATTGCTTTCCTCCAGTTTCAATCACCGCAAAGACTCCGTCCTTTTTAGATGAAGCTTTTTTAGCTGGAGCCTTTTTAGTAGCCTCCTTTTTGTCTGTCTTCGTAGCTTTCTTTGAAGCAGTAGCTTTTGAAGCAGTTTTCTTTTCTTTTTTGTCTTCGGCTTTATTTGTTTTTGTAGCCTTTTTTGTTTCTGCCATAAAATAAATATGTGAGCACCATTCTACCAGTAATCCCTTATTTTGCAAGATATTATTGACAAAATATTGATATAAGTGGTAGGATACTACTCCTTTTGGGTTTGTGCCGGTAGCTCAGTTGGCTTAGAGCGTCTGACTACGGATCAGGAGGTCGCAGGTTCGAGTCCTGCCCGGCACGCTCAATCCTCGATAGCTCAATGGTGGAGCACTGGTCTGAAAAACCAGAGGTTGGAAGTTCGAGTCTTCCTCGGGGAGCGAAATGTTCTTTTTCACAATTTTTCTGAGGGATTAGCTCAGTGGTAGAGCATCAGAACCTGGATCTGAAGGTCGTGGGTTCGACTCCCATATCCCTCTCACAAAGCCACGTGCATGCACGTGGCTTTTTTCCTAGATTTTTCTGTCTTTATTGCTATAATCACACATACTTTGGCCCTATCGTCTAACGGCTAGGACACATCCCTCTCACGGATGAAATCGGGGTTCGATTCCCCGTAGGGTCGCAAAAATAAAACCACCTTTTTAGGTGATTTTATTGTGTATAAAAAAAGGAGCCCGGGCACCACCACTCACAACAATAAGTGGTGCCCGAGGCTCAGGTAAGGCTGGCTGTTGGGTCTCAAGTCCAACATAAGCCTTGGCGGTTCGGAATGAAAACCAGAGAGGCACAGTAAATACGTCTCATGACCTTTCATAGCCCGCATGTATTTATATTACACCGTGTATATATACTTGTCCATAAAGAAACCGGCATTCTACCCCCACAGGAGAATGCCGGTAGTGAGTTTGGTACAGAGAGGTGTTCGTATCGGAAAAACGGAAACACCGGGCGTCAGCGCGAGCGCAGAGGAGGTGAGCTACTCGTGGACAAGGTGTACCAAGCCACATATTCTATTCTACCACCAGCACCTCCCTATCAGGAGCAATCTCATAGTAATTAATCAAAAACTTTGCGATGTCAAAGAAAGGGCGTGTAAGTGTTTGTGAAGCATATCGCACACCCACTGGCTCAATAGTCATCAAAAATACTAAAAATTCAGGATTATATGCCGGGAAATAACCAAAAAATGAGTGAAGATATCTATCATCATAATATCCCCCATTAGGACTCGCGATTTGTGCGGTACCTGTCTTTGCGGCAATGCTGTAGTTTGGCAAAGATACAGCACCATCTAAAAGAGCGTCATCTACCACCTTTACCAACATTCGTGTTATCTCATCAGATGTTTCCTCTTTTAGAACCTGTACCGGTTCTTCTCTGTCTGTGTTTTTACTAAATCCAATTGTGTAATCGATATGGTCTACAACATAAGGTTGCACCAAATACCCCCCATTTCCCAAAACAGAGAGCGCTCTTACTGTATTTATAGGAGAAAGCGCAATACCCTGCCCAAACGAAGCCGTCATGTACTCAACTCGTCGTGGGCTATCCAAGTTGCTAATCAAACCTCCTACCTCACCAGGCAAATCAATACCAGTAAGTGATCCCATGCCAAACGATTTGAAATATTCAGAAAATGAATCTGTTCCGAGTCTATCCACCACAAAAGAAACTCCTGTATTTAGAGATTGATTTAAAACCTCCTGCATATTCACAACCCCTCTCCCCTTGCCGTCATAGTTTGAAATACGAGCAGTATCTACTATTAAAAATCCTTCATCATTATATGTAGTTTCTGCTGTAACAGCGCCAGCATCAAGACCAGCCGCCATTGTAAGTGGTTTTATAATAGAGCCCATCTCATATACACGCTCAACAAGTGGGTTAGAAAATATTGATATTGAATCTTCTTCTTGGAATGTATTTGGATTAAATGAAGGATTTACTGCAAGCGCATACAGTGCGCCTGTTTTTGGATTTATGATTATTCCCATACTTTGTCTTGATGACCATGTATTACTTATATCAACAAGCTCTGTTTCCAAAAATGCCTGCACTGTTGGTTCTATAGTGGTCACTACAGAACCCTCACGTGAGAGTTTTTTCTTTTCTATACTTCCCGCGATTCCAGAAAAAACTTCTGCAAAAAAGTTAATATAAAGCTCATCTCCTCCCCTGCGAAGTACTCCCTCATACTGCTTTTCCAAACCATATCGCCCAGAACGCTCATCTCCCGCAAAACCTACAAAACCAAGTAGATGACTCGCAAGTCTTTCGCCTGGATAATACCGCCATTTTTCCTTGATTACACTTACTCCATCTATGTCGCTTTCAATAATGGCGTTCGCAACTTCTTCTGGTACACGCCTAGCAACTTCCTCATATGGATCTGTTGTTTTACTTGCTTTACGAAAAAAATCGTCAGAGTCCATTTCTATATGAGCGCTCAAATCCTCAAATACAGACTGCGAGTCTGTTATAAGTGTTGGGTTTATTGCAACAATAAATCCAGTCTTTATAGTTGCGCCAGAAATAAGGTTGTCATTTTTGTCAGTAAAAAATACAGAACCTCTATCAAAAATATTACCAAGAGGTCTTGCGTACTGTCTGTTTGCCTCTTCTGTATATGCATCATTTTGAACAATCTGAACCATATACAGTTTGCCGACCAATACTAAAGAGCACAGGATTATGATTCCTGCGACAATTCTAAGTCGTTTACGCATCAGCTCAGTATGAGATGCCATACCCCTATTGTACTACTATTCGCTGAAGGTCAACTGAGTGGTTTGGGGCGCACGAGAGATAAATGTGGTTCGTGACGACTCATTAAAACCATATGTATTAGCAAAATCCAGTGTGATTGTGTTTTTATACTCCATATACTCAAACTCGTACTCACTCACCTCTGAAGAAAGTGCTGTCATTGAACTATCGATATTTTTACGCGCAACAATATTGAGAACTGTTTCATTCACAAAATATGCATACGAAATCATCAACATCACGATAATTCCAGAAAGTACAAAAAACATTTGTTTTTCCCGTGCGCCTGTATGTGTGATGTTTTGAATAATTGATTTCATAATGTTTTAATATTTGATTTATTTTTTATTTTCCGCACCAACTTTTCTTCGAAAACTTGGGCGGATTAAGAAAAATATAGTCGCTTTGCTCTTTATTTTTCTAAACTTTTTTTATAATTCTTAATTTTGAACTTCTTGATGCTCTGTTTTGTGATATTTCTTCCTCTGTAGGAGTAATTGGTTTTTTGGTGATTCTCTCCACAAGACCTTGGCTATATAGCTCTCTGAAATATCGCTTCACCACCCTATCTTCTGTACTGTGAAATGAAATAACTGCCATTCGTCCTCCGCTAGAAAGAAGTTCAAATCCTTTCATAAGTCCGTCTCTTAAACTTTCAATCTCATCATTTACCGTTACTCGAAGTGCTTGAAATGTCTTTGTGGCAAAATGAATCTTTCCTTTTCTATATCTCATCGGTACAACCTCTTCGATAATCTTTACAAACTCGCCTGTGGTTTCTATTGGCTTTTTCTTTCTCTTGCTTGTGATTGCTCGTGCAATACGTCGTGCATACCTCTCATCTCCGTATCCATAAAGAATGTCTTGTATACTTCCCTCTTCCCATGAATTGACTATTTCGTACGCGGTCAAATCTTCTGATTGCGGATTTTTCTTAAACGTCATTAGAAGTGGCTCATCTGAGTTGAATGTAAATCCCCTACCTGAAGTCTCCAGCTGATCCATTCGTGTTCCAATATCCAAAAGAATTCTATCTACAGACTCAATCCCTTTATCAGAAAGGAGTGTATCCATGTTCCGAAAATTCCCTTCGATTAGAATAGTCGTTGCATCAAGTTGTGAAAGTGCTTTTTCTGCTTCTTCTAGCGCGTCAGTATCCTGATCAATACCTATATATGTACCTCCTGGCTGTATATGCGGAATTATTAGCTTTGCGTGGCCTCCATTTCCCAATGTTCCATCCAAAACTGTCTGTCCCTCTTTGAGCGCGAGCCCTTCTATAACTTCATCTGGTAATACTGGTATGTGTGCCATGTTCTAAATCATTCCGATGTCTCCAAGCTTCTCTGCCAAAACATCTGCTTCTTTTTCAATTCGTTTCTTGTATTCATTCCAATCTTTCTCATTCCAAATCTCGACTCGGTTGTGTACTCCTGCGAATACAACTTTGTTTTTGAGTGAGGCGAAATCTTTAAGAAAATCTGGAATCAATACACGACCTGCCTGATCGACATCTACTTCTACTGCACCTGAAAGCATGAACCGATTGAATCCTCGTGATCCAGCCTGACCCATTGAGAGCCCCCCAAGCTTTCCTGCCATCTCTTTCCAATCAGCAAGCGTGAAAATAAAAATACAGTTATCAAGCCCTCTGGTGAGTACAATCTTTTTCCCAAGCTGTTTTCTAAACTTTGCTGGCAATGACAATCGCTTCTTTGAATCTAATGTATGTTTGTACTCACCTATTAGCATGATTTACCACTTTATCCCACTTGGGTATAAGTATATAACACTTCATCCCACTCCTCCAAACCAAAACCCCACTTTCCTTGTGGATAACTAGCCCAAAAACAAAACCCCACACACCAGCAGTGTTTGGGGCTTGTCTCTTACCGATAGTACTAACTCGGTAAAATATGGTGGTTTGCGAACAATAAAAATAAGTGTGTGAAAATTCCTTGAGCGATAAGAATAGACACACTTACTCTTTTTGATTCTCTAATCTTATCCGCATCGATGAGTACTCCTGTGATAGAAAAGATAGCTAGTCCGGTCGCAAAAATAACTAAAATTGGAAATACTTCAAAAGAAACAAGAAATGAAGCATATGACATTAGCACTGCGGCCAATAAAGCTCGTATATCTTTTAATAAAGCTTTTGCAACAAAAATAAGTGTTACCAAAAGAGAGAATGCAAGAATAATGTCTTTGGTAATACCAGTTAAGGAGAAAATTATTACATACATGATGCAGATAAAAAATCCTACAATCAAAGACCATTTTATCTGGGAACTTTTTTTCGCTTCTTCTTTAAGGGTCATGGTATTGTACTAAGTTTGTGAGAGTTCAATTCCATAAACACAATACATTTTATTTATCAATTAGTCAATATTTGGGAAGGTCTGACTTTCCCAAACAAAAAACCAACGGCTCATTTTGAAAATGAGCCGTTGGTTTTTCTAATCCCTAGCGGCTAAAGACTAACCTGCTAGAAATCTATTGGACATTTTATATATTTAAAATGTCCTTTATGATTATTTAAATAGTCTTTGGATTCTATCAAAGCCACCGTCAAGAGACGTGTATACATTTACTGCAGCTTGTTCAAATAGGTTTCTGCCTGAGGCTTCTGTAGCAGCAAGGTTGTTGCTATCTAGCTCATCGGTGTCTGCACCTACGCGCTCATTTACGTCAGACGGAACCGTTGGTGTTCGTGTTCCATCACCACGCTCTAGTACTCCATCTTCAAATACTCCTGTATCTACAGATGGTGTTGCGTCTGTTGTGCCAGTGGCACCACCAGCTGTTACTGATGCTGCGGCAGCAGCTTCAAGCGCAGCAATCTCTGCTCGGAAGGCAGCAATCTCTGCATTTTCTTCAGAGTTAAGTGGGAATGCTCGTTCACAATAGATCTCATTGATTTTCTTTCGAGTTGTGAGATATACATATCCTGTTGGAAGCTCGTGGTTCCATGGCTCAAGCACATCTGCTCGATACTTCTCTTGAAACGCTTTTACAAATGCTTCTACATCTTCTGTAAAGATTCCATCCTCAGGAAGATTTGCTCCCTCAAACTGATTAAGGAATTTTTGAATCTTTGTTACCTCTACTGGTTGGTTTTCTGTTGGGTCATCGCTGTTTAGTCGCGCAAACCCTTCTAGATATGTACATACTTGTGGCTCTGTTGGTACATCTTCTGCTGGGACCACTTGTACTACTCGGGTTTTCTCTTGTGCATATAGACCATGCTTGTCTCGTACGCTGTATGTAAGTGTGTAGTCACCAAGAACTTCTGTATCAAGACCTCCGAGATCTACTCGTACCTCTGAAGTAATAACTCCATCCTCAAGGTCGTCTGCAATATATCCAGGCTCTTCGTATTCTTTGTTTTGTGCTACCACAAATGGATTGTCACCAAGAAGTATGATTGTTGGAGCATGGTTGGTAGAACCACCCCCTCCTCCACAGTTTGATGTACACCCTGTTGTTGGTGGTACAAAAGGTACAACAACCTCAACTGTTCGTGTGGCTGAGTCTGTAAGTCCTCCACTGTCTGTTACATCATATGTAATTGTGTAAGTACCAGCTGTATTTGTATCAAGCCCACCATCATTTACAGCTACTGATGAAGTAAGGTCTCCATCTTCTGTATCGTTTGCCAGATATCCAGGTTCTGTATAAATATCACCAACATTAAGTGTAAGTGGGTTTGAACCAATAAGCGTAATAACCGGCGCGTTGTTTACT